>JBGUWV010000036.1:0-17183 GCA_045221475.1 Fibrobacter sp.
CTGTTCGGTATCGACTGCGCCTCCGGTACGACCTTTACCGATGGCAAGAACCACTACAACATGACTTCTATGCACGTGCCGAATCCGGTGATTGAACTCGTGATCGAAGCCAAGAACCGTGACGACCTGGACAACATGTCCAAGGCTCTGAACCGCTTCACCAAGGAAGACCCGACGTTCCAGGTGGAAGTCGACAAGGAATCCGGCCAGACCATCATCAAGGGTATGGGCGAACTTCACCTCGACGTTTACATCGAACGTATGCGCCGCGAATACAAGTGCGACGTGACCACTGGTGCTCCGCAGGTGGCTTACCGCGAAACCATCACTCGCGCTTCCAAGTTCGACTACACTCACAAGAAGCAGACCGGTGGTTCTGGTCAGTACGCTAAGGTTGTCGGCGAAATGCGTCCGATGGCTGTCGAAGGCGACCAGGAAAAGGTTTACAACTTCGTGAACTCCGTCGTGGGTGGCCGTATTCCGAAGGAATACATTCCGTCTTGCGACAAGGGTTTCCAGAGCTGCATGGAAGCGGGTTCCTTGATCGGCTTCCCGGTTGTGGGTATTGAAATGGAAGTCCAGGATGGTGCATACCACCCGGTTGACTCTTCTGATATGGCGTTCCAGGTTGCTGCCCGTATGGCCTTCCGCGAAGCTTTCGAAAAGGCTGGCGCTCAGATCCTCGAACCGATCATGAAGGTCGAAATCCAGACTCCGACCGAATTCCAGGGTTCTGTTGTTGGTAACGTTTCTCAGCGTCGTGGTACCATCACTGGTACGAGCGAAGAACTCGGCATGACCACCATCACCGCCGAAGTCCCGCTGTCCGAAATGTTCGGTTACGCTACTGACCTTCGTTCCATGACCCAGGGTAAGGCTGAATTCACCATGGAATTCTGCAAGTACCTCCCGGTTCCGAAGAACATCCAGGAAGAACTCATCAAGAAGTACGGCGACAAGGCCAAGGCAAGAGCTTAATTAGCACAAGCCAAACTTCTTAGAAGTTTAAAGAACTCAGTGCATTGCACTGGGTTCTTTTTTTCGTTCAAGATGAATATGTTACATTTTCTAGAAAACATTTTTGAGAGTTTTGTATGAGCATCAATTTCAAGAAAAGTATCGTTTTGGGTTGTGCCCTGGCAACGGCGTTTGCCCTTTCCGCCTGCGGTGACGACAGCAGTTCCAACCCGAACTCGGATAACGACAATCCGTCCAGTTCCAGCACTGGCGACGTGACCATCAATAGCAGCGATGACGGAGTAGAAAACAACAAGGAACCGTTACCCGCAGGATTTGAAGGTGGCGTAAGGCTCAACTACGACATGACTCTCGACAAAGCGGCAAAGAGCTTTACCTTGACACCGGCAGATCAAGCCAACATGGCCTGTATCGTCGAAAACGACCAAGTCGAATGGAAATCGGTTTCACCAAATCCCGTAATGCAAACCTTCAAGTACGACTTCATGGGCGACACGCTCATCTTGTACTCCTGGGACAGCGATGATGAAGACTTCTACCCGGAAGGAGCCATGTATGTCGGCGGCACAGCAGGAAGCATCATTGGCACCTGGAAATACACCCCGTGCAGTTACCACAAAGGCTTAGACCAGGTTGAATGCTACAGCAACGATTCGTTTGACGGCATGATCATTTTCACGGAAAACTCCGCGGAAAGCATACAAAAGAATCTCAGCAGTAATCTTAATTATTCGAAATCCGAATTCAGGGAAGAGTTGCTCACAGCCTTAGACGAAGGATACTCCTGGTTTCCCTCCGTTGAAGAACTATACTTTACCGCCGCCAGAGAAGGCAACGCTACCTACGCGAACATCGATGTGTCGTATGTTACAAAAATGGGCGAATCTTTCAAGTATAACGGAAAGACCTACACCGTGACGGTCCCCGAATACACAGATGTCGGCAATAGCTATGTGATAGCAGTCGAAATTGAATCTGACGTAAAAAAGTGCACCGGTATTTACGAAATCTCTGCCCTAGTCACAAAGGATCTTTGCAAAGAAGAAAACCTCAATTACCTTGAGACCGAATCCTTCAAAGACGCAAGCGGCAATTATCTTCATTATGCAAGCTACTACGAACATGAGAATTCCAGCGAATTCGGTGACTGCTTAACGGATCTGTTCGGCATGACTAGCGACAAAGACATCATTTACGACAAGCCCGCTCCCCTGTACAAGATGGCTGCCAATAATAAATCGAAGCATCGCAAGAACATTTTCATGAAATTGTTCAAGTAAAAAAATCCCGCAGGGGGTTACCCTGCGGGAAAGTGGAATTAGAAGAAAACAAGCGTGCTTCCGGTCTATTCTACCCCGTGATTTGCTCCAGCATCCCTTCGCTAAACCAGAATTGACTGGAAGCACATTACTTAATATACCATCGGGATATGGAATGCGAAAATAATTTTTCAACTTTCGTATTCCAATATGGAATGCTCCAAATTAGAACGACTTGGATGCAGCCTTCGCCTGTTTCCACATTTCTTGCAAGCCTTCGAGGCCAACGTCCTTCATTTCCTTGCCCTGATCGCGGGCCATCTGTTCGACGACGCGGAAACGGCGTTCGAACTTGGAATTCGCACGTTCGAGTGCAAGCGCCGCATTGAAGCCGCAGTGGCGCGCCACATTCACCAAACTGAACATGATGTCGCCGAATTCATCTTCCATGCGTTCTACATTGCGATTTTCAGACGAGGCCGCTTGCATTTCGGCGCGGAATTCACTAAATTCTTCCACAGCCTTGTCAAAGACAGGTTCAGCCTCGGTCCAGTCAAAGCTTACTTTGGCGGCACGGCGCTGAAGCTCTTGGGCACGGGCAAGCGTGGGCAAGCTTTTGCTTACTTTATCCATAGCGGACTTGCCCTGCATTTTTAGATTGTTTTTTTCTTGCGCCTTGATGCGTTCCCACTGGCGAACAACGCCTTTCGAATCATCAACCTTTGCATCGCCAAAAACGTGCGGGTGGCGCCGGATCATTTTTTCGCAGATTCCCTGCACCACGTCGTCGATTGAAAAATCACCGTTTTCCTTGGCGACCTGAGAATGGAACACTACCTGGAATAACACATCGCCCAATTCCTCTGCCATATGAGCCTTGTCGTTTGCCTGGGCCGCATCGATGTATTCATGGGATTCTTCGACTAAATACGGGAGCAGCGACTGATGCGTCTGTTGCTTATCCCAAGGGCAACCCTCGGGGGAACGCAGGGTCGCCATAATTTTCACCAAGTCATCAAAGGAATATTTCATGACAGACAAAGATAGAAAGTACAAAACCCTTGAGCCAGAACTTTTTCCGCTTTCCCTCAGGGAATCTCGATTTGCACCGTCACTGCTGTACTACCGCGGTACCCTGCCCGCAAGCGATTGCATCGGAATAGCGATGGTGGGCACGCGACGCCCAAGCAGTTCCGCCCAGGAACTTTGTCGACGGCTGGTCAAGTCGCTAAAAGGCACACGCGCCGTTGTCGTATCCGGACTTGCACAAGGAATTGACAGTTACTGCCACGAAGCCGCCCTTGAATATGAAATTCCCACCATAGCCGTGATTGCCCAGGGACTAGGCGTTCCCATTCCCGGTGACCGGGCAACACTCGCCCGCCGCATTATCGAAGCCGGGGGCTGCATCATGACCGAATACGAAGAAGACTTTCCGTCTTTCAAAGGGAACTTCCCCGCCAGGAATAGGATTATCAGCGGACTCAGCCGTACCACGGTCTTGGTACAAAGTAAAGCAAAAGGCGGAGCACTCATTACTGCCGACTATTGCCTGCAAGAAAACAAGCTTCTATTAGCCATCCCCGGTAACTTCGATAGCGAAAATGCCGCCGGACCAAATCAATACTTGGACCAAGGGAAAGCCATGCCCGTCTTTATACCTGAAAGCCTGCGTACTGTCGCAGGGCTTCCTAAAATCAAAACGGAATCGGAAGAACCTGCCGCTGTCAGCCTCAGCCAAATCAAGGCCGCCGGCTGCAACCTTTCAAGCGAAGCACTGAGCCTATTTAAGCAATTTAATGGTTTCAAGAAGACTTTTCAAGAACTCCAGAACGAATGTAACCTTAAGTCCAACAATATATTAGCTATATTAACAGAGCTAGAACTTTCGGGGCTAGTTGAAACCCCAGACAATTTCCAGTTCTACTTTAACGGAGCAACTTGACGTGAACAAGCGTTTTTTCTGGATTATCCTGCTTGTGGCAGCCCTCACGATAGCGGCTGTCGTTTCGCAGTTGATGTTCGGAAAAAACAGCTTGAAACAGCAACATAAGATTGCACACGACATCGAAATTTACCAGTATCAAATCGATTCGCTACAACACGCCATCGATTCCTGTAACCTGGAAATCGAACGTCTCAAAAAAGATTCTTTATACAAGGAAGACTTGTTGCGTACCCGTTACGGCATGAGCCGCAAGGGCGAACGAGTTTTCCAAATGGTAAAGTAAGGCCTAGAAGTCACCCGGTAAATCTTCGGGCAAAAGTTTCATCAAATCCGAAACGCTATAATCCTTTTGTGCCAAGCGGTTTGCCTGGTTCACAAGGGTTTTCTCGTACAAATTGCGCACCCCGCGACCATTGCCGAAAGAAGAATCGCCTTTGGCTACAATGCGAGAAAATAAAGCCTTCAATGCATTTTCGAATTCCGAAGACAATTCCAACTTTTGCTTTTCAGCAAGACGTTTGAAAATTTCAAGCAATTCAGCTTCGCTATAATCAGAGAATTCTATGTAGCGGTTAAAGCGGGATGACAACCCCGGGTTGCTTTCGATAAAAGTCCTCATCTCGTCCGTATATCCGGCCACTATCACAACCAGACGACTACGGTCATCTTCCATTCGCTTCAATAGTGTATCGACGGCTTCTTGACCAAAAGAATCCTGACCATCATCGCTACGAGCTAGGGTATAAGCCTCATCAATAAAGAGAACTCCATCGAGAGCCTTGTCTATGACCTCATTGGTCTTGATTGCTGTTTGGCCAGTATAACCCGCCACCAGTGAGGAACGGTCACATTCTACCAAATGCCCCTTTTCAAGAATTCCCAGGTCCTTGTATATTTCAGCTACAATTCTCGCCACTGTTGTCTTACCGGTTCCGGGATTCCCCGTAAACACGCAATGATAAGACATGGGTATCGCAGGCAAACCCGCCGAAGCCCTTTTGTTTTGAGCAACAATCATGTTTTTTAAAGACAGGATTTCTTTCTTTACCGAAGCTAGGCCCACTAAAGAATACAGTTCTCGATCTGCTTTGGACAAAGGAAGCTTGCTCATACTATTCTTGACTAAATCCTTGACAGGTTGTTTCTCTTTCGTCTCCCCCGATTTTTTAGAAGAAGCCACTTTGGCCCCCGCTGGGCCAGCCATGGTCAACCGCTTGAACAAAAACAGTTCAACAGGCAACAACCAAAAACAGAGATTTTTAGAAATCGATATTAATGCAATTGGCACGGAGAAATCCAAGTCCCTGGAAACAAGAATTGCAGCAACAGGAATCGTCACGGAACAGAAAGCAACCATTTCCCATTTGCGCAAGGCACAATCAAGATCAGCATTTTCAATCGTCAGGAAATAAACTAGTTGGATAACGGCAAAAACCAATAGGGCTATGCTCATCGCCCAAGATACAGGATAAAAAGGCATTATGCCCACAAGGCTGATTAAAATGCCCAAAGTTGAAACGACCATCAGGCCTAAAGTTTTCTTTATAAAGCTCATCGCCTTAAATGTAAGAAAAAATTAAGCCATTTTAGAGGCGTCAGTCGTATTTGTCGTTTCAACCTTGCCCGCAAAGAAGCTATAAGCAGCAGGCACGATAAAGAGCGTCATGAAAGTCGCAAATGTAAGACCGCCTGCGATGGCGATACCCATCGCAATACGGCTCGGGGTGCCCGTGAGAATCAAGGGCACGGCGCCCAATACCGTGGAAAGGCTCGTCATCAGAATTGGGCGGAAGCGGCGTTCCGCCGCCATCCGAGCCGCTTCGAGCTTGTTACAGCCGGTACTTGCCGCAATCTGATTTGCAAATTCCACAATCAGAATACCATTCTTCGTCACAAGTGCGATCAAAAGAATCAGCGCAATCTCGCTAAAGATATTGAGTGTCTGGCCCGTAATGAACAAGCAAGCGAGCGCACCCGCCAAAGCAAGCGGCACCGTAAAGAAGATGACGAACGGAGCGCGGAAACTTTCGAACTGGCCCGCAAGCACCAAGAACACGAGCGCAAGCGCCAAGAGGAACACAATGTAGAGGCCGCTGGAACTCTCTTCGAATTCCTTCGAAGAACCGCTCAAAGCCGTACTCACGTTCGGGTAATCCTTCAGCAAGTGCTTTGCAATGCGGCGCATTTCTTCGACGCCGTCGCCAATCGTCTTGCCGGGCACAAGGCCCGCCTGAATCGTCGCGGCGCTAAAGCGGTTGAATCTCGGGAGCGACGGTGATGCAGACTGCTCTGTGAAGGTGATAAAGTTATCGAGGCTTACAAGTTCTCCCTTCGCATTCTTCACCGAAAGCATCGAGATGTTTTCGGGCATGCTGCGGTACTGGTAACCGACCGCACCGATGATGTCGTACTGGCGGCCATCCTTATAGAATTCGCCGTAGCTCTGGTCGCTAATGGCAAGCTGTACCGCCTGCGCAATATCATTCACTGACACGCCTTCTTCGTTCGCCTTGTCGCGCAGAATTTCGATATGGAGTTCCGGCTTGGTAAAGCGCAGGTTCGTGTTCACCACGCTGAACACAGGACTATGGCTTGCTTCTTCTTCGAACTTAGGAACAAGCGTACGCAAGATTTCGATATTCGGAGCCTGCAACACGAACTGCACCGGAAGACCACCGCGCTGCGTACTGATGCTCTGCGGTTCAAACACCATCACGCGCAAGTCAGGATATTCGTTACCCAGCAGCTGGATTTCGCGAGCAATCACGCTCTGCGGGCGACGCGCCTTTTTGTTGTCATTCAAGGTCAAGCGCATTCTCGAATTGCCCGCATTCCATGCACCCGCTTGGAATTCAGTATATTCGTTGCTGTCTAAAAGTCCAATCACTTCTTCGGCAAAAGCATCGGCCATGCGCTTGGTTCGCGTAAGCGTCACGCCTTCGGGCATATTCAAGTTCACCATGACGGCATTCGAGTCTTCGGTCGGAGCCATTTCGCTACTCATATTGTCGAAGCAGAAATAAGCCGCAATCAAAAGCCCAGCCACAATCGGGAACAAGAGCAAACGCATCCTAAGGAATCCGCCGAGAAGCACCGAATAGATTCGATTCATTCCGTCGAAAAACGGTTCCGTGACTCGGAAGAACCAACCCTGCTTCTGCTTTTTCAAGAACTTGGAGCAAAGCATCGGCGAAAGCGTAAGTGCGCACAACGTAGAAAGGAACACCGTTCCGATCATCACTGCCACAAATTCACGGAACAGAAGACCTGTCGTACCGCCCAGCGCAAGCACCGGAACAAACACCGCCATAAGCACCACAGAGGTCGCAATCACGGCAAAAAAGATTTCATTCGTGCCCGCCACTGCAGCCTGCTTAGGCGTCATACCGCGTTCAATCTTATGATAAATGTTTTCCACAATCACGATGGCATCATCCACCACAAGGCCAATGGCAAGCACCATCGCAAGCAAAGTCAGCACGTTGATCGAGAATCCGCACAGGTAAAGCACAAAGAAACTTCCGATCACCGATACCGGCACCACCACCATCGGAATCAGCGTCGTGCGACCTTCGCGGAGGAATGCAAAGATAATCGCAATCACCAACAGGAATGCAATGAAGATTGTCTCCACCACTTCTTTAATAGATGCACGGATATTGATAGAGGTATCGCGGCCATAAAGAACATCAACGCCTTCGGGAATTTCACGACGGATATCTTCTACACGCTTGTAGAATTCATCGGCGATTTCCACATGGTTGGAACCGGGCTGCGCCATCAACGCAAGCGTAATGGAATTCTTGCCGTTACGTCTAAAGCCTGTACGCGTATCCTTCGGTTCGTAGTGAATGTCGGCCACATCAGAGATGCGAATCACGGTGCCATCGGCAGCCGTCTTGATGGCAATGTTTTCAAAAGCCTTCGGGTCAAGAATTCGACCGAGCGTACGAATCGAAAGTGTGGTTTCGCTACCTTCGATAGAGCCAGAAGGCAATTCCAAGTTTCCCTTCTTGAGAGCAGCCGACATTTCGGCGCCCGAAACGCCTAAAGCCTGCATACGCACCGGGTCAATCCACAAACGAACCGTCGGACGTTTTTCACCCCAAATGGCGATTTCGGAGACACCATTGATGGTCTGCAAGCGTTCCTTGACAAAGTTGTTGGCCAGTTCCGAAACTTCCATCGGATCGAGCTTATCGCTCACAAGGCTCACCATCAAAATCGGGTCGTTATCACTGTCGGATTTATAGACCGTCGGTTCATCGACATCATCCGGCAAGCGACGGCGCACGCGGCTTACGCGGTCGCGGATTTCGTTTGCCGCGGCTTCCAAGTCCATACCGGTTTCAAATTCAATGTTAATGAAGGAGAACCCATCACGGCTCGTAGAGGTCAGCGCCTTGATACCAGACGCACTGTTGATGGAAGCTTCCAAGATTTCAGTAACTTCGGCTTCGACCACGGCTGCGTTTGCGCCCGGATAAGAAGTACGCACCTGAATGAGCGGGTAGTCTACGTTCGGGTATTCGCGCACGCCCAAGTTAGAGGCACCAAAAGCGCCAAGCAGAATAATCACTAGCGCCATCACGGTCATAAGGACCGGGCGACGTACGGAAAGGTTCGCGACACTCATCGTTTACCTACTCCACTTCGTAATCGGTATTATGACGAATTTCGCGGATACGGACAGAAGCACCTTCGCGAAGGCTAATCAAGCCAGAGGTAATCACCGTATCGCCTTCATCGAGGCCACCCGTAACATCAACGGCAATCGGAGTGCGCAGCCCTGTTTCGACATGCTTGATTTTGGCCTTGCCGCCAGTCGCCACAAATACGTAGGCGCCATCTTTATCGAGCGTGAAAGCTTCTGCCGGAATCGGGATGCTTTTTGCCATTCCCGCCTGCATCGTAACATTCACCTTGGCGTAAGAGCCTGCCAAAAGTTCATTGCCAGCGTTATCGACTTCGACAAGCACCTGACGCGTGCGGCTGCTTTCAGAAAGGGCAGCCTCCAAGGCCTTCACCTTGCCGGACTTAGCCACATTGCGTTCTTCGTCCTTCACATCTACGGCATCGCCCACTTTAAGTGTCGAGGCATAGCGCTGCGGGAGAGCAAACTTCGCCTTCAGTTTCTTGACTTCGCTCAAAGACACAATCGATGTACCGGTCGTAAGCCAGGCGCCCACAGACACATTCACAAAGCCGAGCTTGCCAGCAAACGGGGCGCGCACTTCAGTCTTTGCAATTTGGGCCTTGATGAGTTCTACAGAAGCTTCGGCAGACTTGAGCGAAGCCTCGGCAGCTTCCATGTCAGCCTTGGTAGCACCATCTTTTTCGAAAAGCGTCTTGACTCGGTCAAACTTTTGCTGAGCGAGTTGTTGGTTTGATTCCGCCTGCTTGAGTTGCGCACGGAGTTCGGAATCGTCAATTTTAGCGAGGAGCGCACCCTTTTGAACTTGGGCGCCGTCTTTTGCATAAAGGTTCGTGAGTCTGCCCGAAGCAGCCGCCGTCAGCTGTACATTGTTCAGCGGTTCAAGAGTTGCCATGGCAGTAAAAGTCTTGCCCGATTCGTGGGCCTCGGCAATATAGCCTTCCACAGCAATTACTCGGGCAGGTCTGCCACCCGGGCCACCTGGACCGCCCTTGCCCTGCGGGCCACCAGCTCCTTTTGCCGCACCACCCGGTGCATTAGAATCACTGCCACAGGCGGCAAAAAACAAAGCGACAAAAAGCAGAGCAAATTTTTTCATGTTCTTTAGATGTTTTAACTGCAAACTTAGTTGCTAACGTGGCTAAAATTTCACATTCATCATCAGACCGCTACCGTCTTCGTAGAATTCCGGTACAAATTCCAGACGTTCCGTAAAGGCTTTAGACGACGTTGCGCGATATACTCGAATCGTGTTAAGCATCGAGACCACACGGTTCAAAAGCAACGCGCCTACAGACACCTGGAACACAATACGGCTCACACGGTAATGGCGCAAACGGCTCTTGTATTCGTCAATATGTTCCGTCGTTTCAGGATTGTCGCTGGAGCCCCAGTCCCACTGGATGCTCTCATCGAGATCTTCGTCAATTTTCTTGCCGGAACGCAGCATGGCCTGGTTGTAATCTTCATCCATATCAGGCGAAGAATTCTGCCCCGCTACACCACTACGGCTGCGGTAATCGCCCACCGTATTCAGCAAGTCTACGTTACGGCTCTTAGAGTTAAGACCAGCATGACGCACAGCATAATTGTGAGCAGAAGTGATGTAGCGTTCGCCTATGGCATAAGACCCAATGGCCGTGAACCAAAGGGCAATATCGGTCCACACAAAAGGCCGCACGAACTGCCGCTCTCCCAGATACAGTTCGCCCATACCGGGCAACAAAGCCGACGAGCCCATGGCGATCAGCCAGCTCTTGTCGGAGTTCTTGCTCACGCTTTGATCAACAGACACCACCACCTGCGAAAAGGCGGATGCCGCAGCGAGCAACAGGACTAAGAGTAACTTCATTAAAAGCCCCAGCTTGCCTGCACGTTAAACCCAAAACCATCTACGAAAGACAGTCCGCTATCGAAATGCAGGTGGTCATACCAAGAAAGGTCTTCTTCGTACAGCGCCTTGTTATGGGAATTGGCAGAAATTGCCGCATCAATAGCAGATATAATATGGTTCAAGATAAGTCCGCCAAAGAACCAAGCCTGCATATCGGCATAATCGTTCGCCTTGTTACGAAGGCTGCGGTATTCTTTCTGGTTACTGGACGTACCGAGACTTTCCGTTTCAGAATTCGGATCTTCCAAGCCCAAAGCCGTCGCAATGGCAATATCTTCAGCATCGTCCCATCCCAGCACATAAGCGTCATCAGCAATCAGCTGGTAGACTTCCGACGGAGAATCAAAGCTTACGGACTGCATTTCTTTTTTCAAACTCTTCGGTGAATTCACGAAATCGTTATAGTATGCGAGATCATTTTTGTACAGCTTGTCTCGGTCATAGCAACCATGTACAGAAGCCGTACCAAAGATGCCTTCGCAGAAAGATTCGCGGCTACCCAAATAACGGCGACGGAACTCGGACTCGTATTCTCTTGCGTCGGCATTATACAAGTCACGCATGCCACGTTCATAGCGGCCAATGGAATAGTGGGCCTTGGCAAAATCCTTGTACTTTTTCACCTGCTGATCGTACTTATGCACAGAGAAATAATACCAGCTACCCCACAAGGCGGCTTCCAATGCAAGGTACACACCACCACGTGCATAGGTAAATCCGGAACCGCCCACATACATCTGGCCAGAGCCCGGAACCACAAGGGACATGAACAAGGCCTTGCGGGGGCTCTTGTAACGGCCCTTCATTTCGTCGATGCCGTTCACCTTGGACACCTTTACCGGTCCAAGCAATTCACGACGGTTCATGCTACTGGAAGAAGGAGCTTCAGTCGCAGAAGAAGAACTGGCAAGCATCGCAAGGGAATCACGGATGCGGTTTTCTTCGTTATGCCTTTTCATTTCGGCGGCGTAAGCCTCTTCAGGAGTCATCTCTCTCACGGAATCGCCAGCGAGAGTATCAGCAAGGGCAGAATCAACGTCAGCCGGAGTTTCTGCCGCCAACGCAGAAGAATCGACCGCAGCAGGGATTTCGCTACTGGAAGAAAGCTCTACCGAGCTAGAAGATGCGATACTGGAGCTAGAGACTTCCACACTGCTGGAGGAGAGTTCTATGCTACTAGAGGAAGCAACCGAACTAGACGAAACCTTGACGCTACTGCTAGATACAGGAGCAGGCTTTGCTGCTACGCTACTGGAACTCGGCACCACGACAGCCGCGCTGGACTGAGCAGCTTCGGCTTCGGCCTCGAATTCAGCAAATAGGTCACGAGGCTGGGCAAAAGACTGGGCCACAAAAACACTAGCCACACAGGCTACAAAAGAAAAGGCAAACTTGCGCATATATTGTTAAAATAGCAAAATATAGGTGAAGGAAATAAAGAACAATCCCCCGCCTAAGCGAGGATGGCATAAAATATTTGCAGAGAAGACTTTGTGGCTACAATGAAAACATCGTATAGCCGGCATCATGCCGATCCCAAACTCATTCTGCAAACACAAAGAACCACCTAGCGAGGGATTACCCCGTTAGGCGGTGAATCTTGGCAAACCTTAGAAAATCTAAATTAGATGCCGAGTTCCTGAGCAACAGCCTGGATACCAAGCTTGTTGATCGTGCGGAGACCAGCAGCGCTAACGCGGAGGGTCACCCAGCGGTCTTCTTCAGGAATGTAGAAACGCTTCTTCTGAAGGTTCGGCAGCTGCTTCATCAACTTCTTGCGGTTAGAGTGGGAAACCATGTTGCCCACGAGGCCGGCCTTGCCGGTAACTTCACAAATGCGGCTCATAATAAACTCCGTTGTTTTATAACGGACGCAATTTTAGAAAAAAAGCGTCCGTTCGTCAAGGTTAAATTATCAATCTTGCAATGCCTTTGGCAGGTTAAACTTGGTAGATTCCACCAATTTTACGAAATTTTCGATTTCTACGGGGGCAAATTTCTCTTTTATCCAATCTACCACCCCCTGGACGAGCACCTCAGGAGCGCTTGCTCCGCTAGAAATACCCACCGAATCAATATTTTCGAACCATTCTGCCTCCAAGTCTTCTACCGAAGCAATCAAATGGCTGGGAATACCCTGTTCAAGTCCCAGTTCCATGAGACGACTGGAATTTGAGGAATTTTTGGCCCCCACCACCAAAAGCATGTCCACCTTGGAGCAGAGATCCAGGACCGCCGCCTGACGATTGCCCGTCGCATAGCAGAGGTCACCCGCATCTGGGCCAATAATATTCGGGAATCGTTCCTTGAGAGCTTCAATAATTTTGCGCGTTTCGGCCACCGAAAGAGTGGTCTGGGTAATGTAGGCAAGCTCCTTGTCGGCGGGAACCTCTACGGTACGGGCATCATTTTCGTTCTTAATCAGCGTGATGGCTCCCGGGGGAAGCTGACCGAGCGTGCCAATCACCTCGGCATGTCCGGCATGTCCAATCAAGATGATATGGCGGCCTGCGGTATAGTGACGCTTGGCGCTATAATGAACCTTGAGTACCAGCGGACAACTGGCGTCCAGCACCTGCAGTCCGCGCCTTTCTGCATCGGCGTAAATTTCTTCGGCAACACCGTGGGCCGAGAAAATCACCACCGAGCCCGACGGCACTTCGTCCAGTTCATCCACGAAAACCACGCCTTTGGACTTCAGCGTATCTACCACGAACTGGTTATGCACAATTTCGTGACGCACGTAAATAGGAGTCCCGAATTTTTCAATGGCACGTTCCACCACGTGAATGGCGCGGTCCACGCCAGCACAGAAACCACGGGGAGTAGCAAGAATCACCTTTTTCATAAAAGTCCTTTAATAAAATTCAGCAACAACTTGTAAGAATTCAAGACCTTACTTTTTTCGCCCACCAAGAAAGAGCGCACCGTATCGACAGCAGGAGTCCTGCGACGCAAGTAATCTGCCGGCGTATGGATTTGGGCAAGCACGTGAGCCGCCACAAGCCGGGAAACCACATCATCGTGCCCCTTGGCATAAGGGCCCACACAAGTGGACACGCCCATCTGCAGAGGCTCCCAAAAATCATGAACTCCGAGCCGACGATCGAAAGAACCGCCCATCACGGCGCTCCTACTCTTCAGAAAAATTTCGCGAGAAAGTCCAAAGCGCGACACCAATGACACGGCCCCACGTTCTACCGTAGGATAATCCACCACAGGCAGTTCAGCCTCTTGCAACACTTTTCGGAACTGGTTCAGCTCTGAAAGTCGGCGTGGCATCAACACCACCGACTCGCCCTTATCTACCGAGTCTTTCGCCATGGAAACGAAGGCCTCGGCTTCTTCTTGATGGAACGATACGAACACCACATCGATGGACGGCTTCTCGGGAACGCACACCAGCCCCCCATCGCGAGCCCAGTTTAAAAGTTTCCAGTCTCCACCCATGGTACAAGGAACAAAGCCCTTACTGGCATAGGTAAACCGCCCCAAATCCGAGGCCGTCTGCATGCAGGCATATCCCATTCCCGAAAAATCAAGCAACGGGAAGGACTTGCGGTAACGCCCCGAAACAAGGGCCACGTTTCTGCGGGTTGAAAGCTTGGACATGATGGAAAGGTAACCGGGCCAAAGTTCGTTTTCAGCCAGGACAAGTCCCAAGGGTTGCACCGAACTCACGAAGGAATGCAACGAAGACGGAACGTCAGCCGGAGCAATCGCCACATCTGCAACACCGGCACAGGAATCTTTCAAAAACGAAACCACTTCCACCTTTTGCGAAGTGATTAAGATTTTGGGACAATCGACCAAGTCCTCTTTAAGAGCACAAGCGAGAGCTTGCAGCATACGGCATTCACCGAGGCTGGCTCCATGAAGCCACAAATACGGACCATCTGGCCACGGTCCCGACAAACGTTCTTCGATATGATATTTCCGGTCAAGTCCCGGCCACTTACTGGCAGCCTTTGCCGCCGTCTTGACAGCAGCCCCTACGGCAATGCGTCCTAGGCTCTTTACGTTTAGGCCCATAGGATAAAGTCAATCTTTCTAAACAGCACAAGTCCAACCATCAGTGCAAGGCAGATCCACGTACTCGTGTCAGCAATGATAGCCTCTTTTCCGCTACGAAGCGGACCAACCACATGTATTTCACGGGGAATGAATGCCGGAGTCTGCGACGCCCAAAGCTTCCATTCATCACCATAACGTTGTTCTAGGTAGCGGTCATCAAGCTTTGCAAGACGGTAACCGAATAAAAGCAGGAACACAATGAACGGAATCGTAAGCCAGCTGATACCCAAATGAAGTACCACGAGGGCTATACCGATCGCCATATTGGACACATAAAGCGGATGGCGCAAACGGCCATATGCGCCCCAGGTTACAAGCATCGGAGCATCCTGAGCCGTACCACGGGTATGGTCACCGATAGCACGGCGGGCCTTGACGCGCATATAAACAGCAATGATAAAGATATTGATAAACACCAGGAACGGCACAATTTCCAAGTCCGCCGGAGTAATGGCCAACGCAACAACGGCACCAATGGCAAGGATAAGCCCACGGAATCGGTACAAGAACGGACGCGGAGGGCGCGGGTCTTCTTCCGGAACATCCACCACCGGGGTTTCAGACATTACTGTCTGGCCCTGCTTTCCGGCATCCGATTCAATATTAGACGCTACATTCTCTTGCTGATTGACCTGTTCTGCCATAATCACCTCCGCTATAACTGCACTACATTAAATATACATTCAACTTCGCAAGAAAGCACATCGTGGCTCACAATAATTGTCCATTTGCCTAAAACGTGAGCTGCATCAAGGTAGGATTTCAGCAAGTTTTCGCGGTCAGCCAGAGCCACAGAGGCAAAAGGCTCGTCCAAAAGTACCGTGCGGGAGTCCGAGGCCAAGGCCCAGAGAAGAGCCACCCGAGCACGCTCGCCACCCGAAAGCCCCGATTTCTGCAAAAGTTTTGCAGCCCCCGAAGCCTGCATAAAGGACTCGAGCGCCTGCGCTGCCTCGGCATCGCGTCTTTTTTCGAGAAGTCTAGAAAGCATCCATTTTGGCGGTAGTTCCAGATCCTGGGCAACAAAGAACACATCACCTGGAGCATGCACATCGGCGGACACCCACCGTTCCAGCCCCGAAAGCAAGCGGAGCAAAGTCGATTTGCCCACCCCGTTTTTACCGCGAACAAGAACCGGCTTCTCGCGAGACCAATCGAGAGCGAGATCCGAAAACACCGGTGTTTCGGAACCTTCGTAAGTGAATTTACCACTGCGAATCGAAACATCATCGGAGGTTGCATCGGGGGTCGTTGCAAAATCCTTGCCAGTGGATTTTCCAACTGTTTCGAGAGATTCAAATTCTTCGAGGACATTTATCGCCGAAACCGCCGAGCGGAATTGCGGCATGACGCGGGCGCATTCCTTTACCGGCTTGTAACAAAGCAACACCGCCGAAGTAAACAGCACAAGGCCAGACGCATCCATGTAACCGCGATTCATGAGAAGCGCGCAGAAAGCCAATACCAAAACCATGGCCAGCACCGAGACCGTTTCAGTTAAAAGGGAAAGGCCAGACTTCTTGATGGCGGCATTCAGCCCGTTATCGCGGAGCCCGCGAACTTCTTTCAAGAGACCGTCCGAGATTTCTTTGCGTTCATCGCGGCCACTCCACTGCCTAAAAAGCCTACGGGCAAGCGACAGATTCCCGCGGAAATCGGAACGGGCCCGCAACAGGGATTCTTCGGCGGGGCCAAGCTTATGCAGTTTACGCTGAAGGACTGCCACCAAGGGAACAATGACAATAAAAAGAAACAGCGCCAGCGGCCAAGAGATATAGAAAAGCACCGGTAAAAAGACTATTAGCTGAAGGACTGCCTGTACCGCCTGAAAAAATACGCCTCCGTTATTTTGGAGCACGACCGTCGCCTCGTAGGCAGATTCCACCACACATTCGCCCCTAGACGTGTGGAAATTCCTTGGAGCCAAATCACGGAGCCTATGCAGAAACCAGGCCTGAACACGGGCAGAAACCCGATAAAGCCAACTTTCGGAAACTTTGGACTTATAATACAAGAAAACAAGCCTGAGCAAAGCAAGCGCCAACATTCCCCCGACCCAAGCTGCAAGCGGAATATCAGCCTTGCCCCCGACAATGTCGATAAAGGAGCGAATACCCCAGAGTACCGCTGCATCGGCAGCACTCGCCAAAAGCGCCATGGGCAAAAAGCGGATTACGCCGCCTTTCAGGGATTTTTTCAGCCATTTTCGCAGGTTCACGATGAAAAATTAACTTTTTTCGAGTTGCCCCCTTGACTAAAATTAAATAGTTACCTATATTTGGCCCTACTAAACGCCCCTATCGTCTAGTGGCCCAGGACTCGGGATTTTCATTCCCGCAACAGCGGTTCGAAACCGCTTGGGGGTATAAAAGGAACCTT
>JBGUWV010000037.1:0-6672 GCA_045221475.1 Fibrobacter sp.
GCGTGGTATTTTTTCTTCTGATCCTATTGCCATGAGCGAAGCTATCAAGAAAGCCTACATAGTAGAATGGAGTGGGCCCTATACGGATGAACAACTAGAAGAGATTGAGGATAAATCCAATTCCGGTTGCCTATATATCGTATCCGGGCTGAGAAAATATCAGCGTGGTGAACCAAAAATCCAGTATATCGGGATTTCCGAAAGAGGCGCTGCTGTCCGCTTCCATGATAAATCTCATCCAAGCGAACAGGTAATCAGGAATCGACAGTATTGGCTCGCGCACTTGTCAAACGTCTCTCAAGAAACCACCAGGGCTAATTTGGAGCTCATAGAGCATGCTTTAATCTACACGTGTCAGACTGATGTCAATAAGAGCAAAAAGGCATCGCATCCGAAGAAGCCGGTTGTGGTTATAAACCGCTGGCTCACAATAGATGGTTACTACCGCGAAAGGCGAATCTCACCCGTCCAGAAAGCGGTCCCTGATATTATTCTTTTTGATGGAGAAAACTTCTGGACCTGTGAACAACTAAAATTTGAACAATTCTTGTAATATGGCGCGCAATCAACTTAATAAACTCATGACAGGCCTTGCCGGCGAGTATTTCGTTGCCGGTATGATGAACCTCAAGGGCTGGGTGGCCAGTTTGACTCTGAAAAACTTTCCAGGAGTGGACATTTTCGGGAAAGATCCCCAAACGGACCAAAATATATCCGTGCAGGTGAAAACGTCACGTGAAAACAGCTTCAACGTCGGCATCACTCGCCCTCAAAGAAAGGTCTTGAATGACCTTATCAAAGGGCCTTTTGTCTTTGTACACATTGACAAGAACAACGATGTGACGTATTACATCCTGACAAGGGATGAAGTCATCGAACTTATAAACACCACGGATGACGATTATTTCGCGAGGAAGAAGGATAAGTCAAAAGAAGACTATCCCATGGCCCTTTGGTGCAAGGACCTGGCTCCCTTCAAAGACCATTGGGACAGTCTTTGGAAATAACTTTGCCTCGTATCATCTTCCATATCGATGTCAACTCCGCCTTCCTCAGTTGTTATCAAAAGATTATTGTTATCACAAATCCGCAAAAGATGTTTTGCTTAAATAGCTGATAACCAAATCTTCTTTTGATAATCATGATAAAATAACATTATCTTTATTATCGAAGCGAAAAACTCAGAGTTAAAACATCCCTATCATCTCAATAGAGCAATAAGTTACGGCCTGGATGCATTCACATTGCAAGGAGCCGTAGCAATCTTTACGTCCAATCTCGTGAGAATCAACAGAATATTGGCCAAAAAGGACGAAAAATAGAGGAGATACCCTCTTTTTTTTGCAAATAACCCTCTGAGAATAGAATATTCAGGTCAAAACAACAATCTGAAAGATTGGTCCAAAAAACTGCATTCTCATCGGTCTGTAAAATCGCCACCTTTTTCAGTGGCCTGGGGGAGGTCGGGTGGGGATTACAGGGCGAGTCTCCCCACGGCTTCGGGGTGTGCGGTAGCAAGAAGGGCGACAAGCAGCCGCCCGGCGGGGCCGTGGGGAGTCTCGCAACCGCTTTCCCTTATAAGCGCTGGAGCCTGCGGTGCTGGCCATTGGTGTGTGGGGGCGAAGCAAGTCTCTGTGCGGCTCTGCCGTGCAGAGTCTTGCCGCGAAGGGTGGACAACCGACGCAGCGCGCGAGAGCAGAGCAAGCTTGCTTGGCTATGCCGAGCCGCAAGGAGGAAAACGGCGAAGCCGTTAATGGAGGTTGCCGGGCTGGTCAGCTTCCTGGACTGCCGGGCAAGTACCTTTTCCTCTTATATCCGAGCGAGCGAAAACGAGCGAGTGAGCCTTCCGAAGCGGCTATGCCGCAAGGAGGGCGGATTGAATTCCAGCCACCGATTCTTCGCTGGCGGCGGAGCCGACTGCGAGGTATCGGATGACCGCTGGTAACATCCGTGTCCGCATTAGTGGGCGGCACGGACAGGGCGGACGCCGCGGACAGACGGAATCTATTATCCCACCTTATTGAACTTCACCATCCAGGAGAACGGGATAATCTTGCAGAGGAAGTGGTAGGCTCCGAAGAAGAACTTCGGGGTGTATTGCGTGCAGCCTTTCTCTGCCTTGCGTAATGCCTTGGTGGTGACCTTGTCAAGGTCCAGGAACGGCATACGGTCGAACTTTCCATAGTCCGACTTGCCGCCGGTAATATGCTCGACAGTCTTCTTGTACATCTCGGTCTTCATGTTGCCAGGTGAGAGCAACATTACATTGATGCCTTTGGGTTTAAGCTCTTCACGGATTGCGATACTTAAGAAACGGCAGTAGGCCTTGCTGGCGGCATATACCGCCTGACCGGGAAGCGGGGCGAAGGAGCCGATGGAGCCGGTAATGATGCCGAATGAACCTTCGTGCATGAATGGTAGACAAGCCTTGTAGAGCATCGTGGTGCCTGTAACGTTTATGTCGATGGTGCTTTTCAGTTCCTTCTCCTTTGCGTTTTCAAAATAATCCGGCACGTCATACCCTGCGGCATGTACGAGCATCTTGATGTCGGCATTCTCCTGCTTCAGCAGAGCGGTCAAGTCCTCGGTAAGAGTGGCAGAAGAAAGATCCAACGCCACTGGTCGCGCCTTAATCTCCTTGTGCTGTGCGGCAAATTCTTCCAGGCGTTCCTTGCGCCTTGCCACCACCCATACTTCATCCAAATCAGGATACATCTTGCAGACCTTGTCTGCGAATTTTGCCCCCAGTCCTGAGGAGGCACCGGTAACTATTGCGATATTCATATTCAATTGATTTATATGGTCTTTCGATAATCTCTCGGGGACATTCCGGTATGGCGGAGAAAATACTGCGAGAAAAATGAGGCATTGGGGAAATTGAACTCGTCCGATATCTCATAGATGGTAGCGCCCTTATCATAGAGTCTACGTTTTATCTTGGATATCATGTTCATATTGATGTATTCCGACGCCGTATAGCCCGAAACTGTTTTTACCACTAAAGACAAATGCCTTGGGGTAATCGATTGCTTTGTGGCAAAGTATTCCACCTCACGGTGCCCGTCCATATCACCGAACAAGTCGTAGATGAACTTCTGGAATATCTGGTCCTGACGGGAGGTCTTGCGCTTTTCCAAAGGCTTGCGGGTAATGAACATTTCTGCAATGGCATATGTAATGAGAGACAGCCTGGCACGGAGGCGTTCCTCGTAATACATGTGTCCGGGGTCTTCGCTGAGGAGTTCTTCATAGAGGGATTTAATCTTTGCAATATCCTCCTTGGACACCTTGATGCAGGGATTTTCGTCTATTGTGATAAAATGGACGGCCTTGTCTTCGAACTTCATGGAATTCAACAGGTCCGGATCTATCCCAACTGCCGTTCCGTCAAAATCATCTGAGACGTAAAGGCCCTGGACAATGGAATATGGGAACATGCAAATCAGGTCTCCAGCGCTGATGTCATATGTCTTCATGTTCAGCACAACCCTGGCAGAACCGCTTTCGCACACGAAAGCTCCGCCGTTTATGGCCTGGACAGGTGTATCCTTCTTGAACCAATCGATTAGGTTCGCAATGCTTGGAAGATATTCTTCGATGTTTATCATGCTGCAAATTAAACACTTTTATCTCTAATTTCAATCATCTTTTACATAAAATATTACCAAACGAACATCTTATGCAATAAATCGATATATTTTCATGGCTTTTGTATGTCTACCTTTGCACCACGAATTAAAATGGTATAAAATGAAAAAGTCCAAAGCATTGAAAGGCGCACTGATCATGCTAACCGCAGCATGCGTATTCGCATCTTGCCAAAAAGAAGCATTTGTCATCTCGGGAAACTATTCCTTCAAAGGGTCCGGGACCTGTCTTGTGGTTACTGATACGAGTGCAACAGAGGTGGCATTGGTAGATGAAATAGGTTCCCTGGACATCATCCATAATGGCAATGAAGAAGTTGTGCTTACGTTCAACACCATGAATGGTCCGGTGTACTACACAACGGCAACAGTGGAAGGCAGCACCTTGAGATTGAACGACTATTCGAGGACTGCCGGAATTGCCGCCGAGAGTTATGATTTGCTTTTCAAAGGCAGCGCTGTGCGCTACGATAAAAGCATTGTATTTGATCTTACATTCAAGGGTGAGTCATGCTTGAGAAAGCCAAGACACTGAGAAATACGGAGAGATGGATTATAGCGCTGGGAATCCTCTCATTCATAGTAGCTCCTCTGGTATGCTGGGGTGTCATGATGGCCAGCGACGAGTCTCCATTGTTTGCTTCGTTATCCAGGCTAATATGGGTGAAAGGCCTGTGGAGCAAGATATTCAGGGCTCTTCTGCTTGTGTTCATCCCAATGATAATCTCATTCTTCAAGACGCTTGCGCTCGGGAACTACTCAAGAAAACACAGGATTGTCTGCAAGAGCTGTCTGCTTGCATCTCTGGTTTGCTTGTTCGTGGGCACGATGATTTTCAATCCAGGCGATGGCATGAAGCCTCAGAATTTGTCAGGGGTAATGCACGCGGCACTCAGCGGCATGGGCCTCGGAGGTATTTTCGTCACCTATTGCATCATCACCATAATCATGCGCCGAACAGGCAATTTGGATGGTTCGTTCATCTTGTCAATGTTCCTTCCCTTTGTGCTAATTACCAGTCTGTTCGCGATATTCAACATTATAGATGAGGGTTCTTATGTCGGCGCTTCCGCCGTTGCGGAATCCTATATGTTGATCGTGTTCAACGTTCTGGGATGGTTGGCATACTATTTCACCTACTTGAAAGCCAAAATTACCTTGAAAGAAAATACAGTATGATTAGCATTATTTTAACATTAGCCATAATATTGACATTATCGGTCACTTCGTGTGCACAGGATAGGGAAGTGCCCACCATTACTAACACGATTGCATCCGCAAGGCCGGTGGCGGACACCGCTGTGGTCTATTTCACAAGCGACATCAGTCCGGAAGGGCTCGTGCGCATCTACGAGGCGCTTGGCGTGAAGGCCGCGGGGCGCGTGGGAGTGAAGATCTCCACCGGCGAGAAAACCGGGCAGAACTACCTGAAGCCCGACCTTATCGCCGACTTGGTGCATCACGTGAACGGCACCATCGTGGAGTGCAACACGGCCTTCGGCGGCAGTCGTGGCACCACTGAAAAGCACCGTGAGACAATCCACGCGCACGGCTTCGATGCCATCGCTCCGGTGGACATCCTTGACGAAGAGGGCGAGATAAAGCTGCCCGTGCGCGACACGCGCCACATCAAGTACGACCTCGTGGGTAGCCACATAGTGAACTATGACTTCATCATCAACCTTGCGCACTTCAAAGGACACGCGATGGGCGGCTTTGGCGGCGTGCTGAAGAACCAGAGCGTCGGCTTCGCCTCCAGCAAAGGCAAGCTCTACATCCATTCCGCCGGCCACACGAAGACCATCGCCGCCTTCCTCGGACGGCAGGATCCTTTCCTGGAGAGCATGGCGGCATCGGCACAGGCCATTGCGGACTATTTCGGCGACCGCATCGTCTATATCAACGTGATGAACAACATCAGCGTGGACTGCGACTGCGACGCCCATCCCGCCGATCCGGGCATGAAGGACGTGGGCATCCTCGCCTCGCTGGACCCCGTGGCGCTGGACAAGGCCTGCGTGGACATCATCTTCCACTACCCATCCAAGGAGGGCGACGACGCACAGCCCATCATCGACCGCATCAACAAGAAACACGGTATCCACACCATTGACATCGCCGAGCAGCTCGGCATGGGAACGCAGAAATACAAGATTGTAAAACTTTCAAACTGAGGAAGTGGGATTGGAAGTTATAGGGATTGTCAAAACCGTTGAAAAAAAGGAACCTGCTCCAAAAAGCGGTACAGGTTGTATGAAAATGACATCATAGCTTCAGGCTGGCACCAATCTGGAGTACATAAGACTCATTCTTGGTCACGCGTCAATCCAAACGACAGAGATATATGCTAAAGTCGATCAAAGTGCAACAAGCAGGGCAATAGAAAATGCATACTCCGATCTGGGGCTGCCGGTGAAAGAAGAGCGACAATGGCAACAGAATCCCAAACTATTGGCGATGCTTAAGAATCTTGCATAGCGCTATTGTTATCACAAGTCATGAACTGATAGTTAGTCACTTAAAGTGCAATGCATTAGCGCAGATCTGACTTCTACAACAAATGGCTTGTGATAACAATAATCTTTTGATAACAGCTGTTATCTTCCACTTTTGATAATTCCTGGACGGCGGTGAAGATGGTGCGTGAAGGGAAGCCGGATATCCGCCTGGTGCCGTCGGTGGTGTCCGGAGACCCGAATGACCGACGGAGTATCATCACGGCCGCATCCATCCCGGCTAAGAAGCTGGGCATCAAGACGGCGCAGCCGGTGTCGATGGCGCTGCGCACCTGCCCGTCACTGGTGATTGTCGGCGGTGACTGGACGTGGTATAAAGCCTGCTCGGAAGGTTTTCTTGCAATATGCCGGAGTTATTCCCCAGTGCTGCAGCAGTTCTCCATCGATGAATGCTTCATCGACATGAGTCTTCGTTGCACTCAGGAAAACGCCGTGACGGTGGCCACCCAACTAAAGGATGAAGTGAAGACCAAGCTGGGATTCACTGTGAACGTGGGTATCGGCTCCAA
>JBGUWV010000038.1:0-15611 GCA_045221475.1 Fibrobacter sp.
GTACGGCGGGAAGTTGTAATGCAGCATGTAGCTCTTGGAGCCTTCGCCCTGCAGGCTTTCGTAGCGCTGTTCGTCGGCCTTGGAGCCGAGGGTGCAGACCACGAGACCCTGAGTTTCGCCACGCTGGAAAATTGCAGAACCGTGGGCGCTCGGGAGAACGCCGAGTTCGATTTCGATGGGGCGAACTTCGGTGGTCAGACGACCGTCGAGACGGACATCTTCGTTCAAGATCATTTCGCGCATGGCAGTGCGTTCGTAGTCGCTGAAGATTGCCTTTGCATCGGCAACGAGAGCGGCATCCTGTTCTTCGTCCTTACCGACGATAGCGAGAATGCGTTCATCTTCGAGCATCTTGGCGCAGAGGTCTGCCATAGCCGGATAGAAGTCGGTCTTCACCATGTTGGAGTGGACGTCCTTGTTCAGTTCGTCCCAGACAACTTCCTTCACGGTAGCGACGAGTTTGTCGTGAGCTTCGCCAACGTGCTGCGGCTTGAGTTCCATCTTCGGCTTAGCGCAGCGGTCCACCAGTTCCTGTTGGGCCTTGCACATGGCCTTGATAGCTTCGTGGCCGGCGAGAATTGCGTTGATCATCGTGTCTTCGGACACTTCGTAGGCACCGCCTTCCACCATGCAGACGGAATCTTCGGTACCGGCGACCACCAGGTCCAGATCGGCGCAGGCCATCTGTTCGTAGGTGGGCATCACGATGTTCTGACCATCGACCACGGCCACGCGTACGGCGGCAACCTGCTGTTCGAAGGGCAGTTCAGAAAGACCGATAGAGAGGGATGCTGCGGACACGCCGAGCACATCCGGTGCAAACTTGCGGTCAGCAGAAAGAACCTGCACAATTACCTGGACTTCGCGCGTGAAGTTCTCGGGGAACATCGGGCGAATCGGGCGGTCAATGATACGGGCAGAAAGAGTTTCTTCGTCAGAGGGACGACCAGCTTCACGCTTGCTGTAGCCACCCGGGAGGCGACCAGCAGCGTAGGCCTTTTCGCGATATTCCACAGTGAGGGGGAAGAAATCACCTTCTTTTTCTTCGCCGTAGCAGACAGTGGAAAGCACGAATGCATCGCCCATCTTGGCGACTGCAGCACCACGTGCCTGCTTGGCAATACGGCCCGTTTCAAACGTGATGACGCGGCCATCGGGAAGCGTTACGGACACTTCCTTCGGGTCGAGCATCTTACCGTATTTTTGATGGTATGCGTCAATAGACATAAATTTCTCCAGTCTGAAGAATTAGCCGCGCAGACCGAGTTCCTTGATCAAGGCACGCTGGGCGATAATGTCCTTTTCGCCGTAGTACTTGAGGAGGTTCTTGCGCTTAGAAACCATCATAGACAGACCGCGGAGGGAGTGGAAGTCCTTCTTGTGGGTCTTTGCATGTTCGGTGAGGTTCTTGATCTTCTCGGTGAGGAGAGCGATCTGAACGCGGACGTTACCGGTGTCCTTTTCGTTTGCTCCGAACTTAGCGGTGATTTCTGCAGCCTTTTCTTTAGTGATAGTAGCCATTATAGCCATTCCTTTTTTGTTGTTTTTTGCGGTCACCACCGTGGTGACCTGTTTCATTACATGTTTTTGTCCGAGTTTCCCTGCTCTTGCACCAGTGGAATTGGCGAATCTGGTCACAGGACCCAGGCAAAAATGCAATTTGCCGGAAAATATAGCATAAGGCGAGAGCCGCGGCAACCGAACTTACCCTGTTTAAAGACCCAAAATAAGCTAACTTTGCACCGGTATGCAAGAATTAACCGAAAAAAGGCTCAAACGGCAAGTTATCGGAAAACAACACCGTTTTTTGGCGGTTGTTCCGCTCGGTTTTGAACAGACTCTCGTCAATGAGATTGCCTACATAAGGCGCCAGTTCACTAATTCCGAACAAGCTTCGGAGCCTTTCGCGATTGATATTGCCGGAGACGGCAAGGTTGAATTCTCTGCCAAAATTTCAGAGGCCTGGAAAATTGTTGCCCTCAGCCGAATCGCAAACCGCATTTCAATGCATATCGCCGATTTCAAGGCAGAAAATTTCCGCGATCTCGAAAAGAAAGCCGCCGAAGTTCCCTGGGAACTATTCTTGTCCGGTGGTCCCGTATCCATTCACGTAAGTTGCAAGCATTCGCGCCTGTACCACAGCGACGCCGTTGCCGAACGTTTGTACAAAATAATAGGGGGAAGTCTCCCCCTCGCTCCAGCCAGCACGGCTTCCGCTACCCTCTCTCCTAGGGGCTCCGCCCCTAACACCCCGCCGCAAAACATCTATGTCACCCTTATCGATGACCGTTGCACCATTTGGCTGGACCTCGCTGGCGAAGAACTCTACAAGCGCGGTCATGAACGGTTCGTCAACGATGCGCCTCTTAAAGAAACCATTGCTGCGGGAATGCTCTTCGAAGCATTCAATTTAAATCAAGGCAAATCGGTCACCCTGTTCGACCTCATGGCCGGCAGCGGCACCTTCAGCCTCGAAGCAGCCTACATTACAAACAAACTTATTCCCGGAATTTGTAGAGATTTTTCCCTGAAGCACCAGCCCGCCTTTAAAGAAGCTACATGGAACTTCATCACCAAAAACGTCATGGCGAGCTCCAATGAAGCGAAGCAATCCATCACCAAAATCATCACAAGTGACATTTCGCCCAAGGCAGTAGAAATCATCAAGCACAACATCGAATGCAGTCCCCTCGCAAACACCGCCCCGGCACCAATCGTGCCCAAGCTCAAGGATTTCTTCAGCTACAGCGCCCAAGAAATTCTGAGTTCATGCTCTGCCGACGCTAGCCTGGGCGAAGCCTCCCCCATTATCGTGCTGAACCCGCCCTACGGCAAGCGTCTCGACTTTGACGCCCCCAAGCTTTACACCCGCATCGGGCGCCGACTCGCCGAGCTCGCCCGCCCCCTCAATGCCCAAGGCAAGCCCCTAACCGTCGCCATCCTTGCACCGAAAGACGACCCCGGCACCAAATACACCTGCACCGCAAACTTGCTTCGGGAGTGCCCCGGCCTATCGCCCGACCACAACCCAGACGCCAAACGCATCATCACAAGCCACGGCGGCCTCACCTTAAACGTGTTCATCGCAAAAATTTAACCATAATTAGCGAAATTTCTCTACATACAAGAAGTTCCGCCAAAGGCGGAACTTCTTATTATATCCAAAAATCTTAATCTTAGAAGAAGCGAGCAAGAGCAGGAGCTGAGCCCCCGTAGCGTACTAAAGCGTACGTGAGGGGGCGAACAACGAACTATTGCGAAGCTTCTTCAAAAATTAGCGGCGCTTAGAGCGTTTCTTCTTCTTACCCTTAGCCGGAGCGTCTTCCTTCGGCTCTTCAGCCTTAGGTTCTTCCTTCTTCGGTTCAGCCTTCTTATCGTTACCGCGGAGATCCTTCATCTTGAAGGACACGTTAACTTCGGCAGTAGTCACCTGAGAAGCAAGGCCAGCCGGGTCACGAACCTTGAAGCTGAATTCATCAAGGCCAGAGAAGCCCTTGTTCGGCATGTAGGTGAAGGAACCATCGCGTTCGTTCAAGTTGATCTTACCGTTGCGCGGCTTCTGCACGAGCTGTACAGACACCGGCTTTTCGCCATCCGGGTCAACCACACCGGACATCAGACCTTCGGAAGCGTTAACCTTGAGTTCTTCGCCTTCCTGAGTCATGTAAGTCTGGGCATTGGCCACAGGTGCATCGTTCACGGCAATCACAGTGAAGAGTGCGGTCTTAGAAGCCTTGGCGCCATCCGGGTCGGTCACCGTGAAGGTGATGCGTTCCGGCTTGCCGTTCCAGTTTTCATGGGGCTGGGCAACCGTTGCAGTCTTCTTGTACTTGTCATACTTGACCGTCAGGTACTTGTTGCCAGTGAAGCTCCACTTGAGTTCGTCGAAGCGGTGATCCTTATCGCGAGCAAACTGATCCAGCTTGATCACGGCAACCACACCGTTGTTGTCATCTTCCTTGATGGTGAAATCCGGAATGTCGCGCATAATCGGAGCGGCATTCACATGCTTCACCACGAACTTCACCATAGCCTTGTCAGAAGCACCGGCCGGGTCCTTAGCAGTAAAGATAAGGGTTTCGTCACCGAACCAATCCGGCTTCTTCGGCTTCACGATAGCTTCGCGGTTGCCGTTGATCTGCACAGCGAGGTTCTTGGCACCAGAAACGCCCCAACGAATTTCGCTAACCTTGTGGTCAGGGTCAGACACATAGTTGTCGAGCTTGATCGGCTTGAAGGTAGAGCCCTGCAGGGTTTCCTGGCCAGGAATTTCCTTCACGATCGGCGGGTCGTTCACGGGCTTCACCGTAAACTTCACAGGGATAGAGGCCTTTTCACCAGCCGGGTCAAACACGTTCACGGTCACAACTTCCATACCGTTCCAGTACGGGTTCGGAGTTTCGGCACGGAGCACACCCTTCTCGTCAATGGAGAAGTTGATTTCATGCTTCACAGCCGGGCCACTCTTCGGGCCCTTCTTACCCTTGACACTGGGAACTTCGTTATCGAGAGTCCAGACAAGTTCTTCGAGCTTGTTATCCGGATCATTCACAACCTTGCTGAAGTCGAACGGAGCAAACGTCTTCTTTTCTTCGATTACGAACGGCTGCACCGGCTTCAGGGTCGGAGGATCGTTCACCGGAACCACTTCGAAGGTTGCCTGCGTAGAAGCAGAAGCACCAGCGATATCCTTCACGGTGAAGGTGAGGGTTTCCTTACCATACCAATTCGGGTTCGGGGTCAGAATCTGAGCACGGCTACCCTTGATGTCGACCTTAAGTTCCTTGTTGCCGGTCACAGTCCAGTGGAGTTCATTGGGCTTGTTATCCGGGTCTTCAGCGGCCTTAGAGAGGTCAACAATTTCAAAGCGTTCCTTTTCCTTGATTCTCTGGCCAGCGATACGCTTCACAACCGGAGGATCGTTCACCGGAGTCACTTCGTAAGTAATCTGCTGGCTTACGCGAGCGCCTTCCGGGTCATGGATATCAATCTTGATCTTTTCAGAGCCGCTCCAGAACTTGTCCGGAGTAGAAACGACGAGTTCCTTCTTGGCGTTGATCGTAGCCTTCAGGGCACGAGTCGGAGCAACTTCAATCTTCAAAGCAGACAGCGGATGATCCGGGTCAGAGATGAACTGAGCGAGATCAAGAGGCTTGAAGTGTTCCTTTTCCTTGATGCTCTGGATAGGAATCTGCTTGATTTCCGGAGCGTCGTTCACGGATTCAACCTTGAAGTTCACCGTCTTGGAATCAGAAGCACCTTCCGGGTCCTTCACAGTGAAGGTCACGTTGCGTTCACCGTTCCAGTACTTGTTATCAATCTTGATGCGGGCAATGTTCCTGGAGTCGATTTCGACCTGGAATTCATCAACAGGAGCCGGGGCAGGTTCTTCGGCCTTTTCTTCCTTAGCACCCTTCTTGCCCTTGGCCTTCTTGGCAGGCTTCTTAGCCGGCTTCGGAGCAGGAGCAACACCCACCTTGGCAACCTTCACGGACCAAGTGAGTTCAGAGAGCTTGTGGTCAGGATCGTTCACGAACTTGTTCAAGTCGATTTCCTTGAACGTACCCTTTTCCTTGATCTTCTGGTCAGGAATATTCTTGAGCACCGGAGCATCGTTCACAGAAGTGATTTCGAAGGTCACGGTCTGAGAAGATTCAGCGCCATCCGGGTCCTTCACGATGAGGACCATGGTTTCCGGAGCGCACCAGAAGTTCTTATCCGGAGCAGAAACCGTGAGCACGCGGCTCGGAGAAATTTCAGCCTTGAGCAGCTTGTTACCAGAAACAGTCCACTTGAGTTCGCTGGGCTTGTTATCCGGGTCCTTCACGTATTCGTCAAGCTTGATCTGCTTGAAGAGTTCCTTTTCCTTGATCTTCTGGTCAGGAATCTTCTTGGAAATAACCGGGGCGTCGTTCACGCGGGTCACTTCGAAGAGCATCTTGTGGTTGGCAGAAGCGCCTTCCGGGTCGGTCACCGTGAAGGTCACGGTTTCCTTACCATTCCACTGAGCATCAGGCACAGCCACCTTCACGGTGTTGTCCTTGAGCACATTCACCTTCAGGAACTTGTTGCCAGAAACAGTCCACTTCAGCTGAGCAGCCTTGTGGTCCGGGTCAGAGGCAAGGTTCGAAAGATCGATGGTCTTGAACACGCCGTTTTCACGGATCGTTTCACCCTTCGGGGCGTTAGCAGCGATAACCGGCGGGTCGTTAATAGAGCGAACTTCGTAATGAGCGGTCTTGGTAGCCTTTGCACCTTCAGGGTCAGTTACCGTGAAGGTAATGTCGGCAGCACCATTCCAGTACTTGTTCGGAATCACGATCGTAGCAACGTGGTTGTTGTCCACCTTTACAGTCAGACCAGGCTTGGTGCTAGCCGGTTCAGCAGCGGCACCCTTCTTGCCCTTGGCAGCAGGAGCAGCAGCGGACTTGGCCTTCACATCGAAGGTCCACTTGAGTTCGGAATTCTTGTGGTCCGGATCCTTCACCAGGTCATCCAGCTTGATCTGCTGGAACTGCTTCTTTTCGTCGATGGACTGATCCTTGAGTTCGCGAACAAACTGCGGAGCGTCGTTCACCGATTCCACCGTGAAGGTCACGGAGCGGCTATCAGAAGCGCCTTCCGGGTCAGTTACAGTAAACTTGATCGTTTCGGAACCATGCCAGTTCGGGTTAGGCGGAATCACAGACACATTGTGGCTTGCATCCATGGCAACCTTAAGTTCCTTGGCACCTTCGATCTTCCACTTGAGCTTAGCCTTCGGATGGTCGAGGTCTTCCACGTAGTTGTCGAGAGCGATAGACTTGAAGCTACCCTTTTCCTTGATGGTCTGGTTAGCAATATCCTTCATGATCGGCGGGTCGTTGATAGACTGCACGGAGTATGTAGCCATAGCCTTGGCAGAAGCGCCTTCCGGGTCGGTCACCGTGAAGGTGATCTTTTCGGAACCGTTCCAAAGCGGGCTCGGAGCCTTGATAGAAACGTTGCCGTCGTTGTCAATGTTAACCTTGAGGTCCTTGTTGCCGGACACTTCAATCTTGAGGCGACCGTAAGCGTGGTCAGGATCCTTGATGAGCTGCTTCAGGTTGAAGGACTTGAAGCCTTCCTTTTCCTTGACATTCTGGTCATCGATCTTGCCGATGGTCGGAGCATCGTTCACAGACTGCACGGTGAAGGTAGCAGTGCAATGAGCCTTGCCGCCATCCGGGTCTTCCACCTTGAAGGTGATTTCTTCAGAACCGTTCCAGTACTTGTCCGGAATCACGATCTTAGCCATACGCTGACCATCAACCGTCACCTTGAGCTGCGGAGTATAACCCTTCGGAGCACCCTTGGCCGGCTTCACATCAAAGCTCCAGGAGAGCTGATCAAGCTTGTGGTCAGCATCCTTCACGATGTCGTTCAGGTTGATGATTGCAAATTCACGCTTTTCAGGAATAGCCTGGTCCTTGATGGGCTTCACAAATTCCGGAATATCGTTCACGGATTCCACCGTAAACTTCACCGTACGCTTGTCAGAGGCACCTTCGGGGTCGGTCACCGTGAAGGTAATGTCTTCAGTACCGTTCCAGTACTTGTTCGGAGTCGTAACCGTAGCCACATGCTTCGGGTCAATGACAACCTTGAGCTGCTTGTTGCCAGAGACGGTCCACTTGAGCTTAGACTGTTCGTGGTCTTCATCAGAAGCATACTTGTCGAGTTCAATCGGCTTGAATTCGCCCTTTTCCTTGATGGTCTGGCTAGCAATATCCTTCATGGTCGGCGGGTCGTTAATAGACTTCACCGTGAACACAGCGTCAGACTTGGCAGAAGCACCTTCGGGGTCAGTCACCGTGAAGGTCACCTTTTCAGAACCGTTCCAGTTCTTGGCCGGCATCTTGATGGTAGCAACACCATTGGCAATTTCAACCTTCAGCTGCTTGTTGCCTGCAACGGTCCACTTGAGATCCTTGAAGGCGTGGTCAGGGTCAGAAGCATAATCAGCAAGCTTGATAGAAGCAAATTCATGCTTTTCTTCGATCATCTGATCCGGAATCTTCTTGAGCACCGGCACGTCGTTCACAGATTCAACCGTGAAGAGAGCCTTGGAGGTAGCCTTGGCACCTTCGGGGTCTGTTACCGTGAAGGTGATTTCGGCGGCGCCGTTCCAGTACTTGCTCGGAATCTTGATGTTTGCCACATGCTGGGCGTCAATTTCAACAGCGAGGTCGCCATCCTTGTTACCCTTAGAGGTCGGCTTCACATCAACTGTGAACTGGAGGTCAGAAAGCTTGTTATCGAGGTCGCGAACCATTTCGCCAAGCTTGATCGGCTGGAACTGGCCCTTTTCCTTGATGGTCTGCGGAGCGACCTGCTTCGTGAATTCAGGAACATCGTTCACAGATTCCACGGTGTAAGCAACAGAGCGTTCGTCGGTTGCGCCTTCGGGGTCCGTCACCTTGATGGTGAGAGTTTCAGAACCGTTCCACTGCGGGCTCGGCGGAGTCACCTTCATCACGCGGGCGCCATCGATAGACACCTTGAGTTCGCGATTACCGGTAACGGTCCACTTCAGCTTATCCTTAGAATGGTCGAGGTCTTCGACATACTTGTCGAGTTCAACAGTCTTGAACGAACCCTTTTCCTTGATGGACTGTTCGGGGATATCCTTCATGACCGGAGGGTCGTTGATGGACTTGATGGAAAGCTTCATCTGAGTAGAAGCCTTGCCACCTTCGGGGTCAGTTGCAGTAAAGGTGATGGTTTCAGAACCGTTCCAGAGTTCGCTCGGGGTCTTGAAAGAAACTTCGCGGGTCTTGTTGTTCAAGTTAACCTTGATGTCTTTGTTACCTGCGATGTCGATCTTCAACTGGGAGAGATCGTGGTCGGCATCGGACAGGTAGTCATCAAGCATGACAGATGCAAATTCGTTCTTTTCTTCGATAGCCTGATCCGGGATCTTTTTAAACACAGGGATATCGTTGATAGACTTGACAGTATATGTCACCTGCTGCTTAGCGGTTGCACCTTCGGGGTCAGACACCGTGAAGGTCACCACAGCAGAACCATTCCAGTTCGGGTCAGGAATTTCGATGGATGCAACGTGGTCGTCACCGATATTTACAGACAAAGTACCGGACTGCGGTTCCTTGCCCTGGTGCTTCACGTCAGTTTCCCAAGAAAGTTCAGAATTCTTGTGGTCAGCATCCTTTACAAATTCATCGAGCTTGACCTTGGCAAAGGTCTTCTTTTCGTCGATGGTCTGGTTCGGGATCTGCTTCACGAGCTGCGGCACATCGTTCACGGAGTTCACCGTGAAGCTGTTTTCGGATTCAGCGCAAGCGCCGGCCGGGTCGCAAACCTTGAACTTGATAGATTCAGAACCGTTCCACATCTTGGACGGAATCTTGATGGTAGCGGTCTTGCCAGCAATGTTTACAGCAAGATCCTTGTTGCCAGAAACTGTCCACTTAAGTTGTTCGAAAGGATGGTCGGGATCCTTGACCAGCTTGTCCAGTTCAATCGGCTTGAATTCCTGCTTTTCTTCGATGGTCTGGTCCGAGACTTCCTTGATGAATTCAGGAGCATCGTTCACGGACTTGACAGTGAACTTTGCGGTAGTCTTGGCGGATGCACCGGCAGGGTCGGTAGCCGTGAAGGTCACAGTTTCCGTGCCATTCCAGAATTCGTTCGGGATCTTGATATTTGCAGAACCGTACTTGTCGACATCGAACTTCAGGTCCTTGTTGCCCGAGATTGTCCACTTCAGCTTCATGACATCGTCATCGACGTCGGTCACGTAATCCGTGAGGCTGATAGATTCGAATTCGTTCTTTTCTTCGATGGTCTGGTCAGGAATCTTCTTCACGACCGGAGCGTCATTAATGGGCTTCACCACAAAGTTAGCGGTCTTGGAATCGCTGGCGTATTCGCCATCCGTTGCCGTAAACTTGATCTTGGCGGAGCCATACCAGTTGGGGTCAGGAATAATGACAGAAGCCACACGGTTCGGGTCAATTTCCACATTCAGGTCGCCATCAGCCTGGTCCTTGCCCACCGGTTGGATGTCGAATTCCCAGAGAATCTGGTTCTTCGGATGGTCGGGGTCGGTCACGTAATCGTCGAGCTTGATCTTAGCAAAGGTCTTACCTTCATCAATGTTCTGATCAGGAATCTGCTTGACTTCAGGCGGGTTGTTGACGGATTCCACGTTAAAGTTCACCGTTTCGGAACCCGTGGCGCCCTTGGTATCAGTTGCAATAAAGGTGATATCTTCAGAACCGTTCCAATACTGATTCGGAATTTCAATAGTTGCTACGCGTTCAGGAGAAATAGATACCTTGAGTTGCTTATTGCCGGACACGGACCACTTGATCTTTTCGGCCTTATCCTCATCGGTAACATACTTGTCCAGTTTAATCGGAGCAAACTTCTTGCCTTCGTCGATGGATTCTCCCGGAATACCCATAACCGAAGGAGCACTATTTTCCTCCTGAGCAACACCCACAGATGCCAGAATACTGACTGACGCCAATAGGGCAGCTACAGACCAATTTTTTCGTTTCATTTATGATCTCCCATAAATTTCTTCTTCCAATTACACCTTTTGCTTTCACAAAAAACGTACCGCCCCCGCTAGTCCGAGCGCGATTTAACGAGGTCAAATATAACGTTTTTAAGCGTGACAAAACGCACATTTTCGAAAAAAATCCACAAAAAGTAAAATTTGTCTAAACAAAAAATTGCCGTTTTTAAGCAAATTTCAAAGGTTACATCGCGTAACTCATTGTCAATCAACGACTTACAAAATGCTTACAGAAAGAATGGTTTTTCAGCAGTTCAAACCGATTTTTTTGCACTTTATCCGAATTTTCATGATTTTACAAAAAATTTACATTCAACCGGAACAAAAAGTTCCGAAAAGTCGTTTTTTGAAGATTTGAAGAAATGACAAGCTGTTGCCAAAAAACTATTTTGTGCCTAAAACAACAATCAATAACAGGTAAAAAAATGAAATTTGTATTTCTCTGCGACGCCAACTACCTCAAGGGCGACATGGTCAACTTCGTGAACAACTTCCCCACCAATCACGAACTGGTGACCATGACCAGTGACGAACTGCTCCAGACAAAGTCCATTTTCGAAGGCACCTTCGCCGTTCTCGCCGAACGCACCACTTGGCAGAAGAACTTCAGCCTGTTCCGTTACTTTGGCCTGCTTCCGCTTTTGGAAGTGCTTCCGCTGGGCATCGTAAGCCGTTCTCGCCGTAGCGAACCCCTCAAGGGCCGCACCCAGAACCGCAACCAGGAAATCTACTTCAACCCCAGCGCCACCGCCGAAGAACTCTACCTCCAGGTAGACAAGTTCGTGGCAGCTCCGCCTGCAGGTTTCACCTACCCCCGCGGCACCCAGAAGGCCTAATCCAGAGGCATGCAGCACAAGGTCTTAAATGACCTGTACAGGCAAGGCGGAATCACGTTTTTCGCTTTCCCGGGCGAAACCGAGATTCCCCTTGAACCCTTGCAGAACCTTGCGCAGGCGTTAAACGCCGGCGCACGTTTTTTAGTGATTGATTTTTCAGGTAAAAACAGTCTCAAGGGTAACGCCCCGGTTTCTGCGGGCGACCTTTTCGAAAAGAAGATTCCCCAAGAACTTCTGAATGAACTCGAAACCGGAGAAAACAATTGGACCATTACTGGCACAAGATGTTTTCCCCAAAACGACGACCAGTTCAGAAACCTGTACCACAACCTGCAACAGCTCAAGAAAATCGTTGCGCAAATCGTAGCCGTACTCCCCCTAGAAATCAGCGACCAGGAAGCCTATTACGCAAAGCTCGTTTCTAGACTGATCGTGATTGACGGCGAAAGCGCCCACGAAGCTTCGGCGTTCCTAGAAGACCTTCCCCACTTCAACAAGTCCAATCTGCTTTGGCTCTTTCCGCAACAACCCGACAAGAAAAAATTCTACCATGCCTACAGGGCGGTGCGTCGGAGCCATTCCTTCTTTAAGGAGATCCGCAAATGCGATTGGAAAAAAAGCCCCGAAGCCTTCGCAAAGATTATCGAAAACCTCCACAAATTTTCGATTCTGGAAAAGAACCCGCTGGACGGAACTTCTAAGATTTTCAGGACCATTTTCCCGCTTTTGCTTCTGCTCGCCATAGCGCTTCCGTTTTTCTTTGTAACCAAGACGGATCCGAGCATTTCCAACATGCGCGACCGCATTCATGAGCGCGACAAGCTTTCGGTAGCACCTTCGTTTGAATACACCTTTGACGGAAAGGAATCCATGCAGCGCATTGGCCGCTACGCCATCGGTCGATTCAGCGCCTTGATCACTACCGAAAAAATGGTACAGAAGTACATCTCGGTAACTTTAGAAGAAAACGGCTACCCCAAAAACGCCTGGGAAAAGAACAAATTAAACATTCCTCCCGAAGGAACCGTTATCAAGTTCTCTCGTCCGGACTACATCGGGAACACCGCATCCGACTCTATTGGTGCCGCCTGGAAATACTGGACATCCATTGTATCGGACAGCGTTGCCTACCTGACCGAATTCTACCATGAAACGGCCACTGCGAATTTTAGACAACATAACGGTATCGATGTAGCAAGTCGCCAAGGTGCAAGAATTCTCGCACCTTTTGCAGCCAAGGCATGGACAGCAAGGGATGAACGAGGCGGCATTGTAATCGGATTGGTGCGTCAAAAAGACGTCGTGATTTTCATGCATTGCGATCAGCTTCTTTATCTCGACGGGCAAGAAGTGATGGCCGGTGACCCCATTGCGACAGTGGGCCTTACCGGACACACCACGGGGCCCCACGCCCACGTAGTAACAGGCCTTGTTTCCAAGAACGGAAACAAACACATCGGTAATGTTAATTACAAAGTAATCGACCCGATTAAATGGTTCTACATGTTCAAGCCAACGGCAGATGCCATGGGCAGCAGACAGTAAAGTGACCCGAATCACAAAGACCCCTAAAAAGTGTTCTCTAAACGTTTTTTTGGAGCCGTTGTAAGTTATTTGTTACATTTGACGCCTCGCCAAAAAACGAACATTTAAATAATTTTTGACACGGAATTAGGGATTTGGAATCAACAAAGAAAAAAGGATAAAAACAAATGAAGTTTAGAGTTCTGGCTCTTGCAACCCTCGCCGCGGCACTTCTCTCCGGATGCTCCGGAGTTGTCACACCCACAGTTCAAGTAGCTAGCCACGATTCTGACCACAACATTCCCGCCATCGACGAAATGATCGTCGCCTACAAGACGGATTACATCAACAAGTGCTACATGCCGGTTGCCAAGAAGCATCCGCCTGAAAATGCCTGCCAGTCCGAGCTTTTCCAGATGCTCGAACGCAGCTACCACTTGGATTACAACCAGAATCACGTGGCAATGGCATCTAACAAGTTGCTGTTCAAGGACATAGACGCAAAGATTATCGAAATGTCCCGCAACGATCCTGAAGTTCGCAACGCCATTCGCGCCGCTGCCTTTACAAGCACAAGCGAAATGCTCAGCTACTACCACGAAAAATACCAGTTCGACACTCAGGTTGAACAGTACTAAAAAAACGAAATTTTATTCCTCAAGAAAGAAGTCCCGCAATCATTCTGCGGGACTTTTTTCTATATTTGCACCGCAAATAAGCAATAACGGTTTCTTGAAGAAATCGCAAACAAAAAAAGAGACAAAATCATGGGAAAATCACTCTATCAGAAGATTTTTGAAAGCCACACGGTAGCAAAGCTCCCGAGCGGCCAGTGCCAGCTCTTTATCGGGCTCCACCTCTGCCACGAAGTCACGAGCCCGCAGGCTTTTGCGCAGCTCCGCGAAGAAGGCCAGAAGGTTCTGTTCCCGGAACGCACGTTCGCCACGGTCGACCACATTATCCCGACCACCTTCCCGGAACGCAACCGCCCGCTCAAGGACGGCATTTCCGAAGAGATGTTCTCCCACATTGAAAACAACACCAAGAACAACGGCATCAAGTTCTTTGGCCCCGCTACCGCCGAACAGGGCGTGATCCACATCGTGGGCCCCGAAGAAGGCGTGACCCAGCCGGGCATGACCGTTGCCTGCGGTGACTCCCACACGGCAACGCACGGTGCCTTCGGTGCTATCGCATTCGGTATCGGTACCAGCCAGGTGGCCGACGTTCTGGCTACCCAGACGCTCGCCATGAGCCCGCTCAAGACTCGCCGCATCAAGTTCACCGGCAAGCTGAAGCCGGGTGTGACCGCCAAGGACGTTGCCCTCGCCTACATCGCCAAGCTCGGCGTGAACGGTGGCGTTGGCTACGCATACGAATTTGCCGGTCCGGTCATCGAAGAAATGGGCATGGAAGGCCGTATGACGGTCTGCAACATGGCTATCGAAGGCGGCGCCCGCGTCGGTTACTGCAACCCCGACGAAAAGACTTTTGAATACCTCAAGGGCCGTCCGTACGCCCCGAAGGCCGACAAGTGGGACGAAGCCGTTGCTTACTGGAAGTCCGTGGCTACCGACGCCGACGCCCAGTTTGACGACGAAGTCGAAATCAACTGCGACAACCTCGAACCGATGGTTACCTGGGGTATCACTCCGGCTCAGGCCATCCCGCTCAACGGCAACATGCCGAAGATCGACGAATTCGAAGGCAGCGAAAAGAAGGTCATCTCCGAAGCTTATGAATACATGGGCTGGGAAGAAGGCAGCCAGATGATTGGCCGCCCGATCGACATCGCCTTCGTGGGTAGCTGCACCAACGGCCGCCTCAGCGACTTGCAGGCCGCCGCCGAAATCATCAAGGGCCACAAGGTCGCCCCGACTGTGAAGATGTGGGTCGTTCCGGGCTCCATGAAGATCAAGGTGGAAGCCGAAGCTCTCGGTCTCGATAAGATCTTTAAGGAAGCCGGTGCCGAATGGCGCGAAGCAGGCTGCTCGCTCTGCCTCGCCATGAACCCGGATAAGCTCAAGGATCGCCAGGTGAGCGCAAGCTCCAGCAACCGTAACTTCAAGGGCCGTCAGGGCAGCCCCACGGGCCGCACCATCCTCATGAGCCCCGCCATGGTGGCTGCCGCCGCCATCGAAGGCAAGGTCACCGACGTCCGCAAGTACATCAAGTAACGCAAGGAGATTTAAAAAATGAATTCTATCGACATTGTTAAAGGTTCCGGCGTTCCTGTACGCGGCAACGACATCGACACTGACCGTATCATCCCGGCACGCTTCCTCAAGTGCGTGACTTTCGAAGGCCTCGGCGACAACGCCTTTGCCGACGATATCGCAGGCCTCGCCGCTCAGGGCAAGGTTCACCCGTTCCGCGATCCGGCCTACAAGAACGGTTCCATCCTCGTTTCGAACCAGAACTTCGGTTGCGGTTCCAGCCGTGAACACGCTCCGCAGGCTCTCAAGCGCTGGGGCATCCGCGCCATCATCGCCGAAAGCTACTCCGAAATCTTCTTCGGTAACTGTGTGGCCATTGGCGTGCCTTGCTACAAGGTGAGCCACGAAGTGGCCGACAAGATCCTCGCCTGGATCGAAGCACACCCGAGCGAAGAACTCGTGACGAGCACCGAAAGCCGTACGCTCAAGATGGGTGACGAAACCATCGAGCTCACGCTTGCCGACGGCCCC
>JBGUWV010000039.1:0-30208 GCA_045221475.1 Fibrobacter sp.
GCATTGCAACCCGAAGCGCGACTTCCCGAAGTTCGAAGTGGCCGACATCGCCGAAGCTTCCGAAGTCTGCAAGTGCCCCTGCTGCGGCGAGCTCCTTACGGAAACGCGCGGTATCGAAATGGGCAACATCTTCAAGCTCGGCACCAAGTTCTCTGAATCCATGGGTGCCAAGTACCTCACCGCCGAAAAGACGACCGCTCCGGCTATCATGGGCTGCTACGGCATCGGCGTGGGCCGTTTGATGGCCTCCGTCGTGGAAAACAGCCACGATGACTTCGGACCGATTTGGCCCAAGTCCATCGCTCCGTTCCAGGTGGAAATCGTTCCGATCGGCAAGGAAGCCGAACTTATGGAACTCGCTGAAAAGTTCGAAAAGGAACTCGAAGCAGCCGGCATCGACGTGCTGGTGGACGACCGCGACGAACGTCCGGGCGTGAAGTTCAAGGACGCCGACCTCTGGGGTTCTCCGGTGCGTATTGCCATCGGCAAGAAGGGCCTCGCCAACGGCGAAGTTGAATGGAAGTTCCGTAACGAAAAGGAATTCACCATGGTCAAGGTCGAAGACGTCGTTGCCAAGGCCAAGGCTTACTTCGCTGAGTAAATGACAAGGGAGGGTGTTACCCTCCCTAAGACCCTCCCTGCGCTCGAAACTAGTTTCTTCGCGGGCACCTTCAGTGCAAAGAAAAATTATTTTATAATAAAGATAAATCCTGTAGCTAAAGCTATAGGATTTTTTTATTTGAAAAAGCGTCGGCCTGGGAAGGGGTGGGTGCAGGGAGGGGACCGGGCGGCCTTCGCAACTCCGAGCAGGGTCCCCTCCCGCAATAAAAAAGGATTTTGTTTGATATTCTCTATGTTTTGAAACTTTTTTAAAAAGTCAATTTTTCTATATTTTACGGCGAAAAAATTTCTCTATGGAGATTCTTATGGACATGAAGAAAATTGCTCTAGGTTCTGCAGCATTGGCTGCATTTGGTCTTATGGCTTGCAACGGCGAAAAGCCCATCGAAAAGGCTCCTGCCGCCATTACCGCCAATTCTACCGACGACGAAAAGTTTGCTTATATGCTGGGTGCCCAGTTTGGCGGTCAGAACTTTACGATTATTCCGCGCCAGATGGGCGAAGAAATTTATGAAGATGCCTTGATCCAGGCTATTCGTGATAACGTGAAGGCCAATAAGGATACAAACTTCAATGTGCAGATGACACAAGATTCCTTACAGGCTGTAAGCAACCGTTACTCTACGCTCGCTCGTGCCCGTTACGATGCAACCCGCCCGGATAGCGCTTTGTTGGCCGAAGGCAACAACGAAAAAATCAAGGCTTACGTTGATTCTGTAGCAAGGGCTCAGCCGATTACCAAGGCTCCGGCCTCGACGGGTGCCAATGTGACGATTGCCGCCGATTCTCCGGATAACACCAAGTTCTCTTACTTGCTGGGTCTTCAGTTTGCAAACCAGTTCTTGAGCATCGGCAATCAGTTCCAGACCGAGTTCGATGTAGACTACTTCATCTTGGGTATCAAGGAATCTGTGGCCAAGGTGGCCGATTCCACTTTCGCGCTCCAGCTTCCCCAGGATTCCCTCAACGCCATTGGCCAGCGTTACCAGCAGAAAATTCAGGAACTCCGTCAGGCCGCCATCAAGAAACAGCAGGAAGAAGAAGCAAAGCTGAAGGCTGAAATTGCTCCGCTCCGTGGCGACACTCTTGCTAACGGCATGCCCCAGAAGTTTAACCTGAAGGTGAAGGCTACCAAGATTGCTGTGGACAAGGCCATTGCTAAGGATCTCGAAAACCTCGAACCTTTTGCCAACAAGCCGCTCTTTGTCATGTACTTCTCTGCCACTTGTGGCCATTGCGCTCATGCAGCACCCGAAGTTCTGGCCATTGCTAAGGAATTCGCTCCGAAGGGCTTGGTCACTCTCGCTGTTGCAAGCGGTGGAAACCAGAAGGTGGGTATCCGCAAGTTCATGGATAACGCCAAGTGGGACGAATCCATCAACGTGGTTTGGGACGAATCCCGCCAGTTCGGTGAACTTTACAGTGACGGCTACGTTCCTAAGGTTTATGTCGTAAATCCGGATGGCACCTACAAGATGTATGCGGCTTTCGAAAACCAGAAGGAAGAAATGAAGCAGGATATCGCCGGTCTTCTTTCGGGCAAGAACGTCGAATGGAATCCTGAAGCTCCGAAGACTGAAGAAAAGAAGTAATCGCTTCTAATGTCACTTATTGCTGAATTCGACGTTGTAGTCGTCGGTGGTGGGCACGCTGGAATTGAAGCGACCCACGCCGCTTGGAAACTCGGTGTAAAGACCGCCATGCTCACGATGGATATTAACGCCATCGGTCGTATGAGCTGTAATCCGGCCGTAGGCGGGGTGGCGAAGGGGCAGATTGTCCGCGACATCGACGCCCTCGGTGGCCTGATGGGACTACTCACCGACAAGGCGGGCATCCAATTCCGCATGCTCAATATGAGCAAGGGGCCGGCCGTGTGGGGTCCTCGCGCCCAATGCGACATGAAGTATTACAGCGAAGTTGCCCGCGAAATCATTACAAGTCTTCCGGGACTTTCGGTGATTCAAGGCGAACTTGCTTCGTTTGAACGCATGGCAGATGGTCGCCTGGAACTGACGCTCCTGAATGGAGAACGCTACATCACGCGCTCTCTGGTGATTACCAGCGGAACATTCCTTGCCTCCAAGATGTTTACCGGTCTTGAAACCAGCATCGGTGGGCGAGTGGGCGAACCCAGCGCCGACAAGTTGTCGGAATGTCTCGCTCGCGAAGGAATTGCGCTCCGTCGCTTAAAGACTGGAACGCCTAGCCGCTTGGATCCCGATTCCATCGACTTCAACGAATGCGATGTGCAACGTGGCGATGACAATCCGTGGCCCATGAGCGACCGCCATCTGGCAGAAACCGTTCCTGGCCGCGATGCAAATTATTTCTGGGGAGATGTTGCGAACAAATTCGTCCGCAATGACTGCGTGTGCTGGATTACGCGCACGAACCTGAAAACCCACGACATTCTGCGTAGCGGTTTCAAGGATAGCCCCATGTTCAGCGGCCGTATTCACGGCAAGGGTCCGCGCTACTGCCCGAGTATCGAAGATAAAATTAACCGTTTTGGCGATCGCGACGGTCATCAGCTGTTCCTGGAACCGGAACAGGCAGATATCGGTCGAGTCTATATTAACGGATTCAGTTCCAGCTTGCCGGCAGATATTCAGCTGGCCGCCATCCATACGATTCCTGGACTGACTCGAGCCCGTGTGTTGCAGATTGGCTATGCAGTGGAATACGATTCCGTAGACGCCACGCAGCTTTTCCCGACATTTGAGTGCAAAAAGGTTCCTGGACTCTATTTTGCAGGCCAAGTTTGTGGCACCAGCGGCTACGAAGAAGCCGCCGGTCAGGGACTTTTGGCTGGCATCAACGCGGCTCTAAAAGTAAAGGGAGAGGCTCCCTTTATTTTAGGTCGTTCCGACAGCTACTTGGGAGTCATGGCGGACGACCTGGTGAACATCTTGCTCGATGAACCGTATCGTATGTTCACGAGCCGCGCCGAATACAGACTTTTCCTCCGTAGCGACAACGCGGAAACTCGCCTTAAGGAACGCGCCCATGCCATTGGCATGATTTCGGATAGCGATTACGCTGACTGGAAGCGCCGCAAGGAACTCATGGAAACGGCCCGCACCCGCATGGCCGAAGAATCCGCTACGCCCGACCAGGCGAACGCGATCCTTGCGGCTGGTGGCCAGGCGCTTTCGACGGAGCGCACCCGCTGGATTAATGTGCTGCGTCGTCCGGGAATCGACCCCGAAGCCCTTTTCAAGTCCGCGGTTCCGGATTTGCCGCTTTCTCGTCGCGACCAGTGGTTCATGTATGCCGAAGAAATCTACGCAGGTTTCTTCGACCGGCAGGCCCGCGAAATCGACGACCAGAAGAAGATGGAATCCGTGCGCCTGCCCGTCGACTTCGACTACATGCAGGTGACCGCCGTGAGTATCGAAAGTCGCCAGCGCTTGAACGCCCACAAGCCCCTTACGCTGGGCCAGGCTAGCCGTATTCCCGGCGTCCGCCCGGCCGACATTACGGTGCTTGCCCATTGGCTCGAGAATAGAAAATAAGGGTTTTCCCCTTATTTTTTATCTCCGTACCTATATCGATACCCGTAGCCATATCCATAACCATAGCCGTACCCATAAGAGCCACTGTCATGAACACAGTGATTGAGTACGATAGCCTTTTTGTCGAGCTTTGCAAGCGTCAGCTGGTCAATGGTTTCCTGGATGTTTTCCATGGAATGTTTCTTGTATTCGATAACAATTACGCCGAAATCGGCCAGTCTTGCGATGGATTGCGCATCAGATACCAGAGAACAGGGGGGGGTATCGATGATTACTATGTCGAATTTTTGCTTGCCTTCGTCCACTAGTTCGGCAAAAGCCTTGGAAGCAAGAACTTCACCCGGATTGGCAACCCGAGAACCTGTGGGCAAGAAATAGGCTCCGTTACCCATGTCAACGAGGGCTTGATCCAGATTGCACCCCTTAGTAATGATGTCGGTTATGCCCTTTTCGTGCTTATGGGAAAGTCTAGATTTGCGCAGGTCTGCGTCAATGAAAAGTACCCGTTTGTCGTGTTGGGCGAAAAGATACGTTAAATTCAATGACACAAATGATTTTCCGGCCCCAGGAGCGATACCGGTAACCATCAAAACGCGACCGCCTTCGTCGATGCAAGAAAATTCCAATGCGGTTCGCAAAGCTCTAAGCTTTTCAATCGCAATATCTTCGGAATCGGCTTTTGCCAAGATAAAACGTTTGTCGTTTACGCTAGGGAGCTTGTGGCTGATATGAGTCTTTGGAATCTTGGCATATACACTCACGCCCGTTTCACGTTCGATTTCGGACGACGACCCTACGCCACGGTTACGCAAACGGTGCAAGAGGAGGACCAGAATCCAGCTAAAACCGAAGCCACCGCCAAAGCCGGCGAGTACGATAACCTTGCGGTTCGGCTTTGCGGGAATTTCATGAACGTATGCCGGGTCGACAATGCGCACGTTACCGATTTCACTGGCTCGTACCACGCGGAGCTGCTGGATATTGTTCAAAATAGATGTATAAAGCTGGTTATTGATTTCCACATCTTGTTGGAGCTTGAGTACGTCTTGCTGCGTGGTCGGTAGCTTTTTGGTTTGGGTCTCTTCTTTGCCTATTTCCCTATTCAGGCGATCTTGCTGCTGCCTGATCGCCTGCATGGCGGGGTGGTCTTCTTTGAAAAGGCGAGCCTTTTCCTGATATTCCTGCTGCAACGAGAGCAGTTGGGTTTTGAGTTGCACCTGTCGATCTAACGTGACTTTCGCTTCGGCACCCAAATCGACCGTTCCGACCTTGTTTCGATAACTTGTCAGAAGCTGTTGCGCCGAATCTAGCTTGGCCTTAATCGTTGGCAGCTGTTCTTCCAAGAACTCAAGGGACTTTTCGGCTTCGGCGCTTCGCATCTCGACATTCTGACGCACGTACATCTCGGCGATGGCATTAAGTATGTTCGCGGTACGGTCCGGATAGCGGTCCATATACGAAATTTCAAGAATATTTGTATTCTTGTCTTTTTCGATGGCGTCTACGGTTTTACGCAGACTTTCGGCCATATCAAGCACAGAAGTTTTTCTCAATCGAAATTTTTGCCCCGGCAAAGCATAAATGGATTTGACGCAAATGGCAACGGTATCTCCACCTACGGGTACACGGTATGTTTCGCCAACATTCCCTTCGACAAGTTTTGCACCGAGTGGGGAATACAGCTCGTATGAATCCGTAGATTTCACCTTGGCTACCCACTTGTGCTCTTTTGTCATCAAGGCCATGGGCGGCTCAAACAAGTCCAGATCCATACGCCCTTCTCGACGCATTAAACGATCCAAGATATCAATCGGTTCAGCACTGTAATTCAGGTGCAATTTTTCCACAACGGGCATGAGCACGCTAAGACTCTTGATCAAATGAATCTCTGCCTTGGCCGGGCTCTGCGTTTCGAACAGTTCACCAATGTCGGCAATCGCCTTGCCACTTTTTGACTTTGTGTCAAGTTGCAGCATAGTCGTGCTTTGGAACTGGTCACGGCTATAACGCGCATAAGTCAACCCGGCTATTAAACCGATAATGGAGAAAAAAGCGAATATAAGCCAATGACGCCTGAAGATGTTGAACAGCTCGAAGATGTCAATGACATCGCTTGGTTTTAGGATTCCCTGAGAAACAGGGACTTGATTTGTTTGTTTTTCTGGTGTGTTTGTCATAAGATTTCCTATTAAAATCTTGAAAAAATTAAGCAGCTTTCGAATACTCAAAAAGGTTGTTTAGGTGTTGATTGCTGCAAACAATGTTTGACATTTTTTGTCTTGAATAAGAAAGTCGTTTATAACCTGTTGTTAGCTGCAAACAGTTGATTGCAAAATGAGGGGGTATCGCGTTTTTCGCGATTTTCGTTTGTATATTTCGCTCTTGCGTTTTAACAAAGGTATTTTTATGAATCGAAATCAGTTTATTGCTTTTGTTAAGGATGTCCATGAGCATCCTGATAGATTGCCCTATTATCGTCAAAAGTACAAGAATGTTTATCCCTTCAGTGATGGAATCTTCAAACTTCTCATGGCGAGTGAAGGCAAATCCCAACGCCTTGTTTCGTTTCTTAATGCAATGCTTGGCCTCAAAGGAAATGACGCAATTAAGGATTTTGTACTCGGAGTACCTGAGAATCCTGGAGTTCTTAACGATAAAACGGCTATTTTTGATATTTATGGTACCACGGAAGCTGGGAAGCCTGTTCTGATTGAGGTTCAACAAAATTACAATAAGCTTTTTTTCGATAGGCTTCTCTACTATACAGCTCGTGTTATTTCGCGGACGGTTAAAAAGTCGCAAAGCTACGGATTGCCACACATTTATGTACTTTCGATTTTGACCACGAATCAGTTCAAAAAGGAAAAAGATACCTACTTTCATCATGTCCAAATCATTCGTAACAAGGAAATTTTTTATAAAAAATTGGACATATTTTTTGTTGAAATTGAAAAATTCTTCAAAATAGAGGATAAAACACCTGCCGAAAGGCGTGAAATATCCGATAGAGCAGAATTGCTGCGTATTTTTAGGGCTGTTTTGGAAGAAAAAGATGTTTCCGAAGAAAAAATGAGTAGATTTCTTGACAGTGACTTTGCAAAAGATGTATCTTTGGTTGGGTACACCGATGAAATCCTTCTGAACGAGGTTAACGGTATGACAGATATTCTTTATGAAAAACAGGGCTCCTTCTTGGATGGGCAAGATGCCAAGGCTCTCGAAGTGGCGCATAACCTTTTTAATCAAGGAAAGCTCACTCCTGCTGAAATTTCTGCAGTATCTGGAGTACCGGTTAAGAATATCCGTCGCTGGAAACGTAAAAACGTTTAAGTTCTTGTCTACGAAACCATCAACAAACAGGTGTCTTATTTCAAAACCGACACTCTCACGAGGAACAAGTATATGACTTTGGAATACGAACTTCATGAAAGCGAGCAGAAGGGCTTTGAAAAGGCAGAGGCCAAAGCGTTGGAAGAGAAGAAGGCCATGGCCAAGGGGTTCCGTGACGCCAAAGTTCCTTTGGATATAATCTCTGCACAAACAGGATTTACCATCGACGAAATCAAAGCTTTGTAAGCTCGCAATAAAGACGAAACTTTGAAGGTCGTGGAGAAAGAAATGATTGCACAGGAAGAAATTGACTGCCGCTTGGCTGGAGCCAAAATAGAGACTCGTTTCGAAATGGTCGATGCCATGCTTTCTAGAAATTATTCTGAAGAAGAAATTTCCATTATTTCTGGCATTTCCAAAGAAGAAATCCTTAAGCGTAAGGCTCTTTTGAAAAAGTGATTCTAGATTCTTTCGTTCAAATTTTCTAGCGACAGCTCCCTTGCTCAAGGGAGTTTTTTCTTTAGCGGACTTTTCCGCATACGAAACCCGTTCACCAACAAACAATGCGAACAATACCTCCGACAAAACGCTGTCGAAGATATCGTTGTTGACAAATGGAATTTGGGAGGAATTCATACAAAAACTAAACTCGACTATTTTCCCGAAGAATTCTTACTTCTACGAAGTGTTATATTCCCTTTCATTTTTGCAAATACAATTTTACAGATAGACAATCCTCCAAGACTCAAAAGTGCAGCGAAGCGTGCTCTAGGACGAATCATTTTGCCGAAAAGAAGCGCAAGCCGATTGTTTTTAATATAATTGACAAGGAATTCTTTGTCTTCGCCATTGTAATCTTCAGGCATCGCCAGCAAAACATGCATTGCCAAGCTAAACAATCGGCTTTTAACAGCTGGCAATATTGGATGTAATTCATTAAAATGATTCTGAATCAATTGAATAATTTTTACAGCACTTTCGGATTTCCCTTTGTGAAATTTTGAGCCTTCAATGCTATCTGATCTCATTAAATAATTGTATGTTTTTTTTGAAGAAAAACCTATTTTATCACATTGCAAAAAGAGGAGATATGTCGTCGGCAAATCCTCATATAGCAAACCAAAAGGATATCGGATTCCAGTTGCAAAAAGGGATCGATGAAATATTTTCATACAAGCTTCGGTACCTATATTTTGTTGTAAAAAAAGATTCTTTAAAGCGTCCCATTTACTAAAGCAGCATTCTTTTTCTTGATAGTTTTTTGTCGAAGAATTGTTTTCTTCATCTTCAAAAACATAACGGAATTTTGAGCATGCTATTTTGCAGTCATATTTTTGAGTTAAACTAAATAGATTCTCGACATAATCAGGCTCAACATAATCATCACTATCAACAAAAACAATCCATTCTCCAGTAGCAACATCAATAGCGGCATTTCTAGCATCAGCAAGTCCGCCATTTTTTTTATGGATTACTTTAATGCGAATCTCTTTTTGAGCGTATTCATCGCACATTTTTCCACAATTGTCAGGGCTTCCATCGTCTACTAGGAAAATTTCAAGATTCCTATATGTTTGATTTAAAAGACTATGAACACATTTATCAAGATATTTCTCAACAGCGTAAACGGGAACAATAATAGAAATAAGTGGAATTCTCATTTTTTTTAATTCCTTCTTTATATTTTTTAGTTTTTGATTGATTTGAAAATGTTTTTTCCTAATAAAATAGGCACAAACTTTTTACTCAAACATGTTAATAGAATGCATATTACAACAATTGTTATAAAAGCAAGAAATTTAGGCATAAACATTAATAAGGGGTTAATCATTACATAATGCAACGCCATTGTCAAAAATGTTCCTTCAGATAAAATTTGAAGAATCGCCCACTTTTGGTCAATGTATATTTTGCATAATGAAAGAAAAACAAAAATAAGACTTGTGGCAACAATATAAAAAGTAGGCAAGTTATTGCCGTATATATTTCGGTTGACATCTACAGAACCATTACTATATCCCCAAATGACTCCTAAGGATAAAAAAACAATCAAATAAATTTCTCTATATAAGACATTCTTTTCTGAAAAAAATTTTTCTATTACATGATATTTATTCACCATTTGCCCCATAACGAAAAAAGGAAAACATAAAAGTGTAGACTTAATCTTTAAAATATCAAGTGTTTCAGGCATAATGCTGTTTAGCAACATATATAAAATTATTGCCCCCCCCAAAAAAAGCAATATTTTATTACATAAAATTGTTGCTATTAAACGCATCCAAATAAGGGCCATTATAAACCATAAAGGACATATAGGAACCCATATTCCAACATTTCCATTATGATTCCCGATTACATGATTGATAACTAGTTCTGTATTAACACCATGCATTGCAAAATATATTGTCATCAATAGAACAGAATAAAGCAGATATGGAATAAACAATGAAAACAAAATCTTGCTTATCTCTTTTTTTATACCAACATGTTTGTATAAAAAACCGGAAATAGCAAAAAAAAGCGGCATGTGAAATGAGAAAATAAGCCAATGAAATCGCGAACCAGAATACATATGACCTAGTATAACCAGCAGCATTCCTATAGCTTTAGCCGAATCAATCCAATACAATCGCTTTGTTTCTGTCATAAAAAGCCTCTTTAAGTACACTCTATCAAGTCTTTAGAGAGCGCTGTTTGCCTTTTTTTCATCTTCAATTTTGTCAAAATAATCGGGAAGAAAGCTTTAACAACAATCGCAATTTTTCTTTTAAAACCACCTTCACTATGGATTAAAATCTTAAACCAATTTTTTTTCAGATAAGAAATTGATTCATTATATTCAGATAAATACTTTTCTTTTGAATTGGTCGCTATGATATTCAATAATACTCCATAATAGTTACCATAAATGTGCCACTCAATAGCGTTCCGAACACCTTTTTCATTTGCAAAGATGCAATTTCTTAAATTTAAGCAATTGTCTAAAGAAAGTAATCTTGTTTCTACATTAAATTTAGTTGTTCCACTCTCAGCATTGTTCAAACGATAATTATACACTTTTCGATGTCCCACACCAATGGTTTTAGAATAATAAGCGATGGTATTAGCAAAGTGCAATGTTTCACCAAACCAATGTGGAGGGAACCTTATGTTATATTTATTTATTAAACTCATGCTATACATTTTGTTCCATGGCCCTAGAACCATATTCTCATAAATAATGTTCTCAATAACATGACTACTATTTTGAATTTCAATTTTATCATTAATAATTTGTTTCTTATCTCTTGTGGTAAACAACTGATCGGAAAGAGCCATTTGGGTGTTTGTTGAATGTATTATGTCCATCATATACTCGACAAAGTCTGAAGAAAACCAGTCATCGCCATCCATAAAGCAAACATAATCTCCAGAAGCAATGTCTAAAGCCTTGTTTCTTGAATCACAAACGCCACTATTTTTTTTATGTATAGGGATAAATCGCTTATCTAATTTTGCAAATTCATCGCAAATAATTCCACTATCGTCTGTAGAGCCATCGTTCATCATAAGGACTTCAATATTCGTCCAGGTTTGAGTCCTTAACGAGGCCAACCCCTTTCGCAAAAATTTCCCAGAATTATAAATTCCAACGATAATAGTTACCTTTTCTTCATTCATTTCACAAGATCCTTTTTTTGATATTGATTACATTATCAATGCATTTACCTTAATGCATTTTTTAACAGTTCTACAGTTTTATTTCTTTCATAATCAAGAATTTTGTTTACTTCTGTAAAATCGATGTTTGCCATATTCTCATAATGATCTATTGCGTTTAAATCAGTAATATGTCGATTTTCTAAATGCAGTAAATCCAAAAGGCTCTTTATTCTTCCTCCGTATTCTGGATAGAAACTAAAAAATTGCTTATTCAAGTTAGATGAAAACGCGGAACAATGGAATGAGTCAGTCAGTACAAAATCAGCTTGATCAATATACGAAATAAAGTCTTCTACTTGCGGCATCGGCAAATGAATGTCCGCAGGCAAAAACATTTTATCTAATCGATGACAAAAACGAACTAACCTTAGTCCTTTACATTTACAAAATTCAACAGCGAACTTATCAAACGCTTTATTGCTATTTAGTTGATATAAAAGACAATAACCTTTATATTTTACCGGTTTCGAAAATGTTCGCCAATAATCAGACGTCATTTGCAAAGTTGGATCCACAACCTGATAAGCCTTAATTCCCAAGTCATTGCAGATGTCAACAGCCGAATTTTCCCGCACAGATATGAATGAATATTTGGATAAAAGCTCTTTCGTTTGGGCCTTTTCATTTTCATCAAGTGAAGATTTTCCAAAACTCGCAGCATATGCAATTTTGGGTTTATTCGCAGGAGCAAAATCAAGAAATAGCGGAGGAAGAATTCCGTTGTTCCACCCGGAATTCCATGTTTGATCAGAACCAGTACAATAAATATCCGCATCAAGTTTCAACTTTCTGAAATCTTCAGATTCGCATACAATTTGAGGAATCGTATTCAAATACTTTCCGAGGAAACTTGGAAAAATAGAATTTTCTCTAATCCATGAAGGAAACCACAAAAGTGACTTGAAAAGTCCCTTCAGGCCTTGAGTTTTGACAAAATGACCGATTTTCGAAAAGATGCTAATCGATTCTTTTCGCTTATAATTGTAAAATTTGACATCAAGTCCCAAATGCTTAAATAACTCTTGAGTAGCAAGAGCTTGCAAGACAGAGCCATAATTGGCAACATTCTGTAAAGTGATTATATGGATTGTTTTCATACAACCTATTTTTTTATTGCAATAGAAATTTTTTCGTTTAGTTCGTTCATAATAGCGCTTTCACTATAATGCGTTTCGATATAAGCTTTAAGTCCAGGCTGAGCGAAACCTTCTTCTATCGCCTTGGCAATTCCTAGTCCAATCTCATCGACAGAATTTGGGTTTACAAGAATTGCACGACCGTCATAGTATTCCTTTGGAGCTCCAACATTCGTAAGAACCACCTCGCATCCATAAGCAGCGCCCTCAAGAGCAACCATCCCAACCCCTTCAAACATTGAAGGTAAAGCAATAACTTTTGCTCGTTTGTAATAATTCAAAAGTTCTGCTTCAGATACTTCGCCAACATATTCAATATTTTTAGCATCACCAATGAGACTGTCTAACCAAGACCTTTCAGAGTCTCCCATAAGGTGACCGGCTAGTTTCAGATTAAATCCGTATTTTTTTGCAGCCTCAATCATTCTTGGAACATTCTTATTCGCAGACTTTAAACGGCTTGCATGAAAGCAAAAATTCTCTTTTTTAGGGAACTCCTCCAAAGACGGAATCCTGTAATGGAGTGGAATTTTCGCAATTTTTTCTTGTGGGATTTCAAGAGCGTAATTCACCATGTATCGTTCTTCTTCGCTTCGCACAAGCCAAAGACATGGAAATTTTCTTGCAAGCCACAAGTCATGAAAGCGTGATGAAAGACCAAAAAAGCGCTTTGCTCCCCAGTACTTAACAAAAAATTTATAGATGAATTTAGCCCACGGAGGATCAATAATCGGAGCCATCACTAAATGAGGATTTTCTTTAGCTAATGATTCTGCAAGAGACGCAACGCCAGGTGCATAGCCAAAAATTATTATAGCATCAAAAGAAGACCATTCTGGAGTATCCCATGAACCAGACATGACAACAGAATGACCTTGCTTTTCTAATCCAATCTTCCACATTTCTGCCTGGACTTTAACACCGCCTTTTGGCGAAATACTCGGGGATGTTTTTACAAAACAATATTTCATGAGAGAACCTTTAAAAATCGTTATAACTTTGATAATCAATATTCGATTTTATTTAAATTCATTATCCTAATTGTTTTAATCAATATTATAATGAGTAATAATTGCTGTGGCCAAATTCGAAATAGTAAACTAAATTCATCAACAAATCCATGATTTGATTGAAGTAGATAAAAAATTTCAAAGACTTGAGAAATAGCAAAAGCAGAAAGAAAAGATGTTTTATATTCACAAAAACTTTGAACAATAGAAAAGACAAATGCATAGAAAATAATGACAAATGGGATAAATAATATTCCCATAGTTGCAAAACCAATTCCTATATCTCCTCCTACTCTATATCCACCTCCTTCAGTATTTGTGGCTCTATTTATTAGATAATCATGAAAACCATGTCTTGCATCTTTAAACTTGTTATAGTTGGCATCAAAAAATTTTATAATTGGGGTAGGAACTAAATAAATTATATTATCTTTTAGTTTTTCCTTCATGTAAGAATCCCCAACAAACCAATCCACCTTTGTCATGTATTTTACAGAATTATCGATAGGTTTCATGTTACAAAAACGATTTAGTAAAATATTGTCTACGTAGTATTCCGTATAACCTATCGAGTTTAAATCTATCTGGTCACTTGAAAAAAAACGATACTGTTGTTCTAATAAACTTTTATCTTTATACGTTTCATATGTTTCTAGCAATAGTTGCATACCTCCAATTTCTGAAGTTTTTGCACGAAGAACACTCATTGCTAAACAAAAATCCGTTAATGGACCAAAAACCAAGAATATAACAAGTAACAATCCTATACTTTTAAGAAATGAAATTTTTGCTGTTTTCAGAGTTCCGTTTCTGACAACTTTAATTATCCAAAGTAAAATAGGTGCTATTAGATACCCAAAAATGGCATGACGCCTGTTTGTCATAACCGCAAAAATGAATAAGACTATGAAATAACAAAATGCAAATATTTTCCATTTTTTTTCCGAATCAATTTGATTCCAACCATATGGAACAGAAATAAAAACAAAAGGCAAATAGGTTAAAAAAACAAATCCTTCTAACAATCGATCAATAGAAGACCTATTTTCTGCCTCTATTGTTGTTTGTCCATTAGAGAACAAGAAAGATAACAAACCAACAATAGCCAGTATCCATATTTCTTTCGTAGATAACTTATAATACAGGCCTATTCCATTGAAAATTTTTTGAAAAACAATAAAAAAATTTGTTTTAACAAAAAAATCAAACGCGGCTATTAGCAATAAAAGGTACACAAATTGTAATGTAAATGTTAGAAAAGGGCGTTCCAAATTGAATGTAACTGGTTTTCCTTCAAATAAAGTTACAGGAACAGCCGTATAAAAATAAAACAAAGCGAAAGAATATAAAATTAAGGTAACTAACGGATATTGAATAAAATTTATTTCAGTAGCTATTTTTTTATTTATCAAACACCATCCCAAGCCTATTGATGTACATGCATATATATTTTCAAGTGTAGGGTGTAATATGCATTGTAGGCAGATGCATACATACAAGAAATAATTTAAACAAAATTGTAATTTATAATTCACCCAAAGCCTCTTTTAAACACACTGTATATTATTTCTTGATTTTTTTCCAAATACTCTGAGTTTTTACAACAATCATGTTCCTAACATGTTCGCGTTCATTTTTCTCAAGTCCTATAAAATAAATTAAGAATGACGATGTAACAAAACTAAAAAAGCTCGTCATTACCAATCTTGCAAACCCAGCCTCCATATTTATCAACAATGGAATGGGAAACGCAAAACTTAAAGTTGCAACTGGAATTGTTCTAAATATCACATATTTGAGAAAAAATTTTAAAGACAAATTTAATTGCTTTTTTGCGTAATAAAGTCTTGTACAGAAGGCAACGCAATATGCAGCTATGCAAATTAAATAAGTCGAAGTTGGATCAAAACCTAATTTAAAAAAGACCCATGATATAGGAAAAACTGAAAAAATCACTATTGCTAAAGTTGTCTGAAATCCTTTGATATTACCTGTTGCCATAATGGCTGTCCATAAAGTACTCCCAAGAACGGCATCTATAAAATTTGCTATAACATGCAGTCTAACAAATGGGACTGAAAATTCAGGGGGATTAATCAACCAAACTCTTAACAGGGTTGGTGTTTCCCAAATAATGGGCACGGCCATATACAAAAAAAGGAATGCACTAAATTTTGCACCTCGACATACAAGTTGGTTCGTGTAATTTAAATCGCCTACGGAATACGACTTTGTTATTTGTGGATTTATAGCTGTGGTGAAACTACTTGTAAATGCTCTTACCGCAGCATCAACTTGAGACGCTAAGCCCCTCGCTGCATTAACCGTTACGCCAAAATAAATGTTCATAAGCATATTTACACCTTGTGTGTTCACAATACTTGCTGACGCCCCTAAAAAATTCCATCCCGCAAATTTTCCCATTTCTCCAATAAGTTTTTTGTCAAAATAAGGCCTATATGAACATTCTTTAAAATGCGTTGAGCAGTAGTTCATATAAACAATGCGCATTACTAAAGCCTCTGCCAAAAGAACAATTGAATATATTTTCAAACGGTCAAATGGTGAAATAAAAAGCATATAGCCTACAAGTAGTTTTAAAGAAAAATCAACTATACTTAAAATGGCGTACGCATTCATGTGTTCGTGCGCAATAATTTCTGCATAAAATGGAATGTTAAAAAGATTTAAAACGAATACTCCAATAGAACATTGCAAAACCCAATTTGCCGCAGACATTCTATCCACAGGGATATTCATTTTTGTATTTAGAAACCATATTCCGATAATTTCTGCGACAATAACAACAATAACAGACATCAAAAGTTGAATGTTAACGCTAGTGCAAAAAATTGAGTTTAGCCTTGACGAATTTCCCTTTCCTAGTTCGTATGTAATGAACCGTGATATCGCTGTAGAGAAGCTACTACTCAATATGGTAAACATGGTGACAAAACCTCCAACCACATTGTAAATGCCAAAGTCATCAACGCCAAGGGCATTTAATACAATACGGCTAGTAAAAAGATTTACCACCAAAACAAAAATCATTCTTACATATAGTAAGAGCGTATTTTTTGCAATTCGCTTATTATTGTTTGAATAGGAAACCATGTTACTATTTCGTATTCAAGTAAAACGTTTGCATTTTATCAACTTTAATCTTAAAATCAAAGTCGGTTTCAGTAGCTTTTTTAACACCGCAACAACGAAAATGTATGTCAAGTATTTTAATTCTTTGAAACATATTTTATCTCATTACCAACGGCTTAACACGAGCATGTAAAAAACCTAAAATCGTCAAGCTTACACTATGCGGAGCAAATTTGTAAAGGGTTGCCCCGATTTTTTGAAATTTTCCTTTTTGGGGATTTCGTTCAGGGCAATCTTTCCATGGAGTCTTTGATTTATAAAGACGCCATTCATCAAAAAAAGGGCCATTCGCATCTTTGTACCATGGGCGAGACATACAGAATAGTGTTACAAAATGCATTATAGTCGGGTCTTTTCGTGCTTCTTCAATTTCCAAACTTGAAAGACAGGCACTTGGTTGCCTATATTCGAGCAAATCGTTAAAATTAAATGCCGTATATACAGAAATGCAATTGTAGCGAGGATGGACGTTCTTGATGTACCCGTGCAATGCAGTGTTTATAATTCCCTGATCTGCATAAGGAACGTGACCATTATTTTTCCTAATAACAGACTCAATTTTTTTTTCTATTTTCCGTTCACGCCATGCATTCATATCAATTAACATCATGCCTGAATTAATGTAAAGGGCGTTTTCTTTTAATCCTAATCGAGCTCGATGTTGCTTACTAATGCAATCCATTACGCCACATATAATATTCCCTTCGAAATCAATTTTATAGAGGGATTCAAGAGAATGTCTAATAATCGTATCACAATCTATGTAAAGAACTCGATCACATTCTAGCGGCAATAATTCAGAAAGAAAGAGTCGAGAAAATTGACTGGCGCCACCTCTGTCTTGTTTTATACTATTTATTTTATCTACAACATTTTGAGTTGAAATAAAATTCAACTGGCGATTATATACGTCTGCAATTTGCTGTAATTTCTGTTTATTATCATTTCTTATTTGAGAATCTAGCACATAAACAACAATTTCACGGGTGTCCTTATTATTTTCAAATAAGGAAAGCATGGAAACGCCCATGATTTCTGCATAATTGTCGTCACTTGCATAGACTATGTTCATAAAACAGCAGACTTCCTATCTGATAAAACCTCTATACCCAATGCATTTTCTTACAACAGGGCGCATAAAACTCTCCACGCCGTTCCTTATGATTCGGCGAACATAATCCCGATAGGTAAACCAACCTGTTTTATAGAACAGCTGGTTGAATTCGACCATGGCCTTAAAATGTTCCCATCCACTATTCTGTTTATAAAGAGTATTGTTGTAACGCTCATAGACTAAAGGCTTCTGAATGTTGTATCCTTTAGCATTCATTCTCAGAAGGCTGATAAATAGGGCGAAATCCTCGGCCAAATAGCAGTTCTCGTAATCTCCGCAGACCTGCACCAATCTTTTTTTTAACAAAACGGAGGCGAGGTTCATGGGCGCATTCTTTTTGGCGTATTTGTATATGCGTTCGGGCGTTTCTGGATATTTCCGATGCGTTACAACATTGTCGATGCTATCGGCAAAAACATTTACATTAGATCCGACCAAGTCCACTTTCTTTTCGAACATGCTGTCAAAGCTTTCTTCAATACGTGTTGGTGCGGAGTAGCTTTCGGCATCCATGCAGGCGACAAAACCATTTGTACAAGCAGAAAAGCCCTGTTTCAAGGCATTCCCTAAACCCGTTTGGCACGGCACGGATAATGTCTTAAACAGATTCGGATACTTTTCTTTATATTGATTTATCAAAGCATTTTGATTGTCAGTCAAAGAGCAATCTTCAACTAGTACGATTTCAGCCGGTTTCACGGTCTGGTTAATCATGCTATCTAGCGCAACGGATAACCATTCCAGTTTTTCGGTATTGCTAACGCAAAGTAAAGCACTATACGCAGGGTAACACACTCTCTACCTCACGACACCAAGTCCAGGTTTTCGCAATAAATCCAGAGCCTTGCGTGAACCACACCGCAGTTCGCCGGGAACTGCGGTGTATTTGACGACAACCTTAAATAAATCGCAACAATACACCATATTTAACACCAATCAATCATGCTACAATATAGTTATAATAATGTGATAAAACAATATTCCGGTGGCAATTGATATCATTTTTTGTAAAAAAAATCTGGAGTGTCATTTCGTAGTCTACGAGTGGCGGTTCGGTCATTTGGGAATGTTGATTCGGAATTTTTCCATCTCGCGGTCAATCACAAAATTCGAATAGTTCGCATAGATTAAAGTCGTTCGTAAGTTCGTGTGCCCTAGCATTTTTGAGACAACCTCCACTGGCATGCCGAATGTAATACATGATGTTGCAAAGGTATGGCGCGCGAGGTGGGCGTGTAGATAGCGAGAAAAGCCCAATTTTTGCGCTCCGGACCGCAAGTTCTTGTTAAATGTGGAGTTATTTACCACATGTAGCACCGTTCCCGATGTACTTTTGAGGAGTTCCATCGCCTGTTTTGGAACGGGTATGTAAACCGGGGCATCCGTTTTTTGCGTAAACATGCGGATTTTGCCGTTTTGCATGTCCCGAGGAGCCAGTCGTTTAAGATCCGAATAGCGTAGCCCCGTAAAGCACGAAAAAAGAAACGCACGCAAGGCTTCCTGTTCTCCAAAGTTGAGTTTTGCGGAATCTGTCTTAAAACTGTAGTAGAGTTTTTCAAGTTCCTCAATTTCGAGGAATTCCCGACGATTTTTGGCCTTTTTGAGCTGAAAATCCCGCATTGGGTCGTTGGAAATAACCTGGTGGCGAAACAATACCCTTATAAACCAGCGGAGAATCGAAAGCGACCGGTAGATTGTCCCTTCGCTATTGCCACGAGCCCGCATAAAATCAATATAACCAGCCACAAAACTAGCCGTAAGCTCGCTACAATCGACGTTTGCCCTGTAGAGTCGTAACTTACGCAAATGGGACAGGTATGTTTTATAGGTATATGCAGAGATATTGTTCGCTTTGGTATCTAAAATAGTCTGCACCTCAATAAAGAAATCATTCATTTCCGAATCCTCTTGAAAAATGGGCGGAAAAGATAGTACACCGCAGTTCCCGGCGAACTGAGAGTTGTTCATATATAATAAAGCTGATTCTTGTGCAAGACGGTCTCGCGCCGTCTGTTTTTATTCGGACCTAAGGGTGTGGATGAACCCCATCCACTTGCAAATTTGAGGATTTTTACTATTTTTGCGCCGTCAAATTAACAATATTTCCAAGAGGTCTATTATGTCAGAAGAAACTGAAGTCAAATCCACAGAAGAAGTCAAGCCTCAGGAAACAAAATCCCAAGAAAAGAAGGCCCCGGCCAAGAAGAAGCGCCCCCTGAACGCCAAGCGTAAGGGTGCTCCCGCTCCCAAGAAACCGGCTGTCTTTAGCGATTCCCTGGAAGAACGTTTCCCCGCCCTCGCCGCCAAGCTCAAGAAGCAGATTGAAGACGGTATCAAGCAGAAGATCAAGGATGCACAGAACGACCCGAAGGTCAAGGCTGCCTCTAAGAAATTTGCTGAAAAGTAATCTTTCTTCGACAATTTAAAAGTCCCCGGGTTTAAAGCCTGGGGATTTTTTGTACATTTGTTAAAAATTTTCAAGGAGAAATCTAATGCGTAAATTGTTTGCTATCCTCGCTCTCGGTTGCTCTCTCTGCATGGTCGCATGCAGCAGCGGCGGCAAGACGGTGACCCGTGTCGATGAAAATTCTACCACGGACCTTTCGGGCAAGTGGAATGACACGGACTCCCGCTTGGTGGCTGACGAAATGATTTCCGGTTGCTTGGGCAGCACGAAAATCGAAAAAGTCATCGGCGAAATGGGCCGTACCCCGACCGTCGTGATTGGCAAGGTTCGTAACAAGAGCCACGAACACATCAGTGTCGAAACTTTCATCAAGGACATGGAACGTGCCCTTCTGAACTCCGGTGCTGTTGACTTCGTTGCCAACTCCGCCGAACGTGCCGAACTCCGTGAAGAAGTCCGCGACCAGCAGGGCAACGCTACGGAAGAAACTTCCAAGGAACTCCACCAGGAAACCGGTGCTGACTGGATGCTGACCGGCACCATCAACACCATCGTGGACCAGGAAGGCGGCCAGTCCGTGATCTTCTACCAGGTGGACCTGGAACTCACCGATTTGCAGAGCCACAAGAAGCTCTGGATGGGCGACAAGAAGATCAAGAAGTTCATCTCTAAGGATTCTGTGAAGCTTTAATCTTTTGAGCCTTCACGCATAACCATTAAATAACCTCGGGTAACCGAGGTTATTTTTCTATCTTTGGAATGTTCCCAAAAAAGTTTTAGATTATGATTAGTATTACCAAGCTCTTGATGGATACCCCGAATTACGGGGATCAACTGCGTTACGAACCTCGTGCCCATGAATCCAAGAATGGGGTAGCTCCCGGTCGCGGCCCGGTGGTGGTGTGGAACTGCACCAAGACCTGCAACCTGAGTTGCGTTCACTGCTATGCCCGCTCCGAGGCTATCAAGTACCAGAACGAACTGACCCACGAAGAAGGCTTGGCTCTCATTGATCAGTTGGCAGATTTCAAGGTGCCGGTGATTCTTTTTAGCGGTGGCGAACCGCTTTTGCGTCCGGATTTCTTTGAACTAGCGAATTATGCAGCATCCAAGGGTATTCGCCCGACCATTAGTACCAACGGCACCTGCATCACGCCAGATGTCGCTAAGAAGCTTAAGGACATGGGTGTGGGCTATGTGGGCATTAGCTTGGACGGCTGCGAAGCCACCCACGACAAGTTCCGCGGTAAGGAAGGCGCTTACAAGCTAGCCCTTCGCGGCATCCGTAACTGTGTGGCAACCGACCAGAAGGTGGGCCTCCGCTTTACGATTACGCGCTACAATGTGCAAGACTTGAACGCCATTTTCGACTTGCTTGAAGCCGAAAACATCGACCGCGTGTGCTTCTATCACCTTGTTTATAGTGGTCGCGGTTCTGCGATGGTGCAAAACGACTTGAACCATGAAGAAAGTCGCAAGGCCATGGACCTGATTATCGACCGCACGCTCGACTTCAAGAAACGCGGAATCAACAAGGAAATCTTGACCGTCGATAACCACGCCGACGCCGTTTACCTGTACCTGCGCATGAAGCGCGAAGATCCTGCTCGCGCCGAAAAGGTCTTGGAACTTATCCAGCGCAATGGCGGAAACCGCAGCGGCATGGCCTTTGGCAACATCGACAGCATCGGTAATGTTCATCCCGACCAGTTCACGCAATACATTACGCTGGGTAATGTGCGTGAACGCAATTTTGGTGAAATCTGGAGCGACGAATCGAATCCGATTATGGCAGGCCTCAAGAACCGCAAGCCTATCCTGAAAGGCCGCTGTCCCAAGTGCGCCTACCTGAACCTTTGCAACGGCAATTTCCGTACCCGCGCCGAGGCGGTGACAGGCGACTTCTGGGAACAGGATCCGGCCTGCTACCTGACGGACGAGGAAATTAATGGATAATGTGTAGTGTGGAATGTGTAATGAATATCATTTCACACCTCACACTCCACACCACTCACTTCTAGTTTTACATGACTGAACTTGAACAGCTTCTTCTCTCTGTCGTCCAGGACGCTTTTCCGTTGGAAGAACGCCCGTATCAAGTGTTGGCGGAGAAGCTTGCTTCCGACGAACAGAGCGTTTTTGCCGCAGTCGAAAATTTGCGTCAATCGGGGATTATCCGCCGCATTGGTGGCGTGTACGATTCCAAGGCGCTGGGCTTTATTTCTCGCCTTTGCGCTGGGAATGTGCCGGAACCCGCCTTAGATGCGTTCGCATCCGCCGTAAATAAAATTCCTGCGATTACGCACAACTACGTGCGCAGTCATGAATACAATGTGTGGTTTACCGTCATTGCTCAATCAGAAGCAGAAATCCAAAAGATTGTCGATGACGTTTGTGCGAAAACGGAACTGCACAACGTACATATTCTCTCTGCGACCAAGAAGTTCAAGATTAATACGGTGATGGGCGGTTCTGCAGCGCCGGTAATCCGTAAAAATACTTGTGTCAGGTCGAAACCGATGGCAGGTGCAGATCGTGCACGAATCCGCATTGCCTGCGATGACATTCCGCATACACTGACCCCGTTCAAGGATTGGGGCGTTTCGTGTGACAAACTCCGCGAAGACCTGGCTCTGAAACGCATGCGCCGTTTTGGGGCGATCCTTCGTCATCAAGAAGCAGGCTTTGCTTTTAACGCCATGGTTTGTTTTAAGCTAGACGAGACCGACGTCATTGCGAGCCAAGGGCGAAGCAATCCAGCCGGAGCAATCCTTGCCAGTAAGCCCTACATTTCCCATTGCTATGAGCGTCCGGCTTTCGAAGGATTCCCGTACACGCTTTACGCCATGATGCATGCCCAATCTACCGAAGAATTGGAACGTCAAATTAAAGAGGCTGCCGAATCGATTGGCAACCCTGATTACGTCGTTTTGCATTCGGTGCGTGAACTCAAGAAAACGAGTTTCCGCTTTTTCGCTTAAAATTTTCCCTTATCGGATTTTCATTTCGATTCCGACACGGTGACCGGTTTCAAAGCCGAATAACGTTCCTTCGTGAATTTCGTAATTCAACCCGAATCCGGTAGAAAACCCAGCAATGTTGAAGTAACGCATAGCATCAAACTTCATTTTCATGCCGCGATACTTGTCCTTCATGCCGCGATAGGGCTTATCCAAGTTCCTGTTTTCAGACTCTTCAATTCGGACTTGGTAAAGGAAAACTTCGCTAATTTCCCAGCCCTTTTTTAAAGAATCGTTCCAGCCCGGTTTCCAAATGAGCGACGCCTTGAAACCGACTTCGTCGCCGGGCTTAAAGTTCTTGTCTTCGAGGAAGGCATTGTAACGAAATGCGGTGCCAACCGTCAGTTTTTTGGAAACCTGCAGCAGGCTGAACGGTTCAATATTCAGACGGTGAAAACGGTTCTTTTGGGAGCCTTCGCCGGGCGGAAATCGCCAGCCTAAATTCAGTCCCAGATAGGGGAAAATAATCCCTTTTGCCCCCACATAAGTCTCATTAAAACCGTTCACGTGCAGATTGCAATAATTGTGAATGTAACCTTCGGTGGAATACTCGTAGCTGTAGCTCAAAAAGCGGAAAGCCCCGTCTACGTAAAGACTTAGGCGTGGGTGTACCGCATATTCAGCCGAAACATCCATGTCACCGCTGTAAACGTCTTCGTCTAATTCAACTGTCCCTTGGATGCCCAAATAGGTTGTCGGAGCGGCAACTGGGTGCAGGTTCTCCGTAGCAAAGCATGCTACGCAGGCAAACAACAGAATGCACCCAATGAATTTGTTCATGCACTGAAATATAAAAAATTATATTTGCGTTGATGCATTTTATGGTCCGCAAAATAAATTTGCTCAAACAGCTTGCAGCAATCCTTTGCTGTATCTGCTTTGCCGCATGTTACTGGGCCGAAACCGAAAGCGATCCCGACCATTTGCCAATAGACGATTCAATGTACCCTTACGCAGGACTTCCGCGAATTGTCATAGAAACGGAGGATTTTGCTGGAGTACGAGACCGGGAAACCGAGATTCCTTCGCACTTGCAGATTTATGGTGAAAAAGCCCCTGAAAGTGAAGTCTATGAGCTTACTGTGCGCGGGCGCGGCAATTCCAGCTTCAAAATGCCCAAGTACGGCATGAAACTGGAATTTACAGACAAGGTTTCTCTATTAGGCATGCCCAAAAATCGCGATTGGGCTCTTGTGGCCAATTTCGGAGACAAGACCCATTTACGCAATTACATGATGACTCGACTCTCGGAGTGGCTGGGCGCTAAATACACCCCGCGAATGCAGTTTGTAGAAATCTACCTGAATCGTAATTACATGGGGCTGTACCTGCTATCAGAAACCATCAAGGTGGGCAAGAACCGCGTAAATATTGATGAAAACGATACCACCTTCCTTCTTGAAAAAGAAGACTCCAAAAAATTCGATCCACCCTATGTTCTAACAGACAACCAGTACTATTACCACATAAAATCGCCCAAGAATCCATCGCCCGAAACAGAAAAACTTTTGAAAAATCACTTGAACGCCTTTGAAAATTTCATGGAGGACTACTACCTTCACAGGGCAAACGAAATCAAGAATTGGTTGGATGTGGATGACTTTTTACTTTTCTATTGGGTGCAGGAATACTCAAAAAATGAAGACGGCAACTATGCCCGCAGCGTGTTCATGACATGGAAAAAAGGGGAGACGATTCATTTTGGACCCCTATGGGATTTCGATTTGGCCTTCGGAAATGCCTCACGCGAACAGAACCAGAATCCAGAAGATTGGTATATTCGCAAGTATCGCTTGAACTACTACATCATGCAGAATTCCGTAGTTAAAGAGGCGGCATTGGACTATTGGAATAATCATCGCAAAACCTTTAAGGCTCTTATCGACAGCATTCCTGTTTATCGCGCGATTATTGAAAAAGCGATAGATAATGAATACCGTCGCTGGCCCGTTATCGGAAATACAGAAAACTGGGCACTCAAGGATCCGTACGATTCGTATGATGAAGCGGTGGAGGTCATGACCGAGTGGATGAAAAAACGTTACCAGTGGATTGATAACGAAATAGGCCAATGAGTTTTTTCTAAATTTAGCCCATGCGTAAAATCTACATGGCAGGCATGAGCCACAAGGTGGCCGAAATCGCAGTCCGCGAAAAGTTCTACATCCCGATGGATGTCAAGACCAATGCGTTGAGCAATTCTCCCTTCGATGAACTTTTGATTCTTGCGACTTGCAACCGTACCGAAGTTTACGTGGCCTCTGACCGCGATCTGACCGACGCCGAACTTGTCCAGTATGTTTGCAAACTGGCGGGGCAGAGCTACGACGATTTTGCGAAATTCTTTTACTTTAAGTCGGGCGACGAGGTGGCGCACCATGTGATGAATGTGTGTGCGGGTCTTGATTCGGTGGCGATGGGTGAAGACCAAATCTTACACCAGATTGGCCGCGCCTACGAAACGGCGCACCAGTTGAATGCAACGGGGAATACCCTGAACAAGCTCTTTCAGAGCGCTATTCACACCACCAAGCGCATCAAGACCGAAACCAACTTGAGCAAGCTCAGCTGCAACATTCCGTTCTTGGCTATGAAACAGGTGCAGCACACTTTCGATGACCTGGAAAACCGCACGGTGTACATTGTGGGCCTCGGCGAAATGGGCTCCTTGATGCTCAAGTACGTACAAGAGAATACCACCAAGATTTTTGCGAGCAGCAAGACCTTTGCCAATGCCGAAAAATTTGCAGACGTGCTCACGCCGGTTAAGTTTGAAGACCGTTATCAAGTGCTCGGCAAGTGTGACGTGGTGATTCTTTGCAGCGCTTGCCAAGAGCCGATTATTACGAAAGAAGAATATGCGAAGGCGATTGGGGCCGAAGAATCTAAGCGCTTGGTGATTGATTTGGGTAGCCCGCGAAACGCAGAATCTAGCGTTGGCGAACTTGCAGGCGTACAATACGTTTGCGTCGATGACCTCGAAAAGGTTGTGTCTGAAAATCGTCGCCTGCGCATGATCGAGCTTGAAGCCGCACAGAAGATTTTGAAAGAAGGCATCGACGAATTCTTGCAGTGGATGCGCATGGACGAAGTCTCGAAACAGATTAGTGTGCATGCTGAAAGAATGCTAAAGTCGGCGAATGAAGAATCAGACAAATTGCTCCGTTCAATGCCTGATTTGCCGGAAGAAGATCGCCACCGCGTGCAAATGATGTATGAACGCTTTGCCAAAAAGATGGCAAACGATTTCTTGTACAAGGTGAAGGCCGAAAATTCGCCCGAAGATGTGCAAGTCTTCCTCAAGTGCTTGGGGGCGAACAATGAGTGAATGTAAGCTGCGTGTTGCAACCCGCAAGAGTGCGCTAGCCTTGGCGCAAACGACCATGACTGCCGATGCCATTGTGGCGGTGAATCCAGGACTGAGCTATGAACTTGTCTCGATGACGACCGAAGGTGACCGCCGTCTCGATAAATCTTTGGCTAGCTTTGGCGGCAAGGGCGTTTTCATCAAGGAACTTGAAGTTGCCCTTTTGGAAGGCCGCGCCGACATTGCTGTACACAGCCTTAAGGACATGCCGGCAGAAGTTTTGCCCGAATTCAAACTTGCAGCCGTATTGAAGCGTGAAGACCCGCGCGATGCATTTATTGCCCGAGGGGGAGCCGCTGGAATCAAGTTCATGGATTTGCCCGCAGGGGCCCGCGTCGGCACCGGTAGCATTCGCCGTGTGGTGCAATTGAAGGCGCTTCGCCCAGATTTGGAATACGTGCCTATTCGCGGAAACATCCAGACTCGCCTCGGTAAGCTTGCGGAATTAGACGCCATTGTGCTCGCCGCCGCCGGCCTCAAGCGCATGGGGCTTGCCGACCAGGTGACTGAATACTTTAGCACAGAACAAATGCTCCCGGCTTCCGGCCAAGGCATCCTTGCGATTGAAACCTTAAACGTCATTGCGAGCCACGGAGTGGCGAAGCAATCCATTGACTCAATTCTCGCTCGCGTCAACGATGCTGAATCGTATGCCATCGCCGTCGCCGAAATGGCTTACCTCAAGGCGCTCAACGCCGGCTGTCAATTTCCGGTCGCAAGCTTCGCCGAATTTAGCGATGCCGGTACCCTCGCGCTCCGCGGCATTTACTGGGATGAATCCAGCAAACGCCTGCTCCGCGCTCAAGTTTCGCAGCCCCTTGACGCCCGCGCCGCCGACTCTGTTGCACAGGCCCGCGCCGCCGGCTTCGCCCTCGCTCAAAAAATCCGCGAACAACTTTAATTCGGTTGCCCCGTGAATCAGAATCCCTTCGAACTCGTCAAGACTAGCGACAAGAGCAAGGCCCGCCGCGGTCGCCTCCATACGGCGCACGGTACAATCGAAACGCCGATTTTTATGCCGGTGGGCACTCTTGCGAGCGTGAAGGGGCTTTCTTCTCGGGACCTGCGTGAAATGCAGGCGCAGATCATTCTCGCGAATACGTACCACCTATACTTGCGCCCGGGAACGAAACTGGTGGCGAAGATGGGCGGCGTGCAGAAGTTCATGGGCTGGAACGGCCCCATGCTCACGGACAGCGGCGGATTTCAGGTCTGGAGCCTGAAGGAACTTCGCCACATTACTGAAGATGGCGTTGAATTCCGCAGTCATTTGGACGGATCTCGCCATCTGTTCACGCCAGAATCGGTGATGAAGGCTCAGCGCGAAATCGGCGCGGACATCATTATGGCCTTCGACGAATGCACGCCTTACCCGAGCACCGTCGAAGAGGCTTCGCACTCGCTGGACTACACGCTCAAATGGACGCGCCGTGCAGTGGATTGGCTCCGCGAAAATCCACCGGTCCATGATTACCCGCAATTCTTCTTCGGAATTGTGCAGGGCGGCATGCACAAGGAACTACGCCAAAAATCCATCGACGCGCTCAAGGAAATCGCTCCCGACGGCTATGCGATGGGCGGGCTTTCCGTAGGCGAACCTGTCGAAACCATGTACGAAATTGCGGATTTCTGCACGAATTCGCTGCCTGCCGACCGCGCTCGTTACGTGATGGGGGTGGGCACGCCCTGGAACTTGCTGGAACTTATCAAGCGCGGCGTCGACATGTTCGATTGCATCTTGCCCGCGAAAAACGCACAGGATGGCCTCATTTATACCAGCAGGGGAGTGCTTCGTTACAAGAATGCCAAATTTGCCGAAGACAACCGCCCGCTAGATCCGGAATGTGACTGCCATTGCTGCAGGAACTACACCCGTGCCTACGTTCGTCACCTGTTCAAGACCAAGGAACCCCTCGGCTGGACGCTTTCAACGCTGCACAACCTGCACTTTTATTTGCATTTGATGCAACAGGCTCGTGACCACATCGAAGCCGGCGATTTCGAGGAATGGTCCGATAAAATAATCCCGCAATTACAGCGCGAAGCGGAATAATTTTAATGCGAACCAAGTGACAAGGCAATCTTCTTGCACTTGGCAATTTCTTTGGGCGTAAGGCCGGGCCTTTTGTGGGTTGCGCCTTTTTGAATTACGCTTGCAATTTTGAAACCGCTCCAGCAAAGCACTTCTTTCAAGGCGCGGACTGTGCCTGCTGACTGCTTGAAAATTAGGTTAAAAGGCCATGGGGTAGTGCATGTCGTGACAATGACGGCTTTCTTTCCTTTCAAGAGGGGAATCGGGTACCCTTTTTCGCTGTGGTCCATCATTCCATAAACCCAGCGATCAAAAAGCATTTTGAGTTGCCCGGTCATATTGCCCCAATAGCAAGGCGAACCGACCACAAGAGCGTCGCTTTCTTGCACCAGACGCAGAATCCGTTTCGCATCGTCTTCCGGCATGATGCAGTCGTGTGTGCTACGGCATTTCATACAGCCGATACACGGGCGAAATTCCAACTTGCAGACATCAATGATATTGACTTCGGTGCCATTTTCAAACAGCGCATCGCCTATGATATTCAGCATTTGGCTGATGTTTCCGTCTTTGCGCGGACTCGCGTTCAAAATGACAACCTTTTTCATTGTGTCTCCTACCAAGAGAATTTGTTCTCCTGTTAAACACCTCACAATCTACAAAATGTCACTTTATAAATAAAAAATCCCGGGCATCGCTGTCCGGGAGAATTTCTTAGATCCGTAGGGGAGAATTACTTGAACAGATTCTTCATCTTCTCAAGGAAAGACTCTTCCTGCGCGGTTTCCTTGTCGTGACGCAGTTCCGCGAGCTTCTGGTAGAGTTCCTTCTCTTCGCGGGAGAGGTCCTTCGGGATTTCCACGCCGATGTTCACGTAGAGGCTTCCACGGTCGCCGCGCTTGTTCAGCGGGTACAGACCCTGTTCGCGCAGGCGCAAAATGCTTCCGGCCTGAGTGCCGGCTGCAATCTTGATCTGCACTTCGCCTCCGTCCAGCGTGGGGATTCTCTGCGTACCGCCAAGAACCAGCTTATGGACCGGCACCTTGATTTCGCAGTGCAAATCATCGCCTTCACGGGTGTAGAAGTCATCAGGCTTTTCGGCAATGACCGCCAGCAAGTCGCCGCAGGCACCGCCGCGAGGCCCGCAGTTGCCTTCGCCACGCAGGTTCAGGTACTGGCCTTCGGCAACGCCCGCCGGAATCTTGATGGAGATTTCTTCCGTTTCCTGCACGCGGCCCTCGCCGTGGCAACGGCTACACGGATTCGCGACCACTTCGCCCATACCGTTACAGGTGGGGCAGACGCTCTCGGAAACCATTTGGAAAAATCCGCCAGATACGCGGCGCACGCGCCCCGTACCCTTACAGGTTTCGCAAGTCTTGATGTCGGTGCCGCCCTTGCCGTTACATTCGGTACACGGAGTATAGCGTTTCAGGCGAACCTTCTTGGTGCAACCCTCGAAGATTTCCTTGTAGCTGAGCGCCACCTTGATCTGCAAGTCGTTTCCGCGCGGAGGCCCGGCCTTGCGACCACCGCCACGACGGCCACCGCCACCAAAGCCGAATCCGCCACCGAAAATATCGCCGAAGTTCGCAAAGATATCTTCGAAAGAGAATCCCTGGCCGCCGAATCCGCCGCCACCAAAACCGCCACCGGGGGCGTTAAAGCCGAACTGGTCGTAGTTCTTACGTTTTTCGGGGTTGCTGAGCACGTCGTATGCTTCGGCAGCTTCCTTGAACTTTTCTTCGGCTTCCTTGTCGCCCGGGTTCTTGTCCGGGTGGTACTTGATGGCAAG
>JBGUWV010000040.1:0-39585 GCA_045221475.1 Fibrobacter sp.
TTGTTGTAAAAGTACATATAAAGTATACTTTTTATGATTAAAAGTTCCCTGTTTTCGGGAACTTTTACTATTTTTAGATTGGGTTAGTAGGTTTTTGGTGGGAAATTTATATCTGGAGGTCTTATGAGACACGTATTGCGCAGAGCGCATGACACCATCGGCTCGGCAATAGAACTCGCTAGCGGTTCTGCTGCTCTCGCCTCGCACGTCATTGCGAGTGCAACGAAGCAATCCATCTTTTTAGCTCTTTCTCTTGTCCTTGCTGTATTCACTGCGTGCGACAGCAGTTCCAGCAGTGCCGACCCTGACCCGGTGGCAGAAGTTTCAAGCAGTAGCGGCGATGATGACGCAATCTCCTCTAGTTCCGTTACGGACAAAGGAACGTCTTCCGGTGGCGGTTCGAAGTCTTCTAGCTCAGCAAGTGGCAAAAATAGTAGTTCCTCAGTGAACTCTGGCTCGGATACATCTAGTTCAGATGAGGGTCCTTCTGTCAAATCTTCGTCAAGTAGTCTTGATCCTTGTAAAGAAGAATATGAAGGACGCGAAAAGATTTCTTTAGATGAAAATCGCCAACGTGTTGAATTTGTATGTCATGATGGCTTTTGGATTCCCTTGCCTAAATCTAGTTCGTCAGAAATTTCAAGTAGTAGCTACTACGATATGTCGAAACAGTATAATGAAAATGTCGAGTATGGCGAGTTTACGGACCCTCGCGATGGAAAAGTCTACAGAACCATTACGTACGAAGATAAACCTGTGAAAGCAACGTATGTTATTATGGCGAGCAATTTAAATTATGGTGAGATGGTTCCCGTAGATTCGGCAACGAACGCCGACGGAGTTGTCGAAAAGTTTTGCTACAACGATGATCCCTGGTATTGCGAAAACGGTTTCGGCGGACTTTATTCCTGGAGCGAAGCGATGGGGTTCCACCGGGCGTGTGACACTCTTTTCCTAGGAGCATCTGCTGATTGTCCTGATGTTTTTGATAGCTTGTCTACTCGTATTCAACACCAGGGTATTTGTCCGGATGGGTGGCATGTCTTGAATGAGTTTGAATGGAGAGGACTTCCGTCGACTAATTTTGGAGCCAGCCAGATGCTTTCGAAACTTTTTATGGGAACGGATAAGGTTGGATTTTCTGCACTGCTTGGAGGCGGGTACCTTAGGGGTAAATATAAAAGTATGGGTGTGTATGGTGAATACTGGCTCCCTGCTGAAAGGGGCGATAAAGCCTTGTATGCGCAAACAACACTTCTAGATGAATATGAAGTTGTGTTTCGTGATTCGGAACAGAAACCGAGCAAGTTACCCATCCGCTGCGTGATGAATTATAGTGTAGACTAATCAACGATTGTCGACATCCATTTTAAACTAAAAAACAGGGCTTAGGGGAAAAGCCTTTTGGGAGTTATTATGTCAAAGAAGAACAACAAGAAGAATTCTACCCGTAAGAGCTATAAAATCGAGTCGTTAGAGCCTCGTTTGATGATGGATGCTGCTGCTTCCCAGTGGCTAGAGGAAATCGATTCTATAGCTCTTTCTAATACTGCGGTAACAGCCCTTGGTGATAATAATTTTTATTCTAGGACCAATTGGAACAGTAAGGGTGATGTTACGGGACTTTATCTGCAAGATGAAGATTCCGGGGAAGTGGAAACGGTATCAAAAGCCGACTTTATCGATGCTGTGAAAGATAAAACAAAAGGTTCCATTAAGGCTTCGGATACCATCAATATTATAAAAAAGAATCTGAAACAAGCTGTTGAAAATGCCAACGGTGGAAAAACGCCCTCTAAAGATTCTGATGGCAATTGGGTTGACAATAATGAGCTTTCTGCACAAGATATTCTTAACGCTTTTGTTCGAAAATTTGGCTCTGCAACGTATCAAGAAACGAAAGAGGATTACTCGCTTTCAGTAGAGGCCGTGGGAAATCAAATTTCGGTGATGATGTCTGATTTTGGCCTCGGTATTAGTCCTGATAAATTCGGTTCGTATATTGCTAATCTTGGAGAAAGCTATAATCTGGAATCGGAGTACGATTTTAGAGGCGTTAACCAGCGAATCCAATGTAGCTTGAATCTTGACGGTTCCAAGTTGACGGATAATGGACTTGTTGCTTCTAGATATGCGACCGCCCTGTTCGATGAAAATCCTGAGGCCGAAACGAAATACGGCGTTTTAGGCTTAATCGCCGATCAAGGCCAGCCTGAAGTAGACCTTTATGAAGGAACGTTTGTTAGAGTAACGAATGCGACTTCTGCAATTGAATATGGCGATGGAATTTTAGGTGTCTTTGACTATGCGTTAAGGGATGCCCATACCTTTAATTCTGGATTATCGACCAATCTTAATTTGACCATACTTGAAAGCGGCATGTATTGGAATAATCCTGTCGTAGCCGGTTTTGGTGAAATATCCATGGGCAAGATCTTGTGCAAGCTTCAAGAACTGTCTTCGAAACTAGCTGAAATTCAATCTGAGATGACGCAATCGAAATCGATAAAAGGTGTTGATTTTGGGGGTGTGCTGGCGCAAAACGCCAATAGTCTTCTCAATTTAACAGCTATGCTCGAAGGCGTTTTGAATAGTTCCCCCAAAACAGTTCAAGAACTTATTTTGGCCTTAAATGGAAGCAAATATAAGTCAGCTCCTGTAGCGGCTTCGGTCGATGCCAATGGAAATTTGGTTATTCCATTTCACTTGTGCTTGGACGAGAGTAATAATGTTGTTGGGAAAAAAGATGATGGATCGGATTTGTTTAGTAACCTATTTGATGTTGCGATTTCGAAAAAAAATCTTTCCGATTTATTTGGACTTGAAGTTTTGATTAACGATTCGGTAAAAATAGAATCAAAGGCAACTCTTGATTTTAGCTTGATTGTTCCGCTTCGTGATGTGTCTGTAGCCGGTGTTGAGAATTCATTGGAAGAAATCGGTGTGTTGGAGGACGATGCTGCTTCTCCTGAAGATGATACTGTGAATCAGATAGCTTCTGTTGTGTACGGAAATGTTGCAATTGGTGGTAACGATATCGGCTACGACCGTGTTACGGCTGATTCAAATAAAAAGAATTTTATAGATGAAATAGAAGCGTATTTAACCAACAGTGGAAAAAGCACCGTATCTGTTTTTCCTTTATCAGGAGATTCTAATTATGTAATATATGTTGATGATACTTCTGTGAATTTTATACCATCAGGGTTGAGTGGGGAATTGGCAAATGTCTCGTGGAAGACGGGATGCTATTTTGATACGCTTATGATGCCTGTTCAAAAGCTTGTATATGGGGGCAACGAATATAGAATAGGAAAAAATAGTGACCTCGCATCTGTGTTGAATTCATTATTCGCTCAATATTCTGAATTTGATGGTGCTAGTGCCTTGTATGTAGGTCATCGTATCATTGTATTGTATAATTCTTCTCATAAAGAATATTTAAACAAGATTCTTTTAAATGGAAGTTATCGTTTTCCTGTTGGTGTGGAAGGAAATATCTTTGTGTCCAAAGAAATTTCGCCAGAAAAATATTCAAATGCATTTGACGTAACCATTAAAGATGAGAAGGGAGTTGAAATCAAAAAAGTAATTTTTGAGGAAGGTTTGTTTAATGGAATTACAAGTGTTGGCGATATTGTAACAACTTTCCAAAATAGAATTAGTATATCTGATTTGATGATTGAATCGTATGGCAGAAAGCTTAGATTTTGTTCTGCCAAAGGATACGCTGTCGTATTTAGCGATGATGATGTGGCGCGATGGCTTGGCTTTAGCTCGAAAGAAGTGTCTTTGTCTGCAAGTGGCAAGACGGATTGTATGGAGATAAAACTTGAGAAAGAGACAACTCCTATATCGATAAAATTACCTGGCTTGACAAAGAATTCTAAAATTGAAGAAATCTTGGATGCGGTTGTTCTCCAATGCAATGGCAAAATTGTCCGGAATGGCTTGTACCTCGTCGGAGTTGATGGCCACAAAATCGAATCCATTAAGGATGTAAACGGCTTCAGTATCGCAAGCCAGCTTGGATTGACGGGTTCAATTGATACGGGAAAAAAGAATTTTAAGGTAGATGCGACGCTTACTGAGAGTGCTCAGATAAAAAAAGATTCCTCTAGTGTAGCTCGTTTTGATGCATTGACGTTATCTATAACTAATTCTGTAAAAGAAGGTAATGTAGATGTATCTGGTCAATATGGCGTTTTTGGGGTGGATGTTGTTGGTGATTTGACTGGAGCATCTTGCGAGTCTAAGTTTAACTTGAATATGGATAATGAGGAGGGACTGTTTGATTCTCTTGAGAAACTGAGTTCTGTTAATCAATACAACGCTAAATCAGAAACAAGTTTGAATGTAAATCTAAAAAAAGATCTGGCTGAGAATAGTGAAACGAATCTTGGCAATTATGAAACCTCTGGAGATGATTCGAAGCTCGTTATAGATTTCATTAAGAATGATGGTTTGAAAGGAGCCGAAGTAACATTTGGGCCGGAATTTGTTACCATAAATTCCCTTTATACAAGTGTTCGGGAAGTCCTTAGTGAAAAACTGATGTCTTACCTATTCGGAGATTCATCTTCTGATGAGGAAAGTCCATCGCATTCGTTCTTATGCGATATAGACTTGCCGTTGCAGGGCAAGAATGTCCTTGAAATTATGGGACTTCGCTCCAAAATAACCGAGATGGCTAAGTGCCTTGAACAGGGTCAGTTCAAGACTGTTCAGGAGTTGAGTGCCTACTTTAAGGATAATCTTGGCGTGTCCTTCCTTTTTTCATTGACTGAAAATGGTATTGGTATAGATATCGAATGGACTAAAGTTGTCGAAGGCCAGGCTACGGAACTTGGTGGGATGAATTTTGGCATAAAAGGGTTTAATCTGGGAGGGTCCCTTGAAGCGTATCAAAATGTAAACTTGACATTTAAGGCGCACATTGACTATAAATATGATTTAGAAAATAAAAAGTATGTTGCCGTTCTTGATGAGACCGGTAAAAAGCCTACTGTAATAGGAACCGTTCATCTTTGGGCTGACAATATTGTTACGGATATGAATATCTGTGTCTTGGAAAAAGACGTTTCTAAGCAGTTGCTGGTTCAGGTGGGCGCGAATCAGCAAGCGAAAAGTTGGCTGTCGATGTCCGCGACTGTATATAGTGATAGCGTTGCCATCTCTCTTGGGGGCGAACTCTATGTGTTCCGGTACGGTATTGATGCTGGCAAGATTACGATAGGCTCGGCAAATAGTGACGGCTTTGATGATTTGTCTTTTGATGAGGCTGTTTCCTATTCGTCTTCGAAATTGCCGAATTCGGTTGCCGTATGGAATGGTGATACTGGCGTATGTAAAAGTTCCGATAGCGTTAAAACGGGCGATATTGTTGTCAACTTGACGCATGTGACAGAAAAATTAAGGGAAGTTTTCTTATATGAAAAATTGCGCCAGGTAGCCGATGGCTTGAGTGATACGGTTCGTCGTGTACAAAGTAACTTGAACGGCGTTCTTCTAAAAAAGACGGTGCGTAATATACCCTTGATTGGCGATTCAATTGTCAATGCCGCCGATAGCTTGACTGGACTTTATACTCAATTGGTAGAGCCTTTCCGTAATTATGTGTACAAGTCTGAGGGACTTACGGCTCAAGCTGTTTCCGAAAAACTGTACATGTTGTTAAAGGGGGCTTTGGAAGACCTTGGTGAACCAAGTGCATCTGGGGTACAGTGGGCCGGAGAAACGTTCAAACGGTATTATAAGGGAATTCAGTTCTCAGAATCTAATGACCGTGCTTGTTGGCGAATGCGCCTAAAGGGTTCCTATGAATTGGAAAAAAATGGAAATTTCGATATCGGTTTTTCTGGACTGGGCTTAAAAGCAGATGGTGGTGTAAAAATAGAATTGGAGTGGACCCTGGATATTGGCTTTGGGGTGTCGCTGGAAGATGGTGCGTTCCTTTTGCTGTCGAATGGGTATGTCGATAAGAACAATGTAGTCCCTGAATTCGAAGAAACTTCGGACGGATGGCATCTTGGGGATGATTTTAGACTAAAAATCAAGGTCATGCCGCAAGCGAGCGAAATAAACGGCAAATTAGGATTCCTGTCGATGAAGGGAATTCTGCAAGACCAACATGGCTTCGATTTGAAATTTGGCCTTGATTTGAACGATGGGGTGAATGACGAGAATGAAAGAAAAGACAGAGATCGAATTACAGATAGGGAGGCTGATAAACTAATTAATTTTACCGGCTTAAAATCTGGACTTTCGACAGAAGCTAATCTTGAAGGCGATATCGACCTGGGTATAAAGTTGATTCTGGGAATAGGCGGGAATACTGATGTTCCGCATATCGATGCCAATTTCAACGTGGAATGGCACTCTACAATGGGTGAAGGTTTCGGAACTCTAGACAAGGTTGGTTTTAGCAACATAGTGTTTGACTGTGGTGCGTTTGTTGATAAAACAGTCGGATCGGTCGTTAAAAATATAAACCGGGTCCTTGATCCGGTTCGCCCCTTGATTGATTTCTTGCAGGCTGAAATTCCTGTCTTGAACAAGTTGCCCGCTTGTCCGATTCGTATAACGGTTCTTGACCTCATCAAGAAATATGGCGAAAGTAAGGGTATGAAACTTGGATTCCTAGACGATATTGTCGCTATGGATAGTGTGCTTAGGGATTTACAGCAAGTTTTGGATAACGGGCTATCCATTGGAAATTGGATTGTTTATGATAAAGATCTTGATGAAGATTCAAACAAGATAGGTCTTCAGTACCTAAATGGGATGGTCTCCAATGTATCTGAATTCTTGCAAAATGATGAAGTCAGGGATGCTTTTAGTATAGGAAGTGTATCAAAATTTATTAAAAACAATGGCAGTGGCTGGGATGAGTCTTCTAGCGAGTCCGTTACTTTTAAAACGGACCTCGATGGAAAGTGGGAGATTCCGTTACTTCATACGGGTAAAGCTCGTTCGAATGTGATGGCTCTTATGATGGGCGGTGATGTCGATTTGATTAAATTCGACATGAGTCCGCTCGAATTCAATTTTGATTGGCGCAAGAGCTTTGCCATTGTGGGGCCGCTGTTTGCCGATATTGGATTTAATTTTGGAGTGAATATTGATCTCTGCTTTGGCTATGATTCCTATGGACTTCGCAAATGGGTGAATTCTGGATGTAAGGATTATGGACAACTCCTCAACGGTTTCTATATCGACGATCTTGATGAAAACGGGAAAGATGTTGCTGAAGTGGTTTTCCATTCGGGTATCGTTGCCGGTGCCAGTGTTTGTGGCCGTGCAGGAATCAACGTTGGCTTGAATTTTAACATAAACATGGATTTTATTGATCCGAATTGTGATGGTAAAATCAGATTGGGTGAATTGGCCGACATGGCTTCGTTTAATCCGCTGGATATGTTTGATTTGTCTGCAACCATAGAGGCCGAGGCTTTTGCATATCTGGATTTAGTGTTCTATCGCAAAGAATGGACTCTTTGGAGTAGCGGAGCTTTTGAACTATTTAATACGGCAAAGAAATCTAATGATGCTATTTTAGCTAAAAAGATAGATAATCAAGGACTGTTTGTTTGCGCCGGTGAATATGCTGAATATCAGCTGAATGGAAATTTAACTGACGGAGAAGATGTTGTTGTTGTCAATGTGGTTGATGAAAATCATGTGAAGGTGACTGTCAATGGCATTAGTAACGATTCCGAATACGAGGTGACGGCTGGTGCGGATGGTCGTCGTGCACTTTACATTTATGGAGGAAAGTGTAACGATACGATTACTGTTCATTGTGCTGACAATGTGAATGCTGCTTTTGATGTAATTGTTTATGGTGGCGAAGGAAACGATGAAATAGATTTGAGTGGCCTGGCTCTTGCGAATGGCTTCTATACTGTTTTGGTAGGTGGCTCCGGAGGTGATACCATAAAAGGGGCTTCGGGACATGGAGCATTAAATATCATCTTTGGCGAAGAAGGCGTGTATCGTGTTGATGAGGATAGTGACAAAAAAAGGCGTATTGTAGTTGAAGGAATTCCAACAGAAAGCGGTGCTGATACCAATACTATTTATGGCGGAGATGCTGTAAATGTGGTGATGGGTGGTGTTGGAAAAGATGTTATTAATGGCGGAAATTTCCTTAACTATCTTTTTGGCGATTTTGGCCGTTGGAAAGGTCTTGTTGATTTTAGTGAGGGCGACGATAAAGCTTGGTTGAAAGATGTTAAGTATGACCGCTTTGACCTCTATGATGAAGGCGGTGTTGATACCATAATCGGTGGCCAAGGACTGGACTTTATATTTGCCGGTGCTGGTGCAGACCGTGTCAATGGAATGGCCGGAAACGATGTAATCTTTGGTGGACAAGGAAATGATATCCTGTATGGTGGTAGCGGATCGGACCAGATAAATGGTGACGACGGTGTAGATATTATATTCGGAGATTCGCCTGCTGATAAGGATATGATTATCGCTAAAAAAGATGGAACGGCCGGTGTTTTGCCGTATGGCTATGTTTCGCGTGAATTGACCAATAATGGGACGGATGAAGAAGTTAAACTTAGTAAACTTAGCGGCGATATTGGTGTCGAAGCGAATGTCGAATGTGGTAACGATATTATTGATGGCGGAAATGGTTCTGATGTTATCTTTGGAGACGATGGTTCTAATGAAGGAAATGGCGGAATAGATTCGATAAAGGGCGGTTCCGGTAATGATTTTATTGATGGCGATGGTGGTAATGATACTATTGACGGCGGCTCTGGAGATGATGTCATATATGGTGGCTTAGGAGCTGATACCCTAGATGGTGGAGCTGACAATGATATTGTTTTTGGTGACAATGGCTGGGCTGATTTTAACTCGCCGAATACATCCTCTTCAAATTGGTTTAATTCTGGAAAAGAAGATGATGTTAGTGCCATTTTTGGAGATACTATAAAAGCGTTCTCGAAGAATTTTGGTGTCCAACAAGATACAGCTCTTTCCAACAAAGATGGTGGCAATGATAAGATTATTGCCGGTAGCGGTCATGATATTGTCGATGGACAGGGTGGAAATGATTCGTATCAAGTCAATTTCATGGGTGGGTATAATAACGCCTATACAAATATTATAGAATCTGGGGATGATGCTGAAGATTCGTTGAATGTAAATGCAACCATCAAAGACGATAAAATCTTGATTCGCGCATCGGACAATAACCTCGGTTTGATTGCGTTGCTCCCAGATGATGCCGATAAAACAAAACTCGAAAGAATTAATTTCTGGAAGGTGAATGGACGTGAATTCAGTGGTCTTGAAAATGTCTCGGTGAATGCTGGTGCAGGAAATGATAAGATTGCTGTAGATGGAACGTTATCAACGCTATCTATTGATGCCGGTGCCGGTGACGATACGATTAATATAGGACAGTTGTTTGAAACAAAACGTGATTCTGACGCAAAGGTTTTACCTTTGGATAGATTTGACGGCTCATCGATAGAAACTACACAGGGATTCTTGAGTGAAGGCCCTTCGCATGCAACATCTGTTGTTGGCGGTGCGGGCAAGGATACCTTTAATGTGTTGCATACAAATGCCGCTATTTCACTTTCTGGTGGAACTGGAAACGACAGTTTTAATATTGCAAGTTATACTGGAATTGATAAAAATGGGAAAACTTATTCTGTTGAGAATGGCCCTGTAACCGTTATTGGTGGCGCAGGAACCGATACGACTTCAATTAATGGAACCGAGGCCGATGATACATTTGTATTTACGAATGGAACCGTGTATTCGTCTAATGTAGATCTCCAGTCTGTTGGTATTGAAAATTATAATGTCGCAGGCGGAGCTGGAGATGATTCATTCTATGTGCTGGATACAAAGGATGATTCTGTTATCAACATATATGGTAATGATGGAAACGATAGCTTCTATAATGGCGGAGATCAAATTGGAGATGATGAAGTAGAAAAAAAGATTGTGATTCGGAACGAAGCTGCAGAAGAAGCGTCCCAGACGGCACAGAATATTGAAATTCTGTTTACGGATGATAAGGGAAATTCGCTGGAAGACCTATCCTTTACATTGAATGAGGATGATAAGCAAATTGTTGGATACGGAATAAAGCTCTCTAAGGCACCCAAGGATGGTGAGGTTGTTAGATTAACCGTTTTTGTTCCTAAGGTGTCTGAAGAAAATCATCAGCGAGGTGATTGTGGCGTTTATTTTGTTGAAAATGGGTGCTATTCAACCTCTTTAACATTCGAATTTAACAAGCTTAATTACTCGGATATTCAGTATGTGAATCTGGTTGCTTTCAAGGATTCCTTACGAGAAGGAAATGATTACTTTGCGTTGCTACATAATGTTGTTGTGTCACCAGGTTCGGACAAAGATGTATCAAAGGTGAATACGTGCCGAAATATGATGGTTTATTTTGAAGAGGAGAAACTTGTAGCAAATAAGTCTCGAACGGTTGAGGTGCGAAATGAATTTACTGTAACTGAACAATATGTCGTGACTGGCTTTGAACAAAGTGATTCGGATGGTCTTAATTTTGTAATTAAGGGCCTGCAAAGTTTGCCGGATTTGTCCAAGATTCAGGTGTGGCTCAGTAATCCGAGTTTAAATGGAAACGTACACACGGCAATTGAAGATAATGGCTTGAAATTGTCTTGGAATAAAGATGTTTTACCTGTAGGAACTGTTATATATTACAATTATGGGCAAATTTCTTCCGTCCTTTGGAACGATCAAAATAAAAATACGTCTGGAATAGTTTTGGAAGACCAAAGTGTTGCCCAGATGAAATATAATGTGGAATCCTCGGAAGATGTTTATGTGATTGCAATTCCTGTGGAAAACTATGTTGTGAAAATAAATGAATCTAATCCGGAGTTTTCGACAGTTTACGACAATTCGAAGTTGACGATATCGAAAAAATCTGATGAACTTTCCAGTGAAGTGTTTAATCAGGGTGGACAAATTCGATATTGGACTACATCAGAAATAAAAAATAAAACCGAAATAGCTCTCGGTAATAAACAAAATTATGGATTTGATAATGTTGTTTATATCCCTGATGAGGAATCTTCTTCGACAGAAGAATATAGTTATATGGTTGCGCAGAGTGGCTGCGCAGGATACTATGTTATAGAAAATGAAACCATAAAGTTCTTTGACACGGATGGTAATCAGAAATCCTTGAGTGGAAAAGTTGCTTATAGGACGGTTGGTTTCTTTGATGCTAGATCAGATTGCTCCTCTATTGAGATTGAATGCAGTCTGTATGTGAATAAAGAAATCGAGATACAATTCTATACGGATTATACAATAACTCCGGAACGCAATAACGATGATCCCAATGGTTATTATTATCAAAAAGCCGGTAATCAAATTGTTATTTGCAGCAATTCGACTGGTAAACCCATTACGCTTTCGGGAAACTCGGCAATGTATGGCGATCTTGCAAGCGTTGTGTATGATGTCGAACGGTCAAATGTACCTTTCGGTAAGACCCCTGATTCTATTACCATTAATAATAATACAATAGAAAATATAAAGGGAAATTTGTTTGAAGATGGCGCCGGCTTATTCGGTAATTTTGCGAATTCGCCATTGATGCTTCGCTATAAAAAAATAGATGCTGATGGAGATGTAAAGGCCGAAACGAATGAATGTGTGAGCTCAGGACAGATTGCGGATAGAAAAAAACGTGAGGATATTGTCAAGGCGACTAATGTTGACGAATCCAAGTCTGTTGACCGTATTTTTGTAAACAATATGGACAATAATCGTGATTCGGTAAGCTCCATGAGTCTTTTGTCTGATTCAGAAAGTGATGATTCGCTGAATTCTGATTCGGGTTATGCTGATTCTAAAGATGCTTTGGTTGAATCTGATAAACATTCAATTCTGCTTGCTCATGCCGATACAATTGATTCAGAATCGAATGAAACATGTGGCCGTAATATTTCCTTCGGTAACATGGAATACGGCGAAATCAATCTGGGTACAGGTGAAGACGCTGTTGATATCAACAAGTCCATCTACCGTGAAGACGGTTTCCAGACCTTTACTGTGGTGAATAGCGGTAAGGGTATTGACACGATCAATGTCAATAGTTATAAGGCTGAACAAGAAACTTTGATTTGTGAAATCAGTAAACAATTTACTGTTTCGGCAAAGGTTCTCGTAGATGCTTCGGCTCAGGGAAATACACCTTCTCAAGAACCTGCAGTTACATTATTTGATAAGTATACGTACATACTGACTGCTGAAAATGAGAACGTGAATGAATTGCCGTACGATGTGAAGGCCATTGCTAACAAGAATGGCAAGGTGTACCTTGTTGCGTTGTTCTCTGATGGTGTTGAACGTAGGGCAGAGGTGGATATTGCTAAGACAACTGTGAATAGCATTGCTTTGCTTCATGCGTTCGATGGTATCTCAGATGAGCTTAAGATCGTGTCGGCTCGCTTTGCGATGTTCCAGGGCTCCGACGACCAGCTTGTGATTAATGCTGGCGAAGGTGATGACCATGTCTTTGCAACAAACGAGAATGTGAAAAAGAAGGGCCTGATTGTATTTGGTGGCCTTGGCGACGATGAAATTGAAATCAAGAGCGAAAGCTCCGTGGTATTCGGTGACCGTGGTCAGGTGCTTTATCATGATGCTAAAGGCAATGTGGTGACACGCCTCGGTGATGATAAAACAGGTACATTCATTGGCAAGGAAAACGGCGTTGCTCGTAATGCTGGCGGTTCTGACTATGCAACCGGCAAAAAGAAGGGTGACGAGGCCTACTACCAGACGGATGGAACCCGCTATGGTGCTTCTATCGCCCGCACGGTTACTGAAGAACAGGGCGGAAACGATACGATTACGCTTGGTGGCGGCCGTAACGTTGTGTTCGGCGGCGAAAATAAAAACGAGGTAATTGATAAGGACGAAAAGCTCGTTGTTAGTAAGTATGGTATTGACAATATCACGACGGGTAACGGTGATGACTTTATTCTGGGTGATAACGGTTATACCACATTCCAAGGCCGAAGCGATGTTGCTAAGGGTCTTGATATGGAAAACGTGCCCACGATTTATGAAGAATCTACGATCAGCTTCAACTTCCAGGGTGATGCTCAGAATGGGTTTGAAGCAAACGATTCCGTTGGTGCTCCTGGATACGAAAGCAAAAATTGGGTCAATATCAAGGGTTCTCTCGCCTCTACCTATGGTAATGATGATAGCGAGGTTGTAAGATTCGATAATGGCACTCGCGCTAGCGCGATAAGCCTTAGCTACAATGGAAACGAGGATCTTCGTTTTAGTAGCAGTGACAATGCGATTAACTTGCAAACCTATAATCATTGGCTTTCGAATAGGGATCAGGATAATGCTGCAAAGCTCATGAATTCTGGCCTTATGTCGACTGCCCCCAATAACCAGAACGGCAATAAGGTGAATGTCGCTATCGACGGCCTTGCTCAATACTACGAAAGCTACAAGGTGGTTGTTTACCTTGATTTGCCCGATGCCAATTCCTGGGAACACCAGAGCGTGCGTATCGTTTCGCTGTTTATTGATGGCAAACGTGAGCAAGCCTACTATGTGAATGACCCCGCCCCTGAAAACTTCAAGGGTTCGTTCGAAAATCATGCCGTGCGGGCTATACTTAACAGTGACGGCTCTATTAAGGGTGTCAAGCGGATCAAAGATAAAGATGGCGTAGAAGTCGAAACGGTTGAGCCGATTGATGATGAGTTTGGCAGAGCGATGCTGTATTCGAACTATGTTGTCTTTGATGTGGGGGCAAATATAGCCTCTGACCGCATTGTCATCAGGGTCGAAGACGGTATTCAGGATCCGAACTATAATGGAAAGGATATTCCGGGTATCGCTGCTATCCAAATTAAGGGTGTCCACCATAAACAGGATGTTGCTGCTACAACCAATATTGATTTTGGTGGTAGAGATGTGATTCATTCCGGTCGTGGCGATGACATTGTCGCTGGCGGAACAGATGCCGATACCATTGAAACATTTGGTGATGACCACCGCGGTATTGACGACAACGACATTGTGTTCGGTGACAACGCAAAGATGGTGTTTGTTGATCGTGATAACAACGTTGAAACTGCCTCTATGATTTCTTCGGCAGAATCTATTGCAGTGAAGAATCTGGGGGTGAGCTACAATGATGTTATCGATACTGGCGACGGTAATGATACCATTGTGGGTGGTGTTGGCCAAGACACAATTCATTCTGGCGCAACGGCGGCTGCCGAAGACATGCAAGACGGCGTAAAGGCCCTATCGATTAATTTCACTCGCGATGACGCTGACGATTCTATGAAGATTCGTGAAGCAACATACGAAACTAAAATTGTCGAGGGTGAGGTTAAATTTGTCTATGATGGCCATGGTAAGAAAGTTATCAAGACAAGTGGAGAAACTGCAGGTGTTGTTGCCGATAACGATTGGCACAATATGTATGTGAAGAACCGCGAATTGCATGAATTTGCCGACTACTCGTCGCACACGGTTGACGGTGTCGATGTCGCTATTTCTTCTTATGAAAATCCCTGGCAGGAATATTGGGCCGATAATGCATCGATGACAAATAACATTAGTGATGAACTGGATGGTGATACTTCGAATTCTAAGCTCTATCACAATTACTTGGCTGCCCAGAAACAAGAAGAAATCAAGCTGACTCTTGATCATTTGGATACATTCCGCTCGCATAATGGACTTAAAAGTGGAGCGTACTGCGACCTGTATGTGTACCTTGGTGGAGACAACAACGATGTACATATATATGACCATATTTATGATATTTCGTTGACTTGGTATGATAAATCTGGTAATAAATGTAAAACAGAACATCGCTTCTTGAATGACTGGACCGGCTATAATTTCGATGGTGATTATAAGGAGGCTTATTGCACATCCTATACAGAAGCCGTTGATATGCTGCATAAGGATTCCGCAGTTTGTGTACGAATCATTGGCAACTATGTCGTGTTCCACAATATTTCTGTCGATAAGGTTGATGTCCGAATCAAGAATGTCTACACCCATACTCGCGGAAATCAGAATCCTAACGAAAATGGCGAACAGAATCCGAAGAACTTGCCGTTGATCAATGCGGTTCAGATTGTGGCTGGATCTGGCATGGAAGATGCGGCTATCGGTGGCGACCATGACAAGGATCTTGTCTTTGGCGATGATGCCAAGCTTACCTTCGATATCGATGTTCCGTATGCTGTAGATGAAAAAATGGCAGATTACAAGAACCGGGTTGTCGAAGCCGAGTCGGTGGCTATTGCGGATAATGTCGTTAAAAAGCTGAGTACGGATGATATTATTGATACCGGCAAAGATCGCGATGTCGTTGTTGGTGGCGAAGGCTCCGATAACATAACGACTGGCTCTGGCGACGATATTGCTATTGGCGGTAGCGCGAACTTGATGGTTGAACATAACAACCCGCTTGGCGTGTTTACTCCCAGCGTAGAAATTGTGCTTGATCAGCATACTATCGATACAAACAATCATCAGGGGTATTTGGATCGCCATTGCAATAACCCCCAAGAAGCTGAACAGGTCGTTCGGGATTTCCAGGGCATGCTTGATCAGGGACAAATCAAGGGTATTCAGATTATCGACAATAAGAATGATAGGTTGAATACATTCGATTTGGGTGAAGAACGTGACCTGCAATCTACTGGTTCCAACGATCCTAGCGAATTGGTTAATCAGAACGATGACGAAGAACAAAACGGTAACCAAGGTTCCGAGAATCCCGTTATAAATGAAGATGATCAAATTGATTACGATAAAACGGTTATTTCTCCAGTGGCATGCGCTCAATTGAATCTTGTTGCAAATGAAAAAGTCAAGCTTGTTCTTGAAAGTTATCCCAAGTCTGATGACTACACACCGAATTTGTGGGTGTTCGTCTCGCCTCAAGTTCCGGGCCAGTCGTTTGAAGATGTTTGTATAGAACTTTACTCGGATGGGAAACTGTTCAGTTATGACATTGAAGGTGGCTTCTGGAAATCTCAAGATGTGCCTGATCACATTGACGGAGACCCCACTTTCAAAGACGGTAACTGCGTTGTCTATGTATCCAGTAAGGTGAATACGAACGTGACTGTTCAGGTTGCAGAAGGGGGCTAATCGAAACCCATGGTTCTCGATCAACAGCGCAAGATCTTCCACGAATCCTGGTACCGCCTTTCGGAGAGCAAGATTGCTCTCCGGGCGAGTGTCCGGATCCACCGCCAGGTTTACCGGGGGGTGGTGTGGTATGTTCTTTATGAACCGTTTACCAATAAGTTTTACCGCTTGCCCCAGGGGGCGTACGAATTTGTTTCGCGCCTCAGCGTAAACAAGACGGTAGGCGAGGTGTGGAACGGTATGCTGAACTCCGCTACGGGCGAAATCCCGGGGCAGGGTGAAGTCATAGAGATGCTTGCGCAGTTGTATCAGTCGAACATGCTCATGTACGACGGAATCGAAGATGGCGCAAAGCTGTTCGAACGAAACAAGAAGCAGAATCGCAAAAAGGTAAAGGCGTCGCTCTTGAACATCTTCTTTTTGAAGGTGCCCTTGGTCGATCCCGATTCCTTTTTGAATAAGTTGCGCTGGCTGATTGCTTGCCTTATCAGCAAGCCGTTTGCCTTGGTGTGGCTTTTGACGGTGATTGTGGCTGCCAAGTACGGTGTCGAAAATTTTGACGCCCTCAAGGACAGCGCGCAGGGCTTTTTGTCTCCGTCTAACATTGGCTGGGTTTACGTGTGTACGGTATTCGTCAAGCTTTTGCACGAATTCGGGCATGCGAGTGTTGTCAAGCGTTACGGCGGCGAGGTGCATACGCTAGGCGTCATGTTCATGCTGCTTGTTCCGCTCCCGTATGTAGATGCCTCGGCTAGCTGGTCGTTCCGAAAAAAATCGAGACGTATCCTGGTGGGTGCCGCGGGCATGCTCACGGAATTTCTTATTGCATCGATTGCCCTGATTTTATGGGCGAATTTGGGTGGTGGTATTTTAAAGAACCTTGCGTACAACGTCATTATCATGGCGTCTGTATCGACGGTGCTTTTTAACATTAACCCCTTGATGCGCTTTGACGGTTATTATATGCTCACGGACTTGCTGGATATGCCCAATTTGCAGCAACGCTCCGTTCAGCATTTAAAGTATTTGTTGGAACGCTATATCTTCTTTAAGCGCGATGCCGAACCGGTTGCCGAAACTTGGAGCGAAAGGGGCGTCTATTTCTTGTATGGCATTTGCAGTTCCGTTTACAGAATTTTCTTGTTTACGGGATTCATTGTGGCGATTTCACAGCATTACCTGTTGCTTTCGTTCTTTATGGGTATACTGCTGTGCTTGACCATGGTGATTATGCCGGTGGGGCGCTTTCTCAAGTATATCTTTGCAAGCCCGGGGCTTGCCTTGGTGCGTTCGCGTGCTGTGATTTTGACGGTTCTGTTTTTTGGCGGCGTGTTTGCGTTCTTGTTTAACGTGCCTGTACCCGATACCTTCAAGGCGCCGGGTGTCATGGAAGCGCGTACTTATGAGAATGCAATTGTGGGCGAAAGCGGACTTGTCGATCGTATTTACCATTATGCCGACGGCCTGGTGCATAAGGGCGATACGCTCATGCTGCTCCAGAATCGGGAATTGGAATTCCAGCTCGAAGAAAAGCGGGCCCAGCTGCGCGAGGCAACCCAGTCGTACTACCAGGCGCTTGAAAATGCTCCCGAAAACATGCTGCCGATTGAAAAGCGGATTGGAGCGCTCAAGCAAGAGTTGGAAAAACTCGAAGAAGATCGCAGCAAGCTGGCGGTAATTGCCTCTATCGATGGAATTTGGGATATCAAGGACTTGGATGATTACAAGGGCCGATTTGTACGCCAGGGCGATTCAATCGGGCTGTTGCTCGATACAAGTTCTTTTGATTTTTTGGCGGTGGTTAGCCAAGAAGAAGTCTCTAGGCTTTTTGCGGGTAAACCGCGGTCGGTGTCGGTGCGCTTGAATGGCGATGCCTTTACCGAAATTCCGGTGGAAAATGTCATGGCGATTCCTGCTGCAAGTGATCACTTGCCTTCGGCGGCGCTGGGCTGGCTTGCCGGTGGTGAAATCGAGACCCGCGTGAACAATGCGCAAAACGGTGAACAGACGGTGGAGCCGGTTTATATTGTGCGCGCCCAATTGAATGATAGTTTGCTTGCCTCGTTCAAGCGCCACGGCCGTACGGGTAAAATCCGTTTTGACTTGGGCGAATCGCCACTTGCCATGCAAGGGATTCGCAAAGTGCGTCAGGCTTTGCAAAAGTATTACAGGATGTAAATCGTGAACCTTACCGATAACTATCGCCTGACAACTTGCAAGCAAGTGAAAAAGATCCCCACGGGGCTCGATGCGCTGCTTTACCGTATGGTAGGCCGCTTCAAGGGCCGCCATGGCGTTTTGGTTCGCCTGCTGAAAGATGCGATTAAGATCGATAAGGAAAGTCTTAACTACAGCAAGTTTGGTGATTCGCTGCTTCAAAGCCGCATGAGTACGGTTCGTCAGCAGTTGAGATGCCGTTTTGAAAAAGAAACTTTGCTGACGGCTTTTGCGCTGGTTCAAGAATCGGTCAAACGTACGCTTGGCTACAGGCCGTACATAGAGCAGCTTGCCGGTGCGCTTGCCTTGTACCGGGGCTATATTGCCGAAATGTCGACGGGTGAGGGCAAGACGGTGACGGCGGCCATGTGTGCTACGGTGCGCGGCTGGAGTGAACGCCCTTGCCATGTGATTACGGCAAATGATTACTTGGCCGCACGCGATGCCGAAATCATGGAGCCGCTTTATTCTTTTTGCGGCGTGACGGTGGGGGCTGTTACCGGTGCCATGAAACCTGTGGAACGTCGCGCTGGCTACGAAGCCGATGTCACGTATTCTACGGCGAAAGAGGTCCTGGCCGATTTTTTGCGAGACCGCATTGCCATGGGGCGCTACCAGAGTTTTGCCAAGCGTTTGGCGAACGGGACCATGCTGAATTTTGAACAGATGGCGCAGAATTTGGTGCAGCGCGGGCTTTGTACGGCGATTGTCGATGAGGCCGACAACGTGCTCATTGACGAGGCGGTGACTCCGCTCATTATTTCGAGCGAAAAAGAAAACGCGAATTTCAACGAATCGTGCAAAATCGCCTATTCCATTTCGACAAAGCTGAAGCGCGATGTCGACTACACGGTAGATTTCAGGAACCGCACGGTTCGATTTATTGTAGACCTTGAAGAACGCCTCGAAGATTTGCAAGAAGCGACGGTATTTTCTCGCGCCGGGTTCCTCAAAGATTTGGTGCGCCAGGCTCTTGTGGCTCGCGAACTTTTTGAACAGGGCCGCCACTATGTTGTCGAAGAAGGCAAGGTGGTGATTGTGGATGAATCGACGGGCCGTAAAATGCCTATGCGCTCCTGGAATGGCGGGCTCCACCAGATGATAGAAATCAAGGAAAATCTGGAACTTTCGGGCCTTAAAGAAACGCAGGCACGCATGAGTTTTCAGCGCTTCTTTAGGTTGTACAAGAACTTCTCGGGCATGACCGGTACGGGCAAGGAGGCCGCCGCCGAATTCTGGACAATTTACGGGGCCGCGGTGGTGTGCATTCCGAATCACCGCAAGAGCAAGCGCAAAATTTCGCACCTCAAGACATTTACATCCAAGGAATCCAAGCGTCGCGCCATCGTGAAGGAAGTGGTTCGCCTACATGCAAAAGGGCGGCCGATTCTGATAGGCACCAAGGATATCGACGAAAGCGAAATCCTGGGCAAGAGTATCGAAAACGAAGGTCTGCACTGTCGAATCATCAATGCCGTGCGTAGTGAAGAAGAGGCTGCCATTATTGCCGATGCCGGAAAATTTGGTGCCATTACGGTGGCGACCAATATGGCGGGGCGCGGTACTGACATCAAGATTCCGGATAGTGTTAAAAAGCTGGGAGGCCTGCATGTGATTGCAACCGAATGCAATCCGTCTTCTAGAATTGACCGCCAGCTTTTTGGGCGTTCGGCTCGCCAGGGCGACCCGGGTAGCGTTAGCCATTATGCGTCTTTCGAAGACGATGTATTGCGCCGTAATTTGCCGAATACCATGGCGACATTATTCAAGCACATGGGCCCGCTCTCGGCGCTTTCTGTACGTTGGGCTCAACAGCGTGCAGGCCGCAAGGCCTACCGCAGCAGGCTTTCGGTGCAGCGCACCGACACTTGGCTCGAAGATTCATTGGGCTTTAGCGACGGCGGCGTTTAACTCAACGCGACCCTCCAAGCGAGCATATATAGCGCGTAGTAAATGAGCAGGCCGACTCCGTCGGCGGTAGCAAGCGGTGTTCCCCAGCGGAGCGCTTTTTTGCTGGGAATGAATCCGCAGAAAAGTCCGGCGATGAATCCGTAGGCGTGTCCGAGGATGTCGGCATTCTCGCCGAGTCCAAGGAACACGGCGAGCGATGCCGCGCCGCAGAGCGGCGCAAACCTGCGAAGCAGGCCGTGCGTTTCCTTGGGCATGAGCCTAAATTCAATAACAGAAAGGCAACCGATTGCGGCGAATACAAAGGTCGAAAACCCGAGCGAACGGAAACTCGTCTGTACGGTCAAGGAAACGCACAGGTTCGCGATTGCTGACGCAATCGCGATAAATGGCGCGAGCCGTAAGAGCGGTATGCGGAAGGTAATCATGTTCATCACGATGTAGCCGCAAATTAAATTCGAGGCCAGATGCCTTACGTCGCCGTGCAATGTTTGCGCGGTCAGCGAGCGCCACCATTCGCCCTTAAGGACCTTGGCTGCATCCGAAATGCCGGGCGTATGCAGGTTCATGGCGTCTGTAAAATCAATCAGCGTGACAATCAAGGGCGCAAGCAAAACCCAAAGCGGTTGCAGGCTAAAGCTTAAGGGAATCGGCGGATTTTCTTCTTTGGGTGGATTCTCCTTGCGGTATAGCGCCAATTGCTCTTGTGCTTTTGCTTCGTGTTCGGGCAAAACAAAAATCAGGAATGGACCTTCGATGCTGCGCAAAAGTCGGTGCGAAATTCCTTGCGACAAAAGTACCAGGCTGTCATCGCGAATCTGGCGGAACGTGCCCTCGGATACGCAGACGATTTCAGGATACTCCGGTTCCTGATTCTCGGGCTCCTGTCCGTTTGAAGAATTTTCGCTTGCGTTTGGTGTCGGCGTTATGGATTGTACCTGCAAGCCTTCTTTAGGTATATCAGAAGGGGAACGCATGTAGCGCGGCCTTAAGGGCGACATAAAGCGTGGCATGGTCCCTCCTAAAGTACGGCGGCCGAGGTCATTGCGAAATGGCCTGTGGCGGTCTCGCATTCGGCGCGCAGATAAGCAAAGTCATCGGTATTTACAGTAAGGTCTGTCTTTGCGGGCGGCAATACGAGGCTTTCCATGCAAATGGTTTCGTTGGGGGAGAGTTTGCCGTTTGCAGAACGCTTGCGACCGAAAATGCGAATATAGCGGAAGGCTCCGCCGAAGTCCTGGGTGTTGCGGGCGTGGAATGTAATCTTCTTTTCGCCCCGTTCCCACCAGAGGGCCGGACCGTTGGTGATGTAGCAGTTGTCGCCCGCGAAAGCTTCGTTTAAAGCTTCTAATGAAAGATTCTTTTTAGATCCTTCGACTTCGCTCAGGATGACACTTTGGTTCACTTTCACAACTGTGCGGACTTTCCCGAATACGTGATCGCGCGTGTGCTTGAGCGAGAATAGCGGTGTACTCACCGATGTGGTATCGTTCAAGTCGCCGTGGGCGTCGTTTCCGCCAATGGGCAGCAGGTAATTTCCCTTTCCCAGTTCTTCAATCCACCATTCACGCCCGAGTTTAAAACCTTCGTCGCGTATTCCGTTCCAGAATTGGATTCCGCGAATTTTGTGAGTTGCGTCCAGGTTCAAGTCTTTGTGGCTCCAGTAGCCGCGACGGAAAATGAATTTTTCGATGTAGCCTATAGGCTGCATGGGGTGGGCCGCAAAACAATGGGCGTCGGTCATTTCCAAAAGTTTTGGAATCTTGAATGTGGGCTTGTTGTCTAGCCAGTTGCGGCCGCAATCGCCCAATCCCGGCAAATAGCCGCTGGGCCCGAGGGCCGTCATGTGGACGTTTTCACCCTTGGAATTGCCTGCAGAAACTTCTTCGCCTGCAATCATGAGGGGCATGTTTTCGTTTTGGTTTAAAACGCGGATTTCTTCCCGGAGGGCATCGAAGCGGGTGAGGGGCGTGTCGGCCTCTTTGGTGTAGTCTTCGGTGGTGTAGGCGAAATCGTAGGCGTGGTCGGTGCAGCTGACAAAGTCCAAGCCTACGGCCTTGGCCGCTTGCTGCATGACTTCGGGCGAGGCTCCGTGTTCTACATGGTCTGCCGAATAATAAGTGTGGCAATGCATTTCGCCAGCAACAAAGCCTGGTGCTTTGGGCGGTTCCTCTGCAAGAACCTGGATCTTCAGGGGTACAGACTTTAATCCCGGATAGTTCCAACGGCTAAAGACTTTTTCTTTCCCGATGACTTTTCCGCTGCCCGGTTCAATGCGCTTGGCGTAGATCTTGCAGTGGATTTCGTAGCGTCCGGCGGGGAGATTGCCCAGGTGAATCGGGTAAAAGCAGAATTGTTCCGTCGCCTGGAATTGCAAATCCAGGAATCTTTCGGGGATGTGTTTGGTTTCCGCTTCGGTCCCTACAAAATGGATTTCCATCTTTTCGATTAGGGTCGGGAACCGCTGGGCGTCTCTCACGACAATCCATAGCAAGGGCTTTGCGCTAGGTACAAACTGAAACGGCGCATCCACCAAAATTTCGGGCCAGGGCTTGAATAGCAGTGACCACGGGAGCTTAAACTTGAAGTGGGTCTCGGCGTAATGCAACTTCTCGCCAGGAATAATGCTCATTATTCCTCCGGGTCTTTCTTGTCGTCATCTGCGTCGTCTTTATCTTCGACAGGCTCAGGTTCGTTCCATAAGCCGAAACCAACGCGAACTTGCATGGTGAGTCCGCCAATATTCCACTTGGCCTTCTCATCTGGACCATCGGGGACGATTTTCGAGAACGTCTTGTCCGATTCGACCTTGATGCTGCTGTATCCGATGTCACCGTAAATGTTGAAATTTTTCCAGGTTGCAATCAGGTAGCCAACGCTTACGCCGAAGCCGGCTCCAAGTAAGGGAGTCTTGGCATCGAGCTTGCCCCAGGTGGAATAAATCTCTGTGCCCGGCAGAACCCAGTACCAACGTACTGCTATGCTGAAAAGGCTTTCACCCGAAAGGGTCATGAGGTTTCTCGGAACGCCTAGGCGGTATTCCAGGAAAAAGGGCATGCCCTGGATTGTATAGCTGTAATTGTGGGTGCGGTTCTTGCGGTCGGTCAGCACCACCGATTCGTTGTCGTAAATAAAGCTGACGCCTGCGCTAATGAAGTTGTCCTTGAAAAGCTGGTATTGGAGCCCTGCTGAAATCGGGAAGCAGAAGTTCACCTTCTGAAAATCCTGCTTGGCCACACTGAGTGATTCGCTTTCGGTCAGGGCGTCCTGCCTAAAGCTGTAATAGAGTGTGTCGATGGCGTTCTGGAAATATTCGCGTTCAGGAAAGTCCAAGAAAGAGACGGCGGGCTGTAAAAAGATGGATAGCCTAGAACGGTCGCTGATCGAAGATTCTTCGGCGGCCATGGCAGATACGGCAAGAACTGCCACTAGTGCTATTTGCAGTATTCTTTTCGTTCGATTACCCTTTCGCTATGGATTGCTTCGTCCTTTCAGTCCTCGCAATGACGTCGTTAGGACTCCGTTCATGTTAGTTCTGCATTTCGCGGTCTTCCTTGAAGAATCTCTTCTTCTGGGAATCTTTCTTCATGCGCTTGGCAAACGCGATTTCTGCCTTGTCGATTTTCTTTTCGGTCTTTGCAATCTGCTTCTGGATCTTCGTGTCGTCGGGCGAGGCTTCGTTGCGGGCAATATTCAGGTAGAGCTTTGCCGTTTCGAACTGGTCCAGTTCGTTGTAGGCTTGGGCTATCATGAAAAGGGCTTCGGTGCGGCGCTTGCTGTTGGGGTAGGTTTCCAGGAATTCCTTGAAGTAAATCACGGCTGCCTGGTACTTGTCCATGCGCAGGTAAAGTCTTGCGGTCTGGAATTCCTTTTCTGCCAAACGTTCTACCAGCAGGTTGTAGTAGTAGTTCACCGAGTCTCGCAACGGGGATTCGGGGTAGTTGGACAGGTAGCGTTCAAAGTCCTTCATGGCCACGGTGGTATTCGCTTCGTCGCGGCTCACGCGGAATTCCATGTTGAACGAGGAAACGGCCTTGCGGAATTCGGCGGTTTCGATAAAGGGGGAGCCCGGGAAATTCAAGATGAAGCTGCCGTATTCACCGCGGGCTTCAATCCAGTCTTCCATGTTGAAGTAGCTTTCGGCAATCAAGAATTGGGCCTGTTCCATATAACCGGTGCCTGCGCATGTGGCAAGAATTTCTTCCAGCTTGTCGGTGGCGCGGCCATATTTTTCTTTCTTGAAAAGTTCCTCTGCGTTCTCGTAGCGGATACGGCACCATTCGGTATGTTTCATCTTGGTTTGTCCGCTAGAAGAACATCCTACTAAAAATGCTGTTTCGGCTAAAATACAAAGGAATAAGGGAATCTTTTTGAACAGGTTCATTTTTTTTCTTTGGTTAATTCTAACTTTACTCCCGTAAAGTAGAAAATTTTGTAAGTTCAGAAAAATGATTTTAGTCCGCTACGTGTTGAAAGAGCTCATCGGTCCCTTTTTGGCCGCTCTTTTTGGAATCACGTTCCTGTTCGTGGTGGATTTTCTCGTTAAAATCCTCGATAACGTTCTTTCTAAGGGACTACCGGCTTCTACCGTCCTTGAAATATTCGCGCTGAATTTGGCGTGGATGCTTTCGCTTTCCATTCCGATGGCGGTGCTTGTGGCAAGCCTCATGGCTTTCGGTCGACTTTCGGGAGACCAGGAAATTACGGCTTGCAAGGCTGCAGGTGTTTCGCCCCTTTCGCTGATGCGTCCGGTGCTCCTTGTGTCGATGCTTATTTCGGTGTTGATGGTGGTGTTCAATAACTGGGTGCTGCCCGAAGCGAACCACCGTTCCGTGGAACTCATGAATGCGGTGTCCCGCAAAAAGCCCCACGTGTTTATTGATGCCGGCAGGCTCATTACCCAGTTCCCCGATGTGCAACTCTGGGTAAACCGCATTGACCCCGTAACGGGGACTTTGTACGGAATTCAGATTTTTGAAATGGAAAAGAAGGGGGCTCCCCGCATTGTTTATGCCGATAGCGCCACCATGGAATACGAAGACAACGGGGCGACCCTCATGCTCCGCCTGCGTAGTGGCGAAACCCACATGACCGATGCGGACAATCCGGAAAACTATTTCCGTATCCGCTATTTCTCTCAAGACCTGGCCATGAAAAACGTCGACGATCGTCTGGAACGCCGTAGCCGCAGCTACCGCAGCGACCGTGAAATGCCTATCGAAATGATGACCGAAGTCGTGGAAGATGCTGAAAAACGCTACGGTGAATATCGGGAGCAGGCCCTTGAAAAAAGGTTGAATACCTTGGTGGAGTTGCGGGAACATGTCCTGGGCGACTCCATTGTGCCAGATGCGGTGGAAAGCGGAACGCAGATCGATTCTGTCCAGCGTAGGCGGTCCTTGCAGCGAGTCCGTGTCCAGGAAATTGCGGCTTTCAAAACGACCGAAAGATTGTACGGACGAATGGAATCGGAACTCAAGCGCAAGGCGCAGTACACGGTGGAAATTCACAAGAAGTATAGCACGGGCTTTGCTTGCTTTATCTTTATCTTGATTGGTGCTCCCTTGGGAATTATGGCCCGCAAGGGCGGTATCGGTACGGGTATCCTTTACAGTTTAGCCTTTTTCGTGATTTACTGGATTTGCCTGATTGGTGGCGAAAACATGGCGGATAGGCTTTTGATTGATCCGGTGCTTGCCATGTGGGCATCGAACATTATCATCGGAACCTTCGGTATATTCATTACCATAGCCATGGTGCGAGACCGTTTCTCGGGCGATTCCAAGTTCTTTAGGTTCTTGCATGCCGTTGGCAGATTCTTCAAGAAGTTCTTCGGATTCTTTACCAGGAGGATTGGATGAAATTCACCCGGTACATGATGTGGAATTTCTTGAAGATGTTCCTGATTGTGCTCCTGGGCGCAATCCTGATGTTTGCGGTGATTGACTTTGTGGGTAACATCAAAACCTGGCTTGCCCGTGATACCAAGGATGCTGTTGATTACTACGTAAGTTACCTGCCCTACATGCTTTACCTGATTTCTCCGGTGGCCTTGTTTATTGCGGTGCTTGCCTCCATTGGTAACATGACTCGCCACCTTGAAATGAGTGCCATGCAGAGTTCCGGCCAGGCTCCGTTCAAGACGCTGGTTCCGATTTTTGTGTTCGGTGTCCTGGTGTCGATCGGTTCCTACGAAATGAGCGAACTCTGGCTTCCTGATGCAAACCACAAGCGTCTCGAAACCATGGAAACCAACGCCCAGAGAAAGAAGAATCCCCGCATCAAGGAAAAACGCGACTTTACCTTTATCGACAGCGAACGGGCCAGCTGGTTCTTTAGGCATTATTCCGGCAAGGGCCGCTTCGGTCGTGATGTGGTGTTGCTCCTCCGCGAAGATGGCCGCCTGGTAGAACGCTACGATGCTAAAATTGCCCGCTGGGTGGAAGATGCTCCCAAGGATTCCCTGGATTCCATTGCGAGATTGAAAAGCATCGACCCGCCGCCGGGATGTTGGCAGTTTGAAAGGGGCAACCGCCGCGAGTTCCATAAGGATGGCACGGTCAAGGTGTATCCGATTCAGCGAGAAAAGTTGTGCGGAAAGGTCACGACTTATCCGGGCGACTTGATTAACGAACGCCAGACTGCCGACGAAATGGATTCCAAGATGGTCATGGCGCGAATCAATGTGCTTAGGCGTTCCGGCGAAGACACGCGTGCCATGGAAACGGCGCTTCAGTTTAAGCGTTCTGCACATTGGATGAATTTGATTGTACTACTCATCGGTGCAGCCCTTTGTCACCGCTATAGTCGTTCTGGGGGCCTTTCTCAGAAGTTCGGGGTTGGCCTCTTGATTGTTTTTAGCTATTATATCCTAGAAAGAATTGGTTTGAAGATGGGAGAAAATGGTGCGCTTTCGCCTTTTTGGGCGGCATGGATCAGTCATTTCGTATATGGCGGCGTCTCGGTGGTAATGCTGTACCGTTCCTTCCGTTTATAACGGGATAGATATGTCTGTTGCAGAAATTTTGTTCGTGGTCGCGGGGCTTTTGCTTGGCCTTGCATTCCAGGGGGGAATGTTCCTGTTCCTGATCCCCTTTGCCGTTGTCGCGTTTGTGCTTGCCTGCATGAACCGCCCACGTCTTGCCGGTCCGAATGCCCAGCAGCCTGCAACGGCTCCCATTCCGACGATTTTCAAGAATCGTTCGACAACGAACACTCCGGTAATTACACCGACTTTGCAGAACGAATTTTCCAATGCTCCCAAGGGTATGGCCAATGAACCCGAGGCCGCTCTCAAGGTGAGCCAGGTCTGGGCCCGTGCCAATGCCGATATTAACCGTTCCATGACCGACATGTTGCTTGCGCTTAAGATTGTCGTTCCGCATGTCAATTCGGTTATCGTGTTTACGCAGATGGAAAACCAGAGGGAATGGGGCATCCGCAATTTTGCTAACGACAAGGAAATTTCTGTAAATCTCCGCACCCGCATTACTGAAACTTCGGGCCTTTTGGGCCAGCTGTTCCGTTCCAACGTGAACCGCCTTCTGGAAGGCGATCTTCCGGGTGCCAAGAGTGTCATGTACTATATCGACAATCCGTCTATCAAGTCGGTGGTGGCCGTGCCTCTGATTGACCATGCCTCTGGTCTCCGCGTAGGTGCCTTGGTCATGGATTCGGTGTACCCCAACGCCTTTAACGATACGACGGCCAGCGCCCTCAAGTTTATTGCTAGCGCGATTTCGATGCTGGACTACAAGGGCTTCTATTCGGCTCAGAAGCACATAGCCTTGCAACAGTACGGTGGACTTTACAGTTACCTGCGCAAGTTCTTCCAGACCATGACGGTGAAGGACATTTACAAGCAGATTATCAATTACGTGAAGGCAAACATGGCTTACGACCGCTTGACGATTCTCGCCTTGGATCAGGGCGACGACATGAATGGTCATGTGGTGTTCTGCGACGGTGTGGATTCCGAACAGTTCGCAAACAAGACCTTTACGCTTTCGGACAAGGGTGTCTTTGTACTGGCCCTCTTGCGTAACCGTCCCATGGAACGTTCCTTCTTGCCGGGTTTCAAGGACTACCTGCCTCGGTTGAATGATTCCGAACGCAAGAATTTGAACTTGCGCCAGATTTTGGTGATGCCTATTGCGGCCGAGCATGATTCCGAGACCGCAGAAATTGCCATTTGCCTTGAAAGCAGCAGTTCCATGCCTTACAACGATCACGAAAAGGAATTGCTCAAGGCCTTTGCCGGTGTTGCCGGGTTCGCCTACAATCGCGCCCGCAAGTTCGAACAGGGTTGTGACCAGGCCATGCGCGACGGCCATACGGGTCTCATCAACAAGAAGACCATGTTCGAAAAGCTCCGGGCCGAAAAAGTTCGTGCCGACCGTAGCAAGTATAGCATCGGTCTCCTGATGATGGATATCGACCACTTTAAGCATGTAAACGATACCTACGGTCACCCCATCGGAGATGTGGTCATCAAGGGTATTGCCGATACCATCAGCAAGGAAATCCGCGGCGAAATCGACGTGGTGGCCCGCTTTGGTGGCGAAGAATTCGTGGTGGCCTTGATTGATACCAATGCCGAAGGCATGGTAGAAACCGCAGAACGAATTCGCAAGTCTGTAGAAAAGCTGGTGTTCGATGTGCATCAGGCTGAGCCTTTGCGTGTCACGGTGAGCGTCGGAGCCTTCTTGCTTACGCAGGGCTTTAACGGAGACTTGCAGAAGGCTATCAATAATGCTGACCAGGCGCTGTACCGTGCTAAGGAAGGTGGCCGTAACCAGGTCGTGCAGTTTGAAACCATCGAGAAAGAACCGGCAGCGGTTTAACTAGAAAAAAGAAATGAGCTATGTTCACTGTCGTCGATTGGATAGTTCTTGTTGCGTATCTATTGCTTTCTGTGGCAATAGGTCTCTTTGTTTCTCGCGGAAATAAGAATCTTAAAGAATACATGCTTGGGGGAGGCTCTATCCCCTGGGTGGCCGTGGGCATTAGCCTTATTGCAACTTCTGTTAGCGCCACGACGTTCCTCGGTGCTCCTGCCGATGTGTACGGCGACAACATGACGTTCCTCATGTTCCAGATTGGGGCTCTCATCAGTATCGTGGTGGTGGGCTTCGTGTTTATTCCCCGGTTCCGTACTTCGGGCATCAATAGTGCCTACGAGCTTTTCGAAGTCCGTTTCTCGCGCCCGGTGCGTCGGATTGCTGCTATTTTCTATTGCTTGCATTTGTTGCTCCGTACAGGCATTCTCCTGTTCGCTCCGTCCCTGGTGCTGGCGCAGATTTTGCATATCGACTTGAAACTGGCGATTATCGTGTCCGCGGCGGTGGCTATATTCTATACATGGTTTGGCGGTATCAAGGCGGTAATCTGGACCGACGTGATGCAGTTCGTCGTGTTCTTTGGCGGCGGTGCGTTGGTGCTGATTCTCATTTCGAATGCGGTCGGCGGCTTCGGCGAAATGGCCGCCCTTGCTAGCGAAGCGGGCAAGACCAAGTGGTGGGACGCCTCGATGGATATCTCGAATGCGCGTACGCTCGTGTCGGCTGGCTTTGCCTATGCGATTCTTGAAATAGCCATTCGCGGTTGCGACCAGCAGTTTGTGCAGCGTTACTTGAGCTGTAAAGATGTAAAGGCTGCCAACCGCTCCAGTGTGCTTTCCATGGTGCTTGGCTGTGCGGTCTCGATTCTTTTCTACTGGGTCGGTGCGGCACTCTATGTTTATTATCAGAAGGCGCATGCGGCGGTACTCCCCGAGGGCTTGGGTCAAAACGACGTATTCCCTTATTTTATTGTCAACGGTTTGCCGGTGGGTGTGACCGGTTTGATTGTGGCTGCGATTTGTGCGGCAGCCATGAGTAGCCTTTCTGGGGCCATTAATTCTTTAGGTAACACTTCGGAACGAGATTTCTTGGGGTGGGATGAAAACTCTGGAATTGGTGGTCTCAAGCGTGCCAAGATCTGGACTGTGGTTTGGGGCGTTTTGGGAATCTTCTTTGCCTTGTTTGCGGCAACCCAGCAGGGGAGCCTTCTTAAGAATGCGCTGTTCTTTACTGGACTTTTCACGGGGCCGCTCCTGGGTATGTTCCTGTTGGCCTTCTTTGCCGATAAGGTATTTGGAACGGGTGTAAAAAAGTTGCGTGGCTGGGTGGTTATTGTGGCTGTGGTTTGCGGTATGGCTAGCCTTATTCTGGTGCAGGGGATTCCCGCCTTTGGCGTGCCCGCTGTATTGGGAGGAATTTTCAGCTGGCCTTGGATGCCCTTTATCAGCATGACGACGACAATTGCTGTTGCCCTGCTTGTCAATGCAATCGTGAATTTGTTTGCTGTAAAGAAATAATTTTATACAAGGGGTTGTATATGAATAAGGTTACACTGGGTTTGGTCCTGCTGGTTGCACTGCTGGGCTTCTTGCTGCTCACGACAGACAATGGCTGCATGGCTCCCAAGCGTCCGCTGGAAGTTTCGTCTGTTGTAGGTAGCTCCAATACGGCTACTGTCGAAGTGTCTGCTTCGGAATCCCATAAGTATGAGGCCAACGAATTCTTGACGGTGGCCAGGCTGGAACTCCACGGAAAAGACAAGGAGCTTTTGTTCAAACAGTTGACGAGTCGCCGATTCTCTATTTTTGAACAAATGAGAGTTCTGGAAATTTCGGAAGCCGATATTGAACAGAATAGTATCGAAATGCGCAAGGAATGGTCCTACGACAAGGGAACCCGCAGTCTTACGGGCTATGTGGTAAGCCAGTCCTTTGCCATCAAGAGTTCTTCCAGGTCTGTGGCCGCCGCTGCTGTTGCCGCCCTTTCGGCAGAGATGGATGTAGAAATCGACTATACGTCTGCAACGCTCAAGAACCAGGATTCCTTAAAGAATGAGGCGATTCATGCCGTGGGCAAGAAGGCGCTTGAAAAGGCTGAAAACTATGCGGCAAGTGTCGGCGGTAAGTTGGGTAAGGTGATTGCCGTCCGCGACGATGACAGCGGATCTGATTCCTTTGTCCGCCGCCACGAAGTTTTTGCCATGGCTAAGGGGGTTGATGATGCCGTTCTGTCTTCGGTTGCCGACTCCGTTGAAATTTCTGCGTCGATTCATTTGGTTGTAGAACTGCTCCAATAGCGTGCTAGTCATACAAGTTTTATTTGTCAAGGCGTTGTTTACAAAAAACTTTTATTTTTCTGTTGATAAATGCTCTTGATGGTTACAATTAGCTAACTGCTTATAAATAAAGGCGTTAGCTTTTTTTATGTTTATTTTGTTCGAAACGGGGAATGGTTCCTCTGATTCGAAATGTTGATAAGTTTAGTTTTGTATATTAAAATTTACTTAAAAAGCGTTATTTTTTTGAAAAATGTCTTCCAATGACACTTACATTTATTATATTGTTTTCCATATCTTGTGCTTCGCCCCAAAACCTGGACACAAGATATAGTAAATACTGGAATTGAAAGAAAAAAGTATGCTCGACACGAATTTTGCTCATCGGGAGCTTGTTCGCCGGGTAGCAAGGATTGGTAGATGATTGTTTCTGTAAGGAAGCGCGACGGCCGTGAGATGCCGTTCAACATTGAAAAGATTGCCGACGCCATTGTCAAGGCATTCCGCGCATCGGGCGAACTCGACGAACAGATTAAGGCCGCCCAAAGTCAGTTGAATTTGTTGGGAAGCGATGACGTGCTCACGAGCACGGCCCTCAAGGTGTCTGCCGATGTGGTGGGCAGACTTGAATCCGAAGGCAAGAATATTCCCGAAATCGAAGAAATCCAGGATGCTGTCGAAAAGGCTCTTACCGAAGGTGGCTATGCCGATACCGCCAAGAGCTACATCCTGTACCGTGCCGAACGTACCCGCGTGCGCGAAGTCAATACTCGCCTCATGCATACGCTCCGCGACATTACTTTCAGTTCTGCCAAGGAATCTGACCTCAAGCGCGAAAATGCGAATATCGACGGCGATACCGCCATGGGTACCATGCTTAAGTATGGTTCCGAATCCGCCAAGCATTTCTACACCATGATGATGCTCAAGCCTGAGCACAGCCGCGCCCACATGGAAGGCGATATCCACATCCACGATTTGGATTTCTATTCCCTTACCATGACCTGCTGCCAGATTGACTTGAAGAAGCTTTTCAAGAATGGCTTTAACACCGGTCACGGTCATCTGCGTGAACCCAAGGATATCCGTAGCTACGCCGCCTTGGCCGCTATTGCTATTCAGTCTAACCAGAACGACCAGCATGGTGGTCAGTCCATTCCGAACTTTGACTACGCCATGGCCGATGGCGTGCGCATCACTTACCGCAAGGCCTACCTCTCCAATATGGTGAAGGCTCTCATACTTCTCTCGGACAAGACCGAAGAAGAAATCCAGCCGGTGGTGAAGAAGCTTCATACCGAAATGGCTGAAATGGGCATGGTGGCAACGCTCGTGCCGAATGAAAAGTTCCAGGAAGCTGAAGCTCGCGAACTGTCCAAGACCTATGGTGAAGAAATCACCAAGAATGCACAGAAGTTTGCCGAAAAGATGGCCTACGAAGAAACCGACAAGGCGACCTTCCAGGCTATGGAAGCCTTTGTTCATAACCTGAACTCCATGCACAGCCGCGCCGGTGCCCAGACTCCGTTCTCCAGCATCAACTATGGTATGTGCACCGAGCCTGAAGCTCGCATGGCTATGCGTAACTTGCTCCTCACCACCGAAGAAGGTTTGGGTGGTGGCGAAACGGCTATCTTCCCGATTCAGATTTTCCGCGTTAAGGAAGGTATCAGCCTGAATCCGGGCGATCCGAACTATGACTTGTTCAAGCTGGCTTGCCGCGTGAGTGCCAAGCGCTTGTTCCCGAACTTCAGCTTCCAGGATGCCCCGTACAACTTGCAGTACTACAAGCCGGGTCACCCTGAAACCGAAATTGCTTACATGGGTTGCCGTACCCGCGTGATCGGTAACCATTACGATCCGAGCCGCGAAATCAGCTTCGGTCGTGGCAACCTGAGCTTTACATCGATCAACCTTCCGCGTATCGCCATCAAGATGAAGTCTGTGGACCTGTTCTTCAAGGAACTGGATCGCATGATGCAGTTGGTGAGCGACCAGCTGATGGAACGCTTTGCTGTCCAGAGCAAGCGCAAGGTCAAGAACTTCCCGTTCCTTATGGGACAGGGCGTTTGGATCGATTCCGAAAAGCTCGGCTGGGAAGACACCGTGGACGAAGTCATCAAGCACGGTACGCTTTCCATTGGCTTTATCGGTCTTGCCGAAACCCTGGTGATGCTCACGGGCAAGCACCACGGCGAATCCGAGGAATCCCAGAAGCTGGGCCTCCAGATTATCGGTCACATGCGCGAATTCTGCGACAAGGAATCCGAACGTCTCGGCCTCAACTTCAGCTTGTTGGCCACTCCGGCCGAAGGCCTTTCTGGCCGATTTGTCCGCATGGACAAGAAAAAGTTCGGTATTATTCCGGGCGTTACCGACCGCGATTACTACACCAACTCTTTCCATGTGCCGGTGTACTACAAGATTTCCGCTTTCAAGAAGATTTCCTTGGAAGCTCCGTATCACGCGCTTACCAATGCAGGTCACATCAGCTACATCGAACTGGATGGCGACCCGACGCAGAACCTGGATGCATTCGAAAAGATTGTGCATCACATGGCAAAGTCCGGTATCGGTTATGGTTCCATCAACCACCCGGTGGACCGCGACCCAGTCTGCGGATTCGTAGGTGTGATTGGCGATGTTTGCCCCCGTTGCGGACGTAGCGAAGGCCATGCCATCTCGGAAGAAAAACTGAAAGAACTGCGTAGACTTTATCCGGCTATGCCCGCCTTCAAGGGCATCCGCTAAAAATTTCTAGTAAGGAGAAGTAAAATGTCTGAAAAAGAACTGAATAAGTACGGTGAAGGTGTTGGCTTCGAACGTATCCGCCGCATCACGGGTTACCTCGTGGGTACAGTTGATCGTTTCAACAACGCCAAGCGTGCCGAAGTGAACGATCGCGTCAAGCACGGCGTATAATTATATGGATGAATATCCTCGCTTGCGAATCGCCGGAATCGAACCCGAATCTTTCGTGGACGGTCCCGGAATTCGCATGACTATTTTCACTCAGGGCTGCAACCACCATTGCCCTGGTTGTCAGAACCCGCAGACCCACGATTTTAACGGGGGTCATTTTATTGAAATTGATGAAATCCTTGAGATGATCGAGGAAAACCCGCTGCTGGATGGCATTACGTTTAGCGGTGGAGACCCGATGGATCAGGCTGCGGCTTTGATCCCTTTGGCTCGTGAAATCAAGGAACGTGGTATGAACCTGGTCATCTTTACCGGCTATACATACGAACGTCTGATGGATCTCGCTCATGTACGTCCTGAAATGTTCGAGCTGTTGACTTTTGCCGACATCTTGATTGATGGCCCCTTCATTTTGGCCAAAAGATCCCTGGAAATCAAGTTCCGTGGGTCGACGAACCAACGTATTATCGATGTGCAGCAGAGCCTGGTAGAAGGCCACGTGGTACTTCACCAAATCCAGCTGGATGAAATGAAAACCCGTCCGGACTTGGTGCTGGCGTAAATTCCAACAAATAGAGTTTGTTGATAAGATTAAGTGCCGTTCAGGCACTTTTTTTATTTGATGAAACTCCAAAGGATTTATACGGTTTTGGCCCTGTTATACAGTTTGTATAATTCAGGTGAAAAATTTGATGAAAATCATTCTGAAGGACTTTGTTTCGATTTAAAATGTCGGTTTTTGTATAATCGAAATATTGACGCGAACTTTGGCAAAAGATATATTCATTAATGTGAAATAACTAGAAGGATGAACATTATGAAAAACGCAAGAGTTCTTACTGCTATTGCTACTGCATTGCTTTCGTTTGCGTTGCTCGCCTGTGACGATGAATCTTCTTCGACTGCGCCGGAGCCTATTACTGACGGCAACGGTTCCGCTGTGGAGGCGTCTTCCTCTAACGAGCTTCCTCCCGATACGACCTGTTGCAAGGTGACGAATTCTTCGTCCAGCGAGGAACAGAGTCCGTCTTCGGTGTCGTCGTCTTCGAACTTTGATGTTCCCCTGTCGAGCGAGACTTGTTGTATAGATCTTTCGTCTTCTTCGCAAGGAGAAAAAATCGTACAGCGGATTGATGATATCTTTGGAACATGCCGCGATAAAAAGGTGGACCCTATGATGGATGCGGCCTTGCCTCCTGTAACCTATTTGGGTTACGTAGACGGAGACGATTCTGCAACGGTCGTTGTCGAGAACGTGTCGATGCATTGTAGGTCTATCAGTGGAACGAAAAGTATAATTCGTCAACCGATTGTCGGAAACATTTACCTTTCGGCTTCCGGTGATACTCTTTATATGCAACAAGCGGCGCTTGATACCGTCAATGCCGAACCGGATTGCATTTGTGATTCCCGACTGATTTTTAAGGTGAAGGCTGACCCCGCATTTATCAATGCCTCGCTCTTGGTTGCCGTTAGAGACGGTGATTATGGCAACAGAATGGAAATTATTAAGGCTTTCCCTCCTGATTATGAGGATGCACGGGATTCTGTCCCTGTCACACAAGATAGTGTTCCTGAATCGACCCCGACGGATTTGGAATTGAAGGGGTTTGAAAGAGGTAAATGCATGAATGATGATCTTGCTGCCAAGCCAGTTGCAAAGTCTGCCGCTACCGGTCTCCCCGAAGCAAGGCTGATTACTTACATGAACGGCGAAACTGTCTTGACTTTGGAAAACGTGACGGATTATTGCGGAATAGATGCGAAGGTTTCACAGAAGATGTCCGGCGATACCTTGATGCTGGCTTATTACGACCAGACTAATGTGACCAAGTGTATCTGCAACTTTGATAAAATCGAATTCTTAATTGAACCGGAAAATGCGGCGGCCAAATATGTCAAGTTCAAAGATGTTGTGTATTGGGTCAATGAGATTATGTACGAAGTTGACCCTAATTGGAAAGGATAATTACTCCTTGCTACTCACGAAAAAACAGGCACTCCAGCGGAGCGCCTGTTTTTCTTATATCCGAAAAAACGGAGCTTATTAGTATAGCGTAGGCGAAAGAGGTAAGTCGTTGAGCGAACATTCGTTGGCCAAAGGCCAAGGCCATGTGAGCGAGACGAGCTCACCTCTGAAGCGGAGCAATCTTAATAAAGCAGAGCGAATACCATGCCAGGGCGGAAGTACTTGCCGGCGGTGTACTTGAGTGCCGTGCTGTGGAGCAGCATGAACAGAGCGCTTGCTTCAACCTTGTTGGCCTTGGCAATGCTGCCGAATGCCTTGGTGAAGGCGGGCAGGTTGCGCGGGAGCTTCGGGCTGATGCGGCTGTCGGCAAGGAGGGCGCCCTTCTTCAGGAGTTCCTTATGCATCTTGTCGGCGGCAGTGGCGCTGAGGCCGAAAGCCTTCACGAGCGCTTCCGGGTGCAGGCGGCAAGAACCGTTGAATCCTTCCGGTGCGGCGAACGGGATGCGGGCTTCTTCGTAGAGGTTGCGGATCATGGAATCGCCCATGTCGGCAGCCTGCTTTTCGAGGCCGTGGTGCATCATGGCGCACATGATGCTGTACTGGATACCGATCCACACGTCGTGAGCCTGGAAGTTGAATTCGTCGAGCGGGGAGCCGTCCTTACGAACAAGGTTTGCGGCACCGATGAGCGGGCTGTTGGCCTTGTAGTTTGTGTTGAATACGCGGAGCAGGTTGGCTTTCGCCTTCTTCTCGTCGCTGATGGGCTTGAGGCCGAGCAGGCGCAGGTACGTGTCGGCGAGCATCGTGTCGGCGAATACATCGTCGCAGTCGTTGGCAATCTTTGCGTTCCAGCTGGCGGTGAATGCGTCCTTGCACTGGGCTGTGAGCCATGCCTTCTTGAGGCCGCGGAGTTCGTTCTTGGAAAGTTCCACATCGCTCGGGATTTCGCCGGAGTTCAGCCATTCGTTGATTGCCTTGAGGGAGGCCTTCACATCGTTACCGTCGATGACGAGCGTTTCCTTGATGGCGTCAGCCAGTTTCGGGAGCTTGTCAGCAACAACGTCCTTCGCTTCCATCGGGGTCACGAAGAAGTGGTAGTAGCCTTCGGCTTCGTCCCACAATGCTTCGTCGAATTCCTTGTTGGCAGCGTCGGCCTTGGCGTTCCAAGTGTCGGCCTGTGCCTTGTCGCCGAGGATTTCGGCAATCTTGGCGGCGGCGCGGAGGCCTGCAATCCAGAGGCTACCGCAGTACACGGAAATGCCGTGGCTGGAGAGGTTGTCGAACGTGTCGTCGGTACCGTGGGTGAGCGGGAAGTTTTCGCCTTCGTTCACCATCTTTTCGAGGTACTGCATGGCTGCGTAAACAGCTTCCTTGCAATCCTTCAGGTTTTCGATGTCCTGCGTCTTCACGTAATGACGGAGAACCATCAGCACATACTTCGGGGCGAGATCCTTCCATTCCTTCACGTTGTGCCAGTCGTAGGCATCGGGTTCTGCATCGAAGGGGCTTCCGAGGTCGTGAATCACGGCGCCACGCACGGCGCGCGGGCCTTCGAGTTTCGGGTCCGGAAGGTCGGCGAACGGGTGGTTCACATATTCGTGGTGGCGGCGACGGTTGTCGTTCACGGCGAGAATCGCATCTCCGAAGCGCTTCATCACCACACCGTCGAGGCGCGGCATCAATGCCATCAGGCTGAAGCTACCGTAGAAGTAAACGTCGAGAGAGTTGAAGAACGGATAGTCGGCGCATTCGCGAACCAAGAAGCGGTCGTCCTTGTCCCACACGGTGGCTTCGGCGAGGAAGCTGAGGGTGTTGATAGCGAGGCTCTTGAATTCGTCCTGCTTGGCACCCGTCTTGTAGAGCTTTGCCACAGCCTTCTTCGGAACCAGGGCTTCGAATGCCTTGAGGCGAGCGTCAAAGTTCTTGTCGGCGGCGAGGGCTTCTTCGAGGATGGCGCCCACGCGGCCATAAGCTTCGGGGAAGAAAGCGGTGTACTTCTTGGCGGAAGTGAGCTTGTTCAGCTTGATTTCGGGGAAGTCCAGCACCAGGTTGAACTGAAAAGAAACCTTCTGCTTCGGCTTCAAAACGGCGGTAACGGCGACGGCGCCGGCCATCGTCTCGCGGCCGCTGTAGACGTTCTTGACCCAGGCTTCGCAAACGCGACCGCTACGGAGAGCGCCCTTCAGCACAGAGGCGGCGTCATCCTGGTAGAACATCGGCTTCACGGAAACGTTCAGGTTATCCTTCTTGTTCCAAGCGACAGACACGCCCATGCAACCGTTGAAATCGCTTTCGGCGAGCGGCTTTTCGTTGTAGAATTCGAGACCGCGGACTTCGCGACCGTCGCCTGCCTGCTTGCTGAACTTGACACCCTTCGGGAAACGTGCAGACGGCACGAGCACGAAGCTAGAGTCCTGAACGCCCTGACGGTCCTTCTTGGCCATGTAACCGGCGATGCAGTCCTGCACCTGCACGATTGTGATTTCGCGGGTTTCCTTGGTGGTATTTTCGAGAGTGAACACGGTAGCGTTCACCGGGAGGCTGGAGAGGCGTTCGTCACCCGGAGTCACGTAGCTGGACTGGGTCTTGGTAATCTGCACGCCCTTGCCTTCGTACTTGGTTTCGCTTACCGGATAAAGTGCTGCGTACTGCATCTTGGCGGCATCGTAACCGGCCTGGCCCAAGAATTCGCTGTCGTTTGCCCAAGCGGCGGTGAGGGCGCCCTGACGAGCAACCTTTTCGCCTACGACACCGTTGAAGAAGTCGATGACGGCGCTGCGGTTGAGTTCGGCACCGGCCTTGTTCAAGAGAGCTGCAGTGCGGTCGCTCCATTCGATGTGCCAGCGTTCAAAGTCGGCAGCATTGTTCTTGAAGAAATCCTTTTCGGCAATAGCCTTGTTGAGCTTGGCTTCGGCCTTTTTCTGGTTGCCCAGTTCAGCGGCGCTGAAGAGTGCTTCGCCCTTGGCGTCCACGAGCGGGTACTTGGCGAGCATCTGCGTAAAGCCTGCGAAGTCGGCAATTTCGAGAGCGGCCTTTGCGTCAACCACGGATTCGCGGAAGAAGAAGTTGTTGAAACGGAGGTCAGAAGGCTTTTCGGTGCGAACCTGCACGCCCGGCATCACGTTCATTACGGGAGTGGTGCCAGCAGGCGTTGCGGTGAATGTCGAGCCGATACCGCCGACAGCAATACCCGTGGTAGAAGGGGTCGTAGAAAGCGGGGTGTACCAGGGCTGGATAAATTCCACGGCGAGGCCCGGGGTCATCAGCTTCTGGACGGA
>JBGUWV010000041.1:0-2790 GCA_045221475.1 Fibrobacter sp.
GCTGAATGTAACGGCCAAGGGTGCGAAGAACGATGATAACCACACCATCACCCGCGAGATTGCCAACGTTCCCCTCAAGCGCAACTACCGCACCAACATCCTGGGCAACATCTTCACCAACGACTTTAACTTCACGGTGAACACCGTTCCGGGCTTTGATACGCCCAATTACGTGAAAGCATATCACTGGAGTTTTACCAGCGTGACGGAGCTGAATACGTTCTTTGCGGATTTCGCCAAGTATGATGCGGGTGATATTGACCCTGAACTGGTCATCCTGACGGCTATTTCCGGGGATGAGTCCACTACCATTACGCTTCCCAAGTCGCCCAAGACCATTACCATATCCATGCCTTTCGTCACGGATAAGACAATCACCCTCAAGTATGCCGATGGTGCCGCTGACTCCGAGAAGCCCAACGTGGATTTCTATGCGACCAATCTGGCTAAACTCGTAACGGATATTGCTCACAGCCATTTGACCATCCTCACGGGCTCAGTCATCGGAGAGGGCGAGTTCGCCACCAGCGGTTCTACACTGGAGATTGAGGAAGGCGCCAAGGTGGGAACCGCGAATATCAAGCGGGGTAATGCCGCAATTGCCGGTGCCGTGGAGAATTTGAATGTTATGTCAGTGGCGGTGGCCGACGAGGCGAACAACCCCGTTCAGGTGTCGCTGTCCCGCGATGCGGCCGTGAGCGTAATTACACTCAACGCCAAGGCCGCTGTGGTTGTGGTGCAGCCCAAGGGCAATATTGATGCGGTTCGTGAAGACAATGGAGACAACCGTATCGAGGTGAAGGTGATTATCAAGAGCACGGCGTCGGAGTCCACCGCCACGGCGAAGGACGGCGGTTCCATTTATGTGGTCTCAGAGGCCGAGGTGGCCTCTGTGAAAGCTGTCGGCAAGTCGGATGAGGATGATACACAGTCCACTGTGGTGATTGCGTCTGTCTCTTCCACGGGAAATCCTGTAGTTTATACGGATGACCAGACGGAGTGTGGAAATAGTATCACTAAGAGCGAAAATAGCTCTGTGGCAGAGGACGTTATAGCGGACGTGAATGCAAAATGCCTTCTGTATACTCCAGATGTGGAGGCGAATACTGAATATTTGACTTTCAGCAGGGTGAAAAAGGGTGCTGCCTCCATGTCTTTTGCCAATGCTGTTGCACAGGCGCAGCCGGGACAGGTAATCGAGCTTTCCGAGGATATGAATTACCCCACGAAGGTGTTTGAAATTCCTGCTGGTGTGGTTATAGATTTCAACGGACATAAACTCACCGCTCAGCAGGTTGTGGGCAAGGAAGGAAAAGTGCTTTTCAAGCAGTTGAAGAAGTACAATTCTGCGGAGGAAGTGATTGAAGACGGCCTCTCTTATGAGGGCACCCTTGAGAATGTGGAGATTTGGGGCGGAACGTATGCCTTTGATCCGACTGCCTATACCCCGAAAGGAATAGGTGTTGTGGTGAATGGTTCGTCTTATAACGTTGCGGGTGTTTGGTTTGTGCCGTCCATTCCGGAAGCCATTGTTTATCATGCGACGCAGGAAGAAATGACCGCCAATGGAATTTCTTTTAACCCGAATATTCTGGTTGTTGAAAAAAATGAGTCGGGCTATTTCCTAAACTTGTCTAATCCTCTTTCTGACCAGTGTTTGCCTGTTCAAAATGGGGCCTATGCATTCCAGGCGGACGCTGATGAATCTCCCCTGACTACGGCAGCCTACGAGAATTGGAGTGCAGATTATGTGGTCTATACGGAGAATGACATTGAGATTGCAGGAGAAATCCAGGGGGCTCCCGTGCCATCATTTGGCATTTGGGGAGCCTACGTGGGAATGCAGTTCGCTCCGGCTTTTGGATTCAATATTTCTGCGTACGAGAAAATGCCGCTGATGGGTTCCATTATGCCAAGTTTTGGCTGGTCCTATTCTTATATGCGTAATAATGTTGGGACTTTCGCGTGCGGAGCGGTAAATGTGAGTCCTGTGAATGTCGGGAAAGTCTTCCATGTGGAGTTGTGTATAGTTCCGTCAACATTTGATAGTATGGCGGATGCATTAGAGGCAGGAAAGTATATCACGGTAGGTAAGTATCAATATACCCTTGAAGCACCCTATTATGATGTGGCTGCCATGCTGAACAATTAGTGATTTTAATTCACCGGTCCCTGACCGGACCGGTGAATTCCAATAAAGCTCTTTGACATACAGTTTACCGCTTTGAAAAAACCGAGGGGATAGAGGGAGTGCGCCTTACGGCGAGAGCCTAGGCTCAACTACTTTGGTACCCTAATACCTCCGATAGTGGCTTCGGACTCTTTCGACTTTTCCGTTTCGGATACGCTTATAGGAGCGAACCTTGACGAGTTTCACAACTTCCACCCTAATGGAGACGTGAACAGATTTGCGATGAGTTCTTTTATTCATGATGTTATATACTTTGTGGGCGTAAGAACTATCGGGCCTCTTGATTCGGTACCTCCCCTCGGTTAAGGGGCTTTATAAAAGAAACAGGTATCCAATTAGGGTCAGATACCTGTTCTAATGTTAGCCCACAAGCATAACATCATTGCTGGTGCAAAGATACGGAAAGATTTGAGACTTGCAAAAAATATTCTGCGGTGAACAGTGATCCAATTATCCGCCGGCGGCTGACCCTGCCGGTGGGTACCAAAGAAAACAATTTAATTATTAACAATGGGGGGTAGAGACTCCTCCCCAAAAAGACAAAAAATTTATGCGTAAACTTCTCTACACATTGGCCGGGCTGGGAGCCCTGGCAATGG
>JBGUWV010000042.1:0-73180 GCA_045221475.1 Fibrobacter sp.
CGACTTGCATGTATAAGACACGCCACCAGCGTTCGTTCTGAGCCAGGATCAAACTCTTCATTAATTTTTAAAGTCTTGGTCCCGTTAATCACGTTCGTATTATTGACTATTCCAAGAAATCTCTTGAACCCGTCACTAAGCACATCTCCGATTCCTTCAATCTACTCAGCAACCTCTCGGGTTGCTGTCCCTTGATCGCGGCTTACTTGGTTCTTCGCGTTTAGCGTTTCGTTTTCGGCCGTCCCTCTCAGGAACGACGCCAATTATAGAATTTTCAGGAACATTTGCAAGGGTGTTTTTGCAGAAAAATTCGCATTTTTTTCTTATTTTCGCAAAAAACGGGAATGCAACGACTCTTTCGCAAGGAGTTCCCCGAGAATTCACAAACTATTCACAACTTTTTTGAAGCAGTCCGATTAATTTTTCTCAAAAATGCCCAAAATAGCCTTCAAAGGGGCATTTTCCATGTCAATAGAAGTACAAATCATCTGGCCCCGGAACCATGTAAGCTGTCTTTTAGCATAGTTACGGGTCTTTTTCTTGACTTCTTCGACAACTTTAACCATTTCAGAGGCACTTTCCGCCTGCAAAAGCTCGCGATAGCCCAAGCTCTGCCAAGCAGGAGCAGAAAGAGGAACGGTCTTTGCAAGCTCCTGGGCTTCTTCCAGCCAGCCGTCCTTCATCATCTGGTCTACACGCTCATTGATTCTTTTGTACAAAGTATCACGGTCCCGTTGCAGCCAGAATACAGGCAATTCGCCAATTCCACCCTCGCGCTCTTTCTGGTATTCCGAGAGCTTGCGGCCCGTTGCCCTGAAGACTTCAACAATACGAATCAAGCGCTGCACGTTATTCGGTTCGACACCTTGCACAAGCTCCGGATCCATTTCCATCGCCATTTTATACAAATTATCTGCACCTTGAGTTTCAGCAAACTCTTCTAGTTCGCGACGGACACCTTCGGGCACTGCCGGAATCTTCGGCAGTCCAAGCATCAGGCTTTGCAAATAAAGCCCCGTACCACCGACTAGGATGTAGTTCTTCTGCGGATTATCAGCGAGCAAGCCCTTGACCGCAGCACAAAAAGCTCCGGCCGAAAAAGACTGCATCGGATCCAGAAAATCCACCAAGTGGTGCTTAACCCTTGCAAGACTAGCCGAATCGGGCTGAGCAGTACCGATACAAAAGCCCCTATAGACCTGACGCGAATCTACACCGATAATTTCGGCATCGTAGCGTTCCGCAAGCTGCAGAGACAGCTCCGATTTTCCAATTCCGGTCGCTCCGGCCAAGGCAAATAGAATAGGCATACCGCCAATTTAGTTATATTAGCACCTACCATGGGAAAAATGAAGCACATTGTCGCCATAATCATCGTTCTCACAGTTTTAATCGGGGGATTCGTCTACCTGCTTCCGAGACTTTCGGAACTGCCATTATTCAACGGCATCAAAGGCTTCAAACAAACGACGGCAGACACGACTGCCATTGAAGCCTCGTTTCAAGACACATTGACCTTCGAAGAAAGAATGCAACGGGCCCTGGATCCACTGGAAGTCAGCTACTCCAAGCGCAAAAAACGCCACATATGGACAATGGGTGGCGGAGAAACCGTCATCACCTATCTTCTGCAAATGCAACGCTTTGTAAAAAAGGCGGGTGGAAAAATGCTCTACATGGAAGAACTCTACAACAACAATGAGGTCTTTCAAGCCGCAAGAGTCGATATTCTCAAGGATAACGGTGATTCTTTAAACATCGAAATTCAGGTTTCCCGCAACGAATTCAAACTGGGAGCCTCGCTACTGGCGGTCGCATTCCAAGTCACCCAAATGACCCCCGAATTGGTGGCCGCACTCAAAAAACTGGAGTACCCCTATGATTTACTGATTCCTCCCTTCGGTTTAAGTGACGAAGAGTACCGCTTTCTAGACAAAATATACAACAGGAACATTACTCTTTGGCTCACCCTTGAATCTACTAAACTGAACAAGGCACACAACAAATTGAGGCCCCTGCGCATTCATCACACCGAAGAGCAAATCGAAGCGGTCATCGGCGACGCAAGTTCCAAATTTCCAGAAGCCCGGGGTATCGTTTCGCGCTACGGTGAACAGGCCGTAGAACACCGTCAACTTTTGCAAGCCATTTTAAAGCCCGCCAAAGACCGAGCCCTTTGGTTTATGGATATTTCGGCCAATAAGCGTTCCATTGTGCCGCAAATTTGTAAAGAACTCGGCATGACCTGCAAGGACGCAATCGCGTACAACCCGGAAAACAGCTCCCTCGACGACTACACCAAGGCAAAAATCAGGGAAGCAAAACGCAACGGGCTTGCCGTCATGATTCTCCCCTTGACCGTAAGCACCGTCGATAAATTGAGCGATTTACCAACAAAAGTCAAGAGCCAAGGTACCACGCTTATAAATTTATCTACCTTTATGAAGAAATGATAAGGAGTCCTGTATGACCGTAAAACTTGGATTTAACGTTGATCATATCGCCACTATCCGCGAAGCTCGTAAAATTTGCGAACCGGATCCCATTGCTGCTGCAGTGATTGCAGAACTCGCAGGCGCCGCAGGCATTACTATGCACTTGCGCGAAGACAAGCAACATATCCAAGATCGCGATGTACAGCTTTTGCGTAGGACTGTCACCACCAAGATGAACTTGGAAATCAGCCCCTCCCAGGAAATGGTGCAGGTCGCCATCAACAACCAGCCCGACACCGTGACTCTCGTTCCCGAAACCCATACGGAACTTTCTACCGAAGACGGCTTGAACGTGGCCGCCAAGGCGGGCGACCTCATTAAGCCGGTGATGACCCTCAAGAACAACGATATTTCGGTAGGCGTTTTCATTGACGCAGAAACCGAACAGGTCAAGGCCGCCAAGAAGATTGGCGCGGACTTCGTGGAATTCAACACGGGCAAGTACGCCACCAGCTGCACTCTGGGAAGCGCCGAAGAAGTGGAACGCGAAATTTCCGCCCTCGAAGACATGACCGTTCTTGCACGAAAGTATGGACTCAAGGTAAAGGCCGGACGCGGACTGAACTACCGCAACGTAGCCGCCATCGCCGCCATTGAAGGCATTGACGAAATCATCGTCGGTCACAGCATCGTCAGCAAGGCTGTCATGATTGGTATCGACCGTGCCGTACGCGACATGATCGAAACGATTAAGGGTTAATAATCCTTATATTCGACGTTTTCTAGGACTAATCCCTGGGGCGGCGCCCATGTGCGTTCGCCCTTAAATTTTTTTTCGAAAATAGTTTGTACCGTTCCAAGAGGAAGTTTTCCACGGCCCACGTCAAACAAGGTCCCCACCATGGCACGCACCTGGCGGTGCAAGAAGCGGTTACCCTTGATATGGAACATGCAACTCCAGTCGTTTAGCCGTTCCAAACGGAATTCCGTCAAGATGCAATCCGTCGGCTTGCCATCATTACGGGGAATGCAGAAATCGATAAAATCATGGTGGCCCAAGAAGGACTCCGCCTCTTTAGCCATAGCATCCAAATCGAGATTCAAGGAACCGCACTCCCAGCCGAAGTCCCTCAACAAGGCCACCGGACGCGTATAGATGGTATACTGGTAATACCTACACAGGGCGTCGTAGCGGGAATGGAAATCGGCTGCACAAGGCTCCAAATCGCGAATGCGGATGAGTCTTTGAGTAAGCCCGTTAATGGAGCGAACCAGCTTTGCGCAATCTATCTCGCCATCGTAATCAAAATGCACGCACTGCCCACGGGCATGTACGCCCGTATCGGTACGACCGGAACCGGTAATACGCACCGGCACACGCAGTGCTATCGCAAAAGCATCTTCGAGAGCAGACTGAACCGTGACGAATTTGGTCTTTCCGCCCTCGTTCTGGGCTTGCCAGCCGTAAAAAGCCGACCCCAGGTATTCGCAGCGGAAACGATAACGCATTAGCCCATAGCTTCCTTGATGACCGCTTCCACCTTTTCCTGGGAAATTTTCAGGCTAGAGGCGATAGCCGAGGCCGGGAAGCCACGACGGGACATCTGGAGGATCTTCATCTTTTCATTGGACTCGCGATCGAATCGAGTAATTTCAAGAGGACTCTGCTTGAGGCTCGGATCACCCGTAAGGTTGCGGCTCTGGGCACGCAACTTCATGGTGCGTTCACGAGAAAGGCCTCGGGGAGCGCGCAACACGTCAGAAAGATTCTGCATGGCAGACGTAATACGTTCCTTGGCAGTGGGCCTGAGCGTAGGCTTGCTGTCGGAGGCGCTCGTCAAAATCTTGTTTTCGGGAATTCCATTTTCATCTTCGAATTCCACCTTCGGGGCTTCTTCGGGCTTCGATTCCTTTGCAGCGGCCTGTTGAGCCATGGTTTCGCGCTTTTGCGCTGCATATTCTTCGGCATCTGCAATAATGGAACGCTTTTCGCGGCGAGGACGCGGCGGAATCGTCGCATCGTCCAAGATTGCCTTAGGTTCCTTGAAGCGCTCTGCCTTGATGGCTTCCATACGGCGGGTAATAATTTCCTGACGCTTCCTGAGAACCAGAATCAAAATAACGACACAGACGCCGATGGCCAATACACCGCCCACAATCCACTTGACGATGTCTGCAGAGTGCGAACCGGATTCAACGGGAGCACCTTCCGAAGCATCCACCACAGGGGCAGCACGCATCGATGACAATTCTTCCCAAGCAGAATCCAGCTGCAGACGAATACTCACCTGAAGGTCAGGGTTCGCTTTTGCATTCCAAAGCGCATGTTCCAGAGAATCAATTTTAGAGCGAGCCGTCAGGTAAGCTTCTGCATTAAAGGATCCCCGGGAACCGGAGAAATCCATCAATAAATAAACAGCCAAAGCAGAAGCCAGGACGAGCAACACAATGGGAGCTAAAAATTTTTTCATAGCCTAAAAATAGTAAAAAAATCAAAATGTGCCCAATACACCCCGTTGAGAATGTTGAAAATTTCTCAACGCTTTTCAAGAAAGATTAGCAAACAACCCCTTTTTCACACATTCTTTTTCTATCTTTGAACTCAAGAACTCTTTGTTCTCCTCCTAACCCCCAAAAAGCTCAGCTAACGCAAGTTAGCTGAGTTTTTTTCATCAAAAAAATCTGCAAGGTTTCAAAACCTTGCAGACAAATTAACAAAAATTAATCAAGTCTGTCAACCTTAACGTTTTTTTCCTAAGGCTTCAGCAAGAATCACGCGGTTTGCTCCAGACTGGATAGCCATCTGCATAGATTCACCGGCAGCCTGCAGAAGTCCACGAGCATCGCCTGCATGAGCGGGCATCACGGCAACGCCCATACTGAGGGTCGTTTCGAGCACGGTTTCGCCGTAGGCAATCTTGAGCTGGGAGATTTCGTGGCGAATGCGTTCGGCACGGTCACGGGTAATCTTGAGATCAGCACCCGGCAAAATCACGCAGAAGACCTCGCCCTCGTAACGGCACGGAATGTCTTCGTTGCGGACATAACCCGGCAAACGCTGGCCCAGTTCCCACAGGAGCTGTTCCACCGCATGACGACCACGCTGTTCCTGAATCTGGTTTGCGGCATCCGGATAAATCATAATCAGGCCGATTGGCGAGCGGTGACGGGTTGCAGCGGAAACCTCTCGAACCAGGGATTCTTCCATATAGCGGCGATTGAAAAGACCCGTGAGGCTATCACGGATACTATGCTGCCTGTAACGGGCACCCAAATTCTGGTTTGCAATATAGAGACCAAAAGTCGTCGCAACAGCGCTCACCTTGGCATGCCAGTCATCCATGGATTCATTGTCAGGCAAGACATCGGTCTGCAACGAGAAAATACCGAAGTGTTCTTCGATTCCTTCAATGGGAGCGCAGAAAGAAATTCCATGAGGATGGAGATGCAAGTGGGTGCAACCACCATTGACGCTCGGATTAGAATAGTCCGTAATAACGATGTCGCCGGCATCGAAGCTGGCGCATTCCACGGGGCGAATCACATCGTCGCTGATGACCGTTTCACCAAAGGAAAGCACCTTGTGCAGGTCCGTTTGGGTACCGGCATACATGTACAAGATTCCAGAGGCATTGGGGAAAAGCTGCGGGAGCAACTGTTCCAAGGCCTTGATTACCTCGGGGACGGGGCGGTCTTTCAAAAGGCAGCGAGCATACTTTTTCCAAGCATCCAGCGGGAACTTGACGCAGATTTCGTCAACTTTCTTGGCGAGAGCGTCTTTTGAAGTAATAGCCCCTGTCGGAAGAGGCATGTCTTCGGGTTCAGGCGGAGCGGCAAGGGGGTCCGGTTCTGTCAAAGTAAGACCCGAAGTCATAGACAGCTTCGAATCCTTGATCGAATAAAGAGCCTCGTTGAAGTCTTCTTCGGCAATATCAAGCTTTCGCTTGCACACATTGTAGAGGACCAGGCCAAGGACTGCACCCCACGCCCCTACAAAGACGAACTTGCCACCAACGGGGACCGTCGTTTCGGGCACAAAGAATGCGACGACGACACCCGCGACAAACGTAACCAACCAAAAGAAATATGTTAGCATGCTCATGCAATTAAATGTAGTTAAAATGTGAATTTATAGAAACGTGACTCATAAATAACCGCAAAAAAACATGAATAACAGGGCTGATATAGTCAAAAGCTATTAATTGCATTTAGCTAAATTTGTAAACATGACCATCCTCGAAAAGATTGCTCTTGCCCTCCCCGCCGTTGAATCCCCCGCCCGCTACATGGGCGGTGAAGCGAACAGCGTCGTGAAAGACCACAGCCAGATGCTCTGCAACATGGCATTTGTGTTCCCCGACAAGTACGAAATCGGCATGAGCAACAATGGTATCCGCATTCTGTACCATGTAATCAACCGTGAGCCGGACTTGCTGTGCGAAGTATCCTTTGCTCCGTGGGAAGACATGGCGAAAGAAATGGAGAAGTACGACATTCCATTGTACAGCTACGCAAGCTATACGCCAGTCCGCGATTTCGAGGTGGTGGGCATGACTCTCCAGACGGAGCTGAACTTTACCAACGTGCCCTATGTACTTGACATCGCACGCATCCCCGTATGGCAGAAAGACCGCCGAGAAGAGGACCCTATTTTAGTGGCTGGCGGCCCCGCCATGGCAAACCCCGAGCCTGTCGTAGACTTCTTTGACGCCTTCATGATCGGCGATGGCGAAGACATGATTGTCAAGTTTCTTCGTTGCGTGGGCGAAGGCCGCAAGGCCAAGCTTCCCCGCGCCCAGATTCTAGAGAATTTGTCTAAAATCGACGGCGTGTACGTACCGAGCCTGCGCCCCACCGTCATCAACGAATTTGGTGACATCGTTCCGGCAGAACCCGCCAAGGGCAGCTACCAGAATACCAACGGCGTACGTAGACAATTCATTCCGGTCATGGACCCGAAGAACTACCCCATCAAGAACCTGATTGCCAATATGCAGCTCGTGCATAACCGCTTCAGTGTCGAAGTCATGCGCGGTTGCGCTCAGGGGTGCCGTTTCTGCCAGGCCGGCATTTGGTACAGACCTTGCCGCGAACTCGACCCCGACGATGTATTGGACATCGCCAAGGCAGGTATCAAGGCCACCGGCGAACGCGAACTGGGGCTTCTTTCGCTCTCCACCGCCGACTACAAACCCGTAGAAGGACTCACCGATTCCATCATTGACGACCCGTTCTTCGACACCGTAGACGTAAGCCTTCCGAGTATCCGCGTGAACGCCTTCGGTGAAACGCTCGCCCAGAAGATTTCAGCCCTCAAGGGCGGCCGCAGCGCCACCTTCGCCCCCGAGACAGGCTCCGAACGCATCCGCAAGATGATCAACAAGACCATCAGCGACCAGGACATGTACAACGCCGCCGAACACGCCTTCAGTAGCGGATTCAACAAGATTAAGTTGTACACAATGATCGGTTTCCCGACAGAAAACGAGCAGGATATGGAAGCGTTCTGCAACCTGATCGAAAACCTCGTGAAAATCGGCCGCAAGTATCTGCGCGGATGCCAAATCGCCGTAAGCATGGGCATTCTGATTCCGAAGTCCTTTACCGGGCTGCAATGGGCACCGTTCATGGACAAGGAAACCGCCCTCAAGCACATCCGCTACGTACGCGAACGCTTCTTCCGTCACCCCAACGTAAAAGTGAACTGGGCCGCCTGGGAAACAAGTTTCTTGGAAGCAGTATACAGCCGCGGCGACCGCAGACTCGGTCCCGTGATTTACGCCGCCTACAAGAAGGGCATTACCTTCGAAAGCGATTCTTACCGTTTCGATTTCGACAAGTGGCTGCAGGTCTGGGACGAATGCGGCTACGACACCAGCTGGGTGTACCGCACTCGCGAAAAAGACGAAGTTTTTCCCTGGGATTTCATTCATGCGGGAACTTCGAAGCAATACCTGCGCGGAGAATGGGAAAAAGCCTTCAAGGAAGATTCCACCCCCGTGCCCAACTGCAAATGGGGCGATTGCCAGAAGTGCGGCATCCCCGGATTCGGTGCCGAAATCAAGCTCGCCAACGACCCCGTGCGCCACAAGGCTCCTAGCCGCACGCCCGAAGAAATCAAGAAGCTTGTCGCCGAACGCCGCCCCACGCAAAAGAGCTGCCACAGCTACAAGATTACCTTCAAGAAGACAGGCCTCAGCCGATTCCTGCCGCACCAGAACATGCTCAGCTTCTTCGAGCGCACCTTCCTTTGTGCAGGCATCCCCATCAAGTTCAGCGAAGGCTTCAGCCCGAAGCCCCGAATTTCCAACATGGGCGCGTTACCGCTCGGTCTTGAAACCTACTGCGAAGTCATCAGCGTGGACCTGCTGCAACCCCTTGATATTTCAAAGGAAAACTTGCCAAAGATCATGGCCGAACTTTCAAGGCCGTTCCCTCGCGGCATGGAAATCGTGAACATCGAGCCGCTCCACGAGAAACTCAGCAAGCACATGCCGACGGCGATGATCTACTCGTTTACGCCCGACGCGATTCCCGAAGGCATCATGGAAAAATTCGAAAGCAAGACGCTCCCCGTGGTCCAGAACCACCGCGGACAGGAAATCAATTTGAACGAACACTTGCTCGGAATCCAGATTGCTGGCGGCGCCATCATCACCAAGGTTAAATGCAACAACATGGGCACGACCGTAAGCCCCTTCAGCATTTACGCCGCCCTGATGGGAGTGGAATTCGATCCTAAAAAACTCGACGAAAGCTCTCGTCGCTACTTGATCAAGAAAATCGCGATGGAGTTCTAAGCCGCTTCGGTCTTCGTGAGCAACAAAGCCCCAAGCGTTAAGCTGGGGCGGTTGCGAGAGAATCGGCTCCAGTGTAAGGAATCCGTTGAGTTTAGCCGATTCGGTCTGTAAGATTATTCCGCCGGGAGAATAATCTCGATATGACGGGTGCTCACGTTAAGGAAGTGAGTACGGAACAAGTCCTTTTCGCTTTTGTCGCTCACACGCACCTGCGTCACGGCAATAAAGTCCTTGTTTTCGCGGATATAGTCCGTGAGACGTTCGTCGCGGAGTGTATCGATTTCACCCGTGATGATAAAGCTGTCAGTCCAAATTTTTACTAGCATACCATAAATATAAAGATTTTTTTGTTTGCAAGCAGAAAAAAAGCGTTTTTTTGTTGCTTTTTGCCTTTTTAAGTGTATTTTAGAGATATAAATAGCAGTTGGGCGTACCTAACTAAGGAGTTTACCATGGTAAAGAAAAAGGCAATTAAACTGACCCCCGGCAAAATGATTTACCACAATTTGGAATTTATCGACAGCGATGTCGGGCGCCCGATTAGAATTCTTTCCGAATTCATGGGTCCGTACCAGATCTTTGCACAAGAAGGCATCAAGAACACCATCGTGTTCTTCGGTTCCGCACGCACGCTTCCCATGGCCGAACTCAAGAAGCGTCAAAAGAGCTGCAAGAACAAAGCCGAACTTGCCCGACTCAAACGACTGGAAGCAGTCGCCGAATACTACGACGCCGCACGCGAACTGGGTGCGAAACTCGGTCGCTGGGCAAACAAGCAGCACGATCATGGTTTTGCAGTGATGACCGGTGGTGGTCCGGGCATTATGGAAGCGGGCAACCGTGGCGCAAACGATGTAGGCACCTCTTCGGTGGGCCTCAATATCAAGCTCCCTTTCGAACAGCACCCGAACCCCTATATCGACGACGATCTGAACCTGCAGTTCCGCTACTTCTTTATCCGTAAATACTGGTTCATGAAGATGGCCAGAGCCCTCGTGGTATTCCCGGGTGGCTTCGGAACCCTCGACGAAATGTTCGAAATCTTGACACTGATCCAGACAAAAAAATACGGTGACAGGATGCCCGTCGTGATTTATGGTAGCAAGTACTGGAACAAGGTCATCAATTGGAACTACATCGCCGAAACAGGCATGATCGACAAGGAAGACCTCAAGCTGTTCCATTTCTGCGATACCGTAGAAGATGCTTACAATGTCATTACAACGGCACTCGAAAAGACAATGGATTAATCTCAAACAACTTTTATAGCAAGGTGTCGCTCGGCGGCACCTTGTTTTGTTTTTAGGAAAAGCTAAATTTGGGTCATGCTCAGAAACATCTTGGCAGAGACTCTTGACCGCGTGTCCAGGAATATGGCCCTGCGACCGAACTACACCATGGAAGAATACCAGAGGTGGTTTGACCAGAATCCGGAATACCTGCACAACGGAGCCGTCCAACGCATTCAGTTAGTCGAGCCTTTGACTCTCGAAGGCACCAACAATCTCTATCGCGCCCAATTTTGGCTAGAACACCCGACTGATCCCAGCCGCTACACGGAAACCGAAATCGTCGTCAAGATTTGCAAGTTCTGGGCGTCCCCCGGCAAAAACAGGCTTCACCGTCTGAACATGCTGTTGAGCGCCTTCCAAGACGAAATCCGCATCAACAACTTGATTCACGCCACCAATATCGAAGGCGTGGTACAGAGCATGGGTGGCGGCATTGCCGGCAGACACCCCTACCTGAAAATGGAATTTATCAAGGGGTGTTCCCTGGATAGGCTTTTCAAGAAAGACCTGAACGACGACGAGGTGATGCACCGCGTGGCCCAGCTCGCCTACCTTGCAAACACTATTAGCCAGTTGCACTACTACCAGGTGGTCCACAAGGATCTCAAGCCCAAGAACCTTCTGCTGTGCCAAAACCCGCAGCACAAGAACAACCACAAGATTCTTATTTGCGACTTCGGCTACGCCCAGGCAAAACTCCGCGAAACCATCACCGAATACGGTGGCCAGATGACGCCCTGCTACAGCGCCCCCGAACAGGCGATTATGGGCGAAAATCTTTCTGCATCGGTGGACTACTTCAGCTTCGGAATCATCGTACACGAGTACCTGACTGGCGAAAAGCTGTTCCCCCATGCCATGGATATTTTTATCGAAGACGGTTACCGCATTACCGACCGTTACCTGGAATACCTGAAGACCGGTCGAGAAAACCGCTTTAGCGACCCTCGATTCCCCGAACTCACGCAATGGATTGATAATCTTACGATTTTCGACAGTTTCGAACGCATGCAAAATTGCCCGAACCTGTTTGATATCGCACACAAGTTGCGCGAACGCGTGAACGCCCAGGGATACCGCGACGTGAACACGGATTTCTTGTGGAACCAGTTGCGCGAATACAATCGTTTTTAAGAAAAATAAAATTTTCATTTTAACATTCGCGAGTATATATTCAGGATATGAATAAGTCCTCTATCTCGAATATTACTGCTCTTTTAAAAAAAATTAAGCCAATCCATTACTTGGTGGTTTTGGCGATTATAGGTATCGGAATTTTTAACGGCGCTACCGGAATCATGCCGCAAATCAAGCAAAGCCGTTACGAAAAAGGAATTGTCAAATCCTTCGACAGATGGTGGGAAGAAGAAGGCGCCAACAATTTCAGAAAAGTCGGCCTTGAACCAACGGAACAGATCAAGCAGGAGGAATTCGAGCAGTTCCGCAGTAGGGCTTTTGCCCTGAAGCCTTCGTACATTGTCGAAGACCGCATCGAAATCATGAAAAAGGACTTCCGCGAATGGTGGGAAATCAATGGCGGCAAGGAAGCCTTTATTGAAAAGAACAACCGCTACCCAAGCGAATCCGACTTTAGAAACGAACTTGCAGTATGGATCGACAACTATACCGATAAATTCGCACGCTACAACATGGCCTTTATCCCGAAAAAGGAACAATACGACAGGCTCCTTACCAGCTGGATTCTATTCCCCAGCGTGTGGAACTACATTCTTTTTGCAGTCCTATTCGTCTTTACCATCATTAAGCTGGAACGTCGTTGGCAATGGTTTATTCTGTGGGGATGCATTGTAGGCTGGACCCTTGCCGGAGGAGTCTTGGTAAGTCTCCTTACAAGTACCAGTTTCTTTGACCATTACAGTGGTGAACGCTACATGGGCATGAGTCTTACCCTCGCATTCTTGCTAGGCGCAACCGCATTCGCCCCACGCAAGGAACTGACTTCGCAGGTTCTTTCAGCCGTATGCTTTACGGGACTTCTGCTCGACATGATCATAAACTGGTTCGTAAACCCCAACATTTTCGGAGCGGTCACGGTACTTTCGCCCGTCGCCTTTGGAGTGGGAGCTTTCGCCGGCTTGAAAATTGAAACACGCCGCAAGACCCGTCGCGAACTGAAGCAAGAAGCTTTGCTGGAAAGAGCCCAGCGCGTAGCCAACCGGAACCCCATGGCCGAAATGAAGGCAAAAACCCGCGCCATGATTGAATCCGGAATTGAAAATGCCAAGGGCGGCCGCTCAGACCAAGCTTTACGCCTGCTTTCTCAGGCCATGACACAGCTCCTGCAGGAACACCCCATCGACAAGGTAGCGGTACGTTCCCTAGCCGACAGCATGAACAAGCTCTACATTGAAATTTCCAGCAACCAGTGGCTAGAATGGGGCGAAATCGCGAAGGCGAAAAACGCACCCGAAGCAGCCATCATGTTCTTGAAGAAAGGTCTTATGCTGGAGAAAGACAGGAACTTCGCAAGGCGCGCCCTTTATATCTTAGGCGAAACCTGCGTCACCAACAAGATCGAGCAGGAAGACGGAATCAAGCGCTTGCAAAAGGTCATCGAAATGAATTCGACCGACATTCTTGCAAAGCAAGCACAGAGAATCCTGGACAACGTCAAGAAATAATTTTTGGAGTTCTCTCCTTTCGTTGTTCGTATATATTACTGTATATAGCGGCGCTTGACGGTGCCGCTTTTTGAATATTCCACCACAATCACGTGGGCCGCAGGCATCTTGGAAGGCTTGCTATTGCCTGCGAACAGCGGGCGCCCCTGCAAGTCAAAGATGCGGTAGAAACCCGTTTCTGCTTCGGTACCGAGATTCATGCGCTGAGCAATCGCAGTCGTCGTGCTGCTGGATTCTGCAACTTCAGAAGAGCTAGATTCAGGTTCAACCGATCCCTCAACCATAAACGTTACGTATTCCGACATCCAGCTGAGTCCGGAGTTATCCGTAACGACAGCGACTGCAGAATGCGTACCCGGAGCAAGTCCTTCGGCATTCACCTGGTAAGGCGAAGCGGTCGCAGAGCCGACTAACGTCGTTCCGACATAGAAATCCACCTTCTTGACGGAACCGTCATTATCTTTGGCGTTTGCACTCAAGGAGACAGCCTTGCCAGCATCGAACTTGGCACCAGCAGACGGCGCAGTCATCGAAACGCTTGCGGCCTTGTTGCTCTGACCAAAGCCCTGGTTGTATTCCGGCATTTTGCCGTAGCGGCCACCCACGCCAGAAAGGGCAGGAATTTCTTTCGGAAGATTTGCAACCGTTCGCTTTTCAAAGCTATAACTCGGGTTGAACGTTTCAGCCTGCGGAACGCCACTTTGCTCGTCATTGTTGTAGCGGTGACGCTGCCTAGTTCCATTTCCAAACGCAACCCCGCTAAAATACACATAGCCGTAGTCACCCCATTCGGCGAGGTAGCCGTTGCCGTTATCGATGTAGCTGTTTTCGTAGCGCACGTAAGCCTTGGCGCTTGCGCTATGTCCATTGGCGCCCGCTACAAAGAATCGGTTGTAATCGACGTACTGATTGTACAAATGCACCTGCGAGCCGTTGTTTTCGCCAGTGACCTTCGGCACGCGGCCATAGGTATTGTGCCAGTAGTTATTTGCATAAGTCAAGTGGGCATCTTCAACCAGCGCCATGTAAGGGTCGGTACCCCAGCAGTTGTATTCGTTCGCACCGTCAAAGTCCAAGTAGCTGATGGTGGCATCGTCTAGGAATTCCATGTCCATGCCATCGCTAATCCACTTGTAGCTAATGTGGTCTGCCCAGAACCCCTTCACATGTTTCGAGGCGGTCCCCACCGTTTCGAGACCATCGCCGCCTTCGATCAAGTGCGGGTTCACGTCGTAAATGGCGAGGTTACGATAAATGTGGTTGTACGAGCCTTCGTTACTGCGAATGGCAATAGCGGCTCCGCGCAAGTTCGCGCCACGCCCCATACCCACCAAAGTCTTATTCGCCTTGGTGGTAATCCAGTTGTCCCACTGTTGCAGATTTTCGCTTTCTTGCACAATCTGCACGCCACTTTCGTTCAAGTCGGCGCAACTATTCGCTTTAAAAGTAATGCGGTAGAAAGTATTGGTTTTGCCCGTAACACGGTTTTTCTCGTCGCAAGTCTTTTTGCACCAGGTGCGGCTTTTGCTCTTGGCTTCCGTAACGGCGTTCCTGAAACGTCTAAAGTCGTAAGTTCCTTCGGGCACCAGAATCGTCACCGCATCGTTACTCTGCAAGTACTTGCGGATACTCGCCGAATCATTCGCCACTACGATTTTACCTGCATCGCCGCCCGTCGTAGAAGCACCGAAGCCTTCGGCCTTCACGTTGAACGTAAAGAGCAGAACTGCAGTCGGGTCCGTTTCGGCAGAAGTCCAAATCCACTTGGCCTGCGTTCCCTCGGCAAAACCGGAAAGTGCGCCACCGCTCGGGAGCTTGTCACTAGAATAGCTGAGGGTCGTTGCACCACCCCACTGGCTTAAATCGCGGCCCTTGTTTTTCCAAGAATTGTTGCTTACCACCGGTTTCGATTTCCAGCTACTGCCGGAATAGTAAGACTTGTCGAGATCATCGATTTGCACCATGACGCCCGGGGCGCCCTTACCATTTACACCCACCACCGAAATCGCGTTTTCGCCAGGGAGGAACGTCATCGGAATAAAGCGCACACGACCTGCCTGGTTGTCTTCGGCAAGCAAGGAGCCGTTATGATAAAGTCTGTAACCGCCATCGGCCACAATCCAGATGCCCGGACCTTCGCCCGCATTATAAGTCGCCGCAATCAGCTGAGAGCCAACCTTGTCACCACCACCGTAAGCGGCATCAGAAGGAAGCGTCACCACTTCCGTCGCCGGAACAGCGGCATGCACTGCAGAAATTCCAAAAAACGAGACAACGCCCGCCAAAGCCAACCCAACATCCTTTTTTACACCCATTTTTCCCTCTTTTTGATCTATTTTGCCATTTATAATCTAATTTCAGCACTTTTACTTTCAAAACATTATCTACCAAGCACCTTAATATGTGTTTGGCTTTTGACAACGATTGTAAAAATTAGTCACCAATCGAGCCGACGCCTTCGAACACGATTTCGTCTATATCTAAATGGGATCCGCTAAATACAAAGATACTGAATATGCCTATTTCATGCGAAATTTCGTCCCAAGTCACCTGGTAAAATTCTTCGTTCAGGGTTTCTTCCCCAGGGCGAAGGACTAATTCAGTCCATTCTTCAGTGGCATTTACACGCCACAAGGCCTTATTGTAATTATTGTTGACAACTTCATGGTAATGCTCAAGCGCAACGGCAAATTCACAATCCCCACGAATTTTTAGACGAACAGCCGTAAGGCTACTCAAATCGTAGTAGCTCGAATCGAGCCCAAGGCGGGTTCCGAGTACGACATAGCCCGAATCAGCCATGGAAAATTTCATCGAAAGATATTTCCCTTGAGCGTCATCTTCGATTAGGGCGCTTGCGAAACCGCCTGCACTATCCGGCTTTTCAAAGGTAGCGCCCTTATGAGGTATATAATACCAGCCATAATTCGGAAAGTCCTTCGCCAGATTATTCAGGTTGTCACCATCGTCGAAATCTTCGAAAACGAAATCACGGCTGGCTTCCTGGATTTGGACAAGCGTATCGACAGATGCACCCGCATCAAGCGAAACAGTAGCAACAGGCTGATTATCAGCAACAACCGTATATAGGCCCGCCGGAACATGCGAGAAGACAAACTCACTTCCTTCATTTTTGGCCCAATAGGGAGTCGCATCAAGCATCATTATTCTGTCCAAAGCAGAAGAATCGGAAACGTACGCACCAGAGCGAACCGTCAGCGACACGGATGGCAGAAGCTCGATTTCATTCGTCGAAAAATCAGCCACATCAAGTTTCGCCCAAACCATGAGCGAAGAGTCTTCGCCGGCAATTCCCTCGACGTAGCACCTTGCATTCTGGCACTGTTCCTGTTGACTTTCGAACTGCACCTTTCCAGAGTCATCCGCAGTGGCTGTTTCAAGCGCAGAAACATAGGACGGGAGGAACTGCGTCACATCTTGAACCGTTATGTCTTCAGGCGAACTTTCCGCAGAAACGACGCCAGAACGCTGATACAAAGTAACACGCGCTTGCGGCATCGGCCTGTGAGCACCATCCAAAGCAACGACCGCGATCCCGTTCGTCGTTTCGCTAGTTGCTCCGGCCGTGCTACCAGCCTTTTCAGAACAACCCACAAACGCAACCTGAATCAGGGCGAGTACAAAATAAAACAAGTTCTCTATCCTAAACACCTGGAGCATTTTTATCGTTTTTCCTTTTTCATCATCGGGAATAACTGAAAATTTAATTGATAAACGCTGTCACATATCTGGGCGGGCATCGCATTGACCACATTTACGATAGATTTTCTCGTTTCGGCGAGAATATCGCGTATTTTTTGTATTTGAGTAGAATCAAGCGCCATGGTAAGCGTACTGATATCTCGATTTTCTTTTGGAATGTTGGCAATAGAATCGCGTGCAATTTCTGCAATACTTCCTTGATAATCGCTAATGGTGGCACTCAGCCAATGTTCCTGCGTGCGCAGGTGAGCCTCCGTCGGAACCACACGTCCATCTTTGCGACATCGAGCAAGTCCCAACTGCAACAAAGCGTCTACAGCCTTTTGAATCTGCATTGCAGAGAGCTTCGGGACACAACATTCTCCAAGTGCAGCGGCATCCTGCGGGCCACGGTAATCAAATACATCCAAAGCCGAGCGAATAACCGGATAATACCATTGTTGAAAATAACGGTAGCGAGCCTCGTCTAGTTCACGGCTTGCCGTGGGACGCATTTTCTGAAGGGTCTCGAAATGTTTGCGCACCAGTTCATTGCTCTTCGCCTTGTTATAGGCGATCATCTCACGGAAATATTCAGCCTTCGCCACTTTGAAACGGAAAAATTCAATAAAAGGTTCTACCCCTTTCGAAGAGATATGCCGTTTCCCTTGGAGAATCTTCACCAGAAGGCTTGCGTCAACATTGACTGCCGCGGCGAACACACGATAACTGAAAGTCGGATCAAGCGACTTTTCAAGTTCGTAGAACTCCTGCAAGAATTTGCGGTAGTCCGTATAATCGTAGACGTTGATTTTATTCCTTGCAAACATGAGGCGCCTGCCATTTCAAAAAATACATTTTTATCTTTAAATATCCACATATCTTTTTCTTTTTTGCATTTATTTTTGCAACAAATGTTGACATTTTTGTCCACACCTCGCTACAGGACAGCATATCTACAAAGCTAAAGACCATTCAAACGTCAATTAACGTTTGTTTTCGATAAAAAACGCCTTTTTTAGAAATTAGCTTAGGTGTTGACATTTTTGTCCACACCTGATAAAAAAGACGATATCAAACCCATATATTCGAAAGTATATTAGAATCGGGTTGTAGTTTTTGCTCGATGGAGGTGTCTATGCACAAGCTTTCCTCGGGTGTTATAGCGATAGCTTTTATCGCTGGGACGTTTGGGGGTTGCTCGGAATCGTCTGAAAGCGGGATAGTTCCCCCCGCTGAGGGCGATTCCTCGGCAGCGGTTTTTCCGGAATGGCTAGAAGCAGACTCACTTCAAAATACCAGCTCCGAAACCGCTATGAATCCAAGCACAAGCTCATCAGGCATAGTTTTCATTAGCTCCTCCTCGTCTGATGAGCTTGTCCCCCCTTCTTCAAGTTCTTCTAACTCAACCGATTTTTCGTATACGGCGCCCGCAAATTTCACCGATACGGTGAACGGAGTCCTTTTTGACATGGTGTACGTTCCAGGAGGATCGTACACACGCGGGTGCGATAACTGCGCCGAGCAAGACAAAATCTATGAAACCCCCGCGCACAAGGTAACCGTCAGCGATTATTTCGCCGCCAAAACCGAAGTGACGGTCAGCCAATGGAACGCCGTTATGGGCGGCAAGAAAAACGCATGGGAATCAGGGAACGCCCCCAAAATTGGTGTAAGTTGGTTCGACGCGAATAGTTTCGCATGCAAACTAGGACAATTGACAGGCCGCCAATACCGCCTGCTCACCGATGCCGAATGGGAATTTGCAGCTCGCGGAGGCAAGGATGGGATTGCCGACGGCTTCAAATTCTCAGGAGGCAACGCCATTGACGATGTCGCCTGGTATTCCGAAAACAGCGGGGGCAAGGCTCACGATGTGGCCACAAAGAATCCGAACAAACTCGGGCTCTACGATATGAGCGGCAATTCTTGGGAATGGGTGTACGATTGGCTCGTAGGTTATACCGCAGGTGAAAAGGTCAACCCCGTTCAACTTACGGGTTCCGGCAACAAGACGCGGCGTGGCGGCAGTTACGGCGAGCCCGCCGAATTCGCTCGGGTAAGCCGCCGGGCCATCCGTAGCCGTGACGGCGCTGCCGATATGGGATTTCGGCTAGGTGTATCTACTGAACTTCCGCCGGGAATGATTGACGCCTGCGAAGCGGCGAACCCGAGCGAAGCGGTTTGTGTCGGGGACAAAAACCGCGACTGCCGCCTGATTACCGCAACCGACGAAGCCTGGATCAGCGACGACTACACCGTTATCATCGGCGAAGATGGAATTGCTGCCGTATCCGGTTTCCCGAACGTTTCAGGCCAATGGTACACGCTCAACAATCGCAGTTTCAATGTAGTCACAAAAAACGGCACTAAAACGTACGCCTACTACGTTTTCAGTCAAGACGAGCTCACCATGATTAGTGACGACGGTATCCCCTACCGACTGTACCGTCGCGCCCTGAGCGAAGCGAAGAATAAAATTACCCTTCCGACAGTCAGCAATCCGAAAACTCTGGAACAGTTGATTGCCGCCGTAGAACCAGAGCGTCTCGTAACCGACGAACAACTTGCCCATCCGGATACAAGCGTTCGTGACCCGCGTATCGCCGCCGCCAGCGGATACACCTGGTTCTTTGACGGCCGTTGCTGCGGCGGCAACCACAAGTACCGTTTTCACCTCGATAAGAATGGCGACGCCGAATTCGTGGTAATGGACTACGACGACACACACCATGAAAATATTCTCGCAAAGGGTCGCTGGTTCACCGTAGGCAACATCGGCCTCCATATTGTACTGAACGGAAAATACTTCAACTACCTCTATACTGCAGGCGAACGCACCATGAGCTACAGCGAGTATATGCCCGCAGGGCCCATTTTCTGCCATATTTCATTCCAAAGCTACGAACGAGGTGACTTCCGCATATTCAACAAAACTCTTTTCGACGATAAAATCAAGCGTCCGCGCGGCTTCAACGGAGAAAACCCCGTTTACGAAGCTGGTGATTACCAGTGGGGCTCGTAATGCGCACGCCTATTTTCATCTTTGCCATAGTATGTATCGCAGCATTCACTGCCTGTAACGATACCTCGTCTAATCCCGATATTGAATCAAGTTCGTCCGACGAATCCTTAAATCACTCCTGGAAACCCGCATCGTCGTCCGAACAAGATTCCCCGGAATGGTCGTCCTCGGCCATGTCGTCTTCGGCCATTCCGGTTTTCTCTTCTAGCAGCCCACTTTCACACGCCCAGTCATCATCAACGGAACCGCAAGTCGATCTATCTTCTTCGATTGAGCTTTCTTCGTCTGCAATTGCCGAGACCACTCCAGAAATAGTCCTAGACAAGGACGGCTTTGCAACGGTAGCCGACGTGTATAAAAGTCTCGCATCCAACGAAAAAGCGGTATTTATCATCCGCCATTCCGAACGCGAAGACGATGTCGCCATCGAAACGGAACTGACTGCAAACGGCATCAAAATGGCTCAAGAATTGGGCAAAACACTTAAAAGCGACGAGGCGTTTTCATACATTACCTCAGGGTTTGTCCGCACGAACGAAACCGCAAACAACATTTCAAAAGGCCGCAAAGAATCGAGCCTCCCGAAACTCATCACGAATTACGATATTACCGGAAACTGGTTCCTCAAAATTTCGGCCGATTCCCTCGCAAAACAGGCGACAGCACTCGGTATGAAAGGCAGTTCCATAGAACTGATGGCACGCTGGGCATACGAAGGTGGATATCCCGAAACATTCTACGAATTGGAGACTCACGCACAGGAATTCATGCAAACGGTCATCCTGAAAAATTTACCCAAATGGAACCGCATCAGCATCATGGTTTCACACGACATTTTCGTTATGCCGCTCGCCGTTTTTGGCTCACAAAAAAAAGTAGCCCTCAAGTATTACGAGGACTACCATTGGATTAACTATATTGCAGGGCTAGCCGTCATTATCGGAGCAGATAACAGCATGCGCTACATTCCCATAAAGGGCGCAGAATCAGGCGTTATCGACTATCTCGCCCTCTATATGGCAGAGCACAAAATCCGCGCCAAATAACGAATTTACCTTACAATATTTATTGATCTTGCCTCGCGATAACTGCCGGTAGTCACCTTCACGATATAGGAACCCACAGGCATTTGAGTCAGGTCAAAGGCATGCGTATGTGCGCCCGCCCCCTGCATACCGACCATGTCTTGGGCAATGAGGGCGCCATAGCCCGTAAACAGGCTAACCATCACATTTTCACGTTGCAGCAAAGCATAGTCAACCGTCAAAATTCCACGTTTGAATTTGACATTGATATGAGACGGCAAATCCAACGGCTCAAAAGCAATCGCCGTCGTCGACGTTTCGCTGCTCGAAGAAATTGGCTCAGCACTACTTGAGCTTACCGGCTTGACACTGCTACTCGATGCAACGGGAGCATCACCGATTTCAGGCCAGCTGTAATCCAGTTTGAAATCATTGTAGTACTTGACATTTGCAGCACCCGCGCCACTGACACCCGTTTCAGGCTTCAGCTTGTAATCGTAATGCAACTTACGAATGCCCGTATTACCCGTGTACTGGTAATCCGTATTCACGATTACGGCAAAAACCATCTGCGTTCCATTCGTAGAAGAAGGCGTCTTATCGAGGCGAAGCGTTGCGGAGCCTTCGCCCGTGATGGGTTCGCTGTATACAGGCGTGCCATCGGTCGCACGATAGCACAGCAAGAAGTTCATGTTTGTATTATTGGAATTTGCGCCATTCGGATAGAAACTTACCGTTACTTCGGTCGCACCGCTTTTTACCTTCAAGGGCACCACGTTTGAACCCGACCAGCCCGGAGTCGTTTCCTGATCCGGAATCAAGTAGCCATTGCTTTCGCTTACCGTCTGGTAAGGCGTCATGGTCCAGGTGTAGCTGTACTTGTTGTTGTCCCACATGTCCTGTTCCCAGTACGTTTGGCTTCCGAAATTCTGGTTCAGCAAGTTTTTGATTTCGCCGGACCATTTTTTCATATCGAGCATCGCAAGCCTTGCGCGGAACTCGGTAATGAGCCTACGTACGCCCGCATCGCCAAGGCCCTTGTCTAGGCCATAAGTTTCGAGCAAATACTTGGTCTTACCGTAAGCATTTCCGTAAATCCAGCGGACAGCACCCGTACCAATCCACGTTCCGATAAATGTCGGGAAGATGTTGCTATACTGCGACCCGCCCAAAAGATAGCGCTGATTCTGCCCGGTAACGCCACCGCCATCGGCACCGCCGCCAGGGCCACCAAAAGTACCGTCAATCAGCCAGCCCGAATAAGTTTCAATCGGCATAAAAGGAGCCATAAGCGTCGCCGCGTTTAGGAATCCCATGCCACTGTACACACCTTCGCGGTGGCTGAACATATCCTGTTGAATCCAAGTATTGCCCGCTTCCTGGAACCAGTGTGCATCCTTTGCTCCAGGGTAGCCGTTCGTCATCGAGTGAATCCCTTCATGAATCATGGCATCCATTTGCGCCACGCGATCGCGATAGGGGCAGCTCGTATTAAAACTGTAGAGCGGGTAAAACGAAGCCGCCACAGCCGTGTAGCCAGCCACCCAAGTTTGCCAACCACCCGTAGTATCTGTTTTATCGCCACCGGCACACGTACCCGAACCGAAATAGTAAACAGCACTGTACTTGCCTTCTTGCGCCTGAGCATCCGGCGCCCACCCCATCACATCATACAAATACTCGAAATCGGTATCATACTTCTTGAGGATCGAATCAATCGTCACGTCGGTAATGCGACTATCGCGATCTTTGCCCCAATAGAAAGCCCACCATTTGCCGGCCTTTTTACCGGTAACGCCCGAGCAATCGTTATTGAACTGAGTCGGCGGCTGTATTTCGCCCAGATTCGTTTTAGTATCGTAATCCAGGTCGGAACGATAGCCGGGCCATGTGTAGGCATCGCCCGACACCGCATTTACGTGAACACCTAGGGCAGTCGACAAAACGATGCCCGGAATCAATCCCAAACAACTTTTTTGCATAACACACTCCAACTTTTATGCACAGAACAATATAATCCCAATCATTGCAAAGGGCACTACTTGTGATACTCCTCTGTTGTCCACAGACAACGCCCGCCTAGTCGGAACGAATCGTCCCGTTCGGGAACTATCGTTCCAAATCCAAGGCTATTACAATTTAATTACAGCCTTTTTTTCGATTTTTCGCCCATTTCCATAAAATATCTTTACAAGAAAAGGAGGCGAATTATGAAAACGCAGAACTACACTTATCTTATTTGCGGCATCGCCCTTGTATTTTCTGCCTGCGGCGACACCAGCAGCAGTACAACTGGCACCGACACCACAAATGTCGTAGAGAAGGACTCCGTTTCAACAGATTCCGTTGTCGAAACAGTCTCGAAATCTGAACAAGATGCGCCAATAAGCATTCCGAGAGTCTCTGAACAAGAGGTGTTTGAGCCTGTTGACGTAACTGAAATTTCTGGCGATCCCGTTATCAAATTTGAGAACGGCAACGTAACAATCGAAAACAACAACGATTGCATTTCGCAAAAAGAAAAAACCGTCACCATTTACTGCGCCGGCAATTACCAGCTTACGGGAAAATCGAGCGACAATCAAGTCGTCGTCAACGCAGGCAGCACAGACAAAGTATATCTTTACTTGAATGATTTGGAACTTGCTAGCGCCACAGACGCCCCTCTTTACGTTCAAAACGCCGAAAAGGCGTTTTTGATGCTTGTCGACGGCACGAAAAACACTCTTGAAGATGCCACAACCCGCACTCAGTCTTACGCCAAGGCAAACGGTACAAGTGATACAACAAAAGCCTCCGTTTACGCAAAAGATGACCTGACCATTAAAGGGAGCGGCGATCTGACCGTAACCGGCAACTACAACAACGGCATTCAATGCAGTAACGACTTACGCATTCGCGATCTGCCGGGAATCACAGTCAAGGCCAAGAACCACGCTATTAAGGGCAAGGGTTCCGTAACCATCGAAGGCGGGTATTTCAACCTTACAGCCACAAATGGCGATGGCATCAAAAGCGACGAAGGCGAAGACGAAAACACCATTACCGACAACAAGGGAATCGTGGTGATTACCGGCGGCGAATTCGACATCAATGCAGGCGACGACGGCATTCAAGCGTTCAACTACATCTTTATCGCAGACTCTACTTCCATTCCTCTCATCAACATTAACAGCAAAGGAAAGGGTATCGTAACCGATAACCGTATCTACGTAAACGGAGGCATTACCAACGTCACCTCTACAGATGACGGATTACATTCCAACTTGAACATCTATATTAACGGCGGGCTTACCACCATTTCGTCAGGCGACGACGGCATTCACGCCGACTCCACATTGCGAATCTCTGACGGTGCAATCAACATCACCAAAGCCGTCGAAGGTATCGAAGCTTTCTACATCAGGGCCGAAGGCGGCATGACCGCAACGGTCGCAAGCGATGACGCGTGGAATGCGGCAGGCGGCTCCGCAGACGCAGGCTCCTCTAGCGGTTCTCAATGGGGTGGCAGAGGCGGCCCCGGCGGCATGGCAAGCAATTCCAAGGGTTACATCATTATCAGTGGTGGCTACCACTACCTTTATGCGGCAGGCAACGACATTGACGTACTTGACGCTAACGGTACGGCAACCATGAGCGGAGGCGTATTGCTCCTTGAAATCGGCACCAGCGGCGGCAACATGGGCGGAAATTCCTCTCGCGGCGGTATGGGTGGCAATACTTCCGGTTCCTGCTCCACAAACATGGCGGGCGGCTTGATCGACACCGACAGCGGATTCAGCATTACCGGAGGCGTACTGCTTGGTTTCGGGAGCCGCACTGAAGAATATCCCAAATGCAGCGCAACCAGCTACACCGCGGGAACGGCGTACGGCACAAGCAATGCTGCATTCAAGCCCAGCGGCTCCGGCAGCATGATCATTTACGGTGGCGACGTAAGCTCCGTAGCACAGGTAGATGTGAGCAGCATGACCGAAATCACGCTCCCCAACGGAATGACCTACTACGAAAAATAAGATTCACTCCTCATCATCAAAAAAAGAAAAGCACCCAAGCCGAGTGTCGCGGGCAAGTTTACTTGCCCATGACCGAGGCGCAAAGCTTTGAATTGACTTCGTCAATAAAAAGCACCCCGGCATTCGCCGGAGCGCCTTTTTTGTGTAAGGCGTGGACACATTTGTCCACAGTAAAAGAATTCGAACACTATGGTCCAAGCAGTTCTAACATATATTTAGAATACCCATTATAACTAAGATTATTCATTACAATGGGTTTGGGTTTTGTTTGGCGAAAGGAGTGAAGATGAAAAAGAGCCTCTATACAGCGCTTCTTCTTGGATTATGTTCTGTGGTATTTGCAGAGATACCGCTCAACTTTGACAACGAAAACCGTGGCAAGGATCTTGGCGCCAAAGCGGGCGAACTCAAGACCAACAGGAAACTCCCCAACCCATTCGAATTTCACGACGGCTCCAAGGTCACCAAGTATGATGATTGGAGCAAACGCCGTAACGAAATCAAGGCCGATATCGAAAAATACGAGATTGGCGAGAAGCCAATTCCATCCGACGTAAGTGCCACTTACAGCGGCGGCACCCTCACGGTGACTGTCAAGGAAGGTGGAAAGACGATGACGATTACATCGAAGTTCAGCATTCCTTCTGGCAACGGGCCTCACCCTATTATCATCGGAATGAATAGCGGCACGGGATCCCTTTCCTCTAGCCTGTTCAGCGGTTTTGTGCAAGTACCATTCAGTCACGACCAAGTGGCGAAATACTCCATGAACGGTCAGAAAGACACGAACGTGGGCTTCTACAAGTTCTACGGCAACAAGAACCAGAACGGAGACTATTCCGCATGGTCGTGGGGCGTAAGCCGCCTGATTGACGGTCTTGCGCTGATTGCCGACGAGTATCATCTCGACATGAGCAAGATTGCGGTCACAGGTTGTTCCTATGCAGGCAAAATGGCGCTTTTCGCGGGCGCCTTCGACGAACGCGTGACACTCACCATCGCACAGGAATCGGGTGGCGGTGGCATCAACTCCTGGCGTACTTCCGCCGACTTCGCAAGCCGTGGTACAAATATTGAGAAAATTGACAATACAAACTACAGTTGGTTCATGCAGAGTTTAAAAAGCCAGGACCCATACAAGCTTCCCCACGACCACCACGAACTCATCGCGATGATTGCTCCGCGTGCGGTAATTGCGCTTGGCAATCCGGGTTTCGAATGGCTGGGCGACGAGTCGGGCTACAAGTCAGTGATGGCGGCGACCGAAGTGTGGAAGGCGATGGGAATCGAAGACCGCATCGGTTTTGACTTTACCGGCGGGCATGACCACTGCCAGGCACCGACCGCGCAAAACAATTCGGTGACGGCGTTCGTGGACAAGTTCCTCCGCAACAAAAGTGCCAATACCGATATTCATGTGAAGCCAACGAACGGCAAGGGATTCAAGATTGACAACTATGCCGATTGGATTGATTGGGAAACACCCTCGCTCCCATACGAAGAATCCAAGCCGGATACCGTAAAGCCAGACTCTTCCTTGACATCCCTAGCGATGAATCATCGCATTTCGTCAATGAACATCTTTGTATCAAATGGTTTCTTACATGTACAAGGAGCACCCGAGGGCACGAAAGTTCGCTTATTCGACTTGCAAGGCAACCTTATCCGTGAATTCGGCGAAAAAGGCGGAAATCTCGCAGGTATCCAAATCGGTAAATTGACAGCGGTATTTGTCAGCAGTTGCGGTCAAAAGCTCGGTTACAAAACATTCAGCTATACCGGATTCTAGGTTAGAAATTTACTTGCTGAAATTGCGATTATTTCTCTACCACGTGGCCGGAAAGTTCGCGAAAATCGTTCGTTTTATACAAGGTAACTCCTGGAGAAATCAAGTGATACACAGATTGCGCCGCAAGCGATTCGAAATTAAATTCAAATGAATCCAGGCGTTTGCGGTAGCTGTCCGTTGAATTGTCGAACGACACCATGTAAGGCGGGCGTTTGAGTTTCCCTTGCTTAATGAACGAAAGCAATTCCGCCCCCACGTAGTCATTTGCCACCACCCACGCATCCACGGTCGGGATAGCTTTGACCAGCGTAAATAGGATACTCCTGAAATTCGCCCTAGCCCTGGATTCGTGCATAAAATCGAACGGACTCGCATGCGTTGCATCGGTAGCCTCATACACCAGCAAGCCTGATTTCTTGAGTCCACGCAAACGGTCAATGGACCAAGAGCTGGAATGGTACGGCGAAATATACGCCACACATGCCATGCCGCGATCTTTCAAATACCGTCCCACAGCACGCCCTGGAAATTCGCCGAATGCAAGATTAAAAAAGGCGTAACGTTTTTCATTTTTGAGCGCACGGGGAATCATCGAAAGGGAGTGTTCCCACCACACCGCCACGGGAAACCGCGTACAACCAAGTTCCGCAAAAAGCCTGTTCATATTGAACACCAGCATGGTCGAAACAACCGCACCAAAGCATTCGCGGAAATTTTCCATCTCAACACGATTGCCGCCTGCATCCAGGAAAGCTCCCGTTTTTTCAAGATATCCGAGCATCTTGACCTTAAGATTGTTGCGATGAGCCTCTGCGTATACCTTCTGTACAAACAGGAGTTCACGTTCACCGAGACAATTAAAATCACCACTCGGATTGCAACGCATAATCAACAAAATATCCTTTGATTTTGCCGTATTCCCCTGCGCATTTACAAAATAGTAGCGGCCCTTTCCCTTACGTTTGAGGATGCCTTTGCCACGCAACGTCTCTAGTGCACGCTGCATCGAACGAGTCAAAGTTTCAAACATCAAGCTCAGTTCCTTGATAGACGGAAGCGGGCCATCCGCCGAAATCTTTCCAGATTTCCAAGCTTCCAGTAGCAAGCGTTCCAATCGGTCGCTTTCGCGTTCATGCACGTCAACGGCCAATTCGGGTTTTCGCCCCCAAAAATGACCATTACCATGTTCAGCATAGATTTTCCCCTCTTCCACCATTTTCTTATACGCTCGGAAAACGGTACACGTTGATGCCCCCGAAGAAGAGGCAACATCACGTACAGAAGGAAGCCTGTCCCCATCCTTGAATCCCGACGACTCAAGCCATTTGCAAAAATCTTCGACTTTCATATAGTTTTCTACTTCCTACAGTCTAGCAGCTATTAATAACTACACTAGATACACTTTGATACAAATATAAACAAATTTCACACAAAAGAGCAAAATCCTTATTTATTTTATAAAAAAAGGACAGATTGTTCCACAAAACGGTAAATACCATGGCACCCATGTTCAAAAAAACTCTCTTTACATTAGGAATCTTACCCATGACTACACTTGCATTCCAAATTGGTGCCTGGGTCGGAGGCCCAGGTGAATACCCGCAGCCTACAGCCGAAAACGTACAAGCATTTCAGAATTTGCAAGGGAGCCATCTCGATTTGATCAGCCATTTTGCACTGTTCGACATCAACGATTGGAACAACGTGAAGCAATACGCCGATGTCGCCAAGGCAAACGGTTCTACACTAGTGATTACATGGATGCCGAACGGTTACGGCGCCCAGGATATTGTTGACGGCAAGACTGATAACTATGTTCGTGAATTTGCAAAAGGCGTGAAAAGCTTCGGTGATGAGATCTGGTTACGTCCCCTGCACGAGGCAAATGGAGACTGGTACGATTGGGGCGTGGGCAAAGCCGGCGCAGGCAACACAGACGCTAACGTGGCGGAAGCTTTCCGCCACATCGTGAATATTTTCCGCGAAGAAAACGTAACGAATGTCAAATGGGTGTGGACAACCAACGCGTCGAATCAGGGCAACGGAACGACATTTACGGGAAACTATCCCGGTGACGAATACGTGGATTACATTTCCATTGATGGTTACAACTGGGGCAAGAGTCAGGATTGGTCCAATTGGCAAACTTTCACGCAGGTATTCAAGAAATCCTACGACGCGCTTTCGAACATTAACAAGCCGCTCTTTATAGCCGAAATTTCAAGTTCTGAAAAAGGAGGCAATAAAGCGGAATGGATCACCGACATGTTCGAACAGTTCCAGACAAATTTTTCGCGAGTATTTGCCGTGATGTGGTTCAGTCAGAGCAAGGATCACGAAGGCGATTGGGCACTCAACACATCGCAGGCAGCCGTGGACGCCTGGAAAGCAGGGATCACCAAAATGGAAAATTCTATGCCAATATCATCTAGCAGTCAAAACATTACAAAATCCAGCTCGTCACAAAGTACCATGACCAGCTCATCCTCTAGCCAAACGGCCATCATCAAAGACACGCTTCCACAAGGCATGGGGGCACTCGTATGGCGTGACGGCAGGCTATACGTGCGTACAAGTCGCGCCATAATGGCACGCGTCGTACAGCTTGACTATCAGGGACGAATCCTGTGGAAAAGTCCCGTACGCAGGTTCTTCCCCGGCGAACTAATCATCGACACGCCGAATGCGGGCACACAGTGCATCTACAAGCTGTCGGTAGCGCCGTAATTTTGCCGTTTATCGGCGCACAACTTTGATGTTTTTGTCAAGCATGATGCCGTCACCAACATCACGGACATTCACAATATACACGCCGCGACCAAAGGGTTGCAGACTTACCGAGGCGATTCCGTTCGTAGTCAAGACATCTTTTCTAAACATAAGATTTCCACAACTCAAGTCAGTCACACTAATTTGTACATTTGCAGAAACACCATATAAATACACGACGTTTTCCTCTATGACATAATGAAATTTATGCGCAGGAGAAGACGTTGCAATTGAAGTCGTAAAACATCCCATAACAAGTTCTTTATTACCACATCAGATAAAAGCCACGGTGTTTACGCTGTTTCGCGAAACGCCCACGCAAATCATATACGCATCCGAAACCATTCATCAGCACCCTTAGTCGAGCCGAGCGACAAGTATAATCAAGGGCCAACCCCAAACACCAGAAATTTTTCATATATTCATCCCTTACAAAGCCAAAATCCAAACCCCAGACTCTGGCATTTTACAATATATACGCAAAAACTGCCAAATGGATCCCTACGCCCATTTTGCGTTGTCCGTAGACTACGCCCCTAAAAGTGTGGACATTTTCGCAACGAAAGTCAACAGTCCAGAATATAAAAAGATCCATTTAGAATCTTATTTGTATACTTTTAGGGCAGTTGTTTGATGTTTGGAGTATTTATGAAAAATAATTCCCTTAAAACGATTGCAGCAACCGCAATTCTAGCGACATTAACGAGCGGCTCCGCCAACGCCATTACCCCGAACAAGCTCGTTTCGGGCGGACTCCCGGCATACACGGGTACCACGACCACCGACTACTTGACCGACGGCTATCTGACCAACTGGAAAAGCAGCAACGCCAAGGAAATCGCCTTGAATGTGGGCGAAGGCCCATCCAAGCTGCTCATCAACTGGGAATCCTACGGCGACTGCGCCTGGGCAACCGATTTTACGAGCGACTGTGGGCACACGGGCGTCGCTCTTTCGAATTTCAAGATTTTGACCTCGGCGAATTCTACCGACGATACCGACGGCGACTGGGAAGTTGTCGCCACCATCGAGAACAATCCCGTGATGGCTCGCGGCGTGACCATCGACTTTGCAGGCAAATCGTGGTTCAAGTTCGTCAGCGAAGGCGAAGTGGGTCAGATTCTCGAAATCGAAGCATTCGACATGAGCAATGGCGGCACCGACACTTGGTTCTTTATGGGCACAAGCATCAGCCAGATGGGAATCAAGCAGCAGGACACCGACTCCACCACAGCGCAACTCATTCACGCACGCTTCCCCGAATACACGCCCGCCATGTTGCGCGGAGGCATCGGCTGCATCAACAGCACCGAAGTCGTGGATCACTTGAGCGAATACCTGGAATACGCAGGCAATGTAAAATTCTGGGCCATCGAAATGGGTACCAACGACGCCTGGGGTGGCGGCGACTGGAATCTGCAAACTTACGTGGACAACATGCAGACAATTATTGATTCTGCAAAGGCACACGGAATTACGCCCGTTATCGCCCGCATTATCGCAACAGATTCTTCTAAAGCAGGCTGGCAAATCAACCCCGCCTACTTGGAAGCCGTAGACAAGCTCGTCGAAGATAACGGTTTACCTCAGGGCCCCGATTTCTACAGCTACTTTAAGGAACATCCCGAATTGATCGGCAGCGACGGCGTTCACCCGAATTCTGATGGCGGCGGCCAGGCCATGCACCACTTGTGGGCAGAAGCTCTCGCCCCCTTGTACGCCGCAGGCGACACCGCAACAACAAAGCCCGACAGCTCTACCGCCCTAAAAACAGCGAGAACTTCGAAGTTCAGCGTCCCCGCCATGCGCATTCATAAAAAAGGCAACCTGCTTTACATCGAAAAGAACGGCAAACGGTTCGACCTGACAGGGCATCAGTTCTAGGATTTATAAAAGCGCCTCGGCATTCGCCGGGGCGCCTTTTCTACAAACAGAACTACCGCAAGTTCACTTTCAGCAGTTTATTGCCGCTTTTGGCGATATAGACGCCTTGGCGCAAACCCTGCAAAGAAAGTTCAGATGAGCCGCTGCGGAGCATGTTGCCGTTCATGTCGAACAACTTGATGATACCACTAGCGTAAAGCATCGTTCCTTCGCGGCGGAGATTGACACGGTCAAAAGAACTCGTGACGCCACTATTCCGCACGTCAATCGCTTCGGTTACCTCTTCCACGAAATTTTCGTCATGGGTAATTCCCGTATTCACGTAATCGCCAAGCCCGTAAGCCTTTCGCATCAGGTTCAGCACTTCTACATCAAATACAGAGCCGTCAGGTTCCGATTGCCTGCGAATAATGGTCATGTTATTTTCGCCTTCGTGGCCCGTATCCCAAGCAATCGGCACCACCTTATTTTTCTTGGCAGAATTCATCAGGTAGTCGTAATACGCGAGGCGGCCCTTGCGGTGCTTTGCATATTTATCGCCAGTCAAAACGCCCACGCGGTCGTTGGCGCCGAATTCGCCGATAATCACCGGAACCCCTTTATCGACAAAATTCGTTTTCATTTTGCCGAACTGGTCATCCATGCGTTCCCCGGTGCAGGGGTCGCCCATTGCACCCGCCCAGGCGTTGTAGCCACAGTTATGAACAATATCGTCACCCGTGGCAAGATCTTCTGTGCCCCAGTAATACTGCGGCTGCACAATGGCGCCCCAGTCGGCAGGCTCGTTCATGAGCGTGTAAGTGTACGGATCGTAATAATGCACTTCAACCATCAGGCGATTTTCAATCACGTCTTTCGGGAGTTTATCTACCGGCATGACTTCGCAGCTGCGGTCTACGCTTGTAGACGGCCCCTGAATCACCAGCGTACGACTTCCGTTGTTGCCGCCCGTGGCACGTACCGCGTTCACGAATGTTTGGTGATACGTCATCAGGATTTCGGTTTCGTGCTTATAATTATCGTCAGTAGTCGCAGGCTCGTTCGCACTCGCGAAAAGCAGGCGTTCGTTGTAGTTTTTGAAATGCGAGGCAATTTGTGTCCAGTAAGCCTTTTGCTTAGCATTCACCTCGTCTTTCTTGTCATCGCTCAGATTCCCTTCGAGCCAGCCGCCATCCCAATGAATATTGAGAATCGTGACTAGTCCGGCGCGCATGCACATATCGACCACCGTCTGCACAGAATCCATCCAACTTTGATTGATGACTCCGTCTTTTGCGTGGCTATCCCAGGCGCAGGGAATGCGAATGGTGCTGAATCCTGCCGCTTTCACCGAATCGATGTAAGCCTCCGTCGGGAACTTGTTGCCCCAACCGGTCGGATTACCCGGAACCTCCATCGTGTTACCGATGTTGATGCCGAAGCCCATTTGATTAAACATTTCAGTTGCAGTCGGAAGCGTTTTTGCCAACGACGGCGAAACCAAAGACACGGAAGCGGCCACTGCCGCAGTCCCGAGAATGCTTTTAAGCATAAACAACCCTTTAGGGAAGCGCATGCAACCCTTATTTAAACAACCTTGCCTCAAATATAATATCAAACGGGGACGCTCACGGCGTCCCCACAGACATTATTTTTGATAAAAAATCCATATCGGCAAGCTCTTTGCCGAATAATGTTTAAGGGCAAGACATCATTCGTTGAGATGTAAAGTTCCCTGCGGTCAAGCGCACCACGAATGCGCCGCGGCTAATTTTACCGAGATCAAGTGTAGCCGCCGTACCGGAGAACTTTTCCGAATAGAGCAAGTGTCCCTGCATATCGAACAGGCGTACCATCTTGAGTCCCGGCACGTCGGCAAGCACATGGAGCAGGCGACCTTCCAGCGAGAACTGCACCTGCGGAGCAACGACACCGGCAATAACAGAGCTAACCGATTCAGAAGAACTCGATTCCGGCAACACCTGCTCACTGGAAGAAGATTCCAAAACAGCCTCGCTACTGGAACTCTGCACACTGCTGGAGCTTTCTACAGAGGAACTGGATTCTTCTTCGGGGCATTCCGAAAGCGACATGCTCTTCGCAGTTGTAAAGCAGGCTCTATCAGTTCCATCAAGCACAATGTTATAAATGCCCGGAACCGAAGTAGACCCTCCCCTATTCACATAAGTGAAGTTCGCATAATATCCGTTTGCTGCAAGCACCGCATTTATCGCCACTCGCTGGTGATTCACATCGCCATTAGCGTTATTCTTGGTCACAAAAATTGTCTTGTCGTAATCAATATACCACACGTAAACGCCGTTTTGACGATTGCCCCCTCTGAGCAACGGCACGTAAGCATCGTAGCTTTCGGCGGGGCGGTATTCCACGATGTAATATTCATCGGAATGCATCGGGTTCGTGACCGAATAGGCCTGCAATTTGCTCAACTTCTTCAGAGAATAGACAGAATCCGCCTGCAACTCTTCAAGCGTCAGCCAACCCACAGATTCCTTTTCAAAGGCGGAATAGCCCATGGGGGCATTACCTTCATCGGTAGAAGTTCCATTGTACATTCCAACCGACATGATATCGTAAATGCTAGGACCATCTATCTGCCTATTATTTTCATCCCTGCCATAATGGTCGCCTAGACCCATCACGTGGCTAAATTCATGGGCAAAAATTCCCATCTTATTGATTTTTGAATTCCTGGACCTGTCAGCATATTGGGCTATAAAAACGTAAGCATCGAATGTGTAACCACCAGCTTTGTAAGCAGTCGGGAACCATTTATTCTTAGAAGATCCGTTACTCTGCATCCAGAACTGATGTCCCCAGAATAGATCACTTTGTTTAAGGGCGTCTTCTTCCATGCCAGGGAACAGGAAAAAGAATCCGTCTACATTCGATCCGCTGGAACAGTATTTCTTGGCATTGGCCAAAAAATCAGTACGTTTTGCCAGTTCATCTAGCCCCATAGCCACAAACTTGCCTTCCTGGAAACTAGAATCGTAACCAAAATCCGTGAGGGCCGCATTGAGATTTATCGGATACACATCGAAATGCGGGTCAAACAAGCTGTCCGATACGAACAAGAAATAATCTCGAAGGCTTCCAATATTCCGGTTTTCGCTATAGCCCGGCTTATTCAAGAAATCGGCAAATTTCGCGGAATCTCCATGGGCTTTATCGGTTGTCCCAATCAGCAACACAGGAAACCTACGTTCTCCTACAGTCCACCTTGAAGGGGTCGGACGGTTAAGCGCCACCGAAACACCTTCCTGGTTGTACGCCATTACAGCGGTTTGCCCAACAGAAGAATTTTGCTTTGACAGATTTTGCGCTAACGAGCTGTCCTCGGGAAATCGGCCTCCACGCAATTCTTCATGCTTCTGGTGGGCCGCCTCCTGATTCAACCCTTTCAAAAAGGACTTTTCTTTGTCGGAACGGTCTTCTACATTCTTTGCAATTACACCGGAAGGCCCGCCGTCTTCACCGACATACACACAATTGCCCGTGGAATCCAACATGACAAGGTACCCATCAGACGTTTCTGCATAATGGTAATGTTCATCGCCAAAATAACGAATCGTGACGGAACTACCATCCTTGTTAGAAAGCGTCTGAAAATTAGGTGCAGCAGGACGAGCAAAAGCCTGTGTAACCAAGGCTCCTACCGCCGCAACCAAATAGAGAGAAACTACCTTATTCATGACCCAAAATCCTTTTCTCTAAAAATAATCCATTTTTATAGAAAAAGCATGTTCTCGACAGGAAAAATCGTGTTAGCATTGTGCAAAAAGAGTCTTCCCTAACATCATTTTATCTATTCGGTATAAAAAGTCTCATTTTTTCTCTTTTTTAAGCATTTTGCGAATTTTTCAACGCAATTTCCCTAAGTTAAAATTTTATTGACATTGTTCTCAAAAATTATATATATTTAAGCCGTGAACCGTTTTCTAGACATCTATCAATTTACGCATTTTCGTAAATTCCTGGAAGAATACCAGGTGGCCCGCGCCAAAGCGGAGCCCCATTTTACCCGTACTGAAATTTGCAACCTGCTGGGTCTCGAAAAGAGCCGCAGTTACTTTGCCGATGTGGTCAGGGGCAAAAAGGTTAGCCCCCGCATGGTAGCCAAGTTCATCGAAATCCTGGAACTCGACAAGAAAGAAGCCAAGTATTTTGAAACCCTGGTGGAACTGGACCAGGCAAAAAGCGACGCCGCACGCAACGCGGCCATGCAAGAAGTCTTGAAACTGCACCCCAATCCACAGCACATCTTAAACGAAGACGCCTACGAATATTATAGCCACTGGTACAACAGCGCCCTTTTCGCCATATTGGACGCCATGGATGTAGATGACGACATGACACCGGTGCAAAAGCGCATCTTCCCCAAAGTGCCCCTCGGAAAGCTGAAGGATTCCCTCGCCCTCTTGGAGCGACTCGGACTTGCCCGCAAAAACGAAAATGGCTTCTGGAAGCCCACTAAAGAAAGCATCAGCAGCGGACCCTATAACAATGCCGATTTAATTAAGCAATACCAGTTGCAGTGCTTCGAGCTTTCAAAACAGGCACTCATGACGCCCCCTAAACAGCCTACTACGATGAGTACGCTCACCTTCAGCATTTCTAGCGAAGCTTACAAGAAGCTGGAAGCGGAACTGCAAGAATTCAAGGCGAAGGCACGCCGCATCATCGGCGAAGACAAAGAAAAAGCCGACGGCGTTTACCAATTGAACATCCACCTGTTCTCAAATCTCGAGTAGGAGGCGGAAATGAAGCACAAAAAATTAAAAACCAATTTGGCACTTGCCGTAGCTGCAATTCTTTCGCTTATTGCAACGATATTTTTGCTGACATCGTGCAGCCCGCCTAGCGACGCCAACGAATCGGATCACGCCGGTGTGCTCACCGAAACTGAATCTGGCCACACCATCGCCTTCAACACCGAATACAGCTGGGACTACGATTTACCGAAATCCGCCAGGGTTAAATACGCTTTGGCAAAAATCGTCGACGGAAAGACGGAACTCTACGATTCCGTCACCGTGAAAGCTCACGAATACGCTGTTTTCGAAAACGTCAAGGGAGCATACAGCGTCATCGTCACCACCGATGGTCTCGCCGGTGCCGAAATTCTGAAGGCAAATGACAAAGATTCCATCTACGTAAGCCTCAGGAAACCGGCGACACTCAAACTTTCTGTCGACTATGACTCGCTCTCGGTTGGCGACACCATCTGCATCACGGGACTGCTCCGGTGCAAGCAGATTACCAAGAGCGACGCGAAGAACGGCTACGCCATTATCGAGAACATCCCGATTGTCGAAAATGACGAAAGCGAAAAGACCATCGAAATCTACAACGGCAAGAAACTCGTCACCAGGGATGTGTACTGGGACTTCAAGGAAAACGACACGCTGTTCGTGAATAACTACGCCGATGCAAACATTCTCTACAGCCTGGAATTTTCGCTGCCGAAATTCGACCTGCTCGATTCTCTCGACGATCCGAAACTCGACTCGCTGCTCGTTCCACTCAAGAAGGAAGGAAGCCACGACAAGTCGATGCCTTTTTACGCTCACGACTACAGCAAAGTGTTCCTGGACGAACAGGGCAACGTGGTAACGTCTCAGGGCAGTGACTGGATTTCCGAAGACTCCATCTTGTACTGGGTAGCCATTCCGCAAATCAGCTCCACAGCAAAACTCACGGCTGTAGCTGGAGAAATCCAGTGGCACAACTTCGAACAGGCCGACTCCAGGCTCCGCCAGTTCGTAGCGAGCCCCGCGACAGACACGCTTCTCGACATGCGCTATGACAGCAGCGTGTTTACCGAAGATTCAAGCGTCGCCATCAGCTTCTGGTTCGAAATCGAAAGCCTCGAAAAAGACGCACTTCTGCTGAGCGCTGGCTCCGACAGCCTCGGCTTCGACATCCGCCGTTGCAGCAAGGATTCCTCCGCACTCTGCGCAAGAGTCTACAACGGCATCGATACCGCATCGACCGATTCCGCGGAATACGGCAAGGCAAACGTCATCGACGGCAAGCGTCACCACTATTCGCTGGTAATCCATAAAAAGCACTTGACCATCGCCGTGGACGGAATCACCATCCGCGATACCGACCTGAAACTCTCCGAAGACTTCTACAAAATCAAGGACATCAAGATCGGGAAAACGCCGCTACAGAACATGGCGCTCTACTCCTTCGGCGACTTTATCAAGCACAAGAAGGACAAGAACTGGACACGCCTAAAAGCCTGGCTCTACGCCTTCTACGAAATGCAGAAACAGGTTTTATTCGCCGACAATAAACTTTAAATAAAGTTCCTTAAGGGCGTCGCCCCACAGGTACATGAAGGGGGCCGCCACAGCAAGGAATGGGCCGAAGGGAATCTGGCCTGCACCCTCGTCTTCCGCATCATCTGCGGAGGCGTTCTTATTTTGCGAAGCCTTACTTTGAGCAGCCTTCTTAGCGGCGCGTTTTTCGGCAATCTTTGCATACGGCACCATAATCAGGATGCCAAGAATCGAGGCAACCACCAGCACTTCCACCGCACGGGTCAAGCCCATGATGGCACCAAAACCCGCCAGGAGCTTCACATCGCCAAATCCCATGGCAGCCTTGTTCAAAACCTTGGTTGCCACCCAGCCGAGCAAGTAGAGACCACCACCTGCCGCAACGGCGCCCACAATGCTTTCGACCGGAGTCATGCCCCCCGGAATAAAGGAGATAATAAGACCGGCAACAATGCCGCCCACCGAAATGGAGTCAGGTATTAATTTGTACTTAAAATCAACTGCACTCACCGGATAAATGCCAAGCAGCAACCAAAAGAGCGCCAAGGCATCGGCCCAGACTTCAAGGCTCTGTACCGGGGCTGTGAAATTCGTGGTAAAACCCGTAGCCGCATACAGGGCAAGTGCCCCCAAAAGGCCGCATAGAGATTCCCCGATGGGGTAAATAATGCTAATCGGCTGCTTGCAGCAGGCGCTCTTGCCACGCAAAATGAGCCAACCCACAATGGGCAAGTTGTAATACAGCGGAATATGCTTCTTGCAAAGGGGGCAGTGCGACGGCGGGTTAATCAGCGAAATTCCGCGGGGCATGCGGTATACAATCACGTTGTAAAAACTGCCTACACAGGCTCCCAGCACAAAAAATACGGCCAGACTGTACCAAAGAGGGATTTCTTCCATAAAACTAGCTCCATCGGTGCAATTTATCACACACGCTTTACGAATAAAAAAGATAGATTTAAAGTGTAAAAATTGTTTAGTATTTAATTGAGGATGTGCTATGCGTGTACCCCATTTTTTATTGTTCACCCTCGGCCTTAGCGCTTCGCTAGCCCTTTTCGGATGTTCCAGGGAATCTTCCGTAAAGGAAAACGTCAACCTGAAGAACAACCACTCCCGGGTTTTCATCTTCGACAGCCCCATCGTGGACCCGACCGCGTTTGCCGACTCCATGGCCAACGTCGCCGTTGCCGAAGGGGACACCATCCCGGACACCCTGACCGTTACCGTTAACGATACCGTCTATATGATCGGTCTTTTGCCCTACAATGTGGACAAGATTTACCGTTTCCAGTGGACGCTGACCAAGAAGGACGGCAAGGACACGACCATCATCGGTGGTAACGCCAAGCCCCAAGCCTGGGCATACGCAAAGCCCGGCCTCTACGAACCCAAATTCGTAGCCTTCGACGGCAACAACGCAACCGACACTGCCGGAACAGCCACCCGCAAGGCATGGGTCAAGGTCATCGACACAAAACCCACGCTGATCGTTCCCAAGGACACCCTCTGGACCAAGCATGACGGAGACATCACCTTCCCCATCCTTGCAAGCGACTCCTTTGGAACCATTACAAGCATTAAGGTCGACCTGGACGCCAGCGGCAAGAAAGAATCCGCCAAGAACTGGAAGTATGAAAAATTTGACGACAACGACTCCCTCTACCTGACCATCAAGAACAAGGAAGCCAAGATTGACTCCCTTGGTAACCAAAAAATTTACGTCATCGTAGTCGATGACGACGGCAACGAGACCAAAGACAGCGTGAACCTGCACTTCAACCGCATTCCGAGGCTCAAAGTCATCTACCCGCAAGATGGCGCCCGTCACAACATCAACGACCGTTTCTATTTCTACTACGAAGGTGAAGACGACGACAACCCGCAGAACCTTCAGTACTTCATTTACGCACAGGTTTCCAAGAATGGGCAACCCCCGCAGAAGGCCTTTACCGAAGAAGACCTCATCGCCAAGGCATTTACCTCCAACATTTTCGAACCCATCGACAAGAAAGGCAAAAACGTTATTACCTTGGTTAGCGACCCTAGCAAGCAGTTGACAGGCCGCATTTACTGGGACATGTATGCGACTGACGGTTACGATATCGTAAGGCTGACCCGCATTTCTACAGGAGACAACTCCAGCCGTCCGTGGAACTTCTATATCGGCGACCTGAGTTCGACCCAGGGCACGTTTACCGGTACCGTCAAGTATCAGGGACGCGACAGCCATTCTGGCATCCGAGTGGAATTCAACAACGGCAACAAGACCTTTGACGTAACCACCGACGAAAAGGGCAACTACACCGTCAAGGTTGATGCAGGCAACTACACCGCCACCGCCATTTCTGATTCCCTCAAGGAATACGCCGACTCCACCATCAAGAACTTGTACGCTGAATCCGGAAGCGTGATTCGCATGGACGAAATCGTATTGAAGGACACGGCGAAGCCCTACCTGATTGTGAAGAACATTGACACCCTTACAAACCGAGAACTGAGCCAGACCATCTACGCCCGCGACCTGGGTTCGCGCCTGGATTCAGTCACTGCGGCAATTGACGGCAAGTCTCAAAAGCTCAATTGCACCAAGAGTGACAACGATGCCATTTTCAACTGTCCCCTGGCATTGAACAACCTTACCGACGGAAACCACACCTTCGAGTATTCAGCCAAGGACAAGGTCGGCAACAAAACCACTCTCAAGCAGACCATTGTCGTCAAGGCGACTCAGTTGAACTTGACCGTCAACGGTTTCCAGAACGCCCGTATCGGCAAGGACGAAGAACTTGAATTCATCGTAAAAGTCATCGGAGCCTACCCGGCCGCTAAAAACGTCACCTGGAGTTGGAACATCGGCAATGGCGAAAAGACCAACAAAATGGCTGTCGGCGAAGATGGTTCCGCCAAGCTTACGCTCTCCTATGATGATATTAAGTCGGCCGGTCCTGACAAGGACTTCTTCATGACGGTGACCTACAAGGAAAACGGCGCTGACGTAAGCACTCAAGTTAAATTCGGCACATTAGGCGACAACCCCGCCGTCGTCTTTACCGAACCCGGTTTTGAAAACACCGTAAGTATCAACGACCCGTTGCATTTCAAGGTTCTCACATACAAAGGAAACAAGAGCGAAACCCTTACCCTGCAATGGAACTGCGGCAGCAACCATTCTGCCGGCTACACCTGCCCCACAGCGGCAGAAGAAACTGACCTGGCTTTCAGCAAGATCGGCACCTACAAGGTAGCAGTCAAGGTGACCGACAACCTCGGCAATTCCGGCTCCGACACCGTCATAGTCAATGTGGTTGCCGACCCGCCCAGCATCAACGTTTCGACAAAGAACAAGAGCAACGAATACAAGATCGGTTCCTCCGTAGATGTCGATTACAACGCCAAGGATAAGTTCGGCACCATTAATCAGATTAAGTGGGGCTGCAACAACGGCAACGTCATATTCGACCACAACAAGACCTTCGATTCCCCCGCCGCCAGCGTTTCGGGTTCCATCAAGGTCGAATTCCCCGGTGGCCAGGACGTCAAGGACAGAACCGAACATACCTGTATTTTCAAGGCTATCGACGATGATAACGAAGAAGCCTCCGATACGATTTCGTTCATCCTGTTGAGAGACCCGCCCACCGTGCGCCTTGCAACCAAGAAGGACACCGTAAAGATCAACAGCGAACAGACAATCAAGGCCATTGCAACCGACAAGTTGGGTTACATCGCCGAATACGCCTACGCCTGTAGCGAAAACAAGTCCGACCTCAAGAACCCCAATTGGAGTATCATGGGCGGATCCGAAACCAAGGTGCGCATGCCTTCTACTGCAGTCAAGGAATACTACTGCGTGGTACAGGTCACCGACGACGACGGCAACACCGCCAGGGATACGGCTCAGTACACCATCCTCTTGGGCCTCCCGACCGTAACCGCCTACGTGAACTACAACAGGGTAACCATCAATGACGAAGTCGAACTTAACGCCCACGCCCAGGATTCCCTCGGTCAGCTCGTGAAGTACGAATGGGGCTGCGGCTCTGCATCAGCCGAAAACATCGGTTTCACCTATTCTTCTACTTCTACGCCTCGCAAGACCATGAAGATGCCTGCAACGGCACAAAACGGCTACAAGTGCATTGTCCGCGTTACCGATGACGACGGCAACACCGCCAAGGATACAGTCTCCATCGACATTATCCAGGCGCCGCCCACGGTAACGGTTGCAAATAAGGAACTGACGGTCCGCGCAAACTTCAACATTGCCTTGAAGGCAACCGCCAGCGACGACAACAAGCTGCCCTCTGACCCGGGTGAAATCGTAAAGCGTGAATGGAGCTGCGGCTCTAACAGCCAAGTCGAAAACAACTGGAAAAAGGTCAGCTCTCTCGATACCGTATGGAAAGCTCCGGCAGTCCAGCAGCTCATCTGTATCGCCCAGGTGACCGACAACGACGGCAACACCGCCAGAGACACCATCACCATCAAGTACACCACCGAAATTCCCATGCTCTGGGCTGACGCGGATTCCATTTACGTGAATCCGGGCGATCCCTTCACCCTGAATGCATCCGTCAACGACGCATGGCAGGGTATTGACTGGTTCTCCTGGGAATGCGTCGACGCCGCAACCGGCAAGACCATGGAAAAGAAGGTCACTCAATACGACTACGAAGCCAACGGCAAGTCCTTCGCCATCGGAAAAGACTCTAGCTATTCCGAACAGGGCAAGAATATGTACTGCATTATTTCTGCCCGAGAAACAAGCGGCAAGGACGTCCTAAAGGACACCACCAAGGTAAAGATTCTGAAGCAGCACCCGAAGGGCGTCATCACGGCAGCAGATACCGTTTACCTGTGGAGTGGCGATGAATCCGTCGATGACCAGGCCATTTACTACTACACTTCCGAATGGGGCGGATTCCATTCTGAAAAGGGTGAACTGGGCGACCCCAACAAGCAGGATTACTGGTGGAAGTTCAGCAATGTCGATGGCAACTTCTATCAGGGCAACACCGACGGTACCCTGGATACAAACATTGCCGAATTCAACACGGCATTTATCCGCAGGACCCGCGAAGGTTCTGTCACAATCACTCTGGATTACCGCGACAGTACAACCACTTCGCCTAGCAACGCCTTCTACAGTCGCCACCGCGCTCCTGAATACAGCCACAAGGTCTACTTCAGCAAGGCTTGGAAGAACCAAGGTAAGGACACCGTTATCGAAAAGACATCTTCGACCATTGCGCCGTCCTTTGCCATTGTGAACCAGGTTCCCACCATCGCCTATGCAACAAACGATTCCAAGGTAACTGTAGCCAAACTAAATGGCAACAGCTGGACAAGCCTCGGTTCTATCGAGGTCACCGGAAACATCAAGAAGATTGGCGCCATTGCCCATGGCAACAACTTCTATGTGGGTATTCTCGCTGACGATCTTTCCATCTACAAGTCCACCAGCGGAACCTCTGCTCCCGCCAAGGTCAGCTCGCCGTCCCTCACCGGCATCAAGGACTTCAAGCTGGTGGGCAAGGATTCCGAATCGGCACCTCATGCCGTGGTTATCGGTTCTGACGACAAGATCTACATGTACGATAACAGCGGATCCAGCTGGACAAAGAATTCCAAGTTCGGTTCCATCGACAGCAAATTCACGGAAGTGGATGCCATCTATACCGATGACGGATACTTGATCGTGGCCGGCGTGAACAGCTCCTACAAGGTTCACATAGGCTACTTCTCCAAGAACGACTACAGTTCCATCGAGAAAAAGCAGTTCAACGTCTCCGATATCGGACGCGCCAAGATTACCTCTAGCGGAAATAAGATTTACATGGTGTACTTCAGCCGCGGAGTCGAAACCTACGGTCCCCGTATCGCAACCGGCACCATCAACAGCAATAATATCAGCTGGAGTCAGACCGGTGCAGTCATTCGCGAGGGTATTTTCACCAACAACATCAACCTCGTCGCCAAGAACGGTGTCGTCTACGCGGCCTTCGACAACCGCGCCCAGATTTCGCAGGTTGACGTTTACCGCTACGAAAACGGCAAATGGCACCTGTACGGCGAAAACCTGCTGCCCTACTTCAACGCGGTATTCTACACCCTCCGCGGTTATTATCTGCGCGGCATCGCACCCAGCCTGGTATTCGACAATGAAGGAAAGCTTTATGTCTCCATGCTGGCGCAAGAAGGCAGCGGCGGCCCCAAGCGCAACAACGGCCCGCTTGTCATGAAGTACGTGGCCGACAACTGGAAAGTTCACGACAACAAGGATTAAGAATGAATATTGAAATTGCTACTATCTGTGATGCTGCCACCGCAAACGGTGCCGGCGGACGCTTAAACATTCTCGGCGCATTTGACCGTATTTTTGCGAACTTTCCGCTGGTGATACCGCAGTGTTCGACGGCGTTCCGCATCCGTTACGCCCGCAGTGAAGCCGGGCTGCACGAGCTGACGCTCGTATTCGAAGATGTGTGCGGCAAGCCCATTGTGCCGCCCATGCAGTCCAAGATCCCCCTGGAACCGGTGGCACAGGGCTTTGACACTGCGGCGGTGAACATGGTCCTTAACTTGCAGCGTTTCCAGATCAAGCGCCCTGACAAGTATATTATCCGCCTCCTGGTAGACGGCGAAGAATTGGCCAGCTTGCCGCTGTATGCACTGGAAGCCCCCCAACAGGGAGGCCAGGCTCCGGACGCCCCCATTGCCCAGGGCGAACAGGATTTGCCTAACTAATACCTAGAAGATACAGCAAGACAGAGTGCGGCACGCATCGGAGCTCCGACGGCAGCCGCATCCAAGTCCACAAAATGAACCTTATAAGGTTTCGAATCCGGTGCATCAACAAGCATCGGATTTTTTTGCATATCCCGGCGAAGGGTTCCTTCAAAGAAATCCCCGCCTACGCACTTGTAAAAAGCCTCTTTGCGGCACCACAGCCTAAAGAATTCCCCTTGGGCCGCATCGCTTTCCATATTCGCGAGCAACGCTGATTCCTCTTTGCTGAAGAACCGATCTGCAAGGTGCAGACGCTTGGGCGAAAACCGTTCCAAATCCACCCCGATGCGGAGCTGATCCAACGAGCAGCGCTCGCCAAAAGCGCATACACAGAAACCATCGGAATGGGTCCAGTTCACGTCAAAATCCAGATTCGGGAATTGCGGACGGGTATCTTCTTTAGATTCCACCAAGTCGGCGGCCGTTACAGGGGCACCGCAATAATCCGATAAAATGCCGAAAATCACCGAGCGATGGTCCGGTTTTTGCGCAAATCCTGCCAAGTGAACCACTCCCAAAGGAGTCTCCACATCGAGCCTGTGGATTTTGCGAACGCTGTCTATGGCAATATTATCGTTCATGGATTGTTCAACACAAAGATAATTTCTAGTTTGGGGGCATGAATTTGACTTTCTGCAAAAAATTCGCCCTAGGCACAGTAGCCCTAATGCTTGGCGCCTGCGGCGACATCAACAACAGCTGGGAAGCCAAAGGCGGCGGATACATCAAGTACGAAATCGACGATGACGGCCCCTACACCATAGAACTGGACAAAGACGATGTAGAGCCACCGTTCTATGTCAACAACAGCCACCGCTACTTTTATTTTTGCACAAGGATCTCTGAAAGCGAACGGGGCGACCAGATATCGCTAATGGTCAACACCCCGAAAACTGGCACCGCACTCACCCCCGTGGCCCAAGCGCAGTTAAATGGCCGATTGCAGTATGTCACCTGGCTTCGAGTGAAATCCACCCTACAATCTCCCCTGATTTCGAAAAAGAGCACAATCAAATTCGACGAAATCATCAACGATTCGCTCTGGACAGCCGATCTGGACCTGTACTTTAAGGATTGTCGCACCGGAAAATGCATCGACAGCCTTCCTCCGATCCATTTGACCGGCCGACTGCGCTATTGGGTCCCCGCCGACGAAAGATAGCGGCAAAAACCCCTTGACAAAGCAGAAAATCTTTTCTATAATTGGTCTCACTTCGGTCGATTAGCTCAGTTGGTTAGAGCGCTACCTTGACATGGTAGAGGTCACAGATTCGAGTTCTGTATCGACCACTCGAAAAAGCTCCGCAAAAGCGGAGCTTTTTTCGTTTACCCATCTTCTAGACTTGCCCCCGATTCGGCGAGCCGGACAATATAAAAGAAGCCGCCCCCGAAGGAGCGGCTTCTATTTTTATAAGGAGTAAATCCTTAGATTATCCGAAGAAGTGAACCTTCGCAAGGACAATCATCATCACCCAAGAGAGCACCAGGCCGCCGAGACCCATGACAACACCGGTAATGGCCATGCCGCGCGTATCGGTGTAACCCGTTGCGTGGGCAAGTGCGTTGGGAGGAGTAGAAATCGGGAGGCTCATGCCAAGGGAGCTTGCAAATGCCACAGACACGAGGAGTGCGGTCACGCCACCGAGGCCAGTCAGGTTGCCCTGGCAAGCGATACCCACGGCGCAAAGAATCGGCACGAGCAAAGTAGCGGTCGAAGTGTGGCTCATGAAGTTAGCCATGAACAAGCAGATGATACCGCAACCCACCATGAGGGCAATCGGAGACCAGCTTGCAAACGGAATCGTCTTGATCAAGTGAGCGGCAAGACCCGTTGCGTTCAGGCCCACGCCCAGAGCGAAACCACCTGCCACGAGCCAGAGCACATCCCAGCTCATTGCATTCAGGTCTTTCTTGGTAATCACACCAGTCAAGGCAAACACGGCCATAGGAATCATAGCAATGGCGTTATCGTTAATGCCGTGGACACCCTTACCGGTCACCCACAAGACAACGCACACAACAAAGGTAATGTACACGATAATGGCCTTGGGGCTGGTATCGAACTTGCCGGCACCTTCAATATTCAAGGACATTTCCTTCATCTGAATCGGGTAAATCTTGAGGAGCAAGATCCAAGCAATCACCATCAAAATAATCACGTACGGAATACCGAAAGCCATCCACTGACCGAAGCTTACCGGGTTTGCAACCAGGTCGCCACGGGCAATAGCGTCGTTCAAGGCACCAAGGGCGATAGCGTTAGGAGGCGTACCGATCGGAGTACCCATACCACCGATATTGGCGCCCAGCGGAATAGCGAGGGCAAAGGCGGCCTTACCGCGGTCATTTTCGTCAAAGAGCTTGAGCACCGGAGCGAGAATGGCAAGCATCATGGCAGCGGTAGCGGTGTTGCTCATGAACATGGAGAACACGGCAGTAATGAGCATGAGACCGAGAAGCACGAACTTCGGGTTCTTGCCGAAGGGCTTCAGGAGCACGCGGGCCAGGTTCAAGTCCATCTTGTACTTGGTGGCAGCTGCAGCGAGGAAGAAGCCGCCCAAGAAGAGCATGATGATGGGGTTGGCGAAGGTGGCCATAATGGACTTGTGGCTAATCATCGTCACGCCGTCCACGCGGAACGGGGTGAGAGAAGAGTCCGACATGGTCACGATCATGAGCACGATAACCAACATGGAAGTGGACCAAATCGGAAACGGTTGGAGAATCCAGAAGAGAGCTGCCATCACGAAAACGCCAATAACGCGAATTTCGAGGGGGTTGAGGATTCCCATGGGGCTTGCGGCATCGAATCCGAGGGATTCGTAGGGCAAGAAGAGGGCGACGATGGCGAGCACCGACGCGATGATGAACTTGATGAATTTAGCCTTTGTCATAGTGCGGCCAAATTTAGAAAAAAGCCGCCCCGATGGCAAGATTACTAATGCACCGCAACCTTACGGACGACCTGGTGACCGCCGAGGGTCACGCGGAGCAGGTACAGGCCCGGTTTCGGGGCTGTAAGTGCGAGCGTATTGCGACCAGCGGCCGATTTTGCGCTGTGGGTGGCGGCAACCTTGCCGTTTACACCCACCAGCTGCACCCTGTACGGAGAGCCGGCCAGGTCGCCAGACACGTCGAATCCGACCTGGAGGGCGCCCGAAACACGCTCAAAATGCAGATTTTCCAGCTTAGAGGCGAGGGTCTTGACCTGGGATGTGGTCACTTGGACCGTCGCCGTGGCCCCCTTGGCCTTAAGGAGCACCCTCAGGCTGTCGCCGGCGGGTACTTCGCGGGTTTCGCCCTCATAAGTCACATACACGCGGTAGCCGAGACCCGCGAGGTCCGCAAGTCCCTCGAACTTAAGGTAACCCACGCGATCGGTACTTGCGGACAGGGCGACCTGCCAGCTGTAGCCGTCATCACCCGATTCCGGAGCCACCACCGACTTCGCCAGGGCCTTCTTGCCGGACATCACCGACAGATTCACATGGTCGCCCATACCCTCCGGCGGTTCCAACAGTTCAGCGACAGTCCCTACACCGAGCACGTTCCAGGAATCCCTGTGTCCTGCGGCATCGGCCAAAACCGCCTGCAAAGTCCAATTATTGCGGGCCGAAGCCTTCGCCAGCGCCGTATTGCCACGTTTTTTGGGCAAGGCCTTGTCCTGATCGCCGCTCAACGGCAGCCAAGTCACAAAATAGTCTTCTGCATCGATTTTAAGCGTTCTCTTTTTATTCGAATAAACGTATGCAGCCTCATATTCATACAGCCAAATATTTCTTCCGTAATTAGATTCTTCCCCTAGCCAAGTCCATACGACCAGAGAATCGTTATCATCCATCGAGATGGATTCATGACGCAAGACGACATCCCAACCGTAGGGATTGGCCATCATGTTCCAACCGCTGTCAAGTTCCCATACAATTTCACGGCCATTCATCGCTTCATCGTGACGCAGCGGGAGCGCCCTACCTTCAAGCGAATTATACCAGTAACCCCGGGTTGCATTCGCATTTTCTCCTTGATACTTCTGGTACTTCCAATAGTCACCGAACATAGCCGATTCATCCCACCAATAGAAAAGCTGGTCTCCGTTCCAATCCAAGTCACTCTTATCCACGTCCGAAAGGGCTAGCAACTTCCAAGAATCCTTTTCCACCTTGATTTCAGGTTCCACGATAAAAGCCGTATCAAGTACAGGTTCATTACTCCCCTTATGGCTAACCAGAACCGAGTATTTTCCCGGAACCAAGGCAAAGTGGGTCCAATAACCGACAGAATCCACCGTCAACGGCGTTTTTTCCAGTTCCATTCCCAGGGAATCCTTCAGCGACACCAGGTATTCCTCAAGATTACCCTTGGATTTGCCCGTCGCAAAATACACGCCCACGGCATTGCCCCTCTTGCAAAGTTCATGGCGAACCTGATTCTGTTTCTCATTTCCTTGCGGATCCAGGTTTCCTTTACCCTTCGACATGGAGAAATAAGCCGTCATCGTTGCATTTTTCAAATATTCTGGCAAAGTACTACCCTTAAAGAAAACGGATCTTTCTACATAAGCAGGAGTTACATCTGTATCGATAGTCACGACAACCAGCGAATCCAAATCATAACCCGAATCAGGTGTAGCATGCACCACCATCACTGCATTGCCAAGCATACCCATCGGCAAAAGCATGGTGGAATCCTTTGCAAAATCATGGGTGTAAACTTTAGCGCCTTCACGGTATTCATCTACCGCAATCGTTCCATGTTCCGATTCTAGAAGACGAACCCTGTTATAGTGGCCCTTGGCACATTCTTCGGCATCCCACCATACCGCATACAAAGCTTTTTCAGCATTAACATCTTTATAAATTTCTTCAGCAGAATAGGACATGTGGTAAACATAATTGGAAGCATTCTTGTTAAAAGACCACCCCGCAACACAGGACGTTGCCGTATATATTTGAGAGGGGATCGGAATGAGCCTTATACTATTCGGCACTACAAGGCCTCCCTCGACATCGGAATCGGCACCATAGAAAATACCCTGGTCAGCCAAATTCACATCAAGACTTACCACTTCATACGGGACAGCCTTCGCCTTAAAAACGGTATTATTTGTTATGTACGAACTATATAAATCTTCTTCGACATATGTAGCCGTGACACCGCCATTCGTTTTAAACACACCACTAACGACACTCAGACCGTACACCATTCTTGCAAAATCACTATTCGGACTACCGTAGTTCTCTGTATAAGAATAAAGAGTACTATGATGCTGCCCCGTCTTCGTTTCTACCAGGTTTTCTTTCAAGGACTCCTTATCCGCATCGGTCAAGTCATCCCAAATTTCATCCAGGTCAATTGAAATCTGGTATGCCGTTCTATATGTCGAAATTTTAGGTAGCGAATCCGTTTCATTTTCCCAACAGACCGCATTGGGATCGCTACAGTCCTTTGCCCCCGCCGACACAACATTCAGTATATAGGTAAACAAACGCGATTTCATTGCATCGCTATCAATCACGCCGTCATACAACCATTTTTCTTCATTTTTCACATAAATGGCACCAGATCCGCCTATATCAAGTACACCTTCGGCATCCAGGCTTACAGAACCATTCAAAACCGCGTTACGGTAATTGTTATAAACTTGGTAAAATTCAACCTGTTGTGTTTTCCATAATTCTGGCGAGACAGCCCCATTGCCACTTTCACCAAGCCAACCAAAAGCCAACCTGGCGTTTACGTCTTTTGAACCATAATGGTAATTGCCATTAACTTTAATCCTTGCTGCAGAAGGATAAGTTTCAGTAACGCATCCTATTTCATATCCAATATAAAAATGACCACTCGTTTTAGCCTCTATGCCATTCGTCATGGAAACAAGTAAATTTCCAACAGAGGTATTGTTATACATTTCCAGCGTTTTGACATTTGCAAGGCCAATCATTCCACCCACATTACTTGACGTAGCCACCGAAGTTGCAGCGATATTTATGTCACCTTCGGCATGGTTCCCTAAAATTTCTACAATTCCCTCTCCATTTGAAATACCGCCTACACCATAGGCAGCATTAATCATTCCAAGATTCGCATTAGGCGCCGAAATCACATTAGGATTAGTCTTCGGATCAATCGGCTTGATTGTCGATTTTTTTATAGAAAGGGTACTATTGGGAACACCAGCAAGCGACACACTACCCAAAAATCCACCGACATAAAGTTCTTTTTCTACAGCATTGATCTCGGCCTTGACTTGGTTTTCTTCTATGTAGAGATTAACCGGAGAATTAACATCATTCAATCCACTGAAGATACCGACAAGCCCCCCTATATCCGTACCCTTGGTTCCTGCTCCAGCCTTCTCATTTTTTAGGGCGAATTCGACTTCATTTGCCGAAAAAACGACATCACCATGTTTCCATGACACGGCTCCAAAAAGTCCACCCAGGTAACGATTTTGATTTGTTCCGTTATAATCACCCGATTTGAGAGACACCTTTGCGCCAGTCACCTTCAAATTATTTGTAGTTCCGCCATTAGCAGACACGCTTGCAATCAGCCCACCAACCGTCGAACCGCTCAACTTAGCAGAAATCGAAATTCCATCCAAGGATATTTCCCCCGTCAAATTCGCAAGTGCAGCGATACCGCCGGCATACAAACATCCAGTATACTTTTCACCCTTGCCTTCATAAATTCGCGCAACAGAATCGGAAATTTCTAGGTTCGATACCGTAATATTCGAGATTTCGACATGGTCATTCAGCTCTCTAGCCACACCGGCACCATAAGAAGGTACCGAAGACTGGGCATCACAGCTTGTACAATTTTCCACAACATCTTTGCTTAAAGAGACAAATACATTCTCTATTTGAATATCCAAAAGCGAACTTTCACTTACACGATTCGCTATAGTCGCAGCCCCCCAGCCAAACACTTTTGCATTGGAGACTTTCACATTTACAATCTTTGAATTTTCTTCAACATTGTAGGCAACAACTGCGGCAGCCGGATGTGTTTTGCCTATAAATTTCGCCTTTACATAGGCGTTTTCAAAATTAAGATCCCATACGGTAGATTCTTTCAACGTTCCAAAGAAAGAGACCTCTTTGTCTTCGGCAATATAGCAGAAGTTCTTAATGGTATGGTCATCACCATCAATAGTAAATTGTACATTTGAAATCGAACTGAAATCCATCGGAGCAAATGATTCTTCGCATGCTGCATCCGTTTCTGAATAACCGCCCAAATCTATGTCGGTATCAAAATGAATGCCAAAATTCTTTATACCACTCATCGCTTTAGAGTCTATCTCTGAAATCAGGTTACTGCTAAAAGCGACCCATGTAGTAAAAGGGGAATAACCATCACTGACTAAATCGGCCTCGGTAGCGAGCTGCGCAATATCACATATCACATCATCAGCATATAACCCAGACACCGTTTGGCAACGAAAACCCACCGGTTTAATATTGGCCCAAACGGTCCCTGCCAACAACAGGACTATCACAGTAAAAAAGCTTGCTGTTCTCTTCATATACACCTTCCACTTTATAAGCAAATAATAATATATTATGTTGTAAAAGAATCATTTACACGCAAAAAAAGACGGGAACGAGTCCCGCCTTTTGACAAGTGTCACATATTTGCTTAAAATTCTGTGCGCTACTTCACAAGTACCTTGCCCGAAAGCTGCTGGCTCCCGACTTTGATCTTCACAAAGTACACGCCCGTCTTTGGAGCATTCAGGCTAAACTGGTTCGTACCGGCCGTTGCCTTGAAGCTACCCGACGCAACCTTCTTGCCATCGACACCGACCACAGCGTAGCTTGCGCGAGCCCCAGCCAAAGCCTCGGGAGCCGTAAAGCCAACTTGCAGCGTGCCACCCACAAGGGTAGAGCCAAAGCCGCTGATCTTGGAAGAGGCCACCACCGCATTGCCAGCGGCCACGCGGACTTCCACCTGTTTTGCAGACTTGGCGAGTGCCACATTCATGGACTTCTCGTTCGTGATTTCCGTCGTCACGCCATCTGCAGTTACAAACAGCTTAAGTCCCTGGCTGTTCAGTTCCTTGACGCCTTCGAACTTCAGCTTGCCATCGCGCATGGAGCTTGCGCTCACATCGAGAATCCAGCTATATTCGTCGGCAACAGCCTTGATGCTCTTTGCAAGCTTGGCACCCTTTTCGCTATTGCGGATTGCAAGCGATACGCGGTTGCCCATGCCTGCAGGCGGTTCATCCAGCGATTCTTCGGCACCGGCTCCGATAACGTTCCAGGAATCCTGTCTACCGTAATCGTCGGCAAGCGAAACCATCAGGCTCCAGGCGCCCTTGACATCAGCGGCATCCTTATGCATAGCCTTCTTCGTTTCGGCTGCAGATACAGCTTCAATCTTGAATTCCGGCGCAGCAGACATACGCCAAGTCGTAGACTTGGTCACCTTCGCCCACACGGCTTCGTACGGGCCAATCACCTTAGGCTTCGGGTCGTAATTGCCAGTCGTGGGGTTCCAGCGCCAGAAGGTAACCTGGGCATCATTATCGGCGGCACCCTTCGTGAGGTTCACATTCCAGCCGTACGGGTTAGCCACCAAGTTCCAACCGCTGTACAAGCTATCGAGTTCCCACACGATTTCGCTATCCTTGGAGCCGGTAGATTCGCGAATCACCAACGGATTGCCTTCGGTAGTACCATACCAGAACCCGCGAGTGGCATCTGTTTTTTCACCATTAAAGGCGCGGTACTGCCAGTAATCGCCCACCGGGTTCTTTTCATCCCACCAGTAGAACAAAGCGTCGTCAGCCTTCACCTTCTTCTTGTCGAAGGCGGACAGCGAAACCATCTGCCAGCTACCCGGAGTGGCCTTGATTTCAGAGGCAACCTCAAAGCTGTCCACATAAACGGCATGTCTTACCTTGTCATCCACCGTCAAGACAACCTTGAACTTGCCAATCGGAGCGGGAACCAGTTCCCATTCGCCATTGCCAACAATCAAATCCTGAATAGAATCTTTCCAAACAGTATCCTTTTCACCAATCACAAAGACTCGAGCAACCGCAGATTCATCGACGTTTTCGGTACCGAAGGTCAAACGGATTGCATTATTGCCAGACTTTTTAATGGTCGGCTTCACGATCTTGATTTCGCCCCGAATGCTAGAGCTAGAGACCACCGGAATGCTGCTGGAGCTAGAAACTTCGTCATTGCGAGAGCTGGACGAGCTCGAAGCAATCTCTTCGGAGCTGGAGGATTCCTCGACACTGCTGGAGCTTTCAGGTTCACTTGAGCTAGAAACTTCAACAGAGCTCGAAGATTTCGGGATCTCTTCGTAGGTAGCCTTGACATCCAGATTCTTGACAATCTTATCAAATTTACGGTCCCAGCCTGCAAAAGTATAACCTTTACGAGTCGGCTCTGCCGGTGCCACGGCAGCATCACCATACTCTACCCAAACCGTATCGCCAATTTGGGTATCGTCATAATCCGCAAAGACCACAGCATACTTAACCTTGGTCGAGTCGAAAACCGCAGTATAAACCGCATCGCCCTGGACCCTGGTCACCTCCGGGGTCCAACCTTTAAATACGTAAGTGTATTCCGGAGTATTCTCGCGCGGAGCATTCGCCGGTCCCGACACAGGGGTGTCATAGGACAAGAATGCCTGCACAATGGTTTCTCCATTGTAATTCTCGAACGCAATCAAGAACTTTTTCGGCGTATAGGTAGCCAAAATATTCAAATTACTCTTTACCTGCCTATAGGACAAATCACTCCAAGCGACAAAATCATAGCCTTTACGTGTCGGCGCATCCGGCGCAGTCGCAGATTCATTATACTCAATTACCTGATCAACTCCTACCTGCTCAGAACCGTCAAAATTAAAGAACCTAACTAAATAAGTATTCTTGGAATAATCAGCGACTATCTTCACGTTTTCCGTAACATCCTCATAGTCACCCTTCCAGTTGCCCGTAAAAGTATAACCCTCAATCTGGTGCCGTTCCATTTCTTCGACCGTCGGAGCCGTGGCGGATCCATGTTTTGTCACCTTGTCTTGTTTAATCGTACTATCGTTAATATCGACAAAAACAACCAAGCAGCAATTTTCATCATCCGGTTTGATGGGTTTATTCGGTCCACCTTCAAAAATCGGGAAATTATCGTTTGCATCCGGCACAAAGCTCCATGCATAGTCCTTTTCATCATCGTAAGCGGCATTCAAGAACCCTGCAAATTCAGAACTCTTTACAAAATTTACGGTTCCATTATGATGAGAAGACTCCAAAACATTTTCTTTGGCATTACGGACCACATAATGGATATTGTCATTAACACGCCAATTATCGGCAGTCGTTTCATCCGTCAGGAAGCCAAACGGTTTTTCCACAGACGAATCCTTTTCTCCATAGTGATACGCCGACTTTACATCGTAGCCCTTATACAACACCGCCTTACCAAACAAATAACCAACCCTTTTCTCGTAGGAGCTTCCGCCATCACTATTATTCGCAGAAACATTAATATCACCAATGCTAAAGGCATTGCGCAATTCCATTTTCGCTTCGGATGCATAAGTAGAGCCAACTAAGCCACCCACCAGAAGTGAATTCCCGGCATATTTACTACCCGTAACACTGATATTACCAGAAACTCCGACTCTATCCATCATACCGATTTCATCACAAACGCCACACAGCCCCCCCACATTGGTCACCTGCGCATTCGTCGTATTCACTTTTGCAGCTTCTTTAGCCTGGTAAAAAATCAACTGGGCATTACGGGCAATCACACTTTCAAATTGTAACGACTTAGCGCCTTCAATTTTTGAAAAGCCCCCAAGAATGCCACCTACGAAAACATTGTTCAAGCTATCTTCAACAGCAATCGAACCATCGTAATACAGCCCAGAAAGTACCGCAGGCTTGGCAACAGCCACTTTCGCATAACCGATTACACCACCCACATACACACTATCACGAGCAGCATTGTTATTGGATATCTTTTGGTCATCCACCGCCGTCTTGACTTTCGATGTTATCTTTACAGAAGAAGTATCGTTAACAAGGCCCAACCCCTTCGCTTGGGCAAGGCATGCAAAGCCCACAACACCACCTAAATAGGCGTCACTATGGAGGCCTTCAACTGCAGCACCCGAAGCAGAAAGCGTTATGGCGCCATCTGTTTTAGAAGCGGTAACACTAAGATACTCTTCACCGTTTCCACTACCACTGTTACAGGAACCGCCATAGCCCACAATACCGCCAGCGTAATACCGATAATTCCCTGCAATGGTCAAGGAATCTTTCACATCCATTTTAGAGGTACTGTTCATCACGCGCACGGCTCGGCCAGCATCAATGGAATCAAGTCCAAGCAGGCCTCCCACCGCAATCACGTTCGGAGATACAGCATCGTAGATTTTTCCGTCAAATTTTGAAGTACGAACAACAAATTTACCTGTAGCAGACGTATTGTAATCCGTATAAACATGCAAGACCCCAAAAAGGCCGCCCATCGACGCGCCTCCCGAAATCTTGGTCGGAACAACTTCACCATTGTCTTTATACTTTGTAAAGACTTGCAGGTTTTCAACAGTATCTCCAATCGTCTTGAAATACCCGGTAATGCCACCTAAAGCAGATCGATTCCCCGTTGCATAGTCATGAACTTCAACCTTGATAGAATCATCGGCAAAGGTTGAATCTTGCGCACTTTCAGAACGGACCGCCAAGCCTACCAAACCGCCCAAGAACACATTATGCCCCGAAATCGGCTGCATTGAATCGACTTCCGAACCAGCATAACCGTTGACAATAGAAACCTTGTTCGAGACATTGATATCGTCATCACCCTTGATATGCGAAAGCGTGGCATTCTTGACCAAACCCACTAGACCCCCCGCAAAAGGAGCCTGAATGGAATCGTTAGCAAGTTCAATGGCATCAACTGAAGAATAATTCACAATACCTGCAAGAGCTCCTACAGGGAAATAATCCTTACCATCGGTACTTTCACCATCAATGTAAATACGAACTCCATTGAATTTGACATTCTGGATGGTCATGCGTTCGATTTTTTCAAAAAATCCTACAGGGCCAGTCATCGATGTCGCCGCATAGCAAAGATGTCTTATAGTATAACCCTTTCCGTCAAACGTTGCGCTATCAGCAATAATCGGCACATGATTCGTAACGCACGTTCCAACTTTAGTTTCAGACGCGAATTCCCCTAAATCAATATCAGACCCCAATTCAAGATTGGCCCCCTTATAAGTGGACAATTTTCCCCACCATGTATCAAGCATTTCTGCCAAGTTCTCGGGAGTCGCCTCGACAGAAGCAATGCAATTTCCCATTCCCCACGCCATTGGTCCAGACCCAGTACAAGAAGCTGTGCTTTGGCTAAGCACCAATGTCGTTGCTGCCATTGGCGGATTACTCACGCCTCTTGTCAAGTTGTAATATGATTTTGGAGTTTCACTCGGCGTTTCTCCAGGACCCTCTGGTGCGGCAAAACCCATACCGGTCCAGACCAGCATGGTAAACAAAAATAAACCGATTTTTGTTTTCATAAAACCCTCAACTATCTTCTTCTATGTGTAAAAATACCTTAAAATTTCTAAAAAAGATAGGGGGTATCCTGCAAAAACCTTTCCACTGTGACCTGGAACAAATCGGCCAAAATGGGCAAAATCGAGCCAAATCGGGAGGTTCTAGGCCGCAATATTAGCAACAGAGCGTAATTCATTGAGTTTCAACGAGTTACAAAATTTCGTTTGTCGTGATTTTCATCATATTTTCTCCCTTGCGACCCTTGACGCCCCTTAAAAGAATGTTATATTTAGGTTACAAACATTTTATAAGGAGACCTTCCATGTTTAAGAAAATCGCTCTCGCAGCAGCTCTCGTAGCTACCGCTTCTTTCGCAACCTGGGACAAATTCCCGGTTCTCGAAAACCACAAGGGCCAGGCCGCAGTCGGCATCAATGACCTCATGCAGGACAAGGGCAACCAGCTCGGCCTCACTGCCAAGGGCCGTTTCACCGTTATTCCGAACTTGGAAGTCGGTTTGGCAATCCCCTACGTCATCTTCACTCACTGGGATGGCGAAGACATGAAACAAGACGGCCTTTCAGACATCGCCCTCATGGGTCGCTACCAGTTCATGCCGACCATGAGCGCATTCTTGGACATTTCATTGCCCACTTGTAACGAAGACCTCTGCGGCGAAGACGGCCCGGTCGGTTTCCACTTCGGTGCCCAGTATTCTCAGAACTTCGGCATGGTGAACTTCGGTTCTGAACTCGGTCTCGCTATCGAAACCAAGGGCGACGACAAGACCACTCCGCCTTGGACCTTGAACTTGGGCGCTGAAGGCGACTTCGCTATCAACCCGATGCTCACCCCATACGTCGGCCTCGACCTCGCCATGCTCCTCGGCAAGTACACCTATGATGGCGAAAATGGGGGCGACAGCCACACCGGCGAACTCGGAATTGAACCGTACCTCGGCCTCGGCATCGCATTCAACCCGATGATCACTCTTGACCTCTGCGCCCAGTTCACCTTCGGTAAGGACTACCTGAAGGTTACTACGTACAGGGATGAAATGGTCACCTCTCTCGCCGCTACCCTCTTCATCAACTTCTAATAGAAATTGCAAACTTTTGCAAACGGATACCCCAGATTCCTGGGGTATCTTTTTTTTACATCCCTAGCCCAACGACATTTACTAGATTTATGGCCAAAACTTACTCAAGGAGTCTGGAATGTTTAAAAAAATCGCTCTCGCAGCGGCCCTTGTTTCTAGCGCCGCTTTTGCAACTTGGGACTACTACCCCGTTCTCGAAGGTGGCAAGGGTTCCGCCAAGGGTAACCTTTATTACGACTGGGATCACGACTGGTCTCAGGCCGGTCTCGGCATCGGCGCTCGCTTTAGCGTTATCCAGAACCTGGAAATTTCTTTGCAGGATTGGGGCTACCAGTTCTGGGGCGAATGGGACTGCAACGGTTGCACCAACGGTGGAGACGGCCTTCGCGACCTGACCATCGGCGCCCGCTATCAGTTCGACCCCATGTTCAACATGTTCTTGGATTTCCACCTGCCCGTCGGTAACGACGACAACGAAGGCGGTTCCACCACGCCTCCTTCTAGCGAAGAAATTGCCCTCTACTTGGGCGGCCAGTTCAGCATGCAGGTGAAGGAAGCCCCGGGCCTCAAGTTCGGTACCGAAGCAGGCCTTGACTGGGGCTTTGAACACGACAAAAGAGAACGCGGTCTAGAAATCCATCTGGGCGGTGAAATCGCATATACTGTACCGAATGTCGGTGTCACTCCGTTCTTCGGCCTCCAAATCAAGGATCGCCTCACGGAAAGCACCCATGAAGAAGGCAAGAAGGAAATTGGACACGATGACGATGGCGACAAGCAGATTAACCTGTGGCTCGGTGCCGACTACTTCGTGATTCCGAACCAGCTTGATGTTTGGGCAAAGCTCATCGTACGTAGCGGAGACATCGATGGCGATGCTACCGGCCTCAACGTCGGTGCTGAATTCTTCTTCTAACTCTTAAGATGAAAGCAAAAAAATTGAGCCGCGCTTAGCGCGGCTTATTTTTTATTGAATAGCGAGATCCTTCGACTACACTACGTTTCGCTCAGGACGACACAACATTAAGTCGTGTCACTTGATATCATATTCCGGAATCGGGAGCGATTCGCCGGCCTTCATGGCCTTGTCGAGGGCGGCGGACTTTGCCGGGTCAAGCCACCAGTAAACGGGGATGGCATCTTCGCGGTTAAAGCGGTCCAGCACCTTTTCGGGCGTACCGTAGCGGTTCCAGTAGAGAATGCGGTGGTGGTCGCATTGCCACATCAGCACGTAAGGCACGATTTCAGAGAGACGGTTATCGAGCGCCTTCAAGATTTCGTTGCGCTTGGCCAAGTCGAATTCCGTCTTCTGCAAGTTGATGAGGCTATCCACCACCTTGTCCTGCACACCGGCGAGGTTATTCGTTCCTTTCTGCAGTGCCGTTGCCGAAGACCAGCTTGCCTCCGGATCGCGGAGACGACCTGCGCCCCAGTTCACCCAGTACAAATCAAAGTCGGCATCGTCCAGGCGTTTGCGCAACGTGCTCTGCGACATCTGTTCGATTGTCGCTACTACGCCCACCTTCTTCAAATCTTCCTGGAACAGCGTCAAGTGGCGCAAGTCTTCTTGGCTCGTAATAAAGTTGATGGCGAAAGGTTTACCATCTTTTTCGAGTACACCCTGAGCGTTCACCTTATAGCCCGCTTCCGCAAAGAGGGCGCGGGCACTGTCGGGGTTAAAGGTATAAAGCGGAGCGGTCGGGTTCTGGTTGTTTTCCCACAAGTCCGGATAGTAACTGTTCAGCAAGAAGTACTGGCCGAACATGTACTTTTCATTCATGGCCTCACGATTCAAGAGCATGCTCAAGGCGCGGCGAACGCGCACATCCTGGAACTGGGGCTTGCGCAAGTTGATTGCCATGCCCTGGAAACCAATGGGTTCCTTGTTGAAGATGCGTTGCTTTACAGCCCAGCCCTTCTTGACCGCATCGAAGTCAGTTTGCTTCATCCAGATGCTGCTGGTGTAAATGGCGTAGGCGTTGAAGTCCTGCTTCTTGAAGGCTTCGAGCGCCTTCGTCTGGTCGTTCATAAAACGGTAGCGGATTTTTTCGAAGTTGTACTTGCCGCGGTTCCAATTCTTCTTGAAGCCCCACCAGTCGCTACGGCGAGCGAGTTCCACGTAGCGGTCTTCGCGGAAGGTCTTGATTTTGTACGGGCCGGATACCACCGGGAATTCGTAGCGGATCTGGTTGAAGTCCTTACCCGCCCACACGTGCTTCGGGAAGGCGAGCATACCTGCGGCTTCCCAAAAATTACCCCAGTGCGATTCCTTAGCGGTCATCTTCACTGTAAGGCTATCGACGACTTCGGGGCGGTCAAAGCGACTGAGTCCGACCTTGAAAATCGGTGTGAGGTTCTTTTCGTCCATGATGACGTCGTAGTAGAACTGAACATCTTCGGCAGTCACCGACTTGCCATCGCTCCACTTGGCGCGCGGATCTACGTGGAAGGTAAAAGTCTTGCCGTCTTCGCTGACATTCCAACTATCGGCGAGGATCCCCACTTCGCGGTCTTCAGTACTATGCAAGCTCACGAGCGGTTCAAACATCATGCCCATGAGTTCAGCCGAGAAGCTGTTGTAGTCTTCCCACATGTTAAAGGATTTGGGCATCGCGGAACCCCACAAGGTAATTGCACCGCAAGGGCGGGCATCCTTCGAGGCAATCGGATCGAACTCGCCCGTTGCTTCCGGGTCTTGCGGCAATTCAGGGCAATTCAATTCGGCATTCTTGCCAGCAGACTTTGCACCCTTGGAGCCGGATTCGTTGCAAGCACTAAGCGACAGCGCCGAAACCATCAAAGCCGCAGACATAAAGGCGGCACCATAAAACTTTTTCACATTTTCAATCTTCATTTTAAATCTCGTAGATTTCTTAAATACTCGATAAATATATAAAAAGATGCGACACTTACAACTTAAAGGAGATTCCAGGTCCAGCCCGGAATGACAGGTGCTAAATTACTTTATCGGTAACAACACGCCACTCGCCCGGTTTTAAATTGCCCAGAGGAATGTTTCCGATTTGCACGCGAATCAGTCGAAGCGTCGGGAACCCCACCGCTGCCGTCATGTGACGAACCTGACGATTCTTGCCCTCGATAAGAGTAAGGCGCACCCAACTGGTAGGGATGTTCGCACGGAAACGCACCGGCGGATTGCGAGGCCATAACCAGTCCGGTTCTTCGGCAATTTCTGCCTTGCAGGGTTTGGTATGATAACCCTTGATATCTACTCCCTTGGCAAGTTTGCGCACAGCCTCTTCGGTAATCTGGCCATCTACTTGAGCCAAGTAGGTACGCGGGTGTTCAAATTTCGGATCCAGCAATTTCTTGATTAACTTGCCATTATCCGTCAGCAAGAGAGCCCCTTCGCTATCGTGATCCAAGCGCCCCGCCGCATACACTCCCGGCGGGAATCCGAAGGTATCGAGAGCCGCATGACCCGACTCCGGCGTAAACTGGCTCAGGACACCAAAAGGCTTGTTAAAGAGAATGACCGTGGACATCGGGAATAAAGGTAGAAAAAGAAAATACTATCTTTCCCCACATGAAGATTCTTGTTACTGGTGCAGCAGGTTTTATTGGCTCCAAGCTCATGTTCATGCTCGCGGAACGCGGCGATGAAGTTGTGGGCCTCGACAATATTAATGACTATTACGATGTCCGCCTCAAGTACGGTCGCCTCCGCGAAGGTGGCATCGAACAGCCCGGCGACAACTTCGCCTACGGCGCCATGGTTCAAAGCACCAAGTACAAGAACTGCCGATTTGTAAAGATGGGCATCGACGACAAGGAACCCCTGGACAAGCTCTTTGCCGAAGAAAAGTTCGACAAGGTCGTGAACCTCGCCGCACAGGCGGGCGTGCGCTACTCCATCACGAACCCGTACGCCTACCTGCAAAGCAACCTGGTCGGATTCCTGAACATCCTGGAAGCCTGCCGCCATAACCAAGTCAAGTACCTGGTGTTCGCCTCGTCCAGTTCCGTATACGGCCTCAATAGCAAAGTGCCCTACAGCGAAGACGACAAGGTGGACAATCCGGTGAGCCTGTACGCCGCCAGCAAAAAGAGCAACGAGCTCATGGCCCACAGCTACAGCAAGCTTTACAACCTGCCCGTCGCGGGTCTACGGTTCTTCACCGTATACGGGCCGTGGGGACGGCCCGACATGTCGCCCATGCTCTTTGCCCGTGCAATTTCTAAGGGCGAACCCATCAAGGTATTCAACAACGGCGACATGATCCGCGACTTCACCTACATCGACGACATCGCCGAAGGCACCATCCATACGCTGGACCATGTGCCCGATGCCGCCAAGTGCCCGAACAACGTGCCCTACAAGATTTACAACATCGGCTGCAGCCACCCCGTAAAGCTCATGGACTTTATCGCCGAAATCGAAAACGCTTACGGCGAGCCTGCCAAGAAGAACTTCTTGCCCATGCAGCCCGGTGACGTATACCAGACCAATGCCGATACCACCAAGCTCGAAACCGAGTGCGGCTACAAGCCCCACTGGAGCCTGCACGACGGCATCGCCGAATTCATGAAGTGGTACAAGAGCGACAAGAACCCGCTCAGATAACAAATTTTACGGAGGAAACAACATGAAAACAATCTCCCGCATTATTGCAGGCTCCCTGCTCGCCACCGGCATCTCTTTTGCTCAAGTCCAAATCGGTGGACATGCTGCTGTAAACTTCAGCACCCTCTGGGGCGACGGAGCCAAGGACTTCGAAATTCCCTGGAGCCTTGGCGCCGCAGTCGGTGCAGCTGCAAAGGTCACCGTAAACGAAAAATTTTCCGTTGTACCAGAACTCAATGTAGACTGGCGACGTCAAAAGAACGAAGAAATCAACTGGAGCACCTGGGCTATCGAATTACCCGTTCTTGCTCGCTATAACGCGATGCCCCAAATGTACTTCGAAGCGGGTCCGCAGTTGGCATTTCTCCTGAGTTCCAAAATTGAACAAGACTTCGACAACTACGTCGAAACAACCGATCTCGGCAAGAAAGACGCACTCAAAGTCTTCGAAATCGGTATCGATGTCGGCATCGGCTACTCCGTCATGCCCAATTTAGACATCGGCATTCGCTACGGAGTGGGCCTGACCTCTATTGCAGACGGGACTAAACTTGATGACGACGACCAAGCCTTCAAGAACATGCAAATCCAAGTCGGCGGAATTTACTGGTTTATGTAATTTTAGAAAGTAGTTGTCCGCCAACAAATTAGCTTTATTTATATGAAAAAGCTCCCCCAAAAGGGGAGCTTAATCGTTCAAGGTAATTTCTTACAGGATTTTATCGTTTATTGGTCTAAGCTACCATCTAAGTCCACAAGTTGTGCCACTCGGGATGCCTGAACTTACTGTAAATGTATACGACGAATTACTCTCCAATGTACAAATATCAGTTACATAATTGTCACTTGCTATAACTAATGAACATTCAGGAGATGTATTAATAGATCCTATTGTTATAGTATTTCCACCAGTCGGCTTTGCAGATTGGGGAATTTCGCAGCGCATTGTATTAGGACCAACCCCTCCTCCAATCGTTCCAGTTGTCAGGGTATAGGTCGTGCCGGCTGAATAAGACTGGAATGTCGTTGACAAGGCAACCTCATTATCACCCTCAGAACCACTTCCACCACCGGAACCAGACCCTGACGAAGAAGCATAAGTCACGGTAAAGAGGCATGTTATAGATTGTTTTTTCGGACCTTCTCCACGTGAAACGGTAAGAGTATAATTCTTTGCACCAGAAGAAGCTGTAGCATCTTCGAACGAACTGATGGTAGATGTTCCGTCGTAATTATCGCCATTTACACCATGAACCCCACTCACGGTATATTTGCAGTGTCCACCACAACCTGAAACAACGGTAGAAACATTTAACGAAGGAGAAGGCGGGTCAATCGAAGTTCCTGCAGCAACAGGATTTGTCGCTCCCGGATCCGTAAACGAGCCGCACTTCAAATTCAGCGGGAACTTTACCTTATATTTTCCACCACATTTTACTTCCGGTTCGGTACCTCGCTGAATCGACACCTCATAATCATACTCACCCGCTTCACTCGACCCAGTGAAATATAGGTCGAACTCGCTTGAATAAGTATTTGTAGAACCTGCATCAGTAGGTTTTTCCCTAACCGTGTACTTGCAATTGCTTTCACCACAATTTTTAACGGTCACCATTCCTTTGGGAATTGAAATAGAACCGCCCAATTCGCCCTCAACAGTCGAGGTCTGATGAGAAATGTTACACGTGACAGGAGTATTCGGTTTTGCAGTTACCACAAACGTTTTCGTACAAGGCGTAAATACCACATCATTGCTTGAACTGCGGAAGGTCACCGTATGTTCACCATCAACAACCAACGGATGTGCATGCGTATTAATATCCTTTTTCGCATCTGGCGGCAATTCCACAAAGCCATTTGTACTTCCCGTGCCCTGGTGAATCTTCGTATTGTCATAGAAAACTTCATAGGGACACGTTTTTCCTTCAGGACAGACCAGACGATACTGGAACGGCGGGAAGCCCGAACCGGTCACAAGTGAATAAGGAGCGGTTTCCGCATAGCCTCTCCACTGACAAGCTGCCGTGACATCAGTAATAGAGCGGGACACCGTACAAGGAGAGCCTTCTACATCTTCTTCAACGCCATTCTTCTTAACCTTCATATTCACGGTGAATACATAATTCTTATTGCCGTCCGATGAATATGGGTTATAATCGGACGTATTGAACACAATATAATTGTGAGCATCCGGTTGCGGACAATTGCCTTCATCGCAATTGAAACTTACATTCAAATCGCTCTTAGACTGATTATTCTCTGTTGCAGTCACTGAGTAAGAAGAGACGTATTTTGCATTCTTGGCTTCAACGGTCACCGAGAATTTGCCCGCATCGTAAACCACATCCTTGCAAGTCAATTTCGGAATATTCTCGCAATTCGTTTCGATTTTTGCTACAGAAATGGCTTCCGTTCCAAGGACCCTCACTATAACGCCAGTTACATGTTCCGGATTAAAGCCCTCTGCCTTCGAAAGGTCATCCACATTGATCGTTACCAATCCATTATTTGTAGTGAAAGCGGACTTGCTATAAAGAGCATTTTCACCTATGCCACTACGCAAATAGATTTCAACTTCACTTAAGCTCTCATTCGTAATACGCAGCAACAATTTAGCCGAACGCATATTAGCACCGCTATTATTGCTACCCACCGTAAATATTTCATCATTACCGTATGTCCCGACATCGGAACTCCCTGCATGTGCAGACACCTGTCTTGGGCTAGTGGCATCAAAAATGGTCAACTTTTCGGAGCACTTTTGAATTTCACCCACCCAGAAAGCGCCACATTTCGCCCTTTCTGCATAGAGGAGAGCCATATTGTCATCGGAAAGCGAGGCATCACAATTCTGCACCATCGCCATAGCCATATTGGTCTCGACGGTTTCTCCATCCACCGTATTTTCAATACCGTGTGAACCATCTTCTTCAAAAATATAGTAATCAGAAGAACACTCGTAATACAGGCCATCATTCTGACGATTGCAAGCATCACTACCATTGTACCAATACTGTGTAGTGCACGATTTCTTGTTGAACCAGCTTGAAAGGCCAACCCAAGGCCTCGTCACAGTATCCTTGGGAACAATTCCACCCAAGTAGGCATCTTTGAACGAGCACTTTACGGTCGGGTAGGATTCCCAGCAATCCTTGTTATAGGTATCACTCTTCCAACCGATATCGTAAAGTTTAAAATCAGGATCAGAAAGAATGAAACCGACATACTCATTCGCATTTGTCGTAAAGCCGCTAAATCCATTCAGTTCCGACAGTTCAAATGTAACTTCACCTGTTCTAAAGTTTCCATAATAACCGGTAATGGTTTCTACATCCAAGTAATCAGCACCTTCAGCACTTCGAATGGTTGCCGTCATCGTAACCACATCATTACTGCTGACTCGTCCATTACCAGCCAACACTCCAGATTGACAGTTGTCGCCAATGCATACTTTAGCAGCAAGATGTCCTTCCGCATTCACGAAAACGTTCAACCTAATGTAGGCAGAGGCCTGATTGTCAGAACGGAGCATGAATCCAGATTCATCGACAGACTTGTTATCGCTACCTACAAGTCTAGGAGGCTGGAACTGCGCACGCATAGAGCCATACAGGCCAGCATTTACAGAACTGAGAACCTTCAAAGAGCCCCTATCAGCTTGTTTCTTACCTCGTATATAGGAGTAATCTTCAAGCCAGATTTTTCCACCCTGGTACTGAATCTTATCTCGCAGCTCACTGTTCCCTATGACAATCCATTTGGCATATCCATTAAAGTTGCCATCACCGATACCACAATTTTCAGAACTGTTACAATAGTCAAAACAATACTTCCATTCATTGTTATTGTCGCCTCCAACACATTCCCTGGAGGTTTTGAATTCATCAAAGAAACAGTGCTTGTCCTTTTGGAAGAACAATGCATCTACAGAATTGTTGCCGCTGACAGCTTCAAATTCCAAAGTCTCTCCACTCAACATTTCTTCTGATGTGCAATTCGTACTATTTTCCGCATCGCAATCCCAATAGGAGAAATCAACATCATCGGCCTTAAGTGTAATTTTATCCCCTGCAAAAAGGGTATAATCACAGCCACTGGAAGAGGCTGAACAGACCAGAGTTCCACCCAGTCGAGACGAAGTTACCGTAACACTCTTGCCAGCATAATCGCCCCCGAAACCCACATGGAAATTCACCTTATTGCGTTTTAAGGATCCATACAAGCTATAGGATTCGTTCGGAGTCAGAGGACTCCCTAAAGAATACGAAGGAACAACCGCCGTACAGCCCTCAGGAACTTCACTCGGGTCAACTACCAAGCCAATATTGCCAGACGATTCGCAGGTCCAAGTATCATTTGGATGGTTCGATTTTGCTACACAATTGTTTGTCGCATCTCCAGTGCCAGCAGCCCGAACCCATGTTCCCGAAGCAGTACATTCCGGCCAACCACTCTGTGCCATTTCATAATAGGCGCCCTCCGGCAAACAATCGTCCGTCGTTGCACCAGGACCGCCCACTCTACAATATTCTGAAATGCTATGACGATTAACAACTACAGAATTCGCAATCTGGAACGATTCTGTACTAGGAATAGACGGTTGGCACCCAACACAATCCGTAATCTGGAAGAATGCAGTTCCCTCGGTCGCTCCACTTGTAGCAACCGTAAACAAAGTCAACGGAGAAGCATCGTCAAAATGCAACGTAAATGTACATTGATCATCGGCATCTGTACATGTTGTTCCACTTTTAATTTTTGAACTATTCGGAGTCAGCGTCCAATTTGCAATTGCACCAGTCGGTTTCTGTATGGTAACGTCAAATGCTTCCGCAGCTTGTGAATACGGATAAACAAGCTTTAAATATTTGGTATCCGTAGCACCCATATTTTCATAATCTGTTTCAAAGTGAACTGGAGGCTGGTCTCCAAGGGCTGCACTCTGGACCCTGATATAGAACGGCACCGTTTTACCATTTGACGAATAGGAACATTCGTACAAATTAGGTGCCAAGAACTGCGGAGCCGCAGCCGCACGATTATACAAAAGATCCGGATCCACAGGAATTCCCGCAGCACAATTCACATTGGACATATTCTTTTGTTCATTGGCACCATTCAAGTTGACCACGTCGAAGTAATCGCTCAATTTACCATAAGGATTCTTGGGCAAGAAAATAACACGGGGAAGAACAACGAAAGAACTTTGAACCGTGCTAGTAGCATTAGCCGCAGGAACAGACTCGCTACTTTCACTCCGGCTAACCAGCGACACATGAATCTGCGGAGCAGTTGCAATATAATAGCTATCCTTCTGTCCTGCAATGCCAATCGCAGCACCAGCAGATTCTTCATCGTTGCCGAAATCAGGATTTTGCATAATAAGACCGGCTTCAGCCAAAGCAGAAAGGACCGCTCCATTATACAGCAAATTCACACCGCCATCGGCGATTGTTGCTTTACTACCATTCGCCATCACCACGGAACCATTGATTTTTATATTAGAGAACTGCATTCGAGAATCGCTGGTTCCATCCGAGAAAATGAAATAATTGTAATTATAGGGTCCCGGATGCGCCGCATCTGTTGTAGCCGACATGAGAGTTCCGCCACCTTCACGAGCGTAGAACATGATTGCGGTTGATTCACTCGTAGGCGGAAGGTAAAACGCATTCTGCATTTGCGATTCAAAATAGAACACGAACTTTCCGTTCATCGTTTCCACAACTTCATGTTTCATGCTACTAGTCGCATCACCTGCAAACTTTACTATCATAAAGCCATTATAGAGGGTATTATCGCCATCAGTTGTCATTCTCTGCCAGCAATCATTCAGCGCCTTGAAAACCCTTTGAGCATTTTCATTCATCAAGTCTTCTCTAGAAATTTCTCCCGCCTGATGCTTATCAGCCCATTCATAACCTAAAGTTCTACAATGACTATTGGCGATTTTATGCAGCCAAATACTCGTATCCTTCAAAAGAATCGGCTGAGGGATTTCATTATTCGTCTTGATCAAATTGCCATAGGCATTCATCTTTTCAATATTTTTCCAATAATCACCACTCACATTCCGTAAAACAGCGTCATCGCTGCTCCAGGAATGTACTCGATCATCACTAATGCGGCCACTAACTTCATTGGATCTAAATGAGAAATATCGATTATCAACAAGACCAACATTAGCAGCGGTAGCACCAGAGCCAGCAATTCCACAGGTTGTAAAGAAACCTTCGCAAAATTTATTCCATTGACCGCATCTATTCGTACAAGGGGGATCATCCTTGGACAAGGTCCCATTCGACTGTTCGCAACCATTCTGACAATAACGAATCGTTGACGGGAAACTTTCGTAAAGGTATATCGGATTACCCAACGTCACAATTCTGTTACTACTGCTATTTTGTCCACTGATGTTAGCCAAATACGTCGAGCCTCTAACACCATTATCCACGTCGCCAACCGTAGTTTCGTCAGGTACCAATGCACTAGTAGCATCAGAAGCCCAATCAAACACTCCCGTTTCCTTAAACACCAAATTTTTCGCCACATAAAAAGAATAAGTTCCTGATCCCCTATACAACCTTCCACCGATAGTCAGATTGCCTCTTGCATCCACGGCACAATTAGCTGGGTAGTTGCCTTCAACAAGCAAATCACCTCTCGATGACAAATTGCCACCTTCGCAGCTCGTTATCGACCCACCAACATATGCTACTTTATTCGGGCCACCAAGTTGAGTATTGGAGTTAAAAGTCGCATTGCCCTTTACATATAAATCACCGCCAACAGCAGAGGTTGTTCCCTGCAAAAAGATATTTCCTGTAACTACGAGATCCTTCGTCACCGAGGGCTGGTTACCAGAATAATCACCATTAATAAGGGCTGATTCTATAGTCGGAGAGTTGGTTAAACCATCCATAGAGCCAGAGAAAGCCTTGTCAAAATCCAAGACCAACGCCATAGCCGGGATTGTCATTTGATACAGACCATCTACATTGAATATTGCGACTTCCGTATGTTCTGAATTATTCCTAGAAGTACCTCTAGAAAGAATTTTCAGCTTAAAATTGTGAGCAGTCCCCGCATTAACGCCTGTAAGCCACACATCATAATTCTGATTTCCATGAACCCACGGCGTCAACTGGTCGTTCAACTTAATAGGCTTATTCCCATTATCGAAATACTGCTTGATCAAAGCGCCCACATCATTGCCATGGTATGTCATCCATGCACGGGCATTTTCAATACCCGCAATAGCACTCTGGTACGCTTCGCGTTTAAGCATTCGGCTTGCACTGGACTTGCCTTCGCTCGTAATCCACTTCCAGGTTGCCGTAGCCGCAATGGTCGCAACCAGCATAAACAAAAGTACGGCTATCAAAGATACGCCGGCTTTATTCAATTTGGATTTCATCTGCATAGGAAACTCCTTGCTAATCATTAGCGCCATTACTAGGTGTGGGTATAATCAAGTCAACATCTCCAGTTTCACCACTAGCACCATTTCTAGCGCCTCTACTCACTTGCAATTGAAGCCTAAAAGCTTTTACCTTAACCTTATCACTTATGGAGAATTCCTTGGAATCAGAATAGTCAAAGAAATAGTTTGACGTTTCCACTTTCTTCAAAGCCAAATCCGATATGGTAATTCGTCCATTCGCTACTAATGGAGTGTAGCAAGCAAAAGTAAAGGCCAAGCAAACATGTTCAATTTTCTGGGGTACCGTAAAGCGCATTTTTCTTGAACCAGACGACTGATCCGATATAGGCGGGAAGAACATAAAGTCATCTACACCCGCAGGCTTTGCGCCTTCTTTGGTACGGAAACCAACAGCCATATGATCTTTACCCGAAACAAAAGCTCTTTCATAATGAGCATTGTTCAACACGTTAAAGGAAATTTCATATTCGGTATTCGGCTCCAATGTAAAATTATTCCCAGCTTCGCTACAGCGAGCACTCCAGGAGCCGAGGCCATCAGAATTCTCGATTGCAAACACCTGATTAACCTTTGGAGCAGCTTCAGCCGTCCCCGCAAGGGCATTATTGCTGTTATCGTAATTCGAGACAAATCCAGTCAGCGTCACGGACCTATGGCTTGCTTGATCTAAAGCAATTGAAAGATTTACATAATCGCCGCCACCAGAAACACTACCCGTTCGAGCAATGAGACGGAATTCCTGCGAACAAGGTTCTGCACTGCAAGACGGGAAAATCTGTGCAATGTTATCATGATGCACCCCAGGCATTGCAGGAGTAACCAAGAATTTTTTTACCCCATTTGCCATGGCTACAGCATTTTGTTTAGCCGTAGCTACCGTTGCATCCTTCGGGCAAACATAAACATCCCCTATTCCAGAAATAGTACGGCAATAGCGTTTTAGGGTATCGCCCTTCACAAACCAGCCAACTTCTTCGACTGCAACATATTGCCCATTTCCATTAAAACGGAATCGCCTAAAAGACAATTCATCGAAATCTGTTCCTGCCGTAAGAGTATACGAAGACATATCCGTGCCATAATTTATGTACACATTCTGCGCATCTGTATTAGCAGAAAACACATCGTTAGAGCCGGCGGAACCCGTTATTTCCTTCGAAATTTTCGCGCCCATTTGCTCCACATCTGTTTTAAAAAGCATAGCCACGTTTTCGGCTTCTTGCGTAGCCTTAATCATGTTATCGGTACGGATTCGGAACTTGGTCGAGTTACTAAACGCCTGACCAGCAATAACGACAACAATGCCTACAATGCCCATGTAGACAATAAGTTCCATAAGGGTAAAACCGGACTTGGCGTTCTTCATCGGACTACCCCCGACACCGTTATCGTTTGCGTGGAATTTTTAAACCGCCAACTCACCTTGACATCAAGCCGTTTTGCATAAACATGCTGAACGCTCTGCAACATGGTACTATTATGCGACATGTAATCGGCATCATGAGACACGGTGACTTCGGCATTATAAATAACCTTCATATCATGGTCAATCGCACCAGGCTGCCCTTTCCAAACACGTTCGATATTCGGAATAGTAATTTTGCCACTAGCACCCACAGAGGCATCTGACAGGCGGGCTACGCCAAGGGCTCCCAGCGAATCAATAATATTCTGAGCAACCTCGGTTGCACCGTCTCGGCCACGAATACGCAACAAGGCATCACGATTTCCGCTTTGCAAATTGAGAACGGCCATATACAAAAAGCCCAGTACAGCAGCAGCTACCAGCACTTCGACAATGCCAAAGCCCCGCTTGCGACTAGGAACAGATTTGTCCTGCAAATGTTCACACACCTTAACCATAACACCACCTACGCCTACAATTCGGTCCAGTTACTCCAATTATCATTCTGAGTAAAGTCGTTCCCAACCTTCCACATGGGAACAACCCAATTCTTATTTTTTGTTTTACGAACAGCACCATAAACATCGCTGTCGCCATACCGAATACAAATCCCCCCCGACTTATCATCGTCCATTGGATTTGGCGTTGCCGCCAAACCAATATTTTTCCAATCAAATTTCGTGGGAGCACCACTGGCATTCGACAACCAATTTACCATACTCGAAGGGCACGCAAAAGAACCACAACCAGCAGGTTTAGGTTTACCATCAAGAAAATTATTTGGAGGGTCTATCGTTAAAGAATCAATAATGCCCCCAGAACAATTTCCCCCATCACCGTCACTCACAACCAAAAGTTTATGACAATCTCCAGGATCGATTCTTAAGCAAAGAACTTCATTCCGTTGCTTTGATAAATTCGAGACCCTTTCAACAAAGGCGGCTGTATTTACGGCAGCATCTTTCACGCGGGCGTTTGCAACAGCTCGCTGTAAGCTAGCCACCCCCATAGTCGAAAGAACACCCATGATGATGACCACCACCAGGACTTCGACCAAGGTATAACCGGACTTTGCACCGCGACTAGCGAGCTTTGCAAATACCATAAAAAACCTCACACAACTTCAAAACAAAAATAGAACAAAGCATCGGCAACGTCCAAGTGAGAACGTTTTCGAAAGCCTTATCATAAAATAACATATTTTTTTACAAAACGCTCAAAATTTTTACAAAAGTGGCGAAATAATGCGAAAAACGCCTTTTTTTTGTAAATTTTTGCATCAAATTTGTGATTTTCGCCACAATATTCCAAATTGGAAAGAAAAGGGCCGTAGCGAAGTGCTACGGCCAATATTTTTGGATCGTTTCAGAGCTTATGCCTTGACTGTCGTAAACGAGAATGCCTCACCGTCAGCGTCGTTGGCTTCGAGGCCATCGGCAGCGGCTGCCCACTTGATAGCGACAGCCTGCGTCTCTCCGGCAATATAAGCCTCGTTCTCCGCGACAGCCTGCTTGAACACGTCGCTTGCAGAGAACAGCGCCACTTCGATCTTGTCGGAGATAGCGTAGTTCTGGTCCTTACGGCGGTTCTGGATGCGGTTCACGAGTTCGCGGGCCACGCAGGCGCGGCGGAGTTCGTC
>JBGUWV010000043.1:0-25772 GCA_045221475.1 Fibrobacter sp.
AAGCGGTGTTTTTTATCGGGATGACTGAATTCGAATCAGCGACCTCTTGAACCCCATTCAAGCGCTCTACCAGGCTGAGCTACATCCCGTTGGTTCATTGGTGGGTCAAAATTAGATAAAAGTAGGCTTTTTTGCAAGGCTAACGCCCCAAAAAAGCCGTTTTTTTACTTCCAGAAACCCACAATCAGTACGTCAGGGGTTGCCTTCGGGTACTTTTTGCTCTTGAAAGAAACAATCTTTCGGATACTCTGTTGCTTGAGTTCCCAACCTTCGCGGGTAAGCCCCTTGGTAGAAAGAGTGATTTTAAGGCCAGGAACCTTGCCGCCTTCCTTGATCTGATCCAGCTTGTCCACATTCAGCATCACAGGTTTAGCGGACATGGCAAACTGCTTGGCCGATTCGGGAGCGAGAGTCAAATCAGGACGTTCCTTTTTATCGGTTCCCCATACATAGAAAGTCCATTCGCGCTTTTCGCCCTTGGCATAGTAGCCAGCATCAAAGAGTTTTTCGCCGAAGAAGAACGGAACCTTCACGATGCCGTCCATATTGGCAAGATAGGGTTTGCCGGTGGTATCCACCAACACCACAACCGGTTTGATTTGGCCTTCCATTTCGGCAGAGTTAAAGTCAAATTCGATCTTGACTGAGCCCTTGGCCGGAATCTTGCTCGGGTACTTGAAGTTCGACATACCGTTGCCCTGGCCGAACACGTTTTCGAGAACGATTTCTTTGTCCGTCAGATTGGCTCCTTGCAAAACGATATGCTTGGTATCGCCCTGATTCAAGACACCAATGGGGTAATTTTCGGGAACAAAGCGGATTGCCTCATCAGCAAAAGTTGCTGTAGAAAGAGCAAATGCCGCAGCCAAAACTGTAGGAATAATTTTGAAAGTCATAGTATGAATATAGAAAAAATACTAACCGGAGATTCGGGCAAGCATCTGGCACATTTCAGCATAGCTTTCAACCGTATTTTCAGGCTCTAACGGGAGCAAATTCACCGGTTTTCCAAAGCAGCAAAGTAGCGTAATGCAATCGACACCGGCGTTACGGGCAGCAAGAATGTCCGGTTGGTCATCGCCCACCATTACCGCCTCTTCGCGTGAAACGCTCGCCATTTCAAGAATCTTGAGCAGACCTGCGGGACTCGGCTTACGTTCGGGCGTAGTATCGCCGCAAAGGATAAACTCAAAGCGGTCGCGGATTCCAAAGTGATTGAGGATTTTTTCGCTGGGGCGAAGCGGCTTGTTCGTGAGCATGGCTACGCGAGCTGAAGTGCTACGCAAGAAATCGACAACGCCCGGATTCGGGAGTGTGCGTTCGGTGCAGTGTTCCCAATAAAAATCCGAATAGACCTTATGAACCATTTCAATAGTTACGCCCGTTCGGGCCATATTTTCAGGGCGCGCGGCCTCCCCCATGCTACGCTCAATCAACTTCATCGAGCCGTTCCCGATAAAAGTCCGCACACGCTGTTCATCGTGTTCCGGGAGCCCGAAATGGCGCAGCGCAAAATTCACAGCCACGGCAAGGTCACCGAGCGTATTGAAAAGCGTACCGTCCAAGTCAAAAACGATGAAGGATTTCTTTTTGAGCATAGCGCGCCCAAATGTAGAAATTTACCGAATGAATTCCATCTCAACAAGGAACCGGTAAAAGCATAGCGCAGACACACCCAGAATGAATACGACAACGATAACAAACTGCACCGGATGCTCGTGAAAATCGTAATCCGCCTTGCCATAGGAGAACTTTCCACGGACAATGGCACTTATGAAAAGGGCTAAAAATAAAAGTGCAAGTAGAAGGGACATGAAACCACGTGCGTTATCGGGATTCCAATAGTAGTTTATTGTTTTCCTGGAGACCGTCATTGTCGAAGCGGACTGTCGGATTTTTGCCGCTCTTGAAGGCATCTTCGCTTTCGTAGAGGGAAAGGGCGATGGAAACGCCCGGCTGGGTCGCGACATTTGCCACACCAGTTGCCTTAAAGGAGAATTCCTGCGAACTGCCGTCCTTGAAGGTTGCCTTGGGAATGCGGACGGTCTCGCCGATTTGTGCAAGCGCCTTGCCCGTAGAATCCACGAATTCCGCCACCATATAGACATCGAAGAAGCAGGGCGCCACGCCGGTGTTCTTGACGGTAATTTTCAGCGTACTTGCGGTATCGGCCGCGCTTGCGACTGTCACCAGTTCCGCTTGCGTCACGGTGAAATTGTAGCCGATGACCTTGGTCATGGAATCGGCCAATTCCTTGTTGTCGTTGTAAAACCTGTAGCCGCAATCGTCAAAGTCCTGGTCCAGCACGTAGTAAGTCAAGTGCGCCGTGGTAATCGCGTCCACCCAGCGCTCCGGAGTCCACTTGAGATAACCACCGGGAATCACGTCGGTATAGTTCAGCATGATGGCGTAACCGCCGCAGTTTTCCGCAACGGTAGGCATGTTCGCCTCGTAGGCGCGCACCAGCGAATCCGCGGTTCCGGGAATGCCGATAAGGCAATCATCGCGCTTAGTAATGCCGAGGCTGAGCGCGTAGGTGTACACATCGCCGTAGCCGTCGGAAGGCAACACCAGCAAGGACTTCTTGAAGACTGACGCATAATGCTTCAGCATGTCCTTCTGGATTTCTACGGAAGGCATCTTGCTGCCGTCCAGGTTCGAAACATGCCACTCGCCCCATTCACCGAAGGAGCGCACATCGATATATTCGATGCGCGGGTCGCCATCGTACTTTGCCGCGAGCGCTGTCGCAAATTCCTTCGCGTAATGCAGGTAAACGGAATCGTCCCATACAGGGACTACCGCGTTGGCGTTGTTGTCCTTGTACCTGGCTGTAATCTTTTTCGCACCTTCCTCGTAAACAAATTTCGGAGTCCAGTCGTAATTTTCTTCGGGCGTTTCGTTGTCCCTGATGAACGACGGCGAATATGGGAACACGCGCAGGGCATAGCCCATGTTGTGCGCAGTAAGCGCATCCAGCAACTCTTCCAGCTCACTCCAGTCATAAACGCCTTTTGCCGGATTCAGCTTGTTCCACTGCTGGTAACCGGAGCCATAAGTGACTAGGTCCCATGCGCCGTTGTTCAGGAAACCATGAGGGCCGTATTCAAAACTCGGGTCAAAGGTCCATGCGGCCTCGGTCGGAACCGTAAAGCCCTTGTGCGGGTTCGTGAGCGGGCCGTCGAAACGCTTGAGTGCATAGGTAATTTTAGTAGTGTTGCCTTGGATTGCGGAAGTATCTTTTTCGTCATTGCGAGAGCTCGAAGAGCTCGCGGCAATCCATAAAGAACTGCTAGACGAAATTTCTGCAGACGAACTCGACTGCGAAACAGACGAGGACCGCGCGGCATCCGAAGAACTCGATTCTTCAATCGCGCTACTTTCCGTATTCTCCGGAGCAGCACTGCTCGCATCATCGCCACAAGCGACAAGGCCTGCACATGCGAAGCAGGCCATTATCGAAAATCTTTTTAGAAATTGACGCATCGTATTGAATATACACTTTTTTTCAAAAGCGTTTACGGTTTCAGCATCAATTTATTGTTTTCCTGAAGGCCGTCGTTGTCAAAGCGGACTGTCGGATTTTGGCCTTTTTTAAAAGAATCTTCACTTTCATAGAGGGAAAGCGCCACAGACACGCCCGATTGCGTTGCGACATTCGTCTTCCCCACCGTAGCTTTATACGTAAAGGAGAAATCCTTTGATGCGCCGTCCTTGAAAGTAGCCTTCGGAACGCGAACAGTCTCGCCGATTTGCGCAAGAGCCTTGCCCGTAGAATCCACGAATTCCGCCACCATATAGACATCGAAGAAGCATGGCGCCACGCCGGTGTTCTTGACGGTGATGTTCAATGTGCTTGTTGTATCCTTGACACTTGCAACAGTCAGCAATTCCGCGCTGGTAACGGTAAAGTTGTAGCCGATGACCTTGCTCATGGAATCGGCAAGGGCCTTGTTGTCGCTGTAGAACCGGTAACCGCAATCGCTGTCCTGGTCCAGAACGTAGTAGGTCAAGTGTGCCGTAGTAATCGCATCTACCCAGCGCTGCGGAGTCCACTTGAGGTAGCCCCCGGGAATCACATCGGTGTATTCCAGCATGGTGGTATAGCCGGCCATATTCTCGGCGATGGTCGGCAAGTTTGCCTTATAGGCACGCACCAGTGAATCCGGCCTGCCGGGAGTGCCGATGAATCCGTCGTCGCGCTTGGTAATGCCAAGGCTAAGCGCATGCGTATAAACATCGCCGGAACCGTTTGAAGGCAACACCAGCAGAGTCTTCTTGAAAACGGAGGCGTAATAATCCAACATGTCCATCTTTATGGAATCGGAAGGCATCTCGCTGCCATCCAGGTGGGAGGCATGCCACTCGCCCCATTCGCCAAAGGTGCGAATATCGATGTATTCTATGCGCGGGTCGCCATCGTATTTTTCAGCCAGGGCCTTGGCGAAATCCTTTGCCGCCTGCAAATAGACCGGATCATCCCAGACGGGAACAACGGCGCGATAGCCGTTCCACTGCAAGGTGGCCGTGTCTTTCTTCGCACCCGATTCGTAGACGAAAGACGGAGTCCAGTCGTATTCCTCTTCAGGAGTGTCGTTGCCCTTGATATACGATGGTGAATACGGCAGCACGCGCAAGGCATAGCCCATGTTGTGTTCGGCGAGAGCGTTCAAAAGTTTTTCCAGTTCCGTCCAATCGTAAACGCCCTTTGCCGGGTTCAACTTGTTCCACTTCTGGTGACCGGAACCATAAGAGATAAGGTCCCATGCCTTGTTGTTCAGGGAACCATAGGGGCCGTATTCGAACTCCGGCACGAACACCCAGGCACCACCCGTCGGGACCGTAAATCCCTTGTGCGGGTTAGAAAGCGGGCCGTCGAAAGGTTTGAGGAAATAGGTGATTTTTGAGGTATCACCTTTAACTGCAGCGGAAGTGTCGGCAACACTTGAAGATGTCATTCCGGCACCCGAACTGAAATCTCCGTTTCCACTACTAGATGAAACTTCAGCCGACGAGCTCGACATCTCAATAGACGACTGCGTGGCATCAGAAGAACTCGATTCTTCAACCGCGCTACTTTCGCCTTCAGCAGAAGCAGAACTGCTTCCATCATCGCCACAAGCCGCAAACAGCACCGCCGCGGTCATCAGAACAATCTTCCCAAAACATTTACTAAAGAGCTTAGCCATAATTTTTTCAAACTTTTTTGCGCAGGATTCAATTTTGCTAACGTGAAATCATTTTCCCTTATTAAGAGTTTTACACTGTGGCAGTAATATGTTATAGAATTTTTCTTTTGATTGATCGCTACTCACTGTAATTTTGCCAAACAAATAGGCCCCTTGACAATATACCGTTCCTTTTTCATATTTCTTTGAAGCAAGAGGCAAGGCTTCCTCGCATTTTTCACTGCTGCCATAATCACCTTTAGAAACAAGCCCAGACAGAACTGCTTTATCACCTGTAAAATCGTAAGTGACAAAACCTTTATAGGTAGCAATAATCCATTTGTCAGAAGCCATATTCATAAAACAGTACATTCTTTTCCCTTCCGGGACTTTAGGCAGCACGAGTTCGTTTTCAACAGCTCCAGCCGCAACGGCAAAAAATAAACCAACTACATAGTTTACTAAAAGGATTCTACGCATCACTATCAAACATAATAAAAAACATCGCAACGGCCGATTAGCCGAGAAAGAACGTTTCCCCTTCCATAAATATTTGCTAAATTTGGTCGCATGAAAAAATACCACTTGGCCACATACGGCTGCCAGATGAACGAGTACGACTCGGCGATGATCGCCCAGGAACTCGACATGTGCGGTTGCGTCGAAACAAGCAACCAGGAAGATGCCGATTTCATCATCGTGAACACCTGCAGCGTACGCGAAAAGGCCGAGGAAACCGCCATCGCGAACATCAGCAAGCTCAAGTACCTGAACAAGAAGAATCCTGACGTGAAAGTCGTCGTGTGCGGCTGCATGGCTAAAAATCGCGGGCCGGAACTTTTGAAACGCCTCCCGAACGTGAACTACGTCGTGGGCCCGGACCAGTACAAGAAAATCCCGGAGTTGCTGCTGGGCGACGCCAAAAGTCCCTTGCACCTGACGCACCACAAGATGTTCATCGACGAGGACCTGAGCGAAAACTACTTGGGCGAATACGCGAAACTCCAGAACGACTTCACGACCTTCGTCGCGATTCAGCGCGGATGCAACAAACGCTGCAGTTACTGCATTGTGCCATACCTTCGTGGTCCGGAAAAGTACCGAGACATGAATGACGTGCTCGCCGAAGTCCGCAAGGCCGCCGACAAGGGTATTACCGAGGTGACGCTCTTGGGCCAGACGGTGAACGCCTACAAGACGGAAGGAGGCAACTTTGCCGATCTCCTTACGAAGGTTTCCGAAATCGACGGCATCCGCCGCATTCGCTTTACGAGCCCACACCCGAGGCACTACACGAACGAGCTCATCGACGTGTTGCTGAACAACCCGAAGGTCTGCCACTACGCGCACATTCCTATCCAGAGTGGCTCCGACGCCATGCTCAAGAAGATGCGCCGCCAGCACAACATGGAGCAGTACCTCTCGATTATCGAGCAGTTGCGTAGCAAGGATCCGTTCTACGGGATTTCGACGGACGTGATTTGCGGATTCGTAGGCGAAACCGAAGAAGATTTCGAAGACACCCTCAAGGCATTTGAACAATGCCAGTTCGACAGCGCCTTCATGTTCATCTACAGCCCGCGCAAGGGCACGGAATCGTACAAGGAAGCCGAGACGCTCACCGAGCAGGAAAAGCAGGAACGCCACACACGCCTCGTAGAACTACAGAACGCCATCACGCTCAAGCGCAACCAGATGATGCTCGGCCGCACCGAGGAACTTCTGGTCGAAAAGAATTCTGCACGCGACGAGACGGAACTGCGGGGCCGCACCGACAACTTCAAGAAGGTAATTTTCAAGCCCGAAGAAGGTCGTATCGTGAAGCCCGGCGATTACGTGAAGGTGAAACTCGACGACATTCGCGGATGGACGATTAGAGGAACATTAGTTTAAGCAGAAAACGTCATTGCGAGGAACGAAAGTGACGATGCAATCCACAACAAGAAAAATCCTATTCACTCTATTAACGATATTTGCAACAGCCGCATTCGCGCAGACGATGGCTGATGCGCAGAAGGCCTACGTAGCCGGCAAATGGCAAGAAGCCGCCGCCGCATACGAAGCCGCATGCCCCAAGGAGCCGGATTCCCTGCGTGCCGAATGCTACCTGTGGAATGTACTCGCCCTTTCGCAGACAGGCAACGCACAATCCTTCAAGGTTGCAGGCAAGCGCCTCGACAGCCTTATCCAGACGACCAATCCTCAACGGGCCATTTACGCCGACCTCATGATGACAAGCGCCCAGTTTAGACTTTACCTTGGCAAATACGACAAGGCCGCCGAAGACCTCATTCAGGCCATCGAAACGTCGCATCCGCACCAGGCCGTTGTCCTCCAGAAAGTGTGCCAGGCCGTAAAGGCAAAAGTGAAATCGGAAGATTTGAACGACCGTTGCAACCTGCTGAGCAATCCTGACTCACTAAAGGCCCTCCAGGCCGCAAAAACCGCTCCTGCAGCTCAGCCAGCCAAGGTTGCAGCCCCTGCCCCACAGCCCGCAGCCCCCGAACCGGCACCTGCAGTCGAACAGCCCAAGGAGCAGCCTAAAGCCGCTCCGGCCCCAGCACCCGCACCAGTCGCAACAGCTCCGGCCGCTCCTGCAACAACCACTGCGGAATATTGGACACTCCAGTTAGGGGCGTTTGGAACAAAATCTAACGCCGACTTGCTTGTTTCCAACCTCAAGAAACAGAAAATTTCCTGCACAGTTATAGAGCAGCCCCGCGGTGAAAAGACTCTCTACTTAGTCCAAACAGGCAAATTTGAGACCAAAGACCAGGCCGTCGATTTCGCTGCAAGCAAGCTCGCACCCCTTAAAATTGAATATCAGCCCCTTTTGAAAAGGTAAATTTGCACAAAAAAGCGCTTTTTTCGCACTTTTCCCCTGCAAAAAAAAGCAAATTGTTCTATATTTGAGCAAACCCCGAGCCGGGGTGGTGAAATTGGTAGACGCGCCGGACTCAAAATCCGGTACTCGCGAGAGTGTGAGGGTTCGATTCCCTCCCCCGGCATTATTTTTGAAGGAAGAAATTGATGGCGAATTGGTGCAAGATTCTCACAACGGTGCTTTTGTGCGGCTCCATTGCGTTCGCACAGTTTGACGATGAATCTTCCGAAGATTCCTATTCTTACGGGGCATCCGAAGAAACAGATGACGCCTTTGCTGACAACAGCAATGAAGAAGCCGAAACCAAAGTTGGCGAAGCAACAGCCTCCGCAGACGAATGGCAGGGCTTCAACTACGAAGAAATGGGACTTACCCAGTGGGAATTTCAGCAGGCTAAGCAAGAAGGCATTACCAGAGCCAAGCTGACCAGCCTTGTAGAAATGGGCGTTCGTCCGTCTGAATATTTACAGAAACCTTGGGAAAAACTCGGCGTATCCGAAGAAGACTGGCTCGCCCAGCGTTCTGGCGGACTTGAAGACGCCGATATCGACCGTTCCTACCGCAACCATTCCGGCGACCAAGGCTATGCTTACCTTTCTTTGCTTGTTCCGTCGCTGTATCAGTGGCACAAGCAGGAATCCATGAAAGCCATCTGGATTGACGCCTTGTGGGGCGTGAGCGTCGGTGCAACGGTTTACCTTGCAGTTGACGGCAATTCCGCTTGGTGGTATGGTCTGATTTTTGTAGCTGGCGCTCATATTTGGTCTTTTGCTGATGCATTCTTCAGCACTCAGTGGGACAGCAACCCGGACGCAAACCGCTTCAGCTACGGCATTCTCCCGACCCCGGAAAAGGGTGTAGCGGGATTCTTCAATGTCAAGTTCTAAGCGCATCATGCAGCTGGAATTACTCAAAAGCAAGATTCATCGCGCAACTGTAACCGATGCAAACCTCAACTATGAGGGTTCGATTACTATTGCCCGCGATCTGATGGATGCAGCCAACATCCTCCCCTTCGAAAAAGTGGGCGTTCTTGACGTGAACAACGGCAACCGCCTTGATACCTATGTGATTGAAGGCCCTGCCGGTTCTGGCGTAATCTGCTTGAACGGTGCAGCAGCCCGCTTGGTTCAGCCCGGCGATTTGGTGATTATCGTTGCCTACGCCACCATGAGCGAAGACGAAGCCAAGACATGGAAACCCACCGTAATCCACGTGAATGCCAAGAACGAAATCGTTTAAACATCCGGTCATAATTTTTATTCATTCTGTCGAAAAATTTGAGGTCTGTCATTCCGTGGCAGATCTTTTGTTATATATTTAGAACAAACAAAATGGAGGATTAATTTATGCAAACAAGCATTCTTTTAACAATTATTTTTGCCGCGGTATTTTTCCTCGCCATCATCTTTGTGATGTCGTATATCAAGGCCGCACCAGACGAAGCCATTATCGTTTCAGGCCTTCGGAAACTTCCGAAAGTCATCATCGGACGTGCAGGTCTTAGAATTCCCTTCTTTGAACGCGCCGACCACCTTTCTTTGCAGTTGATTCAAATTGACGTAAAGACAGGAAGTCCGGTTCCGACAAAGGATTACATCAACGTTTCCGTCGACGCTGTCGTGACAGCCAAGATTTCCGATAATCCTGACCGCCTCAAGTCTTCGGCTCAGAACTTCTTGAACAAGAAGCCCGAAGACATCCGCGCTATGATTGTGGACATCTTGGAAGGTAACATGCGCGAAATCGTAGGTCGCATGCAGTTGGTAGACCTTGTGGGTGACCGCAAGCAGGTTTCTGAACTCGTGCTCGAAAACGCCATTCCTGACCTGGAAAAATTGGGTATCGTGGTTCAGACCTTCAACATCCAGAATTTTGAAGATGCCAACGGAGTGATTGAAAACCTGGGTGTGGACAAGACCTCTGCCATCCGCAAGGCCGCCGCCATTTCTAAGGCCAATGCCGAAAGAGATATCAGTGTTGCCCAGTCCCAGGCCAAGAAAGATGCCAACGACGCTGCCGTGGCTGCCGAACTGGAAATTGCCCAAAAGCAGAACGACCTCGCCGTGAAAAAGGCCAACCTGCAGAAGATTTCGGACACAGAAAAGGCTATTGCCGACGCCGCTTACGAAATCCAGAAGCAGACCCAGCAAAAGGCCATTAACGTGGCCCAGGCCGAAGCCGAAGTTGCTAAGCAGGAAAAGGAAATTGAAATTCGCGAACGCATGGTGATGGTGACCGAAAAGGAACTGAAGGCTCAAATCGAAAAGAAAGCCGAAGCCGAACGCCAGGCACAAATTCAGCGTTCTGAAGCGGAACTTTTCCAGCAACAGAAAGATGCAGAAGCCGACCGTTACAAGGAAGAACAGCGCGCCAAGGCAATCAAGCAGATAGCCGATGCAGAAAAGGAAAAAGCCTTCGCCGAAGCCGAAGCTACCAAGGCGAAAGCCATGGCCGAAGCTGAAGCCACAAAGGCAAAGGGTCTCGCCGAAGCTGAAGCTATCAAGGCACAAGGCCTTGCCGAAGCTGAAGCGCTAAACAAGAAGGCCGAAGCCATGAAGCTCTATGGTGACGCCGCCCGCCAAGAAATGCAGCTGAAGACCATCGAAAGGTATTTCGAACAGATGCCGCAGATTGCAGCCGCTATTGCAAAGCCCATGGAAAAGATCGGCAACATCACCATGTACGGCGAAGGAAACACGGCTAAGCTCACAGGCGACATTACCAAGACACTCACGCAGGTCACCAACGGCCTCACGGATTCTCTCGGCATCGACTTGCGCACGGTTCTTGGATCCATGTTTGGAGCAAAGCTTGCAGGTGTCACCAAGCCCGACAACACGCAAGAAAGCGAAAAAAAATAGGCAGAATTCGACTTATGGGGCTGGAAGGGAAATCCTTTCAGCCCCATTTTCTATATTCATGGCATGCGGTTTTGGTTGCTGATAATTGCATCTAGTATTTTTGCCTTTGCGGAAAGCCCTGCGAAGGCCGATTCTGCTATTGCAACCACCATTCAAAAAGACTCCGTTGCAGCAAAGTCAAACGCCGCGACCACAGTCGCAGTCCCGAAAGACACTATCGTCGATACGGTCTATATTGTCCCTGACGATGGCATTCCCTGGAACCGTGAGCATTTTGACCCCGAACGACTGGTGCGACACGAGACATTCGACCCCGCACTCAAAGTTGCCTACACCTACTCGGTGAGCTTTATGGGAGGCTCCTTCGGAACATTCGCCCAACAAAGCTACATGGCACACCTCGCCTACGAATTTTCACCAGAACTTCATTTATACGCAAACGTTGGTCTCTGGATGCCACTGTATTCGAATTTCCGTTTTGGAACACCCATTGCAAAAGAAGATGTACGACAGGGTAACGTAGATGTCGTGCTCCCCGACATTGCATTAGAATACAAACCCAACGAGAACATGAGCTTTAGGCTGATGTTCGTGAACGAGAACGACGCTTTCAAGGCATACGGCCCGTACCGCCACTTCTACGGCGGATGCCCCTGGAGAACGCCTTATTATTGCAGATAAGTAGAATGACAAGCAAGGCGCATTTTTTCTAAATTTTAAATGGAAAATGTCCTTGATGTACACCAAAACATTTCACTTTTCTTTTGCCGCAACGGCCTTGGTAGCTGCATTGCTTTTTGCGGGTTGCGAAGAAGAAAAGAAGCCCCAGGTCGTAAAAGTCAAACGCACCTACAAGGGCGATGTCGAAGTGTTGAACAGTTGCGGCATGCAAGGGGCTGCAGCAAAAATGCGCTCTTACTTGCGCGAAAACGGATTTGACATTGTAAGTTCTAGAAACGACAGATTACAGAACTACGATGAAACCGTGCTAGTGCTTAGAAACCCCGAATGGGAAGGAGCCAAGGCCCTCGCCAAAGCTCTTAAGACCGACAACGTGCTCGTGGTCCACAGCAGCCGCGCCGTCGTAGACGCCGCCGTGTACATCGGCAAAGACTTTGAACAAATAATAGAACCCGAACAGGGAGAAACAGATGACAACGAATAAGCAAGAACTTCCCCAGTCCGTCCAAATGGGCGCAAGCATTTTGTTTGAGCTGCGTGCCCAGAACGTGCAGCTGATTGACCTGCGCGGCATCAAGGATGTCACGGATTACTTCCTCGTGGCAACCTGCGAAAGCGAAGCCCAGATGCAGGCCATTCTGAACGAACTCCGCAAGGAATTCAAGGCGAACAAGCTCCCCTCCGTGGGCGTGGAATACAAGGAAGGCGTTCGCTGGGCCGTATTCGACGCAGGCCTCGACCTGATGGTGCACCTGTTCGAAGAAGAAAAGCGCAACGAGATTTCCCTGGACCGTCTGTACGCCGACGGCAAGATCGTGGAACTCGACGAAAATGACTTTGTAAAGACTAACGACAAGAAGGCCGACGACAATGAACTCGTTTGAGCAAGAAATCGCAGAAGCGCTCGCCGCTACCGGATCCTTCGAAAAGGAAGCCGCCCTCAAGCTTATCTCCGTGCCGCCTGACACCACGCACGGCAACTTCACCATTCCTTGCTTCTCGCTCGCCAAGGTGATGCGCAAGGCTCCGAAGATGATCGCCGAAGACTTGGCTGCCCAGGTGAAGCTCCCGGCCGGTCTTTCGAAGGTCGAAGCCGTAAACGGTTACCTGAACTTCTTTATCGACCGTAGTTTCCTCGCGAAGTCTACGCTTGAAGAAATTGCCGCGAAGGGCCTCGAATATGGCCACGCCGCATCGAATGGCAAGGTCGTTTGCATCGACTTCAGCTCCCCGAACATCGGTAAGGAGCTCGCCTTCCACCACCTGCGTTCGACGATGATCGGAAACTCGCTTTCCCGCATCTACAAGGCCGCCGGCTATAAGGTGGAACGCATCAACCACCTCGGCGACTGGGGCACCGCATTCGGCAAACTCATCGTGATGTACCTGCGCGAAAAGCGCCCGACAGACGATGCTACGCTCGACAGCCTCACCGTGAAGGAACTCAACATCCTTTACGCCGCCTTCTCCAAGGCCAGCAAAGAAGAACCCGGTCTCGAAGATGAAGCGCGCGCCGCATTCACCAAGCTCGAACAGGGTGACGAATTCTACCGCAAGCTTTGGACAGCCTTCCGCGCCGCAACGCTCAAGGAACTCATGCGCATCTACGACATGATGGGCGTGGGCTTTGACCACTACACCGGCGAATCCTTCTTCGAAGACAAGATTCCCGCGATTCTCGACGAACTCCGCGAAAAGAACCTGATGGTCAAGAGCCAGGATCTGGACGTGGTGATGCTCGATGAATTCGACTTGAACCCCTGCCTGATTCGCAAGAGCGATGGCTCTACTTTGTACGCTACCCGCGACCTCGCCGCCGCTTGCTACCGCAAAAAGGAATACAACTTCGACAAGTGCCTTTACGTGGTGGACTTGGGACAGGCTCTCCACTTCAAGCAGGTATTCCACGTGCTCAAGAAGATGGGCCGCGAATGGTACAAGGACATGTACCACATTCCGTTCGGCGTGATCCTGCAGCTGGTGGACGGCAAGTGGGAAAAGGGCAAGACCCGTACGGGTACCGCAAGCCTGCTTCGCGACGTGATTGAAGCCGCCCAGAAGAAGATTCTCGAATTCATCGACGCGAAGAATCCGGAACTCGAAAACAAGGAACTTATCGCTCGCCAGATCGGTATTTCCGCGCTCACCTTCAACGACCTGAAGAATAGCCGTCTGAAGGACGTGCGTTTCGATTGGGATGCCGTGATGAGCTTCGAAGGCGATACCGGTCCGTATGTGCAGAACGCCCACGTGCGTCTTTGCAGCATTATGCGCAAGGCCGGCTACACGGTGAACATCGCCGATGTGGATATGGCCCAGTTGAGCGACGACGCCGCCTACAGCCTCATCAACATTCTGTCGAAGAAGGGCAAGAAGATTCTGGATGCTGTCGCCGGTGATGAACCGAGCGTTCTCGCCCAGTATGCCTTGGAAATCGCAGAAGCCGCGCACAAGTTCATCCACGAAGACCGTGTGCTCGGAAGCGCCGAAGAAAAGTCCCGCCTGTTCCTCGTACAAGCAACACAGATCGTGCTTGAAAACGTACTCGACCTGCTCGGACTCTTCCCGATTCGCCAGATGTAAAATACGCCGCGCCTTAGGCGCGACGCTTTTTGATACATATAAAAAAGAGAGCTTTTTAAGCTCTCTTTTTTTTGCGCTCTGCGCAAGCCTTAATTACCGTTGATGCAGCGGACGGAGTAGGCGTTGGTCTTGCTCGGTACCAGCTGACGAACCATCTGGTCACTCATGCGGCCCATTGCCCAAATCCAAATGGTTTCATTACGGCCGTTCTGTGCAGACCAGAAGCCGGCATATTCACCCATGTCTTCGTAACGAACGATGGACTTACCCACCATCTTGCGGTAACCCGAAGAGAAAATGGAGAAGCCGTATTCATCGGTACCGCCACCGCCCTGCCAACCGGTTGTAGCCTTCATCTTGTTGGCGAACTTTTCGCACTTGTCCACACCATCGTAGCAGTGGGTCAGGCCTACGAGCAAGTCCATCCATTCGCGGTCACGCGGCAGGTGCCAGCCTTCGGGACATGCCTTACGGGCGCCTTCCAAGTCATACAGACGACCACCACGAGCGCAGTAGTTTTCCTTGTCTTCATAGCACCAGGAATGGCCTTCCACATTGTAGTTCACGTTCTGGGCAAACCATTCACGGCCTTCCACCTTGATGGTGCGGTACACCTGACCGTCGCGAGGGTCTTTTACCATACCCGACACATCACGGAGCGATGCGCGGTGTTCCTGTTCGGCGCGGCGGTATTCCACCACCTTTTCGCGCTTGTACTTTTCGCGGCCTTCCAAAGTGTTTGCCCAAGCTTCTTGAGCCTTTGCATTGGTAAACTTGATTCTCAAATCGCCAACGGCAAAAAGTTCATCACCGCAAGCCAGGTCTACACCAGCAATATTGATAACCAGCTGTTCGCCACCAAAATCGCGGGGAGTATTGAAGAACGAAATCCAGGCTTCCATGGTTTCGTTGCACTTTTCGTAGAAATGTTCCTTTTCAATCTTGTCGGCAGGAACGGTCATGTTTCCGGCCACAGAGAACGCGAACAGGCTGTCGGCAACCTTGAAAGAAACCGGCTGGACTTCTTTATAGTGTGTGTACTTACCAAAGCGGATTTTGCCTTCGATCTTGGCGGCAGAATAATCGCCTTCGCCCTCGGCATTATAAATGGCGTCCCAAGACTTTTGAGGAGCGGCAACTGCCTGGACAACCGCCATACCGAATACAACGGCAATCATAGACTTGAAAGAGGATTTAAGACTCATTTTTCCTTCTCGCATAAAGTTTTCGGTCTAAAGTTAGAATATTTTAGCTTTTCGGAAAGCGGGCAAAGACTTTATGCCTGCGATTTTATAATTTTGGGCTATGGCTATTACTCGTTACATTTTGCAGATCCATTGCCCCGACCAAAAGGGCCTTATTGCCGGAACTACCCAAGTGCTCGCCAAGGCGGGTGCCAACATTGTTGATTTACAGCAGCACACGGCAAAAGATATCGAAACTTTCTTTCTACGTGCCGTTTTTGAAGCGGAATCCGAAAATATAGAAGAAGTCCGCAAGCATCTAGAAACCCTGGAAGGACACCTCCACTTAAACTGGAAACTGTTCGACACCACCAAAATTGAACGCGTAGCTATCTTCGTCTCGAAGACGGACCATTGCCTTTACGACCTTCTGCTCAAAAGACGCGATGGAGACCTCCCCTGCGAGTTCAGTTGCATCGTGGGCAACCACCCCGACCTGGGTCCCGTAGGCGGAACTTTCGGCGTACCTTTCTACTACGTACCGTCGAACCCGGACAAGAGCATTCCTGAAAACCGTTTCCGCGAAATCATCGCCGAAACCAATACCGATACCGTCGTCCTCGCCCGTTACATGCAGATTTTGAGCGAATCCTTTACCGAAGAGTTCAAATACCGCATTATCAACATCCACCACGGCTTCTTGCCGGCATTCAAGGGCGCCAAGCCTTACCACCAGGCATGGCACAAGGGCGTGAAGATTATCGGCGCCACCGCACACTTTGCCACCGAAGACCTGGACCAGGGCCCCATTATTTGCCAGGATATCCAGCGAGTCCCTGAAACCGCAAGCATCGACGAGCTCGTGGAACTGGGCAAGGACATCGAAAAGCGCACCCTGTCGGCCGCCCTCAAGCTTTGGCTGGAACACCGCGTGTTCGTTTATGCGGGCCGAACCTTTATCCTCTAGAATTTTACAGGAGACCTTATGTCCGAAGAACTGAACCAAAACGAAACCGCAGCCGAGACCCCCGCTGAAGTCGCCCCGGTTGTCGAAACCGAAACTGCTCCGGCACCCGAAGCCGAAGTCGCTCCGCAGGAACCTGCTGTAGAAGAAGCCGTTGCAACCCCGACCCAGCCCCAGGTGATTGTCCAACGTGAACGCGGTTTTTCGCATTACGTCGGATTCGCCCTGTTGAGCGTCCTGTGCATCTGCTTCTACTTTATGCCGGGTATCGCAATCACTTTCGCCATCAGCTTAATTCCGGGCATTTCACTCGGAGCCGTTGCCGCATGGACCTTCAGCGCCATCTTTAGCGTGATTGCCTGGGCTATTTTCAAGATGAAGATCAAAGGCTTCAAGAAGTCATTCTATTTCTACATAGGACTTTGCGTGCTGGTATTCATCCTCCTGACCGTCATCGAAATTCTCACCGAAGAAACGAACGTGTTCGCGAAGATTTTTGCACTCCTTTGCGGAGCCGCATAACAGCAACTATCAACTATAAACTGCGGCCATGCCGCGACTAAGCCATGAATATCAAAGACCAATTTGTTCATTTTCTTGTGGAAGCCGGAGCCTTGAAGTTCGGTGATTTCGTAACCAAAAGCGGACGTAATACGCCCTATTTCATCAACACGGGAGAATTCCGCACTGGCGCCACCCTTTCCAAGCTTGCAGAATACTACGCAAGCACCTATATGGTTCACTTTGACGGCAAGGCCCAGAACCTTTATGGCCCCGCCTACAAGGGTATTCCCCTTTGCGCCGCAACAGCCATGAAGCTTAGCGACGTCTACGCCCAGAACCTGACTTTTACTTACAACCGTAAGGAAGTCAAGGACCACGGCGAAGGCGGCTCCCTCGTGGGTTACAAGTACGCCGAAAAGACCAATGTGGTGATTATCGAAGACGTGATTACCGCAGGCACCAGCGTGAACGAAACCATGCAGGCCCTGTCGCAAATTGAAAACGCCAATGTCATCGGCCTGTTGATTTCCGTAGACCGCAAGGAAAAGCTTGAAAACGGCAAATCCGCCCTGCAGACCGTGCAAGACGAATACGGCATCGAGGCTTATTCCATCGTGAACATCAACGATATCATCGCTTTCCTCGAAAGCGAAGAGAACCGTAAAAAGATCAATGCACCCGAAGGAATCCTCGAAAAGGTTTACGCTTACCGCGAAAAGTGGGGCGCAGTCTAAAAGGATCAATGAGACACAGCCTTTGGACAATGGTTGCTATGGCGGCGCTACTCCTCACGGGTTGCGCCGATTCTTACCATTGGTCAAGCAGCCATCCGGCCTATGCGCGGGCCCCTTATGGGGAACTTGCGATTACCGGGCTCCAAAAGGCTTTTGTTCTCACGCGCACTAAATGGTTCGCTAACCGACTGGACTTCGGCGACAGCACTCAAATCAAGGCCACCGAATTTTGTTCCAAGGCCATGGAGCACGAATTCCGCGGTGGCTATGTCAAGCTTTCGATATTGCCGGATTCCGTCCTAGACAACGCACCTGAAGAAAGTCAGAAACTTGACGCCCGCATATTCATGAAGGGAAAACTTCCCGAGCAGGGCGTAATCGTAACCGCTCCAGACGGCAGCGTACCACCGCAGATTCTCTTGATTCATGAAGTGATTATCGGCACTGACTTGAAACGCGAAAACTTCTTCGACTACGCCCTGATTCACAATGAATTAGAAGACAAACGCGATGTCAAGAACATTAGCGCCATCGTGTCGTATACGTTGTGGGACAACTTAAAACAAAGGCCCCTATTTAGCGCCGTCGACGAAATTCAGCATCCCGTTACTCTCAAGTTGACATTGACCGACTTTGAACAACTAATGCGGCAGACCGTGCAACAGATCCGAAAGAACATGTACCAGGGGGCTGGCAAATGAAGCACCTATCCCTAGTCGCATTCATTTTCGTGCTGCTGTCACAGGCCTTTTTTGCGAACAAGGCCAACGCTAAAGATGTTTATTTCGATTCCAAATGGACTTTGTGGCAAAACGCAGACATCCTGATTTGGACCCCCGATAAAGAAGCGGCCTTAGACCCTAAAGAATTCTGCCTATCCCTGCGACGTTACAATTCGGGCATCGGCGAACCCAAATGCAGACTCTTTGGCGAATGGGAACGCGACACCGTCGCCATGCGCTACGCCACATGGCTATCGAACAATATCGAAGCCGGATTGGAGCCGCACCACCTTAAAGCCCGCCACCCCGCCATGATGGCGAAATTCCAAACCTTGGAAGACAAGATTGTCCTTTACGTAGCCGACAAGGGAAACCATTTACTCATAGCCGTTTTTGACGAAAACTCCAGCGAGCCCCAAGCCGCAGGAACCGTTATAAAGACACCGGACAAAATTGCCCAAGGCGATGAAGTCGCAAGCGCATTCTTCGGGCACCATACAAAGCGCCGCCTAACGAAAGAAGAACGTCTCAAAATGGAATCGGAGCCCGACGATCTTTACAAGGAAACTCCGACTTTCCGCTCTTGGGCAGGCATTTCGGCAGGATACGCCCAAGCCCAGATTCCACTTACCCCTTCTAGCTGGTACAGGCGTCATATCCGCAGCCGGGTCGGCGATTACCGTGTCACCAAGGATTCCGTAAGCCTCTGGAACTTTATGGACGATTCTACTCCGTTATTCACTTTGTACGCAGGCGGAATTTGGTTCGGGTTTATCGGTGGCGAAATTTTCTACCGCTATTCAAACCATGCCGTCAAAACAGACGACCGCGACTCGATTTACGAAGAGCTGGATCACTGGAATTTCGCCCAACACGAAGTCGGCCTGAACGTCATGTTCGCAAGGACTTACGAGCCATTCAAATGGATGGACTTGCACCTTTTCGCATTTCTGGGATTCCAATACAGTTTCTACTCCGAAGATATCGAGCTTAAAGATTCCAAGAAAAATCCCTCCAGGGAATACGAAACACGCTTTAAAACTGAAGACCCTTACAAGGGCGCGCTCTTCGGATTCGGCACGCAATGTGTATTCTTGCACCACTATGGCCTAAGCGTGCGCACGGGCATTTCTAGCCGCGGTAAAGACGTTTACGTGGAACCCTCTCCCGACGCTGCCGCCGAGCCCACTACCATAGGCGCCACCACCGTCGACTGGTTTATAAGTGTTGGCCTCGAATACCACTGGACGCCTTTTAGATAAAAACAGCTTACAAAATAAGGCATGCAGCCCCGAGGGCCACATGCCTTTAATTCAGACGAGTCGATTCGATTACTGAACTTCGAGGAGGTTGTAACCAACGAGGACACGGCCACCGTCGTTACGCCATCTATGAATCACGATGGTCAGGTCAGACTGGCTGGTAGTCGTAAAGTCAACCAATTCGAAGGGGTTCGGGCCAGAAGCGGACGAAGCAATCAAGTTACCATTCTGGTAGACCTTAAGGTCAATATCCTGCGGAAGCTGGCCATTTTCGCGAACATAGCTACCGCTGGACAGCCAAGAAATAGCAATACGATAGCGCTTGTTCTTCTTGATATTGCCTTCAGTAAACTGAATATTAGCGCTATTGTCAAAGAAGTCTTCGTTATTTCCATTCCAGAAGCGAGAACGGTTGTTTTCAAACATTGCTCGACCTTCCGGAACACCCATTGCATACTTTCCTTCGTTATCGGAATCATGGGACGATGCATTGGTAATGGGTTTGATACTAGACGTAATCAAGAGGGCCTTAACCACTTCCGGATGCCACTTGTAGAACGGGAACTTCTGCAAGAGCATGGCAACAGAAGCTGCCGTATACGGAGTTGCAGAACTGGTCTGAGTGAAATAGGATTCCAGGATTCTCTGGTTCATGATAACCAAAGACTTTTCGCTGGGAACCAAGATGTCAGCAAAGTTTGCAATTTCCGGTTTTACATAGGAGCTTCCCGTGAATGTCGCATCATCTTTCTTCGAGAAACGCGGATTCTTCCAACTGGACGTCTGATGGTAAGTCATATCGTTATGGACAGCACCTACAGAAATGGCGTTAACAGCCATACCAAGCCCAGTAGCCTGAGCACCGTTGCTCAAACCGTCATTACCGATACTGGCAAACTCAATGGTTCTGGTATCATAGATGTAGTCATCCATATACATACTTTCGTCCGAATACTTCGGCAAAGCCTGTCCATAGCTGTTGCTACCAATGAAAACCTGAGGGTTCTGCCAATAACTAGAGGCTTCAAGAACAATACTATTCGTGTAGTCGTTGCAGTTTGTGGAGAAGGCGTACAACATTGCACCAGGAGCAACCTTGTTCAGGACTCTTGCCACCTTCGATGTATGAATCACTCTACTGGCATAGTGGTTATCATTACAGTCTGCCATCACCTGCAAGTGACCGTTAGAAATGACATTTTCTTGCGGGGCATCGATATCAGTAAATTGAATACCGATTTGGCTTCCATCGTAACCCGACCAGGCACCATACTGGTTCAGATTAGAATTACTCAGCACATTCGTATAATTCCAGAAATTGATATCTTCTCGCGTAACGAAATGAGTTCCCGACTGGTTGTAGTAGGAATACGTTTCAAGGTTCACGGTACAAGAAGACTGTCCCGAACATTCATCCGTTGTCGCAAACGTGGCAAACTGGTAATTCGTGCCCGTCGGATAATTTCTAGAATTAGACCGAGCATACATCAGTCTCGGAGTATCGTTGTCTTCGATTTGCTTAATCTGATTCTTGTACTGAGTTTCAGTCAGAGTATTTCCGTTAAGCTTATACAACTTCTCGAAATTACCGGCACTATTCTTCTTGTATTCAAAGACGCCACTTGTAGTAGTCATCGACGGACCGGAGCTGCGAGCCAGAGCCTTCTGCTGCTGCGGTCCGGCAGTCTTTATAACGGCCTTTTGTTCAGTCGTCTTCTTGATATCCTTCAAGTATGCTTTCGGCACTTTCTGCGTAGAGGAAACATGACGGCCGAGAACGTCGGTTTTAGCGGTTCCATCTGCAGCCTGAGCGCCCAAGGCAATCGCACAGCAAAGGAACATGGTAGAACACTTTTTATTCATTTGATTCTCCTATTTTTAGGCAACCTTTAAACTTGAAAACGTTCGTTATTCAAATCAAGGCATCAATAAATTTATGTATAAAGAATTAATTTATCAAGATTATTCGAAATAAATTATTAAAATATTTTTTATTAGTTTATACAAAGTATTCGCCTGTAAAACAGACAGTATACGTATGCCACACAAGCCATTTTTTATCAAGAAACGGACGAATGTTTTCAGATTTTTTAGCATTGTCTTACAACAGTAACCATTTGTATTAAGCACTAGATTACGCGATTAATCACAAACCTCATACAAATCCAAATAGACAAAAACGCTCCTTACATATTCCATTGAAGCGCATTTTTTGCGGCTCGGCCATGTCAAAGCAATAAGTTACGTTGCCGCGGCACTCGCCTTTTACTAAATTTGCTCGCACTATGAGTGAAGAAGTAAAAGAAGAAAAGAAAGAAGAGAAAGTCAATCCGTTTCTGACACCCGTTAAGATTATCGAGCCCGAACACAAGCTCCCCGACTACACTTTTGACATGCTGCCCGAAGAGCAGAAGGCTATTCTAGCACAGCATGGCTGGACGGACCTGATGCCTGTACAGCGTAAGACGATGCCCTACATGTTAGCCGCACGCGATATGTTGGTGCAGTCCAAGACCGGTTCGGGAAAGACCGGCGCTTACGTACTCCCCCTTTTGCAGGTCATTGTTCGCGACCACGTTTTTCCGCAGGCACTCATTTTGGTACCGACACGTGAACTCTGCTTGCAGGTCCAAGACGAAATCGAAAAACTTTCTGCCGGCACAGGCATCCGCTCTGTTGCGATTTTTGGCGGCGTAAGTTACGAACCGCAGCTGAAGGCTCTGAAGAACGGCGTGCACATCATCGTCGCAACGCCGGGCCGTCTGATGGACCACGTACAGCGCGGAAACGTAGACTTCCTCGACATCCGCGACTTGATTCTGGACGAAGCCGACGAGATGCTTTCCATGGGCTTCTACCCCGACATGCAGAAAATCCGCAAGTACTTGCCCAAGGCAATCGCCTGCACCATGTTCAGCGCCACCATCCCGCAAACAGTGAAAAGCCTTGCCCGGGAATTCCAGCGCCCCAGCGCCGAATTCCTGTCGCTCAGCTATGACAAGGTAATTGCAAACAACCTAGAACACCGCTGGTATTCTTGCGACGTGATGGACAAGGATTCCATGACCATCAAGGTGCTGGAATACTACAATCCCGAAAGCTGCATGATTTTCTGCAACAAGAAGAGCGACGTGAGCTACCTGGAACAAGTGCTCTCCGGCTACGGCTTCAACGTAGGCGCCCTTTCGGGTGATGTGGCCCAGAACATGCGCGAAAAGACCTTGAACGCCTTCCGCGACAAGAAGCTTCGCATTCTCATTTGTACTGACGTGGCTGCCCGCGGCATCGACGTGGATCATGTAACCCACGTGATTGTGTACGACCATCCCGATGACCACGAAGTATACGTACACCGCAGCGGCCGTACCGCCCGTGCGGGCCGTAGCGGGCTTTGCATTTCCCTGATTACGCCGGTCGAAGAAATTGACATGAAGCAGACTGCTGCCGACTTCGGCATCAACTTCATCAAGATGGACCCGCTCACCAACGAAGAAATCGCAAAGAAGGTGAGCGAGCGCGTCCGCGCCAAGCTGGAACAGGAAAAGAACCACTTCGGTGGACAGAAAGCCCGCGAGCGCATCAGCCGCGTCATCCCCCTTGTTAAAGAACTCGCAAACGGTACCGAAGAAGACCAGATGCTTCTCGCCTACTTGGTTGACCGTTACGCATGGAAAAAGGCATAAATTATGGCCAAAATAAAAATCAAATCCGCTAAGGAAATCGAACTGATCCGCGACGCAGGCGCCCTCGCCGCAGAAACCCTCATTCGCGCAGGTGAAATGTGCAAGCCGGGCGTATCCACTTTGGAAATCGATGAATTCATCGGCGACTACACCCGCAAGCACAAGGGAATTTCTGCTTGCATGGGCTACCACGGCTATCCCCGTTACGCCTGTATCAGCATTAACGAAGTCGTGTGCCACGGCATCCCGAGCGCAAATACCATTCTGAAAGACGGCGATATCGTAAATATCGACATCACCACGATTCTTTCGGGCTACCATGGCGATACATCCGCCATGTTCTGCGTGGGCCGCGTGAGCAACATCGCCCAGGAGCTGGTGGATACCGCCAAGTTCTGCATGGAAGAAGGCATCCGCGCCGCAGGTGAAGATGGCGCCCGCTACTACGACATCGGAAACATCATTCAGGACATCGCCGAAGAACATGACTTCAGCGTGGTGGAAGACTACTGCGGTCACGGCATCGGTCGTGGATTCCATGAAGAACCGACCCTGTACCACTTCCGCAACAACGTGCTGAAGCAGTTTATCGAAGTCGGTCACGTGTTCACCATCGAACCCATGATTAACGTGGGTCGTCCGGGCACCAAGACTCTCAGCGACGGCTGGACTGCCGTGACTCGCGACGGTTCTTTGAGCGCCCAGTGGGAACACACCGTAGCCCGCACCAAGAACGGCATCGAAATTCTGACACTCCCCCGTTAAGCAATGTCGTTACTCGGGAACTTACGCAACAAGGCGGTAGAAGCCTTTGTCAAGAATCACGAACTGGTCAAGCGCTTTGGCGATGTCCAGTCCGTATCCATTGATTCGGACAACGGCACCGCCGACGTAAGCGTACTTCTCCACGGCGAAATTTTCCCTATCAAGTTCCGCGGCTACTATTATTTCGACGATACCGATTCGGGCACCGACATCGTCGTCCGCAAAATCACCTGCGAACGCCAGTGGATTGACCAGGCGCTTTCGTACTGGCTCGAAGGCAAGACTCTGCGCTACAACCTCCCCGGACTCGCCGGCGGCCTCGCGAAGATTATCTTCTAAAATCGCTCATTCCTCATTTCACATTTAATAATGTATATTAGTCTCGTAAGGAGACTTTTATGAGCGATTGCACAGACGAAAAGATGGAAAAAATCAAGGAAAAGCTGAGCGCTCTGCTTTTCGAACTGATTACAGACATTCCGGAGTCCCTGCACTCCCCCACAGAAAATTCTGACGAAAAAATCAAGAAATTAATCCGCCAAGCAGCAGTCAAGGCATCCCTGGTCAGCGCCACCCTTTCGGTGCCCGCTGGCGTCACTGGCGTTTTGACCTCGATTCCGGACATTGCCGCCATTTGGCGCATCCAGGCGCAGCTCGTGTCCGACATCGCTGCAACTTATGGCAAATTCGCCATGCTCAGCCGCGAAGCCATGGTCTGGTGCCTGTTCCGCCATAGTGCCGCCCAACTTGTACGCGACATTGCCGTGCGCACCGGCAGCCGAATTGTGGTCCAGAAGGTCTCTTTTGCCGTTTTAGAGACGCTTCTCAAGAAAATCGGGCTCAAGGTCTCTACCAAATTCCTGGGCCGTGCCGCCCTCCGCGCCATTCCGGCCATCGGAGCCCTGGGAAACGGGGCCTATTCCTTCTACGACACCACCGAAGTAGGCAAAACGGCCGCCGCCTACTTTAAGGCCCTGGCAGACAACCCCGAGGAACCGGCCACCGAAGCCGCCGAAATCGCCTAAATTCCTTCAAAAACAAAAAAAACGGCCGCTTTTCAGCGACCGTCTTTCATTTTCTAATTCTAACTAAGAATTATTCACCAGTCACAACGACAGTGTACTTGGCATAGAGAGTCAGGATGTTGGATGCCTTGACATCAACAGTCTTGATCTTGGTGATACCACCGGCCTTGGCAGCAGCGGCAACGCTAGCGTCGCCAGAAGCGAAGATGCCGAGGATAGAGGTAGCAGTTGCTTCACCAGTCTTGGAACCAACTTCGCTAGAAGTAGCGGTGATCGGGTAGTTCACATCGCTATAGAGAAGACCGGTAACCGGGGAAGCGACAGTGGCGCAGCCAGTGAGAGAAGCAGCTGCAACTGCAGCAGCGAGAAGAATTGCTTTTTTCATTATAGAACTCCTTTTTTCCTTAAAAGTTAAGTGAGTGGGTCAAAATTAGTAACAAATTAATGAAAATGGGGATTTTGCCCCCAAAAAAGGCTTTTTTTTCCATTTTTTACCTAAAAGCCCCTTTCCAGGGGGTGGGGCTTGAACGATCCCCCCATTTTTTCTATCTTTGGGCGCAACTCAAACAAACATCAACTCCATTTGTGGAAAAAACATGAAAAACATCACAACTCACAGAAATATTGGTATTTCTGCCCACATCGACTCCGGTAAGACTACCCTTACCGAACGTATCCTCTACTTCACAAAGCGTATCCACGCTATCCACGAAGTTCGTGGTAAAGACGGCGTCGGTGCCACGATGGAC
>JBGUWV010000044.1:0-27162 GCA_045221475.1 Fibrobacter sp.
AGTGCGTAGTTTTCGTCAGCACTTATTTTTTTTCAGACTTTTTTACGAGTGCCCTCGTCTGAGACCTCGGCTTGCAACTAACACTTCGGTAACCCTGTCGAAACCAAAGCACCCCCAATTCCTTCACTGAAGATGCTTTGGGTTCGACCTGTCGATTAAACGCGACCACGAGGAGCGTTTAAGCCTTTGAGAACGCGTTGCGTTCGAAAAGCCCGTAGGGCAAAATTTCTGCGAGTAGCAGGAATTTTGGCAAACCAAAGCACCCCCAAGGTGAGAGCCGCGACAAAATGCTTGCATTTTGGCATGGCCGAACCGCGGGTGATTCTACCGAAGGTAGAATGCACCCCCAATAGGGATTATTAGTTGACTCAAATATACAAAATCATTGCCGAATCTCAAAGATTTCTCGAAGCCGTTTACGCCAAAATAACCGGAATTTCTATCTTTTCTTTACAAATTAAGGGTGGAATTGCATCGAAATTTAATGCAATTCCAAATATACACGAGGATGACATGAGAGTTTTTCAAAAGACTATTAGTCTTTTTGTGCTTGCGTGTGCAAGCATCTTGATTTCTGCCTGTGGTGATTCCGGCAGTTCTAGTTCCGATGATTCTGAAGATGACGAACTTCCTGCGCAAAATATTGATGTCGACCGTAAGGTTTCTGATGCCGCCTATTACAAGGATCGGTTCTACAATTCCAGTACGGGGTCTTACGTAAATACGATTCAGTTCGGTATGTATATCTGGCTCGAAGAGAATTCTTCCGAAACGACCACTTATTCCGGCAGTTCCGTGTGCTACGACAATGTGCCTGAGAATTGTTACATCTATGGCCGCTTGTACAGTCCAGGAGCTTATAAATGCCCGAGCGGCTTTACGGTTCCCACGAAGGACGACTGGTCCAAAACCATGAGTTACCTGGATCAGAACGCTAAAATGAATGGCGTCTTTGGATTCTCGAAGGGTGGTTATTGTTACGAGAGACAGGGGGACATTTCTTGCTCTGGAATTGGTAATACGGGCTACTACTTGGCGAAGGATAGCGCTGTTGCCGAGGTTAATGGACATTCCGTTTCTTTTAGTGCTTCTAGTGACAATGGCTTTTATCAACTCCGTTGCGTTAAATACACCTATATTGTTGCAACGGAAAAGGATTTGCCCCATTGCGATACGACCAACCAATATGGCATGAATCTTTACTATGTCATGAACAAGAAGAGTAACTTCCGCTGTATTGGTACGCGCTGGGTTGATGATTTCTCGGACAACTGTGGCCATGTAGATGACGACATGTTCGGCGTCTACAATGATTCCATGTACATTTGCAAGGGTAACAGGTGGCAATTGGCAAACATTAGTGATTCCAAGGATTCCTGTACCGAAACCAAGGAAGGGACAACGTTCCTGTTCAACGGCAAGTATTATGCTTGCGAAAAAGAACGCTGGCGTGAGTTTACCAAGGTCGAAACCTATCTCGGATATTGCAACGAGAAAAAACGCGGTACGCTGGATTCTGTTCCTACGGTATACAAGGTCTTCAGTTATGAAGAAGGCGGCGATACCCGCAAGACGGTCTATTCGCGCTATGTTTGCGATACCCAGGGGTGGCGTGAAGCCGGACTGGCAGACTTCTTCGGCAAATGCGATTCTTCCAAGGTGGGCAAAACTGCATCTTATGAGGGTATAGACTACGTATGCCGCGACATGAAGTGGGATGAATTAACGGAAGATGAACTGATAATGGGTGCGTGCACTTCTAAAAATCAGGGCCAGTTCGATTCTTCTGAAGCCAATCTTCTGTACATCTGCGATAGTAACGAATGGCGTAAGGCGACCAAGGAAGACTACTTGGGAGAATGTACTACCAAACGCGAAGGTGAAATTCTCGTTTTCGATTCCATCTACTATATCTGTGAAGATGAATATTGGGACAAACTCGACGGAATGGGCTCACTTCTTGGGTTGTGTAATGAAAAGCGTCAGGGCGAGGTGGATACGGTTGCTTTGCCTTACGAAACAAATGTTAAAGAGGTTTACATCTGCGATAGTAGCTGGTGGCGTGTGCTTTCTGCCAAAGATGTGGATGGCGAATGTACGAATGAGAAACTAAATAAAGTGATTCAGGTCGGTTTCAAGAAATGGTATTGCTATCATGATGTTTGGTATAAGATGGATGAGGTGGAAGAGGCTCATGGATTGTGCCTCCAAGAGGACTATGGAAAGGAAGTTGCTTTGTATGGCAACCATTATGTCTGTCAAAGAGAGGGCTGGAGAGAGCTGACGAAAGTGGAGCGTACGTTAGGTGTTTGTACTGACTCTATCGAAGGCAAGGTCGAAGTGATTGGCGATTCTACCTACAAGTGTCAATCTTTCGAATGGGTACGTAAATCCAGCCGTGAAATTTTGGGCGATTGTGATAAATCGGTTTATGGCAAGACGGGCTCCTATTCCGGTGTGACGTATGTTTGCCGCGTGGATGGCTGGAGCGTTGCTAACGCCCTAGACGAAGCCCTCGGTATCTGTTCGCCTCTGAATGCCGGCGTAATTAAGCAGAAAGGTACATCGGATTATCGATGCGAAGAAGATGGCTGGACCTTGGTCGATGCGAATATTGCCAGTTTGGGTGAATGTACCAGCGATACGGTGGTCATGAAAAAAGTCGGAGGCACCTACTACTATTGCAAGGACCATGAATGGAATGTTGCCGAATCTATTGATCAGGTGTACGGCAAATGCAATGATAAACGCAAAGCGACGGTTACGTATAAAGATACGTTATACTATTGCAATGACTATGCGTTTAGCGGTGATGGTTGGATGCTTTACGAAGATGTTGATATGTCTCAAGGATATTGTGGTGTGTCAAACGACACCTTGACTTTTAAGGGAATTCGTTACATGTGTAAGAGCAGTCGGTGGAGTGAGGCCTCTATTCGTGAATATATGGGGACTTGTACCTCCGCTCGCGAAGGCCATGTCATGTATAATGGAATTGATTCCAGTGTTTGTACCGAAGGAAAATGGGTTGCTAGGCCTTTCAAAACTATGACGGATCCTAGAGATTCGAAAAAATATGAGATTGTCGACATTGACGGTGTGACTTGGATGGTGCAGAATTTGAATTATGACGATGCTTCGGATTCTACGGAATGTGTGGATGAAGATGAAATAAATTGCGGAGAACGAGGCCGTCTTTACAGCTTTACTTCGGCTAAAAAAGTTTGCCCGACGGGGTGGCATCTGCCCGATTCTTCGGAATGGAATGCCATGGTTGCATATGTCGATACGCTTTATCGCTATGTGGGTTCAAGTCCATTCTGGCATGTAAGTAATAATTATTTGGGATTAGAAATGATGTCGACTGGATTGAAAATCGCATACTTGCGAAATGGCTTTGATGCGGCGGAGACGCGGTATAGAGTGAGTGATGGTGCTTATTATTGGTCTGCGGAAGCTGGCGTAAAGTCTTTTGGATACCAATATGAAGACAACCAATCCACTTCGGGACAGATTCAAAATGAAAAGGCCATTGGTGTCGCGGTCCGTTGCGTAAAGAATTAGGGTAGGGGGAAGACTATGAGATTTTTCGAAAAAATGAATCGTACAAATTTATTTGCCTTGGTGATTGCCTTGTTCTGCGGGGTTTTCTACGCTTGTAGCTCAACTTCAAGTTCTTCGAGTGATGCGGACGAAGAAGATATTCTTAAGAACAACGGTGGAACGGATTCCCTGAGCAAGGCGGATAGCCTTAAGCTGGATCGCTTTAATGTGGCGGCCGAAGGGGAAGTCCTTGCCAAGGATGGACAAAAGTACAAGACGCTTACGGTGGGTTCTGTTACCTGGATGGTGGAAAACATGAACTCCGAAGAACCGCTGCTTGCCAAGAGCACTTGCTACGATTACGCCGAAAGCTGCGATTCTGATGGCCGATTCTATATGGAAAACAACTACAGCGATGCTGAAGAAGTTTGTCCGGAAGGATTTACGTTGCCATCTATTGCCGCTTGGAAGGACCTGATCGCGCAAGGGGTTGATTTCAACCTTGAACTGGCCGGTATATGCGACAAGAACGATACGCTGGAATGTCACGACAATAAAAAGTTGGCCAGGTATCTTGCCTACGGTGGCGAGGCCATAGTCCTCCAGAAAGATGCCAAGGGCAAGATTTCGTATGAAATCCAGAGTGTTTCGACATACGGTTTTTATTCTTTGCGCTGTGTCAAGAATCGCTCGATTGTGACCAAGCTGACAGACCTTCCCCTATGTGACGCCTCTAATGGCAATGTCCCGATTACGATGGTGGTAGACAGTTTGGCTTATTATGAATGTTCCGCTTCAGACGAAAAATGGCTTGTTTCGGATAGCAAGGCTTGTCAGGAATCTGAAAAGATGGACTTCTTCTTGTCTGGCGACCGGCTGTATGTCTGCGATGATCGTTGGCGTCTGGCGACCGTTTCGGATGTGAATGTCACCTGTTCCGGAGACAATCTGGAACAGGAGTATCTGCTGAATGACAAGCGTAATGCCTGTACCAAAGAAGGCTGGATTGTATTGGAATATCCGGCTTCAGAATTGGGGTACTGTGGCTCAAAGCAGCAAGGTATTATCGCGACAACTTCTAACGGGATGACATATGGCTGCACAAAGAATGGATGGAAGGAACCCTTGATAACGGATGTTTATGGAGAATGTGACGAAACGAATCGCTTCAAGGTTGTAGAATTCCAGAAAAAATCCTATTTCTGCGATAAAGGCGGAGACTGGAGAGTGCCTTCCGCGCTTGAATCTTCGATAGGTTTTTGTACCGATAGCCTAGAGGGTTCCTTGAAAACAGAAGACTATGACCTGTACAAGTGCGAATCTGGTGAATGGTATAATGCCGATCCCCTTGAGTATCTCGCTCCCTGTAATGTCTCTAAGGCGGGAGACACTACCGTGGTGGCATCTTCTAAATTCCTGTGTACAGGCAAAGGCTGGATTTCGGGCTATAAGATTGAAGAACTTCACGGTTTTTGCGTTGAAGCGAAGAACAATTCTGTGGTAGAATATTCAGGAAATTATTACAAGTGCATTGCAGAGGAATATCGATGGAACGAGGAAAATTTTAACGATTACGCGCCTCCTTGCGATTCTACCTCGGAAGGTGAAAAAAACACGGTCGGCGGTGTCGAATATACATGCAGTCTGGATCATGGTGGCTGGTATGTTCCTTTCGTTATTCCGCCGATACCCATCTATCCTACGACGTATCCTTCTGGCTATTAATCTTTTGCTATCTTTGCGTGCGTGGTAGAATCCCTTTCAGAATTTCTTACTTTTGCCCGCTCGGAAACTCTTTCCCTCTTCAGCAAGGCTGAAGGGGGCGCTATTCATATAAACGGTGCTACGGTGCCGTTAGCTTCTATGATGGTTGCAGCACGCTTCCTTAAAAAGCCGAACCCGATTCTGGTGGTGGCGAAGGACTACAAAAGCGCCGAGAACTGGGTCGAAAATTTGGAAGGGCTTTTAGGCGAAGAATTTGTCCGATTTTTCCCGTCGATTGGCTTGAAACCTTACGAAAAGAAGGTGCCTTTCGAAGGGGTTGTCGAAGAACGCCTCAAGTTTTTTCGCGATGTAGAAAACGCAGACCCCTTTATTACGGTATGTCCGCTGGATTCATTCTTGATGCGGCTTCCGGCTCCGCATACGGTGATGAAAGATTGCCTGGAGCTCAAGGTGGGTGGCGTTGCTGAACCTTCGTCGCTGCGCCCCTGGTTCCTGGATCATGGATTCGTTGAACAGCCCGTGGTTTCGGGCGTGGGGGAGTTCTCCATTCGCGGTTGCATTGTCGACGTAAACTGTCTTCTGTACCCGCACCCGATCCGTATAGAATTCTTTGGCGACGAGATTGAATCTATCCGCAGCTTCGATATTTTCTCGCAGCGTTCCGTAGAGACCATGAAGTCGGTGAAACTTTTCCCGATGGGCGAGTTTACTGTCAAGGAACACGAGGCTGCATGCTATAATGGCGATTTGTCCGGCTTATGGTGGCACCGTGGGCGTTACCAGACGCTGGATTACAGCCTGTTGGATTATTTGCCAAAAGCGTCCTTGGTCTTCGAAGAATTGTCCCTCTTGTCGGAAAATGCTTCGAAGTATTATGTGAACTGCGAGAATACTTTCCGCGAAGTTCGCCAAGTAGATTCCGAGGCGGTGGATCCTGCGCATACCTGGTTCAAGATGGGGGAGCTTTCCCGCCAGTTTGTGGGTCGCACCTCCATGGATGTTTCCCGCGTGCAGCTCAATGATGGCAATAGCCACGAATTGAATTGTAAACCGCAGGATTTCTCGTCGAACGGTACCGATGCCGTGGCCAAGGAAATCGAAGAATTTGCAGCCCGTGGCGGAACCGTTTATGTGGTCGCTCCCAATGCGGGAGCCCTGAATCGTATCAAGCAAATGCTTGAGGGGCTCCCGGTAGAAGACTACATTGTCGGCAACATGTCTGAAGGTTTCTGGCTCGAAGACGACGGAATCGCCTTCCTCACCGAAACACGCATTTTTAATCGCCATTCGAACAAGACCCGTAAACGCAAAATTGCGGGATCCGTTTCCAGTGCCCTCATGATTGAGTCGCTGAATCGCGGCGATTATGTTTCTCACGAAGACCATGGCGTGGGCAAGTACTTGGGGCTTGTGCGCGTGAATGTAAACGGTGGCATGGTGGACTGCGCACTGCTTGAATACGCCGGCGGTGACAAGCTTAAGTTCCCCGTGGCGGATTTGCAAAAGATTGAACGCTTGGATACCCAGGAAAACGCTCCTAAATTGGATCGTTTGGGCGGCAAGGCCTGGGAAAATCTCAAGGAACGGGTCAAGAAAAAGGTTATCCAGATTGCCCGGGAACTGGTGGAACTCTACGCCAAGCGCGAATTGGTTGACGGCTTTGATTTCCCGCCCGATGGCAAGTTGCAGAAAGAATTTGAAGATGCTTTTGAATACGACCCGACCCCCGATCAGGTGAAGGCTACCGAAGATATCAAGCGCGATATGGAAAGCCGCCGCCCCATGGACCGCCTAATTTGTGGCGATGTGGGTTTTGGGAAGACGGAAGTTGCCATGCGTGCGGCCTTCAAGTGCGTGGTCAGCAAAAAGCAGGTGGTGATGTTGGTTCCCACGACGATTCTCGCTGCCCAGCACTACGAGAATTTTATGGACCGTTTTGCGGGCTTTGGCGTAAACATTGCGCTGGTGAACCGCTACAAGAGTCCTAAAGAGAAGAAGGAAATATTCAAGCAGGTTTCCGAAGGCAAGGTGGATATCTTGATTGGAACCCATAGCTTGCTTTCCGAGAAAAACCAGTTCAAGGACTTGGGCCTTTTAATTATCGACGAAGAACAAAAATTCGGCGTGAAGCAGAAAGAAAAGCTTCGCGAGCTTCGTCTTGCCGTAGATACCTTGAGCATGAGTGCGACACCGATTCCCCGTTCCCTGCATTTGAGCATGACGGGTGTCCGCGATATTTCGTTGATCAATACGCCTCCCATGAACCGTTTGCCTGTCGAAACTACGCTCATGAAGCGAGACGATATGGTAATCAAGCGGGCCATCGAAGACGAATTGGCTCGCGGAGGCCAGGTGTTTATCGTAAATGACCGCGTCCAGAGTATTTATACTCTTGCCGACGAAATCCAGGAAATGGTGCCCGACGCCACCGTGGGCATTGCCCATGGGCAAATGAATGACCGGGATTTGGAAAATGCCATGGACGCCTTCATTTCGCGCAAGTTCGATATTTTGGTAAGTACCAGCATTATCGAATCCGGCTTAGACGTTCCCAACGCCAATACGATTATCATCATTAACGCTCACCATTTTGGCATTAGCCAGCTTTACCAGATGCGCGGCCGCGTGGGCCGAAGCAGCGTGCTGGCCAAGGCTTTGCTTGTGATTCCTGCCCAGAATGAAATTTCTACGGAATCCATGCGTCGCCTCAAGGCTCTGGAACAGTTTACAGATCTGGGCAGCGGCTATCAGCTGGCCATGCGTGACTTGGAAATCCGCGGTGCGGGTAACTTGCTGGGTCAGGAACAGCACGGCTTTATTGCCGAAGTGGGCTTTGAAACTTATGTGCGTCTTGTCCGCGAAGCGGTGGATCAGTTGCGTGGCGGTACCGCCGAAAAGCCTATTCAGACACGCGTGGAAATCGGCGTGGACGCTTACCTGCCCGAAGATTATATTCAGGATGGCCTCACACGAATTTCGATGTACCAGAGGATTTCTCGCGTAAGCCACACCGACGAAATTGCGGGGCTTGCCCAGGAGCTGGCGGATCGATTCGGGCCCGTGCCCGAAGCCGCCAAGATGTTGCTGCTGGTAACCGAAATCGGTCTCTTGGCGGGGCGGCTGCGAATTCAAGGCTTGGTGCAGCGGAAGGGTATGCTGGCGGCCACCTTCGCCGAATTCCCGCCGCCCGATCCGCGCATCATCAGCGAAATGTATGCGAATACCCAATTCCCCATGCGAATTATGGGCGGCTCGCCGCTGCAAGTCGTTATTGAACTCGGTAAGGGTAATGCTGTAGAATTGGCCGAAAAGGCACTCAAGGAATTCAGGGCTTTTGCTGTAATTAAAGCAGATTCCGTGGTGACGGTTTCACGCTAGATTTTTCCGCCAGGAACTCTAGTGGCTCACCAGTTGCTCTGTTTCTTTTAGTTGCTCCACAAGGGCGTCAACGATTTTTTCAACGGATTCATTCTTGAGAAGATTTGCCGTGCAGAAGGTTTCGTCGGCATCGGTCTCGAAACGAATCTGTTCTGCAGGAATCTGCGGAATAGCCGCAAGTGTGGATTTCTTATGGAATGAATCAAGGTGCAACGAGAAAATCGGATTCAGGGCTTGAGCCGCGTTGACGATTGAAATGTCGCCACCAAAGCGGTGGAACGTGACGTGGATTTTCGGGGCTCTTTGACGAGACTTGATATTCGATTTTTTTCCTGGATAACCGCAGTCTTCCAGAACCTTGATAATGCGCCCGTAGTCGCCAACGCAGTGAATATGCAGGTCTCGATGCATGTTGCGTGCGAGTTCCACCTGCCTTCTAAAGACTTGTTCCTGAAGACCGCCCTCGGCGTAACCGTCGTAGCGTTTGTCTAGACCGCATTCGCCCACATTGGCATCGGGATAGTTGTCAAGGAGCGATTCCAGACGTTCCCAGTCGGCTTCGGTGACGTCACCGGCGACTGTGGGGTGAATGCCATAGCTGCGGGTAGAACCTTCAAAAAGGGGAGCTTCCATCTTCTGCAAGATTTCCCATTCCCAGGGCTCGCAAGCGATGGCATTAAAGCTTAAACCCTTCTTGAGAAGGGCCCGAGCAAGCAAAGTTGGCTGGGGTAGCCGTGCCAAATGAAGATGAAAGTCAAACATATACTTAATATACTCCCAAAAAGGAGTTTTTTATTCAATTAAATAAAAAAAGTTCTTGTTTTTTTATTAGAAAAAGCCTAATTTATGGGTATTAGTTACCCCTGCATTAAAAAGGAGTTTTTTATGCGCGATCTTTTGGAAAAAGCCTTAAATAAGGGTTTAGGAGTTTCTTTTACAGTTGAAGGCGGTTTTGCGGTTATCCGTATTACGAAAGGTGCCGATGTGGTTGCGTCTTGTAGCCTTGGTTCGGCTGATTTCCGCACCAGTGTTGAAGATTCCTTGCAGTCTCTTTTGCTTGACCTGGAACGCAAAGGCTTGTAATATTCCAAGTTGGATTAAAAAAACGACCCGCTTTTAAGCGGGCCGTTTTTTAATGGTCTTTTTTAAACCTAGTTGATTCGGCCAACCAAGTTACCCGAAATCATGTAGTCCTTGGTGCAGCCATAGCTGTGGAAACCTGCGGACAGGCTGAAGCGGCTGGTGAAAGCCTTTTCCAGGTAGAGGGCTCCCAGAACGTCCTTCACGTGCTTGGGATCCTTGATGCCGTAGAAATCCTTGTGGTCGTGACGGTTGCCGACGTATTCAGCTTCGAGAAGAATACGGTCCACCACCGGTGTGTAGATGGCAAAGCCACCGGTTACCGGAATCACCAGGTCGTCAGACATGTCCATGAGGGCTGCTTCGGCAAAGATGTCGACGATGTTGGAGATGATGGGCAAGTTAGCCTTCATAGAAGCGTTGTGCTTGATGTCGGCCTCGCTGTCGTAAACTACGTCGAATACGTTGCTGCGATAAGCGAGCTGAATCTTCAGTGCAGAGATGCCTGCGAGGTTGTGGAAGTTGAATGCGGCACGGATGTCGCCCTTGTCCAGGTTTTCAGACTTGCTGATCAAGGACACGAAAGCGGACATGTTGTCAGACGGTGTGAAACCGAACATCAACTGGTTTTCGGAAGGCTGGGTAGAAAGGAATCCGGCCAGGTAACCGTCGATGTAGCCACCGAAGTAGTCACCGCTCTTGTCGGTGTTGTCCCAACGACCGACCTTGAAGGTGAACAAATCAGTTTCCTGCATGGCCCATGCTTCGTCCAGAGAGAAGTAGTCGTCAGAATACTGACGGGTGCCTTCGCGGAGCTGTTCCTTCTTGACCTTCTTGTCGATGTTGTCATCGGTGGACTTCAGGTCGCCCGGGTAGAAGGCAACGCCAATCTTGCCCTTGAAGTCTTCGGTTTCGGCGAGCACTGCGAAGTTGGCTTCGCCATTCCAGGTTTCGAAGTTGTCGCGCATGACGTCTTCTTCGCTGTTCCAAAGAACCTTGCCGGCTTCGAGTTCGAAGTCAGCGTTGATGTCGAAGTTGATCTGGTTAACCGTCATCACGGCGTTCTGGATCATTTTTTTCTTTTTGCGCTTCTTCTTCTTGGCGGGCTTCTGTTCCGGTTCGGCGGCAGCGACTTCGGCTGCCGGAGCGGCTTCTTCAGCCTTGGCAACTTCTTCCTTCGGCTGTTCGGCTGCGGCTTCTGCAGGGGCCGCTTCGGCGGTCTTTGCTTCTTCGGCGGCCGGTGCTGCTTCTGCAGGCTGTTCAGTCTTCACTTCGGCTGCGGGAGCAGCTTCAGCAGTTTTTGCTTCTGCGGCCGGTGCAGCTGCGGGGGCAGGAGCCGGTTCGGCCTTTGCTTCGGCCTTAGCTTCTGCAGCAGGCTTGGCTTCTTCCTTGGCTTCTGCTTTAGCAGGAGCGGCTGCTTCGGCCTTGGCTTCTGCAGCGGGCTTGGCTTCAGCCTTAGCTTCGGTCTTGGCAGGAGCGGCGGCAGGTGCAGCTGCGGGTTCTGCAGCAGGGGCCTTTGCTGCCGGAGCGGCAAATACGGCTGCTGCCATAATGCAAGAGGCAATAAACATTTTCTTCATAAAAGGAACTCCTTTATATATTCCACATCACAAATTTTAGAAAAATATTCTTTCTGTCATTATTTTTACATTCGCTTTTCATATAAAAAGTTAACTTTACTCCCACAAAGAGGTTTTGTTTTGAAAAAAATCCAATTTTTTACGTTTTTGATTTCGCTCTGTTGCTCACTTTCGTTTGCTCAGGAAACTTTATCCGTTTATAAGAAAACCGCTAGAGGTATCGACGAAAATACACCTGCAGGTTCCCTAGTATTTACTGACCAGATTCGTGAATTGCCACTCCCCATGGATTCCGTTAAGAAAGTGGTCGTTGTTAAAGAAACTGTGGAAGTCAAGGACCGCAAGGGCAACGTAAAAAAAGACAAGAAGGGGAGACCCAAGACCAAGGTGAAAAAGCGCCGTGTTGTCACCTGGGAAAAGGTGGAACCCAAGGAACCCCCGCGTTTTGTGCCGATTCAGTGTAAGTATGGCGAAGTGTGGGTCCGCCGTGCCGACCTAGCCCGTTTCCAGCAGGCATCCATGGACTTGAGTGGTGAATATGCTTCTAGCACCGGTAGTGTGATCCTCAAAAAGTCCCCCACCAATCCCCGCTATTTCTCTTTTGTCATCCAGAATGGTCCCTTTGGCAATCGCGCCGAATTGGAAGCCAGCAACCTGGAACTTCGCGAAGCTAACGGACATGCCCGCCTGACTTATACCGAAGATGGCTGTACGGTAGATATTGCCGTGGCAGACCGCAAGGTGAGGGTCGCACAGCGTGGATGTGCCGAATACAATGCCGGCCAGTACAAGCTCGAAGGCGAATACAACATGTACAAGGGTAACCGCCGCGTCGTAGAAACTTTCAATATGCCCGAGCAGAGCTTCAAGTACAAGAAGTACCTGTGGTGCGGCAGTGGTTTCGACAGCTGCGAAAAAGTCAAGGACGATAATGGAACCGTGACCATCACCTGGAGTAAGGACGGCAATGGTTTCATTGAACGTGCTGCTGGCGAAGATTCCCACGTATATAGACCTTTCGAACATGTGATTCCCCATAAGCGCGACTTCTTTAACGGCGAAAAGCCTATTGCCATCAAGACCAAGCGTACCGACATGGCGGGCGAGTGGATGATCTGGTATTTCTATCCCCAGGCCCAGCGCTTCAAGATGGTTCGTGCCGGTATGCGCGAAGATATCGCCTACATGGAAATCTATGAATAAGGCGCTTGAAAAATCAAGAGTCCTCTTTTTGGATACTGGCGCCGTGGTGCGTCTTTTGCAGATGCACCCGGATTATTACCCCGTGGTGTCGTCGGTGCTTGATTTTGCCTACGAAAATAACCTAACACTCCTGGTTTCAAATATTACTTTGTTTGAACTTTCGAAGAAGGCCTTTGCCGCTGGTGAAGGTCTCCTTTCTCGTCAGTATCGCGAGTTCTTTGAACATTCCCGCAATGTGAAAGCCTGCGAGGTAACTGGCGAAATTGCCGTCAAGGCGGCCGAATTTGCCGGAACCCACAAGCTGAATAATGAAGAATCCTTGCGGCTTGCTACGGCCTACGTCTGTGGCGCAGACTGCATTCTGACAGACTGTGCGTCTTTCCGCGACATGACGGATATTCCCGTTGTTACGCTGGATGAAGTTTAGTCCTTATATCTGTGGTATTACCTGGTTGCCTTCAAAGGCGTTCTTGTAATGTACGAACTGCAAGGGTTTCTGGTAAACTCTAGCGGTCAGCACGTCGAATCGGCAGGGGGTATAAAAGCCCTTTGGGGCTTTGTCCTTTTGAGTGCTTAAGAAATGACAGGCGGTCTTCCAGATTTTTCGCTGTTTTAAGGTGTTTACGCGGGTGGCTGGATTCCCTTGCTGGTTATTCCAAACGGACTTGACTTCTACAAAAACGAGAGTCTCTCCGTCTTGTGCCACGATGTCCAATTCTCCGCCCTGGTAGGCGTAATTGCGTGCCACGATCCTATATCCCTGGCGGCTCAAGTATGCTGAAGCCTGGGTTTCAATAAAGTTGCCCTTGGGACGGTTGGTTGCTTTAGATGTGTTTTTAAACATAGAGTTCCTTTTCTGAGAGTCTCTATGTATATATACGCCGTTTTTTGAAAAAGCGGGGATTTAGGGAAGTTCCATTCCCAGCAGGCGGATTTCCGAAATGGCGAAATCTTCGTTTTCGGCTTCGAAAACGTCATCCAGGTAAACTTTGAGTTCGCTGGTTTCCATGGCCTGAATATTGGGATATTGCATGCCGCGGATATTTTCAAGTTTCACTTTCTGCTTGAATCCGTCCTTGGTTTCCAGCGTAATGGTTTTCGGCTTCTTGAAAATGCGGAAGCGGTCGCCGAAGGCATCGTCCACGGACTTCTGGTAACCGATAGCAATACCGAAATGGGTTACGATGGCGTTGCCGTCAAAATACAGCGTGAGCACGGGATTCTGTGGCTTCTGGGGCATGGTGTAAAGCCAGGCCGTTTTAAGGTCGTTATCGTTCAGGTTATCCAGGGGGTAACCGCCAGAAATGTCAATTTCCAACTGCTTCGTTTCGAAATTTCCCAGAGCGTCGTTCCATTCCAGTTCCCGCAGGGTGCTTTCAGGCTTGTGGGTCAGCATCAGCAAAATCAGAAGCATGATGATGAGCGGGAAAATGAAGATTGCGAGAGCCGTCAGCTTTTTCTTGAGCATGCGGGCGCGCGGCGTAATGATGTTTGCCATTTCGGCAATGGAGGCCGTGCGACGGCGGAGCGGCGTGTGGCCCATGGTGGGGCGCTGGGGGCGTACCGTTTTTTCCGTGGGGAACACCTGGTCGCAAGCGTCCAAGAATTCCTGCATATCGTGGAAGCGCTCGTTCAGTTTTTTCTTGAGGCACTTGAGAATGAGCTGGGAAAGTCCGGGAGGCATGTCCTTGCGGAAAAGTTCCGGTGCGGGGGGCTGTTCCTGCACGTGCTTCAGGGCGATTTCTACCGGGCGGTTTCCTTCGAAGGGCAGGCGTCCGCAGGTCATTTCAAAAAGAATCACGCCCATGCTGTAAATGTCGGACTGAATGGTCACGTTGTCGCCGTGACACTGTTCGGGGCTCATGTATTCGGGAGTCCCCATGGTCATGCCGGTGCGGGTAAGCCTTTCTTTTTCCATTTCCTGGATGTAAGAAATGCCGAAGTCCATGATGAACACGCGGTTGTCCCGGGTGAGCATGATGTTCGAGGGCTTTACGTCGCGGTGGACAATACCCTTGTTGTGGGCCGAGAGAAGGCCGCGGGCAATCTGCCTGATGATGACTTCGATTGCTTCGAAGGAAAGCTGTTCCTTGTTGTGCAGAATGTCGGCAAGGTTGGTGCCTTCCACATAGGTCATGGCGATAAAGAGCTGGCTGTTCTGCTGACCGAAGTCAAACACATGAACGATGTTCTGGTGGTCCAGTTCCTTCATGGCCTGCGCTTCCATGTAGAAGCGCTTGATGGCCTCTTCATCGGAAGACGCGTCCAAAATCTTGAAAGCAACCACGCGGCCAAGGCGCTTGTCTATGGCCTTATAAACGTTTCCCATGCCTCCCTTGCCGAGGGTTCCTATCAAATCGTAGTTTTCGTTAAAGGGGCGCGGAAATACTTCGTTTTTTTGCGGGGCTATCATTTTGCTTTCTTAGACCAGTTTAGTTTTATTGCAACCACAATATAAAAACATAATGTGATTGCGATGGCAAGAATCGTGTTTTCTATAGAGTCTTTGCGCTCTAGGAGCAGGTTTAAAAGGCTTCCCTGGTTGTATCGGGACCAAATTACTGTCGAAAGTACTCGGCCAATGGGTTGCATCTGGTCAAGGGGCACCAGGGCTCCAGCCAAGGCGACCTGGGGAATAATCAAGAGCGGGAGCATGGCGTTTGCCTGTCCGGCGTTTTTGGAAAGCGAACTTACTACAAGGCCTACGGCTACAGGCGGAAGAACCATCAGGAGAATCACCAGCAGAAGTTGCGGGGGAGAGGGCCAGTTGAGAGTGCGGAAACCTACGAAGGCGTAAACGATAAGGGTCTGGATAAAGGCGACTACCGTGGGCAAAAGGGCTTTTGCTAGAATCGTTGGGAGTACGGGAACACCCTTGCGGAATTCAGCCTGCAAGATCTCTTTTTCCTGGACGATTTCTCGAATCGAAAGGGAGAGGGAAAGCCAGTTTGCCGAAAGGATAATGGCAAAGGCGACAATCCAGAGAGAGGTCAGGTTCGAAAAAATTTGCGAGAAAAGGAAGCCGATAATGAGAGGCTGCAAAAGGAGGGTCAGGAACTTGCCCTTGTCCCGGAACCATTGCTTGGCGGTAATGGAAAGCTTGTACAGGAAAACCGGAGACAAGTGCATCTTCGGGAAATAGCTTGGGACTAGGGCTTCAAGGGCGGAGGTACTTCTGATCGGTGCTGTAACGCGCTCTTGTAAAACTGTTTTCCACTGCGTAGCGGTCTCGTCATTCAAATTCGTCAGAATGGTTTCGGGATCGTCACTTTCGAAGTAGTTGTAGGTTTCCTTGGGGCTTCCGAAGAAGGCCTGCTGCCCTTGGTGCAAAACGAGAATCTTGTCGGCGATTTCCAGGGCTTCGTAGCTGTGGGTCGTCAGGATAATCGTGTGGCCGAGGAAGGCCAGCTGCTTCAAGTGGGTGCAGAGAATCTTGCTGTTGTAGGGATCGAGGCCCGAAAGGGGCTCGTCGAGAACAATCAGGCCCGGGTTTCCCATAAGTTCTTTGGCGAGGGCGACTCGGCGGCATTCGCCGCCGCTGAGCGTGCGAATGGGGTTATCGAGTCTTGTGCTCAGCCCGAAAAGTTCGGAGAACTTTTCCAGTCGCCCAGCAGCGTTGCGCTTGAAGTCCTGCTTGGACATTCCCACTCGCGCACCGTCCAAAAGGGTTTCCTTGACGGTCAAGTCGCAGCGCAGTTCCGGATCCTGTTCCAGGAAGGCGATGTGTTTGCGGATTTCTTCGTTGCGGTAATCCAGCTTCCCGATGCTGACGAAGGAATCTTGCCCGCTTTTATGCTTGCCTTGCAGCAAACGCAAAAGTGTCGATTTTCCTTGGCCCGAGCGTCCGATGATGGCGAGGATTTCTCCGGCACGGAGCTTGAAGTCGATTCCCTTGAGCAGCTGCTTTTTCCCCGCGAAGACATCCAAATTTTCCACTTCAACGTCAAAGCCCAGGGGCAAGTTCTTGCAAGTGAGTTCTCCTTGCGCAAAGCTCATGGTGCAGCCGGGAAGGCGAATCATTTTACCTTCTTCAAGTTGAATCAGGCGTGTGGATTTCCCTTGGGTATTGACAATCTTGTCCTTAAAGCTGATTTCGGCTTTTCCTGCATGAACTCTGGCGGAGCAACCTTCGGGAATATCCATGTGCAGGCTGTCTAAAGCTTCCCAGGTGTTGCTCAGGCTCTTGGTCTGCACCAAGTCCCGTTCCACCGATTCCATGAGCAGGAGCTGTAGATTTCCGTGCTTTAGTGTGGCGCGGAGCTGCAAGGGGCCAATGAGAATGGTGTCGCCGTCTTCAAGGACTGCGGTTTCGACATCGTTGCCGTTTACCTGAGTCACGCTGTTCTGCGTGAGGTTCTTCAGGATCCAATGCTTGTCTTCGAATTCCAGCACCGCATGGTAGCGCGAAACCATCGGATTGTCGAGCACCAGAGAATTGTCTGGTTTGCGACCGATGGTAAACGGTTCGCCAATCTGCGGAGTGATAATTCTAAAAGACTGCATATGGTTAATGAGGAATGAGAAATGTTGAATGAGAGATGTTTGATGGATTTTTAATTACACATTACACATCACACATTTCACATTACATACACGATAGTTATTTTAGATTACTCAATCCCCTTATAAACCTGTCGCATGCCTTCTGCAAAGTCTCGTCGCTTGCAGCATAGGAGAATCGCACGCAGCTGTCGTCACCGAAGGCTGCACCCGGCACAATGGCCAGTCCCTGGGATTGCAACAAGTATTCGCAGAGTTCGATGGAACCGTTGATGGCCTTGCCATCGGGAGTTTTCTTTCCGTAGAAGCTCTTGACCGGGGCGAACAAGTAGAAAGCACCTTCGGGAGCGCGGCACGGTTCCGGCAGAATCTCGGCGGTACGCTTGAGCATGTAGTCGCGGCGCTTGCGGAAGGCTGCCTGCATGGCGTGAACATTGCTCTTGCCCATCTGCAAGGCGCCGAGGGCGGCGTACTGTGCCACGTTGCTCGGGTGGTGCGTTGCCTGGCCTTGAATCTTGCCGATAATCTTTGCAATTTCGGCGGGAGCGGCGTCGTAACCGATACGCCAGCCGGTCATGCAATGAGACTTGGAAAATCCGTTAATTACGATGGTACGTTCCGCCATGCCGGGGAGGGCTGCTGCGGAGCAGAATTCCGTATCGTAGGTGAAGTATTCGTACACTTCGTCCGAAATGCAGTAAATGTCGCCTTCGACAATCACCTTGGCAAGCGCTTCAAGTTCCGCCTTGCTGTAAACGGCACCCGTGGGGTTACAGGGGTTGTTCAAGAGAATGGCCTTGGTCTTGGCGGTAATGGCTGCCTTTAATGCATCGGGTTTGATCTTGAATCCGTCTTCAATCTTGGTGTTTACGATTACCGGCTTTCCGCCGAGCCACTTCATCAGTTCCGGGTAAGTCACCCAATAGGGAGCGGGGATAATCACTTCGTCCCCTTCGTTTACCAAGGCGGCCAGCGAGTTGAAAACGGCGTGCTTTGCGCCGCTTGTCATGATGATTTGTTCTGGCTTATAATCCAGTCCGTTTTCGACCTTCAATTTTTCAGCCACGGCCTTGCGGACTTCCAGAATGCCTACGGGAGCGGTGTAGCGGGTCTTGCCTTCGCGAATGGCCTTGCAGGCTGCATCTTGAATCGGGATAGGAGTCGGAAAATCGGGCTCGCCGGCACCGAGGCTTACAACATCCTTGCCGTCAGCAATCATCTGTTTGGCCAAGGTGTCGATAGCGACGGTTAAAGAGGCGGCGATATTAAGAGTTCTTGTGGATAAGTCTTTCATGTCTGAGTTTAGCCTTTTTCAAAATGCGGTAGGCGTCCAAGGTGCTTGCTACCAAGGGGTAAATGGTAAATTGAGAAATGAAAATGCAAATCAGCCCAAGTACTGCAATCTGTCCCATGCCCTTAATTCCCGGGTGCGAAGAGAACAACATGGCCAGTGCTCCAATAAAGGAGGCTCCTTGGGCAATCAGTATTGAAATCAATTTCGTCTGCAGAACGGTCCATGCGTTGCCACCTTGCTTTTCGTAGTACGAAGACCACAGCTGCAAGGATCCGTCTACGCTGGCGCCAATCAAAAGAACAAAGGCGATGGAACTGTATGCAGAAATCTGGATGTTGAATACGTGAACCAAGATGGTAACCCAGCTCATGGCGAATAGGGAAGGCAACAGGGTAAAGAAAGCCCGGCTTAGCTTGTTATAGAACATCAAGAGGATGATCCAAAGCAGGATGGTTCCCAGGAGAATGGATTTGTCGATATTGCCAAGAATAGTGTCCAAAAGCGATGCTCTTAAAATGGGGGTTCCGCAAATCTTGAAGGTCTTGTCGTGGATTCCGTCGATCTGCTTCAACTGCTTTGCGATTTGACGGCAGATAAGGCCGTTGTTGGGGTCGGAACTGGGGATGATGAAGGCGAAAACGCCCGATTTGCCGTTCCTGTCGGAGAATTTCTTGCGGATGCCTTCGGAAAGCTCGAAGCCCTTGATGTCACTTTCGTAGTTGTCAAACATCTCGACAATGGCGGCACTGTCCTTGGGATTCAGCCTTTCCAGGACATCTTCCGATATCATCTTTTTCAGGGTTTCGATCTTGTGCTTCTTTTCGATGCTGGCCTTGGGCAAGAACTGGTACTGCGTATAAATCTTGCCAAGGTCCTTCAGGCGGCCTTTCTTTTGCAGGTGCTCGAAGTTTTCAACCAGGTCGTCGTTGTAAGACGAATCGGGGAGCATCACGATGATAGGATCGTATGTCGAAAAACCAGTCTCTGCAATCAGAGCTTTGGCTTCCCGCTCTTCCAACTGCATTTCGGTTTTTTTGAAATCATAGAGGAAGGTAAGGTTTGTTCCGCTGTAAAGCCAGGCGGCGGCGCTGGCAACGCTTATGGTTACGATGATAATCCAGTTCGTCTTGAACGAAAAGAGGCGTTTGCGGTGCTTCGGCGACATTCCTTCGAATCGGATTTCGAAGGGCTTTTTGCGCTGCAAGAGGAACAATAGTGATGCTGTAAGGAGTGGGCAAACCAAAAGGTTCAGTAAGCTTCCGATAGCTCCCAGGACGCCGAATTCTCTGAGGCCCGGCAGGGGAACAAGAATGAATGCGCTGAACAGGCCCGCCATCACAAGGGACGAGGCGGCAACGACGGGACCGATTCCGAGTAGGGCGCTTTCGATACAGAGTGCTGGGCTCAGCTTGCGTTCTCGTTCATGGAAGTAACGAGTGTACACGTGGGTAAGAACCTGGCAGGCATGCCCCGGCAGCAAGAGTCCGAGAGAAAGGGTGAACAGGTTGATTCTGCCGTAAAGCACGTAGGCGCTGGCCAGGGTGAATAGGGTCGGAAGGGCCAGGGGAACAGCAGAGATAAAAATCAACTGGGGCTGCCGGTAAAAGTTGATAATCAAGAGCACGAGAATAATGAGGGCGGCAACGCCGCCGGCAAATTTTGCCTTGGGGAGTAGAGCCTTGCCTGCCTTGATGGAATCGTAGACTTTCCCGGTATAGTAGACGTTGATTCCCTCGCCGTTTTCTTCGACGAAATGTTCCACTTTCGTCAGCAAATCTCTGTTGGCCTGCAAGTCCGAAAGGGAGGTGGCGGGGTAAATGTCTACGACTCGGATGGAACCCTGCTGGTTGGAAAAATCCTGTTGCAGGCTTTTGAAATATTTGGACTCAATTTGAGAAATGATTTCGATTGTGTCGCGTGGGGCTGGTGCCGCATCGGACAAGTCTACCAGTAGCGGATTGAGTTTCTTAATCTGCTCGTCTTTGACTTTGTCTAGCTTTTCGATCACCAAGTCCAGGTCTTTTTCACTTGCATAAAGGAGCCTGTTCCTCCTGAAAAAGTCCAGATCCGTGTCGTATTCGGTATAGTGGACTGCCGGATCCTTTTCAAGCTGGCGTGCCAAATTTTGGGCAAACTTGTAGTTGGCGGCACTGTCTTTCGATTGAATGACGACCGTCAGACTGCCGAGACCGCCAAAGGCATTTTCGATGGTCTGGTAATCTTCTTCTACTTCGTGACCTTTAAGTGTATCTTGCAACTGGATTTCCCATCGAAGGTTTTCGATAGGGTAAATACATACAAGTGTAATAGCGAGGAACAGCCCAATCATTGTCTTGGGATAGTGGGCTATCTTACGAATTAATTTGGCAAAAGCCGAAAACATATAAATAATATAACTATTATATTCATTATTCGATTTAATAAGCTAAATTAGGGGCATGTTAAAAAGGGAGTCGAGAAGTCTCTGGGTTTGTGTTTTTGCCTCGCTGTGGTTGTTTGGCGTTGTATCGCTTTTTGCTGAAGAGAATTCCAATACCGAAGTTTCCGATACTGGGGCTTCTGTGGAAGAATCTGTTGATAGTACTAGTACCGAAAGTTCCGAAAAATCAGCCTGGATGTGGCCTGTTGAACATATTATCCAGCCTTTTCTGAATGGTCTTATTTACCCGATTGCGCAGCCTGTGGACTACGCCTTTAAGAATGGAGTCATCGAAAAGACCGTTGAATTGATTTCTTTTGGCGAAGATTACAAGATAATGGTTTACCCCAGTTTTAATTTTAAGCCGGGTTCGCGAACCATGGTTGGCATGAATTATCGTCATCGCAGCGTGTTTTTCAATAAGGATTACCTGGTTTTGCAAGGGGAGTATTTTGCGAATGGGGACATGGGCTTGACGGCTCGCTACACAAAGCATTCCCTGTTTGGAACCCGTTTTTTCGGTGGCTTTAGATACGATATCGATTTGGACCGCGACAATGGATTCACGATTCCAGAATCGAAGGAAAGCTATTTACAGCCTGATTCCAGTTATGAGTTTACTTGGCGTTTGGGCGCACCTATTACAAGTTCTGCGAACTGGAATGCCGAGATCTGGACATCTCTTTATTGCAGCCGGGCAAGTCATCCGGATGTTCAAGATTCGGTGCTGATTAGCGATAAATATAAAATTGAAGACCGTGGCCTGTACCAGAAAGTAAATCAGGTTCCGGTGGGCTTTTCCATCGTGTATGATAACCTGGATGCTCCCTACGCCCCTTCCCGCGGAACTCGCGTGGTGTTGGAGGGTGACTATACCTTTGTGGGAAAATATTCCGGTGTGCGGTACGAAGACCTGGGAATTATGCCTGAGTCTGACCAGGATAAGGTCATTGAAGATGGCGGCTTGAATCATGACTTTTGGACAACGAGATTTATTTTCCAACACTATTTTTATTTAGGGCGCGCCCAGAATTATGTGTTTTCGGTACAGGAAGCCCGTGAAAATCGTCGGTTCTATACAGACTTTTCTTGGGATGAAGTGATGCGTGTTTGGCGTCCGGAACAGGTTCGCAATACGCTCTTTGAACGCCGTGTTATTGCACTGCAATACCGTTTGGTTAGCCTTTTGGAAATGGAAGAGGGTGGAGCACCCCATGATGCTTTTATCAACTTGAACGCCAATACCCCCTTGCGTGGCTATAGTGACAAATGGACAACGCATAATATGATGTCTTTGAGTGTGGAATACCGTTGGCCGGTAGACTTGTTTGTCGATGGTGTTCTATTTGATGAATATGCGATGATTGCCCCTAAATTAAACAAGTGGAGCTTGGACCATTATTACAACTCCTGGGGTTTTGGTATTCGAGTCCGTCGACCGGATCTTTACCTTTTCCGATTGCAGTTCGGTTTCCATGGCTTGCATGGCGTGAATATGATTATGACCATCGCGCCTGAATTCAAGTAATTTTCTATCTTTGTCCTTGTAAAATTTAAACCAAGGATAAATCATGCGTGATCAATTCGAAAGCCCGCTTATCAAGCGTTACGCCAGCAAGGAAATGAGTTTCATCTTCAGCCCGCAGTACAAGTTCCAGACTTGGCGCAAGCTGTGGATTTACCTCGCCGAATCCGAAATGGAACTCGGCCTCCCGATTACGCAGGAACAGGTGGACGAACTGAAGGCCCACGAAAAGGATATCAACTTCGAAGTCGCCGAAGAAGAAGAAAAGCGCCGTCGTCACGACGTGATGAGCCACGTTTACGCTTACGGCGTGCAGTGCCCGAAGGCCAAGGGCATCATCCACCTCGGTGCAACTTCTGCATTCGTGGGCGACAACACCGACCTTATCCAGATGCAGCAGGCTATGATCCTCGTCCGCAAGCGTCTCTGCCGCGTGATGGACAAGCTTTCCAAGTTTGCGATGGAATACAAGGACATGGCCCAGCTCGGCGCCACGCACTTCCAGGCCGCCCAGCTCACGACCGTGGGTAAGCGCGCTTGCCTCTGGCTCCAGGACATGCTCATCGACCTCGAAGAACTGAACTTCCTCATCGAAGTGCTTCCGTTCCGCGGCGTGAAGGGCACGACTGGTACGCAGGCCAGCTTCATGGACCTGTTCAACGGCGACGAAGAAAAGATTATGGAACTCGACCGCCGCGTGACCGCCAAGGCAGGCTTCAAGCGCGTGCTCACCATCACCGGTCAGACTTACACCCGTAAGTGGGACAACCGCGTGAACCAGGTGCTCAGCTCCATCGCTCAGTCTCTGCACAAGTTTGCTACCGACATGCGCCTCATGCAGGGCGTCAAGGAAGTCGAAGAACCGTTCGAAAAAACTCAGATCGGCTCCAGTGCCATGGCATACAAGCGTAACCCGATGCGCAGCGAACGCATCTGCTCCCTGGCCCGTTTTGTGATGGCCCAGGTGAACAGCACTGCCTTCACGCAGGCAACGCAGTGGTTTGAACGTACCCTCGACGACAGTGCGAACAAGCGTTTGGCAATTCCGGAAGCTTTCCTCGCTATGGATGCCATGCTCATCATCGCCGAAAACGTGACCAACGGCCTCGTCGTTTATCCGAAGGTTATCGAAAAGCGCATCATGGCCGAACTCCCGTTCATGGCTACCGAAAACATCATCATGGAAGGCGTGAAGAATGGCGGCGACCGTCAGGAACTCCACGAAGAAATCCGCGTGATGTCCATGGAAGCGGGCAAGGTCGTGAAGGAACAGGGTAAGGACAACGACTTGCTCGAACGCGTCTTGAAGAACGAAAAGTTCCAGAAGCTCGGTATTACTGAAGCCAAGCTCAAGGAAATCCTCGACCTCCGCAAGTTCGTGGGTCGCGCTCCGGGACAGGTCGTGAAGTTCGTGACCGAAGAAGTTCGCCCGGCGATTGAAGCAATCCCGGCGTGGGATTCTATTGATGCAGGTGAACTTAAGGTTTAATTAGATTTTAAACCAATCGTTAGTTTACAGAAAAACGCTTTAGATTTTATCTAAAGCGTTTTTTGTTGACTTAAAACATTTCGATGCAGGCAATCGCAATGCTAATGGGGAACATGAGTATTCCCGCATAAACTCCGCCTAGCAAGTCATCGGCCATGACGCCCCATGCTCCGGGGAATGCTTCGAAACGGTGGATGCCGAGCGGCTTAAGAATGTCGAAAAAGCGGAAGAGTCCGAACCCGACAAGAAGCGCGATGGGGCTGTCCAATATAATATAGGGGTTCACCAGAGCGAAGGTCATAAAGATTCCGCAGACTTCGTCAATCACGATCCAGCCGGGGTCTTCGGTGCCGGTGTCTTTCATCGCCTTGTTCACGAAGGGGATTGCTCCGAAAAAGACGATGACCGCTGCAATAAAGAATAAAGGATTGAATTGAATGTCGCCAAATAATTTTACTGCGAGAAGGGCCATGGGGTAGGCGACGACTGCTGCTGCCAGACTGCCCATGGTGCCTGGCGCTTTCGGGCTCATTCCTGAACCAAAGAAGGTGGTTACGAGTATAGACAAAGAATCGGTGCCCCGCCATTCGTGGGGCACACGTTTTTTGCCATATTTCTCTTTAAGTTCCTCGCGGTTCACGACTTACTTGTCATTCCCGACTTGATCGGGAATCTTTAGTTGTCCTCGTATTCGGAGCTGCCCCAGCCGTCCAGGTCACCTGCAGCACGGCCAAGAGTTGCACCGCCGAGGATTTCGTCGATGCCCTTGTCTTCGGAATCGTCGTCCTCTTCTTCGAAGATGGATGCTTCTTCCATTTCCAGGTCGTCGTTCGGAATGATCGGATCGTCATCCAGTGCGTTCTTGCTCTTCTTTCCAGCCATATTTTCTCCTTGGTAAAGGCGTTTTCGTATTCTTTAACGCTATATTATAAAATTTTTCCGAAAAAAGGAAAAATTTTTTGAAAAAAAAGATGTTTTTTTGCGGAAAAAACATCTCTTTTATATAAAAAATGAAAATTTGTATGACAAAAGCCCCGAAAACTACATTTTTTCGCGCGTAGTAAGGTTCCTTGTCATGAATGCGTAAACGGCTTTTGTTCCCATTCGCGATATAAATTGCACCTTGGTGTTGATCTTATAACCGTTCAACATCATGTTGTATTCAACCGTTTCTCGGTGTTCTTCGGTATATAGAATCTTTTTATAGTACTTTTCGACCTCTTCGCGAGGGTTTTCTTTCCAGAGGATTCTTAGAACTTCGTTGGCATCGGTAGCCCCGAAGGACTTGATTTCCCGGATAAAGGCCTTGTTTGCAAATATGGTGCGGTAGTGCCTGTCTTCTCGCTCAATAAGTGCAATGGGAATGTCGTTGGTGACATCCATGCGTTTTCTTGTGAGCGGAGAGTTTTCCAAGAAATTAATGCGGCCCATGTCGTCGTAATAACGGCGTTCTGCAGGGGTTTCGTTTGTGTCGAACCCGCACAGCTCTGCACGTCTGTTGTGGTAGTCCTCGATGGGCATGGGCTTGGCAAAGTAATAGCCCTGAATCAGTTCGCAACCGATTCTTTTCAAGTATTCGTATTGCTCTTCGGTTTCAACCCCTTCGGCAAGGGTATGGATACCGAGTTTTTTAGCAAGGTCTACGATAGAAGCGATGATGACCTTGGACTTCGGGGTCTTGTCGAAGTTTCTGAGGAAGTTCATGTCAATTTTGAGGAAGTCAAAATCGTAGGTCTGCAGGTTGTTGAATGAACTGTAACCAGAACCGAAGTCGTCAATCCAGACTTGGTAGCCGTCTTCTCTAAAACTGCGAATGGTATCGCCTAAGCTTTCCAGGTCCGATGCAAAGGCGCTTTCGGTGACTTCGAGGACAAGATATTCCTTGGGCACGTTGTATTTGGCAACGGCTTCGTTTACGATTTTCTTGATGTCGCTTAGTTCAAAGTCTAGTCTTGAAAGGTTGACGGAAATGGGCTGGTAGGCATATCCGCTCTCGATGTCGTCTCGCAAGTCCTTGCATACTTGATCGATAATGTAGGCGTCCAGTTTATGAATCAAGTGGACCTTTTCAAGCACTTCGATAAAGATGAGTGGCGAAATCATGCCTCGCTTGGGATCGATCCATCGGGCAAGGGCCTCGTAGCCGCAAACCTTCTTGTTTAGAGCGCGGTAAATCGGCTGGTAATACACCTTGAAGTATCCCTTTTCAAAGGCTTCGTCAAAGTGTTCCAACACGTATTGCTTCTGTTCGTGCTTCTTGCAGAGTTCTTCGTCAAAGACGGCATATTCCTTGTTGAAGATGCCGTGAACTTCTCGACAGGCGAGGGAGGCGCGGTCCATCATGACAATGGGCTGTTGTGGAGTGCCGTCGGCTATATAGATGCCCGCCTTGATGAGGTTGCGAAGGCCTTTTTCGTAATTTGCCATCGCTTTGTTCAGAAGCTTGATTCGTAGGGCAATTTCTTCGACAGTAAGATTGAGACTGATGACCACCAGGTGGTCTGCTCCAGCTCGTAGGACAGTTTCGCCTTCAAAAAGATTCTTGAGCTCGTCTCTGAACTTGCAGAGGTATTCGTTTCCGCCCTGGTAAGAAAATCTCTGGTTAATGGTCTTGAAACTCATCACGTTAAAAAATGTGATGGTCGATCTTTCAAGAGGATAAAAGCTAGGGTCTTTTTGGGTTTGAGCAAAGAACCATGCCACGAAATTCAGGCCGGTAATAGGGTCTTCTTTTTCGAAAATCGAAGTGCTTGGCCCCGCTCCAATGGGCCGCATCATATCGGGTTCGCTTTGCATTGCTACCATTTTCTCCTGTTTCGCTAATCAATTTAACTAAAGAAAATGGAAAAAGGGACTTTTCCTTGAAAAAAGTCCCTTTTTGTTACGATTTTCTTACTCCAAATTGGAATATTTTTATTCCCCACATGCCAAATCCGTTTCCCAAGATTCAACAATGGTTTCCTTTTCAGTAGAATTAACTGGATGTTTTCTGCTGCAATGGCCATGTATGCGACAAGTTGAGTACGAGTTCATCGTTGTGAACCAGTCCTCGACTTGCCGCATCGAGATGTTATCCAGTCAGAAACGGCGAAATTGACTCAAATAAGCCAATCTTGTCCGTCCACCGCTGGGGACTCAGCCTCACCGTCGGTACATAAAAAAGCCTCTTGGAACTGGTCCAAAAGGCTTCATAATGTCTTCTATGTTGTTGACTTGTTCGGCGACGGCGAGGGAAATCGGGATTACCTATTCGGAACCGTCGGCGTCGAGTTCGACATTTATTCCCACTCGATGGTTCCGGGGGGCTTGTGGGTCACATCGTACCACAGGCTGCCGGCACCTTCGGCTTCGAACTTGCGCCAGAGACCGGCGAGCATTCCCTGGTCGATTTCGGCGAAGTTTGCCGTCATGGCTTCGGTGGAGTTC
>JBGUWV010000045.1:0-37182 GCA_045221475.1 Fibrobacter sp.
TGGTCGCGAACATGCCATCGCTCTTGCAGTCAAGAAGTCGCCGATGTGCGACACTCTCGTGTGCGCTCCGGGCAACCCGGGCATGGCTAACCTCGGCAAGTGCGTGCCGGTCGATGTGGCCGACCCGAAGGCAATCGCCGACCTCGCTGTGGCCGAAAAGATTGATCTCGCGATTATCGGCCCCGAAATCCCGCTCGTCGCTGGCGTGGTGGATGAGTTCCGCCGCCGCGGTCTCCGCGCTTTCGGCCCGACTGCGGCTGCTGCCGCGCTCGAAGGCTCCAAGGCCTTCAGCAAGGATATCATGAAAAAGTACAACGTGCCGACGGCAGCCTTCGAGACTTTCACCGATCTCGCCTCCGCGAAGAAGTTCCTCGCCGAACACCCGGCTCCGATCGTGGTGAAAGCGTCGGGCCTCGCTGCGGGCAAGGGCGCTATCGTCTGCATGACCGACAAGGAAGCCAACGACGCTGTCGAAGAAATGCTCGGCGATAAGGCCGTGTTTGGCGAATCCGGCAAGACGGTCGTGATTGAAGAATTCATGGACGGCGAAGAAGCCTCCATCTTCGTGGTTTGCGACGGCAAGGACTACGTGATCTTGAGCTCCGCCCAGGACCACAAGCGCGTCTTTGACGACGACAAGGGTCCGAACACGGGTGGCATGGGCGCCTACAGCCCGGCTCCGGTGGTGACGGACTCCCTCCTCGACGAAGTGAAGAAGACCATTATCGAACCGACCCTCAAGGGCATGGCCGCCGAAGGCAAGCCTTACACGGGCGTTCTCTACGTGGGTATCATGGTGACCTCCAAGGGTCCGAAGGTCGTGGAATACAACTGCCGCCTTGGTGACCCCGAATGCCAGATTGTGCTCCCGCTCTATGACGGCGACGTGCTCGCTTTGTTCGATGCCGCCGAAAAGGGCGAACTGGCCAAGCTCGGTGCCCCGAAGGCTCCGAAAGGCAGCTCCGCTATCGTCGTGCTCGCCAGCGCCGGTTATCCGGGCTCCTACGAAAAGGGCAAGGTCGTGACGGGTATCGAGGAAGCCGAAAAGAACGGCGCCCAGGTGCTCCATGCCGGTACCAAGATGGTCGACGGCAAGCTCGTGACCAACGGTGGCCGCGTATTTGGCGTGGTGGGCCATGGTGCAACGCTCCAGGAAGCATTGAACATCGCTTACGAAGCTGCCGAGAAGGTTCAGTTCGAAGGCAAGTTCTACCGCAAGGACATCGGCAAGAAGGGTCTTGCAAGACTCGCAAAGTAAAGAGTTCTGACAAAGGAATCTGAAAATGGATTTGAAAGAAAACGCAAAGGTCGGTATCGTTGCCGGTAGCAAGTCCGACCAGGAAACTGTAGACAAGATCACCGCGGTGCTTGACCAGTTCGGCATCGTGTGGGAATTCAACATTCTCTCTGCTCACCGCACCCCGAACGCCACGGCAAAGTATGCCCGTGAAGCCGCCGGGCGAGGCCTCCAGGTCCTCATCGGTGTTGCTGGCCTCGCTGCAGCCCTCCCGGGCGTGCTCGCAGGGCACACGATCCTTCCGGTCATTGGCCTGCCCTGCGCCGGCGGCCCGCTCAACGGCGTCGATGCCCTGCACTCTATCGTGCAGATGCCCCCGGGAATCCCGGTGGCCACCGTCGGCATCGGTAACGGCAAGAATGCCGGTTACCTCGCCGCCCACATCGTCGCCATCGCAGACCCCGCTGTTCGCGAGAAGCTCGTTGCCTACCGCAAGAGCCTCGGAGACATCGAAGGGTAACACAATGTGTAATGTGAAGTGTTGAATGTGTAGCTAGAGGCTTCACACCACACGCTTCACACCTTACACCTCACATTCTTTTATGCTCTTTCGTTCCTTTCGCATATTCCGTATTCTTCCCGCGCTGCTCTTTGCGCTGTCTTTCGCCGTCGCCGGTGAACCCGACCTTCCTGAGGTCAACGCCCCGTGGATGAAGGGCGAAAAGCTGACCTTCAGCCTTGGTTGGGGCTTCATTACGGCAGGTTCTGCGACGCTTGAAGTCCGTCCGACTTTGGACGGCAAGACGGAGTTCTTGACCTTTGCAACAGGCAACAAGACCATCAATAAGATTTATCCGGTTAACGATACGGTCTATACCCGCGTGCGCAACAAGGGGCTCATGACCGAAGTATTCCGCAAGCGCTTGCATGAGGGAACGTACCACAATACCTCGGTTATCCGCTTCGACCGCAAGGGAGAAAAGGCCTGGCTTTCGGATACAGTGTTTACCGACATGAAAACCCGCAAGGTCAAACGTTCCGCCGATACGTCTGTGGCTATCCAGGGCATGGAACATAGCATCATGTCGGCTTTCTACCTGGTTCGTACGCTTCCGCTCAACGTGGGCGAAACTTCCCGCTTTTCGGCGGTGAGCGGCAAGAAGCGCTATGAACTGAAAGTGGTTGTGCATGGTCGCGAAAAAATCAAGAGTGTCCTGGGTGAAGTTCCCTGTATCAAGGTGGAACCGGTGCTGGACGGAGACGGCATTTTCGTGTCCAAGGGCCGTATTTTTATCTGGTTGACCGACGACGAACGCCGCATTCCGGTGCTTATGGAGTGCGAAATCGCTCTGGGTTCGATAAAGGCAAAATTGCTGGAAGTCAAATAATCGGGGCGTTTGTGCTATTTTGTGCAAAAATGGCCTTGGAAAAGCGAGTTTTTTGCTTTTTTTACATTTTGTTTTTTGCAATTTACGCACTTAAAAGTTATATTCGCAGATGCGATTATATAATCTGAGGCTTTTCATGTTTAAGAAAGTACTTTTGACCTTGTGTTTGTCCGCCTTCTTGTCTTGGGCGCAAGACGATTTTGATGAAGATGATGAAGGCTTCATTTCTGCTCCGGCTGCTGCGCAGGAAGGTGATGAGGGCGGTTCTCATGCCAAAATAGCTACTGATGAAGACGAAGAAGAAGTCTATGACGTCGGTATGAATTCTGCCCAGCGCAGAGAAATGGCTGAACGCAAAAAGTTTGAAGAAGAACAGCGCTTGGACGAATATGCAAACTCTGAACGCCGTCGTGACTGGCTCCGCAACCGTCTGATTTTCCAGATCGGTATGGGTTCCCGTTATCCGATTATGGGTGAAACCGGTATGGGTATGGGCATCGGTGCTGGTGCTGAATACATTTTGCCTTTCCATTTGGCCCTTTATGGTTCTTTTGGTTTCTTGCCTAAGGGTACCGATAACGATTTCGATGAATGGGAACTTGAAGGCGGTACGGGTTACAAGGTCGGTTTGAACTACTACCTGTTCCCCAAGAACCCGCTCCACTTGGGCGTGTCTGTTTCCTATGGTACGGTCTACTTTGACCACGATATCAAGCCGGATGCAAGCGGTGTCCGTGCCTTGATTAAGGTGGACGGTATTCAGTTTGACGCTCTTATCACCTACTTGACCAATGAATGGTACTATCTGCAGTTCTCCATTGGTATGTACTATGCTCCTAAGCTTGCCTCTATTCCGCAGACCCATGATCCTGATACGGATAACCCGAGCTTCCGCAAGAGGGAACTTGATGATGGTGCCGGTGGAACGATTTGGCTGAACGAAGAATGGATTTCTAAAGTGGTGGCTAAAGATGGCATGAGCAAGACGGGTATCGTCTTTGGTATCGCCATCGGTTATGCCCTGCCGGAACTCTTCCCGGATGACACCGAAAAGCGTCGTCGCGAACGTGAAAAGGCTAGAGCCCGCTCTGGCGTCGCCGGTCGCTAAGACTTACATTGGCATTGAAAAAGGCTCCTCATTGAGGAGCCTTTTTTATACCCTTGATGCGATTCGAACGCATGACCTTCAACTTCGGAGGCTGACACTCTATCCAACTGAGCTACAAGGGCGAGCGAATCAAAGATAGTAATTTACACCAACTTCACAATCAGTTCGTGCGGTTCGGCGTCCACCACGAGCGCGTCGCGGAATTCGCCCACGTCGGCATCGCCTTCAAGCACCTTCACGATATCGTCGTTTTCCATGGAGTTGCCTTCGGTGCGTCCGTAGAAGTGGTATTCGCTTTCTTCGGCAACTTGGTCGATGATGATGCGGACGGTCTTTCCGATCATCGCCTCGGCGTGTTCAGCATCGAGTTCTTCTTGCAAGTCATTCACGGCGTCGAGTCTTGCGCGGGCTTCGCTTTCGTCGACAGTGGGCAAGTCCATTTCCATCACGGGCGTGCCTTCTTCGGGGCTGAATACGAATCCGCCCAAGTGATCGAATTGGATATCTCCCAAGAGATCCATCAGTTCTTCAAAGTCTTCGTGGGTTTCGCCGGGGAACCCGACAAGCACCGTGGTGCGCAGCGTAACGCCTGGAATGCGCTCGCGAATCTTGTGTAGGATATCGACGAGTTCCTTTTTGCGGTAGTTGCGCTTCATGTTCTTGAGCACATTGTCGCTCGCATGTTGGATCGGCATGTCCACGTACTTCACCAGGCGCGGCTCCTTGGCCATCAGGTCCAAAAGTTCATCGTCCACGAACATCGGGTACCAGTAAAGTGTACGGATCCACGGGATGTTCGTGTTGTCGAGAATCGCCTTCAAAAGCTGGGCGAGCGTGCCGCCCTTCTTGCCCTTTTCGCGGCCAAAGTAAGTTGTGTCCTGAGCGATGAGCGTGATTTCTTGGACGCCCTGGGCTTCGAGGTCCTTGGCCTCGGCGACGATGTCTTCGATGCTGCGAGACACTTGCTTGCCGCGGATCAGGGGGATGGCGCAGTAGGCACAGCGGCGGTTGCAGCCTTCGGCAATCTTCAGGTATGCGTGATGCTTGAATCCGCCTAAGTTCATGCGGGGCAAATTTTCTGCATCGCAAGTCTGCGGAGCGACGATCCCCATCTTCTTCAAAAGTTCGCCAGGCTTGTAGGTGCCTACCCAGTAATCGACTTCGGGGAGTTCCTTCACCAGTTCGTCGCCGTAACGGCCCGAAAGGCAACCCGATACAATCAGTTTCTGCTTCGGTTTCTTGCCGTTAATTTGTGCGAGAATCGCGTTGATGGATTCTTCCTTGGCGGCTTCGATAAATCCGCAAGTGTTCACCAGGATGTAGTCCGCTTTGGCGGCCGTGTCGCAGGTGGTAAAACCGGCGTGCAACATTTCTCCGACCAGGTTTTCTGCATCGACCTGGTTCTTGGCGCATCCTAAATGGACAACGAAAACTTTGGGCTTTTTAGTAGGCATGTTGCCAAATTTAGAAAAAACGCCTAGTCCTAGGAGTAACAACGAATGTTTTGGGGTTTTGGTGCGATTTCGGTTATTAAAAAATGCTTTCATTTGTGCATCGGGTGAAGCTTTTATCTATATTTCGCAGCTAGTAACTGGTAAGTAAAACCTTTTAACACGCAAAAAATTATGGCAGATTATTCTGATAAAATGAGCAAGGCCATCGAGGCCACCGAACGTGAATTTTCGAAGATCCGTGCTGGTCAGGCTAGCCCCGCTATCCTGAACGATGTGCGCATCGACTACTACGGTACGCCGACTCCGATTTCCCAGGTGGCAAAGGTATCTGTGCCTGAACCGCGTATGCTGCTTGTGTCCCCGTGGGAAAAGACCATGGTCGACCCGATTGAAAAGGCTATCCTTGCAGCAAACATCGGCCTTACCCCGATGAAGGACGGCAACTGCATTCGCGTGAGCCTCCCGATTCTTACCACGGAACGCCGTCAGGAACTCGCAAAGATTGCCCGTAAGCATGCCGAAGAAGGCCGCGTGGCTATCCGCAACATCCGCCGCGATGCAAACGACGCCCTCAAGAAGAACAAGGAACTGCCTGAAGACGAAGTTAAAAAGCAACAGGACGAAATCCAGAAGGCTACCGACAAGGCTATTGCCCAGATTGACAGCCTCCTGGCCGAAAAGGAAGCAGACATCCTCAAGGTGTAGTCCGGGGTTTGCGTGGCAAATCAGCTTAGACATGTAGCGATTATCATGGATGGCAACGGGCGCTGGGCCCGTAGCCGCGGTCTTGAACGTTTCCTGGGCCACCGCAAGGGCACCCAGGCGACTATCGATGCCGTTGAAGTGGGCGTGAACTTGAAACTGGAACACATGACCTTGTATGTGTTCAGTTCCGAGAACTGGGGCAGGCCCAGCAAGGAAGTGGATTACTTGATGAATCTCCTTATCGAGATGGTGGTCAAGGAAATTCCCGACCTTATGGAAAAAAATGTAAAGCTTACGGTAATTGGAAATATGAACCGTTTGCCGGAAAAGCCTCGCGCCAGTCTCCAGTCCGCTATCGACAAGACTGCAAACAATACGGGTATGCAGCTGAACCTCGCCATTTCTTACGGTGGCAGACAAGAAATTGTAGAGGCGACCCGTTCCATTGCCGCGCAAGTTGCGTCGGGGGCCATTAAGGTCGAAGATATCGACGAGACCCTCTTCGCTAAGAATTTGTATTTAAAAGGGGCTCCAGATCCGGATCTCGTGATTCGTACTGGGGGAGAGTTCAGGCTTTCGAATTACCTGCTTTGGCAGGCCGCCTACAGTGAATTCTATGTGACAGATACGCTGTGGCCCGACTTTACCAAGGAAGAATTCCTGAAGGCCGTCGAGTTCTTTAATACTCGAGAAAGACGTTTTGGAAAGGTGTTGCATGAGTAATCTTGCGCAGCGTTTAATTACGGCGTTTATCGCCATTCCCATTGTATTCTTCTTGCTGTGGTTCAGCGACTACAGCCGCGTAGGACTGATGTGTTTCTTAGCCGGTGTCGGTGCCTGGGAATGGGCTGGCATGGCTTGCAAAATGTACAAGGGCCCTGACACCCGCTATCTTTCGTTCGCGGCATCCTTGGCCCTTACGATTGCATGGGCGCTTTCCAAGGGTGTTTTCTTTGGTCTCCCGGCGGTGCCTTACGTGGTGGGCATGACCTTCCTCGTGATTTTTGCCATTTATATTGGCGTGGCATACGCAAAGGTCGAAATCGATCACCTGTTCCCCTGGCTGGTCATGCAGCTTGGAGCTCCGCTCTATGTGGGTCTCTGGGGTGGCATGAACGTGCTCATGATGGGTAACGGTCAAGGTTTCGAACACTGCTATCCGTTTATCTTGGTCATGACTTCGTGCTGGCTTTGCGATACCGTCGCCTATTTCTTCGGAAAGTTTGCGGCTGGCAAGGGACCCTTCGGTCGCCATCCGTTTGCACCGAGCATTAGCCCGAAAAAGACTTGGGAAGGTTCTATTGCAGGCTCTGTTGCGACCATTGTCTGGGTTACTTACTGGGCCAAGTGCAGTACCGCTCTCTCTGTTTTCGGAGCAGAAATCAATTGGGCTTCCGCCGTCATTATCGGCTTGCTCCTCACGGTAGCCGGTCAGGTGGGCGACCTCTTGATGAGTGCGCTCAAGCGTTGGAGCGGGACCAAGGATTCCGGCAACCTGTTCGTGGGCCATGGCGGCGTTTTGGACCGTTGCGATTCCTTCTACCTTGCTGCTCCGGCCCTTTACCTGTTTATGGATTTCCTCCAGAAACTCGGCTAAAAACGGCGTAATCCTGCCGTTTTGTAAACTCGTTTATACAAAAGTGTTGCGATAAAGCGTTGTAATAGGGAACAACGCTATATGGGCCCGAAAGGGCCTTTTTTTATACCCCATATATATATTTATGGGCGAGTGAAATAATGTAAGGAGTGTCCGAGTATGGATTACACAAAATTGACTGTTGCTGCAGCTCTTGTGGGCGCATCAATGATTTACGCCCAAGATGCAGAAATTGCTACATGGTCTGGTTTCCGCAAAGGGGCTACCTCGTTCACGTTTGATGACAGTGCTCCGAGCCATGTGAGCGATGCGGGCCCGTTGTTTGATAAATACAACTATAAGGCTACATTTAATCTGATTGTCTCTGCTGGTTGGAATACTCCGGACTGGAACGGCTTCCAAAAAATGGCGGATACTGGTCATGAGATGGCTAGTCATAGTGATACTCACCCGGGTAATGGAACTATGCCCAATAGTGAAATTGCATCTTCAAAGAGCCATATTAACGAAAAGATCAAGCAGAAATACGGATGCATAACCCTTGCTTACCCGAACTGCAATGTTCCCGATGAGCGGCAGGTTCTGCAGAACTATATTGCGGGTCGAGTTTGCAATGCCAGCTGGGCACAAATCCCTAGCGATGTGATGAGTAAAGACGGCCCGAGCAACTGGGCTAAAGTTCCGGCAGCCATGACGGGTGCTGAGAACAACGTCAAGTCTACGAATGATTTTACGGGCTTAATGCAACAGGCCGTCAGCAGCAATGGATGGGTCATGTTCCTTACTCATGGTTTCCAGGGGAAGAACAATGGTGGTGCCAGTTACTCGCCGACGGATATCAGCGCTATCGAAGGTGCTCTTAAGTGGGCTCAGCAGAATGACAAGGATATCTGGGTTGCCCCGATGGGCCATGTCGCCATGTATATCAAGGAACGCAAGGCCTCTCAGGTTTCTGCAACCACCAGCGGCAGCACCACTACGGTTAAGCTGACTCACAACATTAAGGACAACATTTCCGATTACGACTATCCGCTTACCTTGAAGGTCAAGACGAGCCTTTCCAAGGCCGAAGTCACCCAGGCAGGTGCCAAGCTCGAAGCCAAGATTGAAGGTGGCTATGCTATTTTTGATGCCGTCCCGAATGCAGGCGATATCGTTATCGCTGGCGAAGGTGCGGGCCCGGAATCTTCTTCCAGCAGCGAAACAACAAGCTCTTCTAGCAGTGGCGCAGTTGATTGCACTGCAAATCCCACTGATGCTTCTTGTCAAGGTATGGCAATTGCTTCTGAACTCCAGAACAATTTCAACCTCTCTGTTTACAGATCCTCTGACAACTATATCGTCGTTGGCGGTGCCCAGGGCATGAACATTACCGTGTTCAACAGCCTCGGTCATCAGGTGCGTACCACTCGCGGTCTCGGTGCCGTGCAGAAGGTTTACACCGGTGCCAAGGGCGTCTACCTTGTCAAGGTGGGCAGCAAGACCTTTAAGGTCAAGCTTTAGTAAGAACTTAAAACCTCTCTCTAAAAAGGAACGCCATTGAGGAACAATCCTCAATGGTTTTCCTTTTTTATTTGGCCCTTTTGTTTTTCTACATTTGGCACTAATATGCTTTTTTCAGAACTTCCCCTGGCTAATCCCTTGCAGCGTGCAATACGTGCTGTCGGTTATGAACAACCCACTCCGATTCAGGAAAAATCAATCCCGAGTCTGTTGGAGGGGCGTGACCTGCTGGGTATCGCCCAGACGGGTACGGGCAAGACGGCGGCCTTTGCTCTCCCGATTTTGCAGTTGTTGCTGGATTCCGGAAAGTTCCGTGCGCCCAAGACTTGCCGCGTGCTGATTCTCCTCCCGACTCGTGAGCTTGCCATTCAGGTAGAAGACTGTTTTAAGCAATACGCCCAGTTTACGGCTATCTCGACCGCCTGCATTTTCGGTGGCGTGAGCGATGTTTCGCAAAAACGCAATTTAATTCGCGGTGTCGATGTTTTGGTCGCGACACCGGGCCGCTTGCTCGATCTCATCAACCAGAAGGCGGTGTCCTTGAAGGCGCTCGAATTTTTCGTGCTCGACGAGGCCGACCGCATGCTCGATATGGGCTTTATCCACGATATCCGCAAGGTGGTGGCGCTACTCCCGCAGAACAGGCAGAACCTGTTCTTCAGCGCGACCATGCCTGACGATATTACAAAGCTTGCCTCGACGATTTTGCGCCCGAACCCGGTGAGGGTTGAGGTGGCACCGCAGAGCACGCCCATTGAACGCATTCATCAGGAACTTTACCGCATCGACAAGCGTCGCAAAGGCGCTCTCCTCAAGGAACTGTTGCTGGCTCACCCTGAAATGAAAAAGGTGCTGGTCTTTAGCCGCACCAAGCACGGCGCCGATAAGATTACCCGCGTGCTTGAAAAGGCTGGTATCAAGTGTGCCGCCATTCACGGCAACAAGAGCCAGAACCGCAGGCAAGAGGCTTTGGGCAACTTCAAGTGCGAACAGATTCGCGTACTGGTGGCAACGGATATTGCTGCCCGCGGTATTGACGTGGACGACGTGTCACACGTATTCAACTACGACCTGCCCGATGTGCCGGAAACCTTCGTGCACCGTATTGGCCGTACTGCCCGCGCAGGCAAAGACGGCATCGCCATTTCTTTCTGCGCTCCCGACGAGGAACAGGACTTGCGCGCCATCGAAAAGCTGACCCGCATCAGTATTCCCGAAGGCGACAAGGCTATCTACGAAAAGCTTCCGCCCCAGCAGAAGGAAACGCCCGAAAGTGAAATGCGCAATGCCCGTGGCCGCGGCTTCCCGCGCCGCGACAATAACCGCGGCAATCGTCACGATAACCGTCAGGGGGGCCAAAAGCAGGAAAGCAATAATCAGGGCAAGCACGGTAACGAGAAGAATCGTCCGCAGCAAAAACGCCCGCAGAATAAACCGCAAAACGAAAAACGCCCCGCACAGAATGGCGGGAACGTTCAAAATGCGAATCGCGGAAATGTTTCGAACCAAGAAGGTCACCGTACCATTGGTAAGAACCGTCCCGGCTCGCGAGCCCGCAAGCGCATGCGCGAAGCCGCTGAGGCCGCTCGCCGCGCTCAAGGCAATTAAGTTATTCTATCGGATACAGGAACCATTTCCAGGAAATGGTTGCCTTGTCTCCCTTTGTGGTCTGCGACTTGACCTTGTTCTCTTCGACCCATCCCAGGTTATTCACAGAGACGCAGTCAGATTCCTTCAACAGGTCTTCGTCGTCGTAGTAGGCGTCATGTTCGTTCTTGTCCCTGAGTACGGGGCAGATCTTGATGGCGTCTATACCGCGGGGAATCTGGATGGCGACTTTCTTTTCGCCGCTCCATTCCTTGACATCGACGGTGTCTAGGGCCGTTGCCGAAAGCGGGTCGTATTCCGAAGGTTCGGAATCGATATAGGACTTCACAAGGAACCTGATTTCAGGGTCGCCGACCTTTTCGCTCTTGCTAATGGAGCTGGCCGTCTGCTTGTAGCTGGTGAGCGTGATGCTCAGCATTTTCGATGCCTGCAGGTAGTTGATGGCCGGATCGTCGTTTCCGCCAATAAAGCTACCCTTGTCGTTGTAGCCGTCTTCGTCCTTGACCATTCGGATAATGGTGGAAAGACTCAGTACCGAGTCGGCGTTGCTGCTGCGATACCTGTCAATAAAGTTGTCGCAACGCTTCTTGTAATTGTCCACAAAGCGCTTGGTCTTGTCGTAGCAAGAATAGTAATCCATGTTCTCGCGACGGCTTTCCAGGGAGTCCAGGGCCGAATCCACATCGATAGATAGTTCTACTTGTTTCTTGTTCTCTGCTTCAATGGGATTGTCACCACAGGCTGTAAATTGCAGGGCTGTCAGGGCGACCAACGGAATGGCAACGAGTTTCAACATAAAGCTTTTCTGATTCATAATGTTACCTCATTACCTTATGCTAAAGTCCAGGAACATGCGCCAGGTCGGGTGGCTGTCGTGTCCGATGTGATAATACCGGTGGTTCGCGTTTTGCGAGGCTCCGCCAATGGCGAACATCTGGAATTCTATAGAGATCAGTCTGCTTTCGATACCGAGGCCGAGCCAGCCGTTGGTTTCCCAGTCATCCATATAGAAGAACTTGTTGGTCTGGTGGCTTTCGTAAACGGGGAACGGGCTCTGGCCTGCGTCGCTAATCAAATCCAGGTCAGCCTTCAGGTTCTTGTCGTTTGTTTTAAGGTAGAGCCTGTTTTCGGTATCGGTCATTTCGTAAATGGGCTTGGTCAGGCCAAATGTGGCGCTGGCAAAAAGGAACGTGGTTGTACCCTTGATATGGTAACCGACCTTTCCCGTGAGAGGCATGTCTGCCGAGAAGTTGTAGTATTTGCGGTCGAGGTTTTGCACCAGGGTATATTTTTCGCCGGTAGAAAGTTTTCCGTCCTGTTCGTCGACGTCAAACGTCCAGCGGGAGTAGCGGTAGAGAGCGCCCAGTCTGCCTTGGAATCCCAAGTAGTTGCCGATGTAGCGTCTGTAGAAGTAGTACATACCCATGCCCATGCCCCAGTTGGCATCGTGATCCGTATGCCAGTAGTTTTTGTCATGGTAGTCTGCGCTGACAAGGCTTAGACCGTGATGCAGGGTCTTCGAACGCTTTTTGGCGGCGCGCAAAACCTTCTGCTGGTAGTCGGCGTAGGTAATCTTGTTGCGGAGCTTTTTAGGGGCTGCACTGTCTGCTGCAGTGGTGTCTGCCTTGAGCGAGTCCTGGGGAACTTCTGCCACCTTGGTGGTGTCTGCAGGCTTTGTGCTATCGGCAGCCGCTTGTACGGCAGAAGTATCCTTTGCCGTAGAATCCTGGTTGGCCACTTGCGGTTGGCTAGTCGTGGCGGTTGAATCGCCGGATTCGGTCCATTCGTCCCATCCATCGTTATTTGCGGGGGGAGGTTCGGGGGATCCTTGGGCAAATCCGAGAACAGCCAATAGGCTGCTGAGGGTTAAAATTTTGCGAATTGTTGTCATAATCGTGTGTCGGCTCCCGTAAACTGGGTTTCAATTACAAAAAATAAGTAAAAAATAGTCATTGCGCAAAAAAATATTAAAAAAAATGGAATTTGTAAAAAAAAATAATTAGTTTTTAGTCAAGAAGGATTCCTAGTGGTTTTCCTTGTTTTTGCTGAAGGACAAAACGCTAGTATAAGAGGAATGTCTATGGATACAAGTAAGATTTCTCTCGGAAAGGTACTCGCCCTGCTTGTTTTTATGGTGGGGTTTCAATCTGTATGGGCTGACGTTTGGGATGGTGTAACCAAGACTCCGGCAAAGGTTGAAAAAATTGGTAAAACAGATTATTTCATGATTGAATCCGCTGCTAACTTGGCGTGGTTCTCCGATACGGTGAATCATTCGGCTCGTGGTGACGTGAAGCTGAATGCCAAGGTTGTCGCAAACTTTATCGACATGAATCATAAGCCCTTTGTGCCTATCGCTGCAGGAAAGGGAGACCAATACTTTAGCGGTATATTTGACGGCAACCACGTGGTTATCAAGAATTTGAGCATTAGTAGCGATCATATTTCTAGCATTAATAGGGATTATGGACAGAATATTGCCTTTATTGCGGCATTGAATAATGGTACCGTAAAAAATGTGATTCTAGACAGCGTATACATCAAGGCTACAACCGATATTGGATCGATTCTTAAAGGAGAGGACAATAAAATCAGTGTGGGTACTATTGTTGCTTGGCAGAAGTCTGGAACGGTCGAGGGCTGCTACGCATCGGGCATTATCTACAACAGCGGTAAGGGCCAGGCTGTCGGCGGCATTGTCGGTAATGCGGATTCAGGTACCATCAAGAACAACTTGAGCATCATTTCGATTCAAATTTCAGGTAGCGAAGCCTATGTAGGCGGTATCATCGGTCAGGCAAAGAACAATGTCAAAATTGAATCGTGCGTTTATGACGGTGGTAAGTTTATCAACGATTCCACAGCCCGAGACGGTGGCGTAATCGGTTTCCGTTATGAAGGAAATACGACACTTGTAAAGAATTCCTATTACGACCAGAACGATGTGGATAAGGGCGTTGCTCTCGGTTCCTCGAATGGTGTTTATTCGGCGTCCATCCTTAACGAAGAGCAAATTGCCTGTATATTGAACGAAGGCGAATGGAATGGAACAACTTGCTCTAAGGATGGAGTTTGGTCTACGGGAGACCACATTACCAACCAGGGTGTTTCGAAAAACGAGAAGAACGAAACCATTTTCACCATTAAATTCAATGCTAACGGCGGCAAATTCCCGGAAGGAGCCAAAACGGTCAAGTACTTACGCTTTGCAGAAGTGGTGACGAGTGATGAAATTACGGCTCCGATTTATGAAGGTGACAGTATTTTCTGGGGTTGGTCTTTGGATCCGGATGCAACGACTCCTGAGACTTCAACAGTTCTCGATACGGCTTACGGCCAGAGAACGGTGTATGCGGTCTGGAAAAAGGCAGTCGAAGTATCTTTCGACTATAATACAGAAGATAATCCGAAAGTTGTCGTGAAAAAAATCGGGCTCGGTGATTCTGTGGTTGCTGTAACCTCTCCGGCTGCTTATATCGATGCCTCTGACGATATGTATTATTTTACCGGTTGGGCAAGAACTAAAACGGCAACGGAGCCTTTGGTCAAGTTGGGTGTTGCTGAAGAAGGCTTGACCTATTATGCCGTTTGGTCTACCGATGCGACCTATACCGTCGCCTTTGATGAACAGGGAAAAGGCAGTGAGTTGCATTCCCAGCAGATTAAGAAGAACGGCAAGGCGGTAAAGCCTGAGCCGACCGCGGATGGTTATTCTTTTGAAGGCTGGTTTACGGAAGCGGCTTGCCAGAACGCCTTTGACTTCAATACGGCTATTACGAAAGACATTACGCTGTATGCCAAGTGGAATATTGAAACGTATACAATTACCTACGAGATGAAAGGTGGCGAAAACGATGAATCGAATCCCGGCAATTACACGATTGAAAGCGAAACGATTACTTTGAATTCCGCAAAGAAAAGGAATGGTTATCTGTTCGATGGCTGGTATTACGATGCCGAGTATACCCAGTTGGCAACTCAGATTTCGGAAGGCTCTTTTGGTGCGGTTACCCTGTATGCGAAATGGATTCCGAGACAATACGAGGTGATTTATTCCGCAGGTGTTCGTGGCATGGGTTCCGTGGAAATTGACTACAAGACCCATGGCGATACATTGGTGCTCTCGTCGGAAAAGTATTCCTACTATAATAGTGATTACAGGGTCAGTTTCTTGCATGCTGGTTGGGCTCTGTCCGATGGCGGAACCAAGGAATATGATTTTGGCGCTAAGTATAGCACTGATGCAGACGTAACCTTGTATCCGTATTGGTCCAAACTTGTCAAGGTTCATTATGGTTCCGAAAACAAGGATACTTTGTGGGTGGATCTTAGTGCAGTTAAGTCTGATTCGTTGGTGAGCAATGCGATTAGCGAAGCCTTGCTATCGCATGAACCGATGATTGAACTTCCGAGCAAGGATTATGATGACAAGTACCTTTATTCTTTGAAGTGGGTGTCCGACTCGTTGGCAATTTATGAACCTTCTTTTGAAAAGTATGAACGCAAGAAGGACATTATTGTTGCCTACGGCACCGACGAAAAGGATACCATCCATATCAAGGATACCAAGTTTAAAACGGATGAAGAATTGCAGGATTTGATTAAGGATGCGTTTGCAAAGCACGACCCAGTCATTCCGCTTCCGACAAAGGCCGCCGATTCTCTCTATGAGTATGAATTTGCAAAGTTTGTTCTGAATTCGGAAACCGGTATTTATGAGCCGCTTTTTGTGAAGACGAGTAATCTCTTCTTCAAGATCAATTTCCACCTGCCTGAAGGTGCGGAACTGACCAAGAAGTTTGACGGTTACAGGTCTGGTGTGGTGACCAAGTTGCCCGATGCGGTCATGAAGACTGATACGAGCTGGAAGTTTAATGGCTGGTATACCAAGACGAAGGGCCGTGGCGATCGCGTAAAGGCCATGCGAGAAAAGGATTCTGGCAACAAGAGCTTGTATCCGCTGTTTCAGAAGACAATCCGTTATGAGGCAAATGGCGACAAGGGTGAAATCGTGGTGATCTATACGGATCGCGCCGATACGACTGTTGCCCGCGCCTTGTTGAGCGTGAAGCCTAAGGATTACACGAAGGGCGGCAAGACATATACCTTTGATAAGTGGGTGCTTGAAGATGACGTGTATACGGCAACCTTCAAGAATCTGACGGTTCGCTTCAATGTGGTTCTGGATAACCGAGCTTTCGAAATTCAAGAAGCTCGCCTGGGTGCTCGCTATGCCGTGTTCGATATGGACGGACGCGTCGTAAAACGTGGCGTTGTTTCCAATGGGTCTCAGCGTGTGGAAGTTGCCAAGTCGGGTAGCTACACCGTGCGCGTGGACAAGGCCGCCGTCCAGGTGAACGTCAAGTAGCTTGTCATCCTGAGCTATACGAAACTTGGCAACTTGTTGCCTTAGTTGAGTTATCCTCTATGTGGAGGAGAGCCGCAAGGCTCGTAGTCGAAGGATCTGTAGGAGAACGTCACTCCGAGATGTTGATGTTTAATCGATGCACCTTGTAGTGCATGACTCTCGGCGAAATACTTAAATCGCGTGCGGCAGCAGACATGTTGCCGTCGTTTCTTTTTAATGCTTCGCTGAGGATTTCCTTTTCGTAGGTATCCATAAGCGTCGACAGCGGCGCAATCTTGTTCGGGAGCATGGGCTTGCGGGCCGATTCGTCGGTCTGCAAGGTGGGCGGCAGGTTGTGGGAATGAATGCAGTCGTCGCTGGTGGCGAGGGCTGCGCGCTCGATGCAGTTTTCGAGCTCTTGCACGTTGCCGGGCCAGTGGTAACTCATGAGCATGTTGATGGCGGGGGTGGAAAGTCGCACCACGTGTTTGCCGTACTTCAGGTTCACTTGCGAAATAAAGTGTTCCGCCAAAAGCAAGATGTCGCTCTTGCGTTGCGCCAAGTCGGGGAGCGTAATCTGCACGATGTTCAGTCGGTAGAAAAGATCTTCGCGGAAAAGCTTTTGCAACATCATCTCTTCGAGGTTTCGACTAGATGCCGCAATCAATCGCACGTCGGAATGAAGCTGCATGTTTCCGCCCAGGCGGTTGAAGGTTTGCCCTTGCAGGAAGCGGAGCAGTTTTTCCTGGTCGGTGGGGGAAAGCGCCGAGATGTCGTCCAAAAATAAGGTGCCGCCGTTTGCGGCTTCCGCCTTTCCGATGCGACGGGTATTTGCGCCGAGGAATGCTCCGCGTTCGTAGCCGAAGAGTTCGCTTTCGAAAGTATTCGCCGGGTTACCGAAACTTTCGCGGAGGTTGGTGCAACCTAGCACGACGAAGGGCTTGTCTTTGCGGGGCGAAAGTTCTGCGATGGTGCGGGCGGTAAGTTCCTTGCCGGTGCCGTTGTTCCCGTAGATGAGTGCCGGGGCGTCGTTACCCGCGCAGGCCTTGATCTGCTTGTACACCGCGCGCATTTCGCCGCTGTTCCCGACCATCTTGCCGGGCTTCTCGTCGATGATGTTGCGCAGTTCGCGGATCTCTGCTTTCAGCCTCTCTATTTCTTCTGCTTCGTTCAATTTGTCATCCTGAGCGTAGAGGCGTAGCCTCGGAGTCGAAGGATTTCCCTTTGCTCATACAGCGCCTTACTAGTTTTACAATAATGTAATAATATACCTTAATTTTACATTTTTGTAAAACATTTCGTTTCAAATACTGTAAAAATGGCGTGCCAGTCCCCGTTTTTATTCCTAATTTCCTTTCCATAAAATGAAAAACGCCTGAAAACGGCAAAAAATGAGGTTCAAAATGAGCGTAAGCTACCGCAAAAAGACCATCAACGAAATCGCAAAGGCCCCTACCGCGCCTGTTAAGCCGGCCGCACCGGTCAATGTCGATTTCTACGGCGAAGATGTGTTCAACATCGATGCCATGCGCGAATACCTGCCCAAGGATGTCTGCGAAAAGCTGATTGCCACCATTAACGAAGGTGCCGCCCTCGATCCGAGTATTGCTGGCGATGTGGCCCATGCCATGAAGAAGTGGGCCATGGATCGCGGTGCCACCCACTTTACGCACTGGTTCCAGCCGCTCACCGGTTCCACTGCCGAAAAGCACGACTCTTTCCTTGAACCCGAAGGTTGCCGCGCCATCATGGCCTTTAGCGGCAAGAACTTGATCGTCGGCGAACCGGACGCTTCTTCTTTCCCCAGCGGCGGTCTGCGTTCCACGTTCGAAGCCCGCGGCTATACCGCCTGGGATCCGACTTCTCCGGCATTCCTCAAACGCCACGGCAACGGTGCAACCCTCTGCATCCCGACGGCTTTCTGCAGCTACACCGGCGAAGCTCTCGACAAGAAGACTCCGCTTCTGCGCAGCTTGCAAGCTCTTTCTAAATCTACCCGCCGCCTTATGACCTGCTTCAAGGCTGGTCCCAAGAAGACGACGGTTACGCTCGGTGCCGAACAGGAATACTTCCTAATTGACAAGCGTTTTTATCTGCAACGCCCGGACCTGTACCAAGCTGGCCGCACGCTGTTCGGTGCTGCTCCCGCTAAGCACCAACAGATGGATGACCACTACTTCGGTAGCATCCCGGCTCGCATTCTGAACTTCATGAACGAAGTGGAAATCGAACTCTGGAAGCTCGGCATTCCGGCAAAAACTCGCCACAATGAAGTGGCTCCGGCCCAGTTCGAACTTGCTCCGATGTTCGAAGAAGTGAACCTCGCTTGCGACCACAACATGCAAATCATGGAAGTGCTCCGCAATGTGGCCGACAAGAATGGCCTTGTCTGCTTGCTCCACGAAAAGCCTTTTGCTGGCGTGAATGGTTCCGGTAAGCACAACAACTGGTCCCTCTCTTACGGTAAAGGCAACCTCTTGAATCCGGGTAAGGACCCGCACCAGAACGCCGTGTTCCTCACCACGCTCTGCGCTATCATTTACGCCGTCGATACTCATGCTGACTTGCTCCGCATGACCACCGCTGGCGCCGGCAACGACCACCGCCTCGGTGCAAACGAAGCTCCTCCGGCAATTGTCTCTATGTTCCTCGGCGACCAGCTCATGGACGTCATCGAACAGATTGAACAGGGTGTGCCCAAGTCCAGTAAGCAAGCTGGCGCTCTCCGCATTGGCGCCGACATGCTTCCGGCTCTCCCGCGCGACGCTACGGACCGCAACAGAACTTCTCCGTTCGCCTTCACCGGCAACAAGTTTGAATTCCGTGCACCGGGCTCCAGCCAGAGCTGCTCCGAACCCAACGTGGTTCTGAACACCATCGTGGCCGAAGCATTCGACATGATTTCTGAACAGCTCGAAAAACTCGACGAAAAGAACTTCCACACGGGCCTGCAGAAGATTCTGCAAAAGATCGTGAAGGAACATAAGCGAGTGATCTTCAATGGTAACGGCTACACCGATGAATGGGTTGCCGAAGCCGAACGCCGTGGCCTTCCGAACATTCGCACCTCCGTGGAAGCCCTCAAGGCTCTCACCAAGGAAGAAAACATTCAGTTGTTCGAAAAGTATGGCGTCATGAACCGCCGCGAAATGGAATCCCGCTACGAAATCAATGTCGAAGATTTCCACAAGCGCATTCACATCGAAGGCGAAGTCTGCCGCGACATGGCCAAGAACATCATCTTGCCGAAGGTGGTCGAAGCTTACTCCAGCGCCCTCAAGACCAACGAAATGGCTCTCAACCAGGGCTTCCCTGGCGTCGATGCCTACGTGAAGTCTCTGGGCGAAGGCGTCAAGAACCTGAGTGCCGCCATCGCTACCATGGAAGAAAGCCTGAACGGTCTCCACGAAGGCATTCTCGATGCGATGGCCGCTTTGCGCAAGGTTGTGGATGGCCTCGAAAAGGTCGTCCCCGACGAAATGTGGCCTCTGCCGAAGTATCGCGAGATGTTGTTTATCTATTAAACAACATCGGCCGTGCGTCAAAATTTTCCCTGCCCTCGGGCGGGGATTTTTTTTGTATCTGTAAACGACGCTAATTGTCGTATGCTCAATCTATATTCGTGTTGATGCCCTAAAAGGAGTGCGTCATGAACAGATTGGAAAAACTTGAAATATCGAATGTCATCGGTGACTTTCGTGCGGCCCTTGAAACCTTGGATCGTTACGACCACCAGCAGCTGGAATTGCCGAAATCCGGTGTAGACTACAGCGAAACGGATGGCCCCATCACCTATGAATTGGCGATGGAAGCGATTGCTGTGCTTAAGGAAAAATTTCGCGACAGCGGAATCTTCGGTGTCGAAAAAGATGCGTCTTTCAAAAGTTCCCTTGGACAAATTTACCAGACCTTCGACGGCAAGGAACTTTATCCGACCGTGCAGATGAAGGCCGCCACGCTACTGTATCTGCTTGTTAAAAACCATTCCTTTGTCGATGGGAACAAGCGCATTGCTGCGTTCATTTTCTTGTGGTACATGTCGCGCAACGATATCCTTTATCGTGTGGACGGTTCCAAAATCGTAAGCGATGGTGCCCTTGTCGCGCTCACGCTGCTCATCGCCGAAAGTAAACCCGAAGAACGTGAAACCATGACCAAACTCGTGGTGAATTTGATTTTGTAGGAGGCTCTTATGATTAACTCGTATTTTACAGACCCGCGAGACGGTGAAACCTACCGCACCGTGAAAATCGGCAATCGGATATGGTTTGCCGAAAACTTGCGGCATGAATGCGAAGGCGCGCAGGCGTATGCTGGCGGCAAGGGGTATCTATGCTTGAATGGTGAAACTCCGCCTTATGATTGGAGCTACGATCCGGATGTGAAAAAGTATGGCTTGTGCTACTACTGGAAATTTGCGGAAGCTGCAGTCCCCGAGGGCTGGCGCCTGCCGAACAATGACGATTGGCGAGACCTGTTTGATGCCGTCGGCGCCAAATGCGAAAAGGACGAACATGGTGCCGAAACTTACCTTGGGGCGGCACTTGCGTTAAAATCCAAAGACGGCTGGGAAGAAGATGAATTGTTCCCTGTCGGTAAAAGTATCGATGCTTTCGGTTTTACGGCGTATCCGGCAGGCTGCATGGAGGAATTCGGCTTTTGCGGAGCACGTGGCAGACACACGCGTTTCTGGAGTTCCGTCGGGCAAAACAAGTGGGCTTTCCGCGTTTGCCTAGACAACTTCTATGATGATGCCGTTCTCGACCGCTTTTGGAATGACTTCTCCTGCGCAAACTCAATCCGGTGCGTGAAGGACTGCTGAAAAGGAGCTTATTCCAAGTTGGAACGCCCAAAATAACGTTTTTTGAGGGGAAACTATAGTTTTTGTGGGGAATTGTGCTCTTTTGTAGAAAATAGGATATATTTCTTTTTAAAGAAGAAGGAAAAATATGGATAAAGAACCCGAAGTTTTAGATATGAACGGCGCATCCCCTTTGCAAAAGGGACTCGCCGTTTTCTTTGTCATCATGTCGCTGTTGTACACCGTGTCGCCCATCGACCTGGCGCCTGACGCAATTCCCGTGGTGGGATGGCTCGATGATGTCGGGTTCCTTGTGACTGCGACAATGAATGCTGTTCAGCAGTTTACAAAGGACCAAAATAGTGCCGTGGTGAAAATCTTGAAATACGCCAAATGGTTTATGGTCATCGCCGTCGTAATCGCCGCGCTGTTGCTCGGTGGGTTGATTGCTGCAATTGTAGCGCTGGTGGTGAAGTAGTTTGGAGGCTATGTATGAATTTATATTGCAAAAAATGCGGATACTCATACGATGCATGGACAATCGCCAATGGAGGCTGTAGCCGTGGTGGAAAACATGAAATAATGTAATTGAGAAGGAGATTGAATATGAATGATTGTGTTGAAAATGTTGATTGTAAGAATCAGTGCAATGTGTGTCAGGCGCTTATTCCTGATGGAGCTAAATTTTGCCCGGAATGCGGAGCTAAACTTGATTCTCAAACTGTTTGTTCTAATTGTGGCTTTCAGAATGGTTCTGTTTTTAAGTTTTGTCCTGAATGTGGAACTAAACAGGAGTCAGGAAAAAGCCCGGAAACGATTGCTCGTTTGCAAGAACTTGAAAAATTAACCCCGAATTTAGAGAGTCTTATTTCCGCAATTCTAGATGGTAAAACAGACAAGGATGATTCTGGAAAATCGATTTTTCCCTTTAGGGCGACATGCTTTAGAAATTTACTTACGGCGAATGCAGCTAAAGTATATGGTAATGCTTTCTTTTTTAAAGCTGCCGTAAATTCAACTATACAGGGAATGTCCTTTGTGGATTTCTCGTTAACAGCAGATGAACTTATTGAAGAATTCAAAAGCCAGCTTTTACTAGCAAGTCCACAAGTTTTGCTAGAAGAAAATTTAATTGCAAAATCTTTGCAAAAAAAAATTGGTGTAGATTGCTCTGAAATTTTGTATGATGAATATATGTATGATAGTAGTTATTTGGAGGATCTGAAGGGACAGCTTGATAATCTATATCTACAAATTCAGCGGCAAGCTGTCTATTATCCTCAACTTTTGCAAGCTATAGACGCTTTAAATAATTATAAACCCAAAGATGATGAAACTTTTGCTAGGCAAAATGCTCCCAAAAAAGATTTTTTTACAGCGAAAAATTTCGTTGAAGCGGGACGTATCGCGGCTGGTTTATATTTTGGACAGACTGGATCTGTACTCAATGGGTTAGGTAATATCCTTTCGAATGTAGTCGGTGAAGACGAAAACTATGAACCTGAACAAGAATCTGAAAATGATGACGAATATGATCAATTGGTAGAAAATTATGAAAGTATCTGTCGTCAAATTATGAATATTGCGGAGGACGGTTTTAATGCTGTTCTTGATTTTGAAATTGAGTTCGTCAATTACCATACAAGTTTTATCAAAGAAATAAAAAACTTGGCAACAAATGAATATTCTGTGCTTTATAGGCTTCTTGAAAAAGGCTTTTCTGTGGAACAAATTGCAAGTGCCATTGATGAACGTACGGAACAGTGGAAACAGTATTGCCAAATCGGAAATCAGTTTGGTGGATTGGAAGAAAATAGTGACGATGAAGATTTTTCTATGCTGGATATGTTCACTAATGCGCTTGATTCTCTAGTTGAGGTAGATCCTGTAAAATTAAATGATCAATGGAATGTTTGGTGTACTATATATGGTGTTGAATCTGATGCAGAATGTCTTATGTACTATCCTAAGGAAGACTCTCCAACTATAGAAGATTTGTCTGAAAGACTTTATAATTTGATGAATACGCTGCAAATACATAGTGATGCAGATAAAGCTAATCAGGTTCTTGCCATAGTGAACGGGTATTTCCGAAATACAAATGTTGTTTATGTTCATCCATATTTTAGTGAAGATCCCAATGTCGATCCGTTTTCTGTGAATAGTTACTTTGATTTTGAAACAATGAAAATAATGAGAGATTCAATTGCCAAAAACATTTGGTTAGAAGATATATTGTTGGCAATTTATGATGGTAAGAATGGCATTGGCGTTGTTGCGACTAGCAAGGCGATATATATAATGTCGGTTAATCTTTCTTGGTCGGTAAACTATAATGAAATAAATAATATTGGCTATTACACAATGGGAAATGAGTTTTCGACGAAATACTGTTTGAAAGTTAATCAATATGATTTTCAATACAATGCTGCTGTTGGCGCAGAATTGAAAATTTTCTGCGATTTTATCAACAATTCAAGGAACCAACTTCAGTAAATACATAAAAACATGTAACGAATAAATATATTTGAAGGAAAAGTATCAAATCATTAAAGGAAATTTTTTATGGATTTTCAAATCATAGCTTTGATTGTTGGAATTATAGTGGTTGCATTAATCACATCTGTTATTTGGATAAAAAAAGGAACGCACTCAAAAAAAGAGTATTATCCAGGAACGAATATTGTTCGGCGAATTGTTAAGTACAAAAGAAATGAAAAAAATGGTATTGAAGAAGTTTTTTATAGAACTGGAGAATTGAATAAGAAAAAAATTTGGGTTCAGGGACGATTAGAGGGTGTGTGTGAAACGTTTTATAAAAATGGAAGTGTGTGCATTCGCTGCCATTATAAAAAGGGCGTGTTAGACGGGTCTTGGATTGCTTATAGCATGAATGGGTCTATAATGGAATCTATTGAATATAAAAATGGTGAAAAGGTTGGTTAATTATGGGATTGGCTAAATTTGCAAAGCAACTTGTTGGAATCCAAGCGTATCAAGATCGCAAGGAAGCTTTGGCGACAAGGCAAAATGCTGAATTTAGATATGAAAGCGCAAAAGCTAATTATGATAAAGTTGAACAAAAAACGAAATATGCTATTAATGAGTTTGGTAGGGTGCGATTAAACAGTTTGAAAAATACTGTTGGCCGTTTTTTGACATATCTAAAAGATATGGAACAAAAGAATAAGGAAAAATCGTACGAAATTTTAGATGATATACAAATTCCGCAAGAAACTGTAAATGAGTTGGGAAATCTTGAAATAAATGCATCTACGGCTTTGGCAGGAACTGCCGCTGCGGGGACGTTAGGGGCTGTTGCTGCTTTTGGTGCAGCTTCGGCGGCTCCTGCTGCGGTAACTGGGGCTGTTACAGCTTTGGCTTCTGCTTCAACGGGAACGGCGATTGCTTCTTTGCACGGAGTTGCCGCAACAAATGCTGTTCTTGCGTGGCTTGGTGGCGGTTCTCTTGCTGCCGGTGGTGGTGGAATGGCTGCTGGCGCGGCAACGTTGGCGACGATAACGACTGCAGCAACTGCAGCAGCAGGTGGCTTTGTTGCTATTGCTGCTGCTGGATTAGTTGCTTCGCATCATTATGCAAAAAAACTGACAGAAGCTAAAGAGTATGAAAAGAGTGTTGAAATTGCTATAAAAAAGATGAACGCGGCAGAAGTTGTACTTGATGGTATTAAAGCAAGAGCGAAGGAATTGAAAAATGTAACAGAGGAGCTTGAACGTAGGGCTTCAAGTGAATTGGATTGCTTGGAACCTCTTATTCCTGATTTTGATTTTAAGCATGAATTTTATACAAAAACATTTCAAAAGTGTGGTCTTTTGGTTAAAGCTCTTGGCGAGCTTGCTAAAACTCCTTTGTTGGAAGATGATGGTAAGGTTTCTTTCGCTAGCCAGAAAATTATTTCTAAGACCCATACTTTGTTAAATTCTGAATTATAAGGAGTATTACGTATGTCTGATGGAAAAAAAGAGTTGTCAACAACAGATTTGATTTTAACCCTTGTTAAACCAGGGAAAGGTGGTTTACAAATAAAGACTCCTTTGGCTGCTTTGGATGTTGTAAATAATATTGTGAATGCAAGTCGAGAAGTTGCAAAGTTTACTGAAGAGCAGATTACTAAACGTTGCGAAATTGAAAAAGAAAAACAGATTGCTATTGCTGAGATCCAAAAACAGCGAGATGTACTTTTGTTGTATTTGGAAAAAACTTTTGATGAGCGTAAATCTCAGTTTTCGAAGTTTTTTGATATTATCGACCATGCTTTGCAATCGGGAAATATGCAAGAGTTGGCTGTTGGTTTGGATAACATTAATCGGTTGGCGAATTCATCTCCGTTCAAAAATTTAACTGATTTGAATAGTGTTAGTGCAGCTCTTGAAAATAAGAACACGGAATGGGATTTTTAAGTTCTTGAACTATGTCCCCCAAGTTCTACTGTAAATATTGCGGAATCGGTTTCCCTTCGGTTTTTGCACTAGTGCATGCCCGCTGTGCAAAACAGGGTGGTGGTGCGAATCATGTGCTGTATGAGGGCTCTGAAAAGTCCAAGTACACTTGCAAGTATTGCGGGCTGCAATTCCCAACGATATTTGCCATGGTAAATGCTCGTTGTCTAAAGAGTCCGGCAAAGGGCGGTCACGAACCGGCTCTATAAACAATTGGAGGCAATATGTCCAATACTTCTTATGACTCTCAATTTCAATCAGTCCCTTTCTACAAATCGCATCCGTACATGATGCCATTTGTGGGGGATGATTACGAATCTTCAAAACATAAAAAGCTTTTGCTAATAGGTGAAAGTCATTATATGCCTGAAGGCTCTACTGTACACCATGATGTGAATTCTTGGTACGGAAATCCTGTGTTGACGAGTGATGAGCAGGATTGGTGCAACACACGTGGGACTCGTGAAGGCAAAAGCGGGCGTTTCGGGAAAGAGATTGAGCGTTGCTTGAATCTGGTGCTGCCGAGCGGGGGCAATGGCTGGCATCAGGTGACGTTCCTCAATTATTTCTTGCGCCCGGCCGATTGCACAACAGGAATCGATGACTTGTGGAATTCCTATGGTGGCAAGGATGTTGACTGCGAACAGGCTATTCGTAATTTCATCAAGGTGCTTGATATTCTGAAACCTGATTTATTCGTTTTCTTGAGCTCTACGGTGTGCAAACTGGCGGAAGGTTTTGATTATCCGAAGTATTTCGGTGGAAATCTTTGGGATTGGACAAAATCCCACGGAATCGTTGATTATATCTATACGAATCATCCGTCTAGCGCCCATTGGAACCAAACCATGCCAAAATATGATAAGGCTCGCGGTATGACGTCGCGGGACTTCTTCTGCGCATGGCTCAAGGAAAAATGGCTAAGATAGATTCCCGCTCTTTCTAGTGAAATTGCCGTTTTTTTTGCTTAAATTCGCTAATTGGCCAAGAATTCTTGGGGATTATACAGGCGCTGCATTGCAATTTTTGCTGGATTGACGACTTTGCTGATTTACCTTTTCCCAATAAGGCAATTCTTATAATAGGATGATAAGAAACCGCGAAGTTAATCGGAGAAAGAAATGACTGTTTGGAAAGTTGGCTGCCGTTGGAGTGATAATGGGAATGAGAATTCTAAAATCATTTCTGTTTTTAGACGTAATGGGATTGTTTTTGTCGGAGAACAGAAAGACTCGTTTGGGAAAATAAGAAAAGGCGACCTAATCGCTATTGCCGATGGTTATATGGTTGTTTCAGTTGCTAAGGCGACTTGTGATGCTAAACTTTTAAAGAATCTTAATCCGGTAATCCGAATACGTGGTAACGAAAAGAATATCTTTGATAAGGATTGGGCTCTTGAAAACGCTATTGGAGTAACGGCAAAGATATATGATCTTCAGGAACCTGACAAGTCGCTAAATGAAACGTCCGACACGCAACAAATTCAGTACAAAAAGCGAGGATCCTGCTGTAGGGCAATTCAAATAGCTGATAAGATTGAGAAACTGTATGAAAAGTGTGCAATATCTTCTGAAGAATTCAATATTGATTGTAAAAGGTACTCCCTAAAAGATTTACTTGATTCAAAGACGCATTACGTAATCCCTGTTTATCAACGAGAATATTCCTGGGGTGAACCGCAGATTACTAAGTTCGTGCGGGATTTGCTGCTGGGGTTTTGTGGCGTTTCCGGTTTTGATGAAGATGAGAATGGTAAGAAGAAACTTCTACCAAAAGATAATCCTGCTCCAATGTTTATTGGTACGATGCAGTTGTCATGTCGCAAGTATATCACAACGAATGAGCATGAACAAGACGTGATTGACGGTCAACAACGTTTCAGTACACTTTTATGTTTATTGAAATACTTGTCGTTCTGTTGCGATGTTTCTAAGGTTCGATTTACCGATATTCTTGAATCTAGGGTAAATAAAGGCAAGGAAGATGAATTTCTAAATGAAGCAATGTCTTTTGATTCTTTAGAGATTTTGAATAATGATTGTTCTAGTAACAAATATTTAGAAAATATTAAGCTAGTTAAAGAAATATTTGACGACTTGAATTTTCCATTCGACAATTATGCGGATTTGTTGAAATATGTTGAGGATAATATTTGGTTTGTTGTAATAACTACAAAGGCTGGTATTTCCAAGACATTAGAAATCTTCAATACAATCAATACTGCTGGTCTCGACTTAAATGGTGGTGATTTATTTAAGGTGAGATTGTATGAATACCTTAAAGACAAAAGGGGAGAAGATCAATTTGATGGCATAGATATTCTTTATAATCAGATAAAAGAGTGCAATCTTGAATGGAGGGTGAATCATAATTTTGACTTAGTGAATGTTGATATGGTTCGTGATGTCTACAAAACATATTTGATTACTAAGTTCGACTTGCCTAAATCTATGTACGAATGGGGAATTGATCGATTTTATGACATCCTATTCGATGTTTGTTTAGATGTTGCTCCCCATCAGGAATTAAGCGCCGATAGGGCACGAAATGTTAGTTTAAGTTTAGATGATTTGCAGAGGGTCAAAGATGCAATTATTCTTTGGAATTCGAGAAGGGTTGATTCTCAAGAAAAGATGATTGCTGATATCCTTGTTAGCAAATCACGGTATGGAAGATATTGGCAATATCCGATTCTCTATCTTCTGTTTACGGATGAAAAGAATATAGAGAATGTCTATGAAATGTGGCGATTGCTTGCTAAAATTTTCTTTGCGTATAGTATTTATTATGCGAAAATCGTGAATGAAGGAAAAGTCTTCATGTACGGAATTTACAAAATACTATGCGACAAAGATATTGCAAATCTTGAGAAAAAAATAGACGAACGAAAAATAGGATTGCAAAAGAGCGTAGAAGTAGTATTGAATGGCTCTATTACGGATAACCGGAAAAAGAAGGATTTAATCTGCATTGTGTCTGCATTCCTCAAGGAACCCCGTATGCCTGATGAACTTGGTATAGAACAACTGAGGAATCGGCTTTCTTGGGGCTTTGATGTGGAGCATATTCATGCTACAGGAGATGAATCAGTAGAAGTTGACAGGATTCTTCAAAATAGCATTGGTAATTTGATGTTGCTAGAATACGATATTAACCGTTCTATAAAGGATAAGCCGTTTGAAGAAAAGGTGAAACGCTATCGGAATAGTAAATATGCTGTTGTTCGACAAATGGCGGAAGTGCCTCGTTGGGGAAAACAACAAATTCAGGAACGGTTAGAAGCGGAGAAAAAGGCGATATTGGATTTTTATAATCAAACTTGATAAATTTAGGTCTTGTAAATAATTTAAGCCGTCTCGTCGCACGACACTAATTGTCGTGCGCTTCTTTTATATTGCATAGTAGAATCAAGAGGTTTTGCTATGCAGTTACATTATCAGAATTCGGCAGAGAATTATTTCGGGAATGCTCTGGATCGGTTAGAAGGGGAGTCGCCTGTAGCGAAGGCGGAGTCGAGGACTTCTTTTATCGACTTGAAAATTATGGAATACTGGGTACGCTTTATGCGGGCGTATCCGGATGGTTGCTGTCGCAGTTTTTGCGAGAATTATTTGCCGGTCCGTTATTATGGCGAATTTGCGGATCGTGTTTACGAGATTCGCGACCAGGTTGATTTTTCGAGTACTATCAGGACTTCGATTGACGACAAGCATTATGGGGTGCGGGAGCTTTTGGAAGTGTATCACGAAACCATGAATATTCGCTTTGCTCAGCAGTTTTTTGAGATTATGGCTTATTTGGAGCGCGCGAACGATTGCTTGCGACCGATTATCGTGCAGATGATTGAAAATTGCGTGAAAGAAAAGCTGGCAAAAGGTTGCTCGCACGATGACGAAGCCTTGCAACGCGCTTTTGAGTTAAAGCGTCTTTTCCATTTGTCGGATGAGGCGGTGGAACTGGTGCTTTATTTGTGGCTTCGGAACCATCAGCGACTGTATTTGAGGCTAGAAAACATTCGGGTGAAAGAGGGGGAAACTTTTGACCCGAATGAGCGTGGAGCCTTTAGTCGGATTGCCTTGCTGACGGGGCTTGATGGCACAACGCTTCAGGAACTTTGTTCCAAGGAGAGTCCGCTTCTTAAGTTTCAGTTAATTCAAATGGAAGAAGCGTTCCGCAATACGGATTTGAGAATCAAACGCAAGGAATTGTACCTAGCGGACGACGTGAGCAATTATCTGTACGGGTTTTCGGACATGTCTCGGATTATGGATTTTAAACCGGCGGCAAAACCGTGTGTCCCCTATGAGCGGATTGTCAAGACGAATCCGCAGGCGTCTTTTGTTCTGCAGATGCTTAAATCGCACCAAAGGGGCACTCCACTGAACATCCTTTTTTATGGTCGCGAGGGTACGGGCAAGACGGAACTTGCCAAGGCGATTGCACAAGAATTGAATGTTACATTGCTTTCGGTGGGCATCGGTGAAGAATCGATGAGCGAGGAATCTCTTTTGCAGACACGCCTGCGCTCGATGCTTTTGGCCGATTGGGAATGTGAGCGGAGTGGCGGCATCATCTTGATGGATGAGGCAGACTTGGTTTTGAACAAGGCAGAAAAGGGATTGCTGAATATTATTTTTGAGAGCCTGAAAACGCCTGTTATCTGGATTACGAATAATATCGCGATGATTGAAAATAGTACCCGTCGCCGTTTCGATTATTCGTTGGAATTTTTCTCGTTCAGCAAGAGTGAACGCATTGCGATTTGGCAGTCCGTACTGAAAACGCAGCAGGCGGAATCGATGATGCGTAGCGAAGATATCGAATGTGTCGCCAAGGAAATTCCGGTAATGGCGGGGAGCGCCACTTTGGCAGTTCGGCTTGCGCAACGGATGCAGTCTCAGGAGATGTCGCCTTTGAATGTGGTTCGCGAAGTTGCGTCTTCGCATGCGAAACTTTTGGGTATATCGACTTTGCCGCAGGAATCAAGACCAGAGTATAATTTGGATTGCGTCCGTATTTCGAGTGGAGATATTCGGAATATTGATTATGTCGTGCCGATGCTCAAGAATTTTGATGCCCGATGGAAAGATTCGAAGGCGACGGGTCGCAGGGAGAACTTGAATGTATTCCTGTATGGTCCTCCCGGTACGGGGAAATCGGCTTTTGCAAAGCATATTGCGCATGATGTTCTATGTCGCGAAATTATTGTGAAACGAGCGAGTGATATTCTAGGGTGCCATGTGGGCGAAAGCGAACATAATGTAAGCGCGATGTTCCGTGAAGCGGAACGGAGTGATGCGATTCTGTTTATCGACGAGGCGGACAGTTTCTTTGAAAATCGTGGCAACGCGAAAAACCATTGGGAAGTGACCTTGGTGAACGAGTTCATTTGCCAGATGGATTCGTTCAATGGAATGTTGATTGCTGCGACAAACTACGAGAATGTTTTGGATTGGGCGATTCGCCGGCGCTTTCAGCTGAAGCTGGCGTTTAACTATATGGACCTGCCGCAAATTTCAAAAACTTGGACGGCGTTTTTCGGGGGCCATTGCCCCAAGGAAGTTCTTCGCTGCGACAATGTGGCGATTAGCGACTTTCAGAATGTGCGCCGCAAGCTAGAATATGTGCCTACTGAGTTACGGACGAAGGAACTTATCTTGCAGAACATGCTCGAAGAACTCGCCAATAAAGACGACCATCAAGGCCGCAGGCTTGGGTTGTAGGAAAATATACAAACATATTGCTTTTGTAATGTGTTTATACTATATTTAATAGTTGTATATCATTTGAGGTCTGTATGGCGACATCAATATTGCAAATACGTGTGGATGACAAGTTGAAAGACGAAGTCTCCGACTTGTTTGAGAGCCTAGGAATGGACATTCCTACGGCTGTGCGCATTTTTTTCAAACGTGCGGTAATTGAAAGAGGGTTGCCGTTTAAGGTGTCTGAACGTCCGACGATGAATGAATCTTCTGGACTTATGTCGGCATTACGTGCACTCAATGAAGAATCCTTGAAAAACGGTTCTGCAGGGATGAGCGAAGAAGAAATTGAAGAGGAAATCAAAGCTGCAAGAGCGGAGAGAAAAAAACGTGTACTACGCAGTCGTTGATACGAATATATTGGTCTCAGCTGCCCTTGCGACAGATCGTCTGCAATCGGTTCCTTATGCGGTTTTTCAAGGTATTGCAAAACACCTTTTTACACCGATTGTTGATGAAAATATTGTTGAAGAATATTGTGAAGTGATGAGCCGTTCTAAATTCAGGTGGAATGTTTCATACGGTCAACGATTTGTGGATGAAATTTTAAAATACGCTATAAATGAGCCTGTCGCGCCGACGGACTTTACTTTGCCAGATGTTGATGACAGAATCTTTTATGATGTAGCTTTTGCTCATCGTGATAAAAATGCTTATATCGTTACGGGTAATATAAAGCATTTTCCTAACGTTCCTTTTGCGATAAGTACTCGAAATTTTCTGGATTTGATAAATCCCGTTCAATCGCAAATGGTTGTAAATGATGTCTCGGTTTCTTATTCCGCATCCACTCTTATGTCCGCGTTAGAAGCCTTGAATGAATCTGCTTTGAAAAACGGCTCTGCTGGCATGAGCGAAGAAGAAATTGTCGCAGAAATCAAAGCTGCAAGAGCGGAGAGAAAATAGGAAGTCCAACAAATCTATATTTCCCACCATGTCCATCTTCACCAAATACATTCAGAATGAAGAACATTACTCCGAAGTGATTTCGCGAATCATGTCGGTCCGCAATAATTTGTGGATTGGTACTGCCGATATCAAGGATGTGTATGTGAAACAGGATGGTGATGCGATCCCGTTGCTGGGGCAACTTGCCACGCTTTTGAAACGCGGGGTGGGCGTGCGCTTGATTCATGCTAAAGAGCCCGGCCCGAATTTTCGTGAGGATTTTGACCGTTTCCCGATTCTGGTGACTGATTTGGAACGCGTGATGTGCCCGCGGGTGCATTTCAAGATGATGATTTTTGATCTCGAAACGGCCTACATCGGCTCTGCGAACTTGACGGGTGCGGGAATCGGCATGAAAAGTTCTCTACGCCGTAACTTTGAGGCGGGAATTCTCACGAATGATCCTGCTCTTGTTGAACCTGCTATTGAGCAGTTCGATACGCTTTGGATGGGCTCGCATTGCAAAAAATGCGGTCGCCAGGAATTCTGCGGCGATAGGATTAAGTGAATCTTGAAATTGCCATTTTTGAACGAGAATAATGCGTAAAAGGTGGTATAATACCACCTTTTTAAGCGAAAAACGCCAATTTACCTGTATTTTACCCATCTGTAGTGAAAACTTTCACTAAAAAATGAAAAAGTTTTCACTATACTGAAAACTTTTATTATATTTATAAAAAGAGTTCAGTAGAAGGTGTGCTATGATTCAACGCGAAAAATACATCGCTCCAATTCGAGACTTTTATGACAGCGATCTCATCAAGATTATTACTGGCATTCGCCGATGTGGCAAGTCGGTTGTGCTTTCGCAGATTTCCGAAGAAATCCGCAAAAAAACGGACAATGTTATCTTCCTGAATTTTGAAGATCGTGGCACATTGTCTAGAATATCCAATTGCGATGAACTTCTTGATTATGTTGAAAAGACTCGTCGCGCGAGCAAATGCTTCCTGTTTCTTGACGAAATCCAGAATGTGAAAGACTGGCCTGATGCGTGCAAGACATTGCGCTTGCATGACTGCTCCGTATTCATCACGGGTTCCAATTCAAAACTTCTGTCCAAGGAATTTACCAAGGAACTGAGTGGCCGTTATGTGGCGTTCAGGATAAGGCCATTTGTCTTTAAAGAAATTCAGGAATGTTTGACGCAACAGGGTAGATCCGCAACCATTACTGATTACCTAATCTATGGCGGATTCCCGATGCGGTTTGAATTCAATACTGAAAGTGCTACACGGAACTACTTGAACGATCTTGACCAAACGATTGTCATCAACGATATTGTGAATCGATACAAAATACGCAAACCGGAACTCTTTACCAAACTTGCCAATTACGTTCTCATTTCCAATTCGAGAATTTTGTCTGCAAAGTCCATCTACAATTACATTAGGGGACAATTCAGCGAATGTTCCGTCAACACGATAACTAAATATCTGGGGTATCTTAAAGAAGCGTATGTTATCAGCTCTATCAAGCAGTATTCGACAAAGGCAAAGCGGGAGCTAAACTTCTTCGAAAAAATATATGACGAAGATGTAGCGTTTAATTCCATTCGCGTTGCTGACGGTATTTTTGACTTGACTCACAATTTGGAGAATGTCGTCTATAATGAACTCCTATATAGGGGATATTCATTGAGTGTCTATTCAGGAAAACAGGAAATAGACTTTTGTGCCCAAAAGGAAAACAAAAAATACTTCATTCAGGTTGCCTATTCCGTGGCGGAGCGTTCAACTTATGACCGGGAAATGGGTGCTTTTGCAGACATTGACAATACGCACGCAAAGATTCTCATTTCAAATGACGATATTGATTATTCTACCAGTACCGTCAAGCACATCAAACTAAAAGACTTTCTGGAAATGGAAGATTTCTCTTGAGATGGATTTTATCTCTCGTACATTTTCACCAATTCTTTTGCGCTGTCGAGTACCATTTTGCGGAGCTTGGCGGGTTTTAACACCTCAGCGATTGAGCCGTAGTACATGACCCATTGCTTTAGCAAATCATTCACGGCGACTTTCATGGTCACTTGAATATCACCGCATTTCAACTCTGTGATTTTCATGCTGCGGTGGTAGGGGCGTTCTTGTAGAAAATTCTTGGCGTATCCCGGAAAATAGATGACGACTTTTTCTTCACGCTGATCCTGGTTGCCCGAAAGCAGCGTGCCAGTGCGGATGCGCTTGCGAAGCGTCTCGATAACTTTTGGGTCTTCGACAAATTGTTCGTGCAAAAGCTTTACAGATTGAATGCGGCGAAGCTTGAGAGCATATGTCTTGTCAGGAAGGTGTTGCGAGACACAGCCGATGTAGATTTCGCCCTGGTGGATGGCAACCATCAGCGGAATGCGAGGCTTGTTGGTTGTATTGCCCCAGTTGTCTGTGTAGGCGATTTGCACCTTCTGTTTTTTGCGGATAGCGTCAAGAATGACCGGCAGATTTTTGCCTACGTTTTCATCAACATTCGGAGGTGTGCCTATGAATAGAATGCGTCCGTTTAGTTCTTTCGCATAATACGCTAAAGTCGATTGTTCCTTAGCGGGCAAGTCCTGCGTGATTCTCTTGGTCAGGTCTTCGATGAGATTCGATGTCGCGGGGTAGATGTTTGCGATGCGCTGCAGGAACATGAAATGCAGTAGCGTGTCGCCGAATTCCGGGAATATGAGCTTGTTTGCGCGTTCTAGCGCCACCTTGTAATAGATTTTGCCGCTTTCGACAATACGGTTGATGTAACCACCTCCAATATTAGAGAGTGCTTGCATGTCTCGCTGAACGCTCCGCAAGTCCTCTTCACGGAAGTCTAGGTGTCGCATGATGTCTGTTACGCTGTAACGGTTGTTGTAGTGCGCCATCATGTAGACGAATATCTGTATCATTCGTTCGCCGCGAGCCTGCTCTGCCATAAAGTCTCCTGCAAAAGTGCGATTCCCACAAAGCGGGAAGTATTTCTTAATATATAAAATGTAGACGACAATAATTGTCGTCATTTTGTGCGTAAGCAGTTCGTTTGCCGAAGCATAAAGGCCGTCTGGCCCCTGCCAAGGATTCTAAAAAATTCTAAATTTGGCCTTGTCATGTTTTTTAGGAAACATTTGGGGCTTATTTTTGGATTTGGAGTGGCGGCTGTTGCGCTTGCCGTTGTATACCTTTCTACCCGTCCGCTTATCCCGTTGGACGTTCAGGAACAGATTGATGCCGATATTGAAAAATGCGGTGGGCAGCTGAAAGAGGCTCGCTGTGCGGTAAGTGGCGTAGACGACTGGATTTTCTTGCAAGAAAGTCTTGTCAACTTGGTGGTGGACTGGAAAGAAAACTTGAATTCATTTGTGGCCTTCAACGATTCGCTGGAAGCGCGCGGTATCAAGTTGGTGGTGGTGCCTGTTCCTGACAAATTACAAATCGAGGCGGAACATTATTCGGAAGAATTGTCGGGTGGTATCGTTGCCCCGCAATATGAAGAATGGGTAGATGCGTTGCAAGACGAAGGCGTTGTCGTTGTCGATGCGGTAGAGGAGTTTCTCGAAAAGAACGAAGAAACGCCCATGTTCGAGGCGTACGAAAGCCATTATACAAGTGCTGGCCGGCAGTTGCTTGCCCAGATGATTGCCGATTCCATCAACGAGATGGACTTGGATGTTCCGAGGGAAGAATGGTTCCTGCGCGATACGATTGTTCCCGGTACCGGAAATCTTTATCACCTGAAGTACAATTCTTACCCTGATTATGATGTGCGTGTACAAAAAACTGTGGATGCGGCAGGGAAACGCTACCGTGGGTTCAAGGATGCTCCCATTGTGGTGATTGGCGATAGCAATGCCGATTTTGGTTGGAACAGTTCTTCCAATATTGGCGCGTACATTGCGCAGGCGACAGGGATTAAGACGTTTACTCGCAGTCGTATTGGCGGGGGAAACCTGGGACCGACCTTGTTCAAGAATCGTTCGGATTTCTTGGAAGGCAAAAAGATGGTGGTATGGGTGTTCGATGGCCGTGAACTTTACGGCGATTTCAGCATGCCGGAATTTTAGCTTTTTACTCGGCGCTTGCTAAAGCTTTCTGATAGATATCCTGCATCACGAGGCCCGCGATTGTGAATCCGAAAATAGCGGTGGAGTGTGCCATGGTGCCGTTGATTTGTGCCTTGCTGCTGCACCATTCGTGACCGACAAGAGCTGCATTCTGTAGCTCTGCTTCGCTATGTTCATTTCGAACTTTGGGACACATGCAGGCATCGGTTCCGCAAGAAGAATTCTTGCCGCGGTTTTTTAGAAGCTCGTCACTGTAGACGCACAGGACTTTTTTCTTGAGTTTTTTCTTTTTGCGCTTAAACTTGTCGCGGAGTGCGCGGGCGAGTGGACAGCCTGCGACTTTCCAAAATTCGGCGACCTTGATCCGTGTGGGGTCCATTTTGAGGGCTGCCCCCATCGAAGAGAATACGGTGGCCTTGGTGCGAGTGGCGTGCCACAACAACTGCATCTTGTTTTCGAGGCTGTCGATGGCGTCGATGATGTAGTCGAATGTATCGAGTTGGAACTTTTCGGTGTTCGCTTCTTCGTAGATGTCTTGCAGCGCGACAATGTTGGCGTGCGGGTTGATTTCTAACAAGCGATTCTTGAGAACTTCGACCTTGACTTGACCCACAGTTTTGGTGGTGGCCATCAGTTGTCGGTTCACGTTGGTAACGCACACGCGGTCGGAATCAACTAGGACGAGTTCCTTGATGCCGGAGCGAACGAGGCTTTCGGCGCACCAGCTACCGACTCCGCCAAGTCCAAAAATAATGACGCGCTTCTGGTAGATGCTGTCCATGACATCGTCTCCGAGAAGGAGCGATGTACGGTTGAAGATGCCTTTTTCGATACCCATGATGCAGAACTATGCGAACAAGCGAACGACGCGCTTGATGCCTGCGATAAAGCGGTCAATGTCGCGCTTCAGGGTGTATGCGCCGAAACTCAGTCGAAGCGTGGCGTCGACGCCGAAACGGTCCATGACAGGTTGAGCGCAGTGGTGCCCGCTACGGACGGCCACGTTTTCTTCGTCGAGAATCATGGCGGCGTCGCTGACGGCGATGCCGTCGAGCGTAATGCTGATGAGGGCGCCGCGTTCCTTGGGGTTGCCGAGCACTTTCACTTGTGGAATTGTGGCAAGTTGTTCCAAGGCATACTGCGTAATTTCTTCTTCGTGCTTGCGGATGTTTTCGATGCCAACCGCATTAATCCATTCGATGGCCTTGCCGAGGCCGATGACTTCGGC
>JBGUWV010000046.1:0-1575 GCA_045221475.1 Fibrobacter sp.
CGCTTATATTTTGATATTTATTTAATATATAAACCTTTGATTTTACTTGCTTTTTTGAACGATTTTACATTCATCTTCACCGTAGGCAATTCCGAGACTTGAGCCCGTGCTCCAGCGTACGTGAACAGTCCCTATGTCATCGACGTAAAGAACTGTCCCTCGGGTTCCGGGCGGTGGAGCGTAATCATCGTTCATGCGTACGAGTTCAACCAGGGTTCCCTCGGGATAAGTCCTGCGCAGTTCTTCAACTGTTTCTCTATTCGGAAAGTTCATTGTCTGTCTCCTGTTCCTGATTCTGCTGTTTTACCGCTTTGAATGCCGAGCTTCCGTCAAGGTTGGCGAGCAGAAGTTTGCGGCTCTGCTTGTACTCATCACCGATGAAGCCTAGGCGGAGCAGGAAACATCTGAAGGCGTACTTCTCGTTGGTTACGGCCTTCTCCCTTGCGGTGATGCGTTTCTGCTCCACGCTCATCCTGCAGATGGCTGCGATGAACTGGGTGCAGGCAGTGGTCAAATCCGTATCGGTGTGGCTGAACCACGGGAAGGAAACCTTATCCTTAGTCACCTCAAAGGCAAGGGACTCGATTCCAAGTGCCTTGCGGATAAGCCAGCCCTTGGCATCAAGGAGTTTCTGAAGGTTATCCACATTCACCTTGTCGGCAGGGATTTCGATGGTAAGTCCGGTCTGTTCTTCCTGAGCCTTCTTTTCATCAGCCTTGTCTTCATCCACCGGATAAAAGGCGTTGGCTGCGAGAGCCTTCAGCACATCGTCGGCGTTAACCTCATCGGCAAACACCAGAGTGCCTTCCTTGGTTACCGTGAAATCGCCAATCACAAATGCTACTGTAGGCATGCCCTGGTATTCAGCCTTGACACCGAGAGTGTCTGAAATCACCTTGACCAGGTCTTTGCGGCTTTCGCCTTTGACATCAAATTTAATTTCCATGTTTTTATGTTCCTGTTGTTTAACGGTGACTACATATTTGCTCTGTCAAAACACTATATCAAGTCAATTTGTGCAGATAGTTTCACTATATTTAGTGTTGTTTGATTACCATCAACTAATGTTTTTCAGCATGCTGAACAATGCCCGAAAGGACATAAACAGCACACGGCAGAGCGATGCCGTTGCCCCACATCTTGTATTCTGCAGAATCGCTGTGAGGGGCGGCGAGCCATTTTCTGATCTGCGTGTCTGACTTCGGTTTCGATGCTCCGCTTACCACACGGCGGTGGGTTTCAAATACACCGCGCCAGAACTCCATGTCATGTTCAGACGGATTTGCCGTTCCGAGATGTGAACACCACCAGTCCGGAAATCCCTGCAGCCTTGCGCATTCCGTCGGTGTGAGTCTGCGTACAATGTAATAAGGCTCTTCGGTAATGGTCGGCGGATCTTTCCAGTCACTTGCCACCAGCGTGTTCGCCACATCCTTTGCCGCCTCCGTGTGGTAGGATGCCTTGCTGGTGGTGTAGACCGGCTGCGCCACCGCATTGGGTCCTCTTGCCGTCATGGTCGGTTCTGACTCCTCTGTAACTGAAAAATCGTACTTTGCATTTCTGCCCTGATTGAAG
>JBGUWV010000047.1:0-36151 GCA_045221475.1 Fibrobacter sp.
TTCCACGCCTGGACGTTATCCAGCATCCTGCCCTGTGGTGCCCGGACTTTCCTCCAGCATTGCTGCCGGCGGCCATCCGCCACCCCACTCCAAATATAGAAAAACGCCCTTCGAAATGAAAGGGCGCTTTAGAAAGTTTGAAAAATGACGTTTTTAGCGAGAAATGCCGAAACGGACGGGGCGTTCACCCTTCACGCGGAGCACATACACGCCGCGTTCAAGGTCCGCAAGTTCCACCGTTTCGCCTGCAGAAACCACGCCGTTTTTCACCATACGGCCTCGCAGATCCGTCACGGCGTAAATGAGGTTATTCCCCTTCGCCACCGTAAAGCTCAAATTGTTTTCGCCCATCCTAAGTGCAGAAGGCTTGGCCAAAGCAAGCACAATGCGTTCGGGACCGGCTGGTTTCTGAGTCTGGGCATAAAGGAAGTCAAACACCTTCTTCTGCACCTTTACATCGTAATCATCATAGTCATAGAATTCATGGGGCTGGCCTTCCACAAAATAGGTATCATGTTCCACACCCTTTGCCGTCAACACCGAGTCAATGACATAGCTTCCGTAAAGGGTCGGAGTATTCACATGGAATGCATAGGAGCTCAAAATTGCCGCTGCTTCAGGCATCACGTTCTTGAGCACATTTGCAATGTTTCCCAGCGGACGTCCTGTCTTAAAGACCACCGTACTGTCGGCCTTGCCATGCACCAAGAGCACCGGCTTTGATACATCTTCAATAATTTTCGGGTCATGGATAGCTCCCCAGAGGGCAGCCACGGCATTCGCCTGAGCATTCGTTCCCTGGACACCATAGGCGTCAAGGCCACCAAGATTCGGCTTGTTCTTTGCTGCAGGCGGGATTTCAGAATCCTTGTCCATGTAAATGTTTTCGAGAGTGAGGATTGCACCGGCGCTATTGCCGATCAAATAAATGCGACCCGGATCCACGCCCAGTTCATCGGCATGCATTCTCACATAGCGCACCGCAGCGCGCACATCCTGAATACCGCGGTAAACCGTTCTCGAGAAGTCAAGGCTATCGATGGTAAGAGCCTTGTTCTTGACCACCGCCGTAATACCCAGGCGATATTGCACCGCTACCGTCACATATCCGCGTGCCGCCAAAGAATCGCAATAAGTCACCGTATGTTGGTCGTAGTCGTTCTTAGAACCCGCCGCAAAAGCGCCACCATGCATCACCAAAACCGCAGGACGCTTCTTTTCTTTGTCCTTTTTTGGCTGATAAATATCCATGTGCAAATCAACCGTGGTCAGGTCCGTCTCGTTTTCATAAAGATAGACCGGCATTCCGCCATCGCTTTTTGCATATGCATTGTACAGGCTCAACAATGTATTGGCTGTTTTGAGGTGTTTTACGCCCGAAGCATAAACGACATCTCTCTGGACAGAAACGTCGAACATGCGATCTTTGTAACGTTCAGCAGCACTAGAAAAGGCCACCGCACAGGCTATCAAAAGGAAAAGTTTCTTCATATAATCTCCTTACGTGCCAAATATAGCTAAAGGAGATAATTTTGTCTGCAAAGAGCCACTTAAGATTCGGACTTATTTTCAGAGGCGTTTTTAGCCTCGATTTCCTTCTGCTTGCGCAAAATTTCTTCGCGGGCAAGTTGCGCCTTCGTCTTCTTTTCTGCGAACAAATTGTCTAAAGCAGAAACCGCCTTGCCGTCGGCCCCCTTGGCACGGGAATTGAAGAACATGGCCAGCAAGAAAAAGATGACCAGGTAGCAGGCTACCGCCGAAAGTAGCGCAACGATTTCGGACCCCGAGGCCGCCTCCACTTTCAAGTAGAGCACAATGGACAAGGGGATAGCGAGCATTATCAAGAATGCGGGAATTTTTTCTTTCATCGTACACCACTCCAAGACTTCACCTGCAAGGCAAGGCCCACATCGGCATCATCGGCGGTATACTTGTAGTCGGGCTTGTAACCGCGGGCTTTGCCTTCCACAAAACCATCTCCAGAGACCAGCTTGTTGTCGACCATGTGTACAAAGCCCACCGTGGAATCTACCGGCGAACAATCTTCATAATACCAGCGGTAAAGGGTTACAGGCATTTCGTTATTGAAAATATTCTTTTCGATCAGGCAAGTTGCAGAGTCCGAGCAAACTACACCCGACTTTTCGACCGAATCAAAGAAGTTGTTATAGGCATGGAGTGCTCCCCCATGGGCAAGAATTCCGTCATCATCCAGACCGGCAAAATAATTGTGATGCATCGTCAGACTCTGGGCCGTATCCATGATAATATCCCCCGCAAGGCCAAACAGCACACCAGTCTGCGCATTTTCAAAGCGGGACCAGGAAATCGTCACATTATGGGAACTGCGCTTGACATCAAGTTCCACCAACGGGTATTCCTCAAACACGCAATGGTCCACCCAGACATGATGCGTCCCATTGTGGAGAGAAAGCGCACGGCGAGAACTCGTATCTTGCGCCGTAATAGCAGGGGCCGTGAATGTCAGGTTTTCAAAAATCAGGTTACTCGATTCCTGAGTCAAAATGCCCATGCCCGTGATGCGGATATCCCGACCGCGACCATCGAAGGTCTTGTCGGAACCCAAGCGGAGCGGAGCCTGTAAATTGTAGGTTCCGCTCTTTTCGAACAGCACCCACACCGGGCCATCCTTGTAAGCACATTCGCGAAGCGAGCCCGGCGCAATCACGGCTGTCGTCGCAGCAACACCCGCCGAATCCACATGAGCCGTATCTTCGACAATCACATAGTCTTCCGTCGTCGTCACGACGCAGATTTCACCTTCGGCCTTAGAAATATTCCCGAGGCTATCGGTTACACCCGCAGCACCCAAGACGCCTGTGCCATACCCATCAATCCCGGCAAGCAGCGCATCGTGCTTGCTCCAGTCACCCTTGGGATACGCGCTCACTTCCAGCTTTTCCGGCTTCACCACATTGACACTGGAATCGGAGCAATCCACGTACAACGTATCACCTGTCGCAGAAGGCACCTTGGTCGAATTCGTTTCAACCGGATTGCCAAATTGGACTTCAAAGTTTCCGGACGGTAGCGAATCAATCACAAAATGACCCGCGCTATCAGGCACCACAAAGCGGTCAAGCCCAGCAATACGCACCACCAGCGACGAATCACCGAACAGCACATAACCTTCAATCGTTGAAAGTTCACCCAACTTGACCGTATCGATTGCAGAGACATTCGAATCGAGCGTAAGGTTATGAACCGCTCCCGTCGCCTGGGAACCATCGACATGGCGAGCCTCAATCGTATAGTCTCCCGGATCCATGGGAATTTCAACGAAGCCCTTCTCGTCCGTCTCTTTCCATTCTGCAATGCGCTTGCCATCGGAAAGGTAATCTTCCGGCAGGGCTCGCACGCGGGCATAAGCGGCTGGCTTTCCAGCCAGTTCAATCTGCAACGTGATTGCAATTGTGGATTCAGCTTCGGTACCGCCAGCGACATCCTTCTTGTCGTTGGAACATGCTGCTAACAGCCCCGTTCCAAGCAAAGCGGCTAAGCCCACCCCCAGCTTTCTGCACCAAACACACTTACGCATCTTCACCCCCAACCATCGTCGCATCCATCTGTTGCTCTTGACCGGCAACCATTTCGTCGACGATTTCCATGCCGCGAATACGGCGCTTGCGCCCGCGACGTTGCGGAGGCGGATACGGATCCGAAAGCGGGAACAGCTGCATGCCGAGCTGGAACACGCGATTGGGCTTTTCGCACTGCCCTACCTTTGCCAAGACTTCGCGCCTAAAGCGGCGCACCATCTCGACCAGCTCCTTGTAAGTCGGCTCGTCGCAGGCAAAAGCCAGCGTCGACAAGTTGCGTTCGCTGCGGTCAAAACGGTCCAAGGCGTCTTGGGCCACGTTCAAGTTCTGCTGAATGTAAGAGTTGACCGCCGTGCTGAAGGATTCCGAACCGCTCGAAATCAGGCCCTGCGTCTGTTCGTAAAAACCCGTTGTTTCGTTCTTCTTGATCATCGAGAGGCGTTCCAACAGCGCAATCGAAGATTTGACCTGCGAAGCCGTAAGCGGCGGGCGCACCATCAAGCCGAGGGCAGCGTCATCACCCACATACGGGTAAAAAGTCACCAGTTCACGAATCACCGCATGGTACCAGTGGTCAAAGTATTCAAACTGGTCCTTCGCCACATTTTCGACCTTGCATTCCTTGGTGGCCACCAGTTTTTCCAGGTACTGACGGCTTTCGGAATGGTTCTTTGCCTGGTTGAACGCCACCATGTCGGCAAAGTAAGCCTTTTCGCGGGCATCGCTACAGAAAATATCGGCAAAAACAGAGACAAGGCGGGCGGTCAGGTTACGCTTGCCCTGCAGAATTTTGTTGAACATCGACGCATCGAATCCGGCACGCTCGGCAATATAGCGATGGCTAAAACGCCAGTCACCCTTGTGACGTTCCTCGTAACTATCCCGCAAAAATTCGCGATAGTTCAGATATTCAAAAAGATTCACCATATAAAAATCCAATAAAAAGAACCGAGCGCAAATTGCTCCCGGTTATCAATATAACAAAAATTTCGCCCCAAAGTCCACATTTGGGTAAAAATTTACGTCTACACTTTTAGGCGTGTGATAAAAACTACTTGTTCGGCTTCGAAACAACGGGGCGAATGCGCTTACCGCAAAGCGTCACCACAATTCCCGCCTGCGCAAACATGTAGTAAGCCGTGTCGCGGCTGTTGTTCAGCGTGGACTTCGGGTCGTAATCGTCCTTGGTCACGAACACTTCGGCAACGCCCGAAAGGCTCACGTCCAGGGCGCAGCGTTCGCACGGGAAACCGATCACATAGAGCTTGGATCCCGGAGGCACCTTGCCGCGGGCATAGTGCAGCGCGTTGATTTCGGCATGCACCATGAACGGGTACTTGTTCGCCTCGAACTCGTGGTGGCTCAACAGCTCGCCCGAATCGGCATCCAACAAATCGTATGCCAGCAACTGCTTTTCGCGAGTGTACGGCACCGTTTCGTCATCGAAACCCGCTGGAGCACCGTTGTAACCGGTACTGATCACACGACCGTCGGCCGACACGAGCACCGCCCCCATCTGGGTATTCTGATCTTTAGAAAGACGCGCCTGCGCGCACATCATCTGGGTATAGACTTCGTCACGAAGCTTGCTGCGAGATTGAGAATTGTTCATGCCGGATAATATAAAAAAGCCCGCCGGGCGCGTACCCGACAGGCTCTAAAAAATTGCTTTTTCGAAAGCTTGTATAATCAAGCAAGACTATCCCGCTAAGGATAAGCGAGCGAGACAAGGCGTGGATGCGCGTAGCGTACTAAGACGTACGTGAGCGCAGCCACAACGCAGTATCGCGAAGCTTAGACGACGCGGGTCATGCCGGACATGCGTTCACGCAGCCAAGCACCGACCTCTTCCACCGGATGCTGACGGATGTTCTTGTTCACCTTGATGAGCTCTTCATTATCCACGGCGGTGGTCTTGCCTTCGCCGTAGATAGCGCCGATGTCGTCCTTCTTCACTTCGTTCTTCATGAAGTCGGCGAGCAGAGGCACGCACTTGTTGGCGAACAGGTAGCAGCCGTATTCGGCGGTGTCGCTGATCACGCGGTTCATTTCGTACAACTTCTTACGAGCGATGAGGTTCGCGATAAGCGGCGTTTCGTGGAGGGATTCGTAGTAGGCGCTCATCGGCTTGATGCCCACGGAGCACATGGTTTCGAATGCGAGTTCCACACCGGCCTTGATCATGGCGGTCATGAGAACGCCGCGGTCGAAGTATTCCTGTTCGGTGATGACCTTGTCGGTAGCTTCGACCTTTTCGAATTCGAGTTCGCCCGTTTCGCCACGCCACTTGAGGAGGTCCTTGTCGCCGGCTTCCCAGTCGACCATCATGGTGCTGGAGAACTTGCCGGAGATGATGTTGTCCTGGTGTTCGCAGTAGAGCGGCTTCATGATCTTCTTCATCTTTTCGGCGAGTTCCGTTGCGCGGATCTTAGCCGGGTTGGAGAGACGGTCCATCATGTTGGTGATGCCACCGTGCTTCAGGGCTTCGGAAATGGTTTCCCAGCCGTACTGGAGCAGCTTGACTGCGTAAGCCGGTTCAACGCCGAATTCCTTCACCATCTTGTCGTAGCAAAGGATGGTACCGGTCTGGAGCATACCGCAAAGGATGGTCTGTTCGCCCATGAGGTCGGACTTCACTTCGGCAACGAAAGAGCTTTCGAGAACGCCCGGACGGTCGGCATGGAGGCCAGCGGCGTAAGCCTTGGCGTAGTCCCAACCCTTACCTTCGGGGTCGTTTTCCGGGTGCACGGCGATAAGGCAGGGCATACCGAAACCGCGAACGTATTCGCTACGGACTTCGGAACCCGGGCCCTTCGGGGCGACCATGATCACGGTGATGTCCTTACGGATTTCCTGGCCTTCTTCAACGATGTTGAAGCCGTGGCTGTAAGAGAGGGCGGCACCCTTCTTCATGAGCTTCATGATGGCCGGGATCACGTTGTGGTGCTGCTTGTCCGGTGTGAGGTTGCAAACGAGGTCTGCATCCGGAATCATTTCTTCGTAGGTACCGACCTTGAAGCCGTTTTCAGTAGCGTTCTTCCAGGACTGGCGCTTCTGTTCGATGGCTTCCTTGCGGAGCGTGTAAGAGACGTCGAGGCCGCTATCGCGCAGGTCAAGACCCTGATGGAGACCCTGGGCACCGCAACCGACGAACACAATCTTCTTGCCCTTGAGGGCTTCAACTCCACGGCTGAATTCAGAATGTTCCATGAAACGGCAGTGGCCAATTTCTTCGAGTTGGCGACGCATAGGGATAGAATTGAAATAATTCATTTTTTGAACCTCTGTTAATTAGAATGTTTCCGGAGGAAAAGATAGCATTTTAGCCCGCACCTGTCTTTCTCGCACAGGCGGGAATCTCCTTTTATATCAAAAAACGTCATTGCGAGGAACCAAGTGACGAAGCAATCCACAATACAAAGGGGGAAGTTTCCCCCTGGTTCGCACTTCGTCGCTCTCCACCCTCTCTAGCGGGGACACCCCGCAACGCCCCAAAATCAAATAGCCCACGGCTCCAGAGAATAAGCTCTCCTCGCTCACATGGCCGTTCCGGAATGTTCGCTCGGAGACTTATCTTCTTCCGCCTTAGGGCTCATTGCTAGGCGAACCTAGTCCTTTACGCAACGAACAGAAAACCCGTTGCTCTTACCGTCGTTGCCCAGGTACGCGTAGTCGCCGTTGTAGTCCAAGCTCACGTAGTACGCGCCGTAGCTACTGTACTCCGTAGAACTCCAGAAGTAAGCGTAGTCGCCCTCGTTGATGTAATGCCCATAGTCGAACCTGAAGCCGGCAGGCAACGCCGAGAAACCGAAAGAGTCCTCATTGGTGATTCCGTAATATGCCGTCCAACCCGTCTGCGACTTGAGCTTGGCACCGGCTGTGGAACTGCCGCCCACTGCCGTGAACAGCGTATTCCATTCCGTGGTGTCCGGCAGGTGCCACCCTTCGGGGCAAACTGTTTTTGCTGCCGCCCAGGTGTACAGGCGACCGTACTTGGAGCAGTTGGAGGGATCGTCATCATAACAGTAGCTGTTCTCCGTCTCGTAATTCAGGTTGTCGGCCATCCACCATTGATTACCAATCTTTACAGTCTTGTAGGTTTGACCATCACGGTCGTCAAGCAAAGTCCCATATTCGCAGTTATCTTCAGTTTCAGTCTTGCAAGGAGTTGCCAAAATTACGGAACTCGACGAATACTCGTCATCGTCCTCAGAACAGCTACTTATCTCGGACAGTTTTTCCGAACTACTAGATTCCGTTTTCATTTCGGACGAACTGGACCGACTAAGCACTCCTTCATCGCTCAACAAAAGAGAAGATGAAGACAAGGTCACTGAGCCAGCCGAAGTGACCGAACTCGAAGACGAACGCCCCTGCCCTTCGGCGCCACTCAAAGTCGTAGGTTCATTGTTTCCTGCCGACGCCGAATCGTCACACGCCGCCAAGAACGCAACCATACTCAACGCCACAAAAATCTTTTTCATAAGAACTCCTTCGCCCCAATGGCTTAATTTTCCCAGCGGACAATATAACTTATTTTCACATACTCTGTTCATTTCATGTGAATTGCTGACAACAATGTGCGACATATCCACACACAACAAAAAAATCTGTTGATAGCCGCAACTACCTGTTTGCAAAATCAAGGGCTTTTTCGTTTTTCACAATTTTTATTTGTAGATTTACACATCCAACAACTTTTAGGACATTGACTCGTCCATGGTATTTACTTATATTTATGGAAGGTCATCTAATATGAACACAGAAATCAAAAAAGACATCAAAAAGCTGATGGACAAATTACCCGAGGTAATTGCCGCTAAGAAGCGTATGTCTGCCCATATTAAGGAATATGGGTCGTTAGAATCATTTAACGATGACCACATTAAGTTCGTCAAGCCGCTATAGTTTAACCGAATTCCCAAACGGTTATATCTTTATTCTACTCATCCGCAAACAAAACTCACGTCTGCAAGATATTCAATCAGCCATTACAGAATATCTAAATCTGTCCTTTGGGAACTGATTAAAATCATTTTCCATCAGATTTCTTTCACCTCAAATAAACGGCTTCAAAATTCAGGACAACAATCAGTCCTTTAGGCAACGGACTGAGAAACCGAAGTCCTTTGTGAGGTAACCCAGGACCGCAAAGTCGGCGTTGAAATATAGGTTCATGACGTAGGCGTAGTTCTCATCCTCCTGCGTGGCACTCCAAAAGAGGGCGTTGTTGCCAGCACCATAAAAACCGACATCATCGAAGTTGCTAAGGCCACCAGCAGGCAGCGCGGCAAAGCCGAATGTATCCTCGTTGGTGATGTCGTCATACGCTTTCCAGTCATTCTGCGCCTTGAGTTTCCGGCCTGCGGTGAATTCTCCACCCACTGCGGCGAAAAGGATTCCCCATTCGTCATAGGTCGGCACATGCCAGCCGTCGGGGCACACACCTTGCTCGTTATCCGCACCCAAGTCGCATTTGTGAGCATAGCCACACTCATTCTCTGACTTGCCTATGACCGTTGCCCAAGTGTAGAGGCGGCCGTAGGTGGCACAATCGCCTTTTGTCTCGCCACTTCCACCACCGCACCAACTGTTTTCTATTTCATAGTTCAGGTTCTCCGCCATCCACCACTGTGCACCAATTTTTACAGTCTTGTAGGTTTGACTATCACGATCGTCTTTTAATTCGCCATATTCGCAGTTGTCTTCGGTTTCTGTCTTGCAAGGAGTTGCCAAAGTTACTGAGCTCGACGAAGACTCGACCTCATCCGCAGAACCATTGCTCGATTCAGGCTGATTCTCCGAACTACTTGACTCCGCTTTCTTTTTGGACGAACTAGACCCATTGACCTCTTTACCATTGCTCGTGTTTGAAGACGATGACAAATCACCTTCCTTTTCAATCTTTTCTGAAGATGAAGATTTGCCATCAAAATCATCGCTAGAAACCGTCGGCGTAGAACACGCGGCAATGAATGCCGCGATGATAAGGGCGAAAGAGATTATAGAGCCCGTTTTAAGCAAGTTCGTAATGAGATGTTTTCCGCTGTTATTCATATGGAATAATATAATTATTCCCTAATCCACTTGTCCAAAAAGGCCATTTGTTCGTCGGTGTGGAACCAATGTTCGCCGCCGTCCATTATGGTCAAGGGGGCACCGATTTTCTGGGCGAATTCGCGCATCGTTTCTAGCGAGGTCAAGTTGTCATTCGATCCGTACAGAATCTTTGTCGGGATGCGCCACTTAATTGGATTTTCACGCACGTAGCACAGGTATTCCCACGAAAGGGGTTCGCCGAAATTCGTCGGCACGATTTTCTTTTCGCGAAGTTCCTCTTCGGAGACTCCCGCCCACGTCATCATATCGCAAATCAACTTATCCAAGTTGACCATCGGCGAAATAAAGCAGGCTTGTTTGATAGGCTTATCGCCCAGCGCATTCATCGAAAAGAACGCTCCGATGCTATTCGCAATTAGGGTGACATCGTCGTAGCCCGCCGCGACGGAATCAAAATAAACCGGGAATTCCTTCTTGGCATCCCACGGGGTTTCGGCCTTGTAATCAAACCCGAGAACATCGGCATCCGGAAACAAGCTCTCGTAATGCAGCGCCTCATCGGCACATCCGCCCTTCCCGTGCACATAAATAACAAGTTGTTTCATTCCCTACCCTTCCAATTTCCAGCCGCAGTCGTTGTGGTAAATCATCTGGCGGGTCATGCCGCCGTCGATGCAGATGTTTTCGCCGGTGATGAAGCCGGCCTTATCGCTCGCAAGATAAAGCACCATATTCGCGATGTCCAGCGGGTGGCCGACGCGGCCTGCGGGCTGTTGCGTGGCATCGGGGCCTTCGTAGACCTTGAAATCCGTATCGATCCAGCCCGGTGAAATCGAATTCACGCGCACGCGGCCCGCAAAACTCACGGCAAGCGCATGCGTAAGTGCTGCGATCCCACCCTTCGCCGCCGTATAGCTTTCCGTTTGCGGTTGACTCATGCGGTCGCGACTCGAAGAAATGTTTATAATGCTTGCACCCTTCGCAAAATGGGTCGCAAAAAGTTTCGCGAGGTAGAATGGCGCGGTCACACCGACAGCGAGCGCATAGCTGAATTCTTCATAGTTACATTCGTCAATACCCTTCATCAGCGGCAGCGCATTATTTACCAGCACATCCACGTGGCCGTATTTCTCGATAACGAACTGAGCAAATTTTTCAAGAACATCCTTCTTGGAAAGGTCCCCCACAAAGCAGGGATTCTCGCGGATGTCGATATACGCAACCTTCGCGCCCTCTTTCTCAAATTCACTCACGACGGTCGCACCAATCCCGTGCGCCCCGCCCGTCACCACAACCACTTTATTTTCAAACGATTTCATGTGGGTAAATATACCATTCCTGTTCATTTTATGTGAATAGCTGACAACCATAGGCGACATATTCACATGTAAAAAAATTTTCTGTTGACAGCTGCAAACAGCTGATTGCAAAATCAAGGGGTTTCTCGATTTTGGCGGATTTTGTTTTTAGCTTTTTTCTTTTCGCACGATGTAAAGAAAAAATCTTGACACAAGGAAAGAATTTTCATATATTATGAAGGTAATAACAAAACCAAAAATTCTAAAAGCCGTAAGGCTCATGCCCCAAAAGGAGCAAATACTATTCGTCAAACTAGTCAAAGATCTTGAAGAGAAAGGTCCTATTCTACCTAACTGGCCTAACTACAAGAAACTCGTTAAGACGGATACATACCATTGGGCAGCATGTTGGATTGAAACTGTAAAAGGAATTGAACTGGAGGTTACCTATGTTGGAAGCCGTGAAAATGCGCCTTACTAGCAAAGCCAAAAACGGGACAATTTTCACCTTTGAAGGGAAAAACATTCCCGACTACCTTGTCATATTCCTGAAGTCGGCATTTCCTAATGTTGAAAAAGTTAAAGAAACTGACGAAGACTATGTCGAAATTTCGAAAACTGACTGGTTCAAAGAAATGGAATCCAAAACCACTCCTGCAGAAAGTTTGAAACTTTTACGAACCACATTCGGTTACACACAGCAGCAATTGGCCGACAAGGCTGGCATCACTAAGCAGCAAGTATCCGCGATGGAACGAGGCAAAGAACCCATCGGACGCAAGATGGCCCACCGCCTTGCAGACGCTCTCGGAACAAGCTACAGGAACTTATTTTGGTAGACATCTGGTTGCCACAGCTCAAACTTGCTATTTTATAGCCCGATGAAACGCCTTAAGCAAAATGTTCTTTCGATGATTGCGGTCGCTGTGTTTGCGATATTCGCCGCCGTTATCGAGGGGTCTTTTGTCTACGATTACGACATCGAGTTGAGAACTGCGGGCGAACTTAGCGACGCTACTTTTGACCAAAGCTCTACAAGCGAACCACTTTTCTTTTCACGCGAGAACACCTCAGAAGCGGTCCTGCTGACTCGTCGCGCGGGGCAACAAGCTCTTTCGCGCACTTTGCGAAATGGAAATTTTCAAGGATTCTGCGGACGTGATGCCGCCGCATTCAAGCGAATCTCCGCGCACATTCAACAAAGAATTTCGGCGCAAAGCCTCGTATACAGCGCATACCCTACCCCACTCGCCTATCAAGCGTCAAAAGATTATTACGTATTTACGCTGAAACGAATTCTCTGTTAATTGATTCTTTCTCTGCATATACTTACGACAACGTTTTTGACACACGCACCTAAATCCAGCGTGTCATTCTGAGCGTAGCCCGTAGGGCGAAGTCGAAGAATCCACACTTAACAAAAGAGAAAGATTATGAATATCGCAAAAATGGAGATGGCAAGCGCCCTCTTCAACCAAATCTATATCAAGACCGAAAAGAGCTTTTTCGGACTCAAGACAAAAGTAACGTACGCACCGACCAAATCGAATGTCGTGGGCGTCACCCTGGACTACAACCCCACCGAAGGGCAAAAAGTCAAGGCGATCCTCGAAGCGGACCAGAGCGAACTCATCGCCGTCCTCAAAAAGGAAGGCCACCCGGTCACTAGCGACAACGGGAATTTGCGTCTGAACCTTTGCTATTCGCAGGACCACGAATTTGCAGCATTACATTTGCAGCAGTTCCAGGGATTCGAATACCACACCGTAGGCAAGATACGTTTTGCCACCGGTGACGAGGCTAAGAAACTGCTTACCGCTTTCATCAAGTAAAACAGTCTCTTTCAGGTACAAGAGCCCAAGCAACACAACCGTTGCCTGGGCTTTTTTATTATTCTTTATAAATAATTCTTATGCTCCATTTTTTCGACGTCACAAAGAAATCTCCGTGGTTGCCGCAGGTCAAGGCTCTGTACGAGTCGGCATTTCCGGCAAACGAGCGGATTCCTATAAAGCATTTGCTTGATAATAAAATCAAACGCGAATTTTGGGCGTTTTTCGATGGAGATTTATTCTGCGGTTTTTCAAATTCCATTTCGCATGGCGACATCACAAACATCGTCTATTTCGCGGTAGAGCCTGAACTACGCTCTCGCGGGTACGGCTCGCAAATTTTGCAGACAATTCGCGAAAAACATCCGGACTCCCGCATTGTCGTCGATATCGAAGTCGAAGAAGATTCCAAGGACGCCGAGGAACTTGAACGCCGGAACCGCCGCCGCGAATTTTACCAACGCAACGGCTTTGACGCCGCCCCCGTCGAATACCATTGGCAGGGCGAACACTACCGCCTACTCAGCGCAGGCGGCACCGTCACCGACAAAGAATTCCGCGATTTCTGGAAAGAAATCCTCAAAGACATTCCCGGCGCAAAATACCCTTAACCTAGACACAACAAAATGATGTCAGGCTATCTTATTAATCTTTCAAACAGCGAACAGATACACCAAGATTCTTAGCGACATCATTACCAATCACGTGGTCATTATCATAGCGGAAATACGCATCGCTCACCTTGCCAGAATCTAGTTCCGTAGAACTGAAGAAGTACGCATATTCATACATATAGTTATACCCGCCCTTGGCGTATCTGAAGCCTGCAGGGAGTATCGAAAAGCCGAATGCATCCGTACTAGAGTTGCGTTTCCAATCAGTAGTATCCTTTAGATACTTGCCACTAAACATGAATCCACCAACTGCTGCATACAATGTATTCCAGTCTGTCGAATCCGGCAAATGCCACCCTTTGGGGCAAACACCTTGAACACTTCCCGAAGACCGCGAGCAGACATTTCCATAACCGCATCCCTTGCCCTTTTCGCCATACAGCCCAGCACTATCCATGGCAGCACTCCATAAATAGAGACGGCCATACTTTTCGCAACCGGAAGGAGTGTCGTCATAACAAAAGCTGCTGGAATCCAATTCACTTGTAGGTTGCAGGTACGCGAAATTCAAGTTCTGAGCCATCCACCACTGGTCACCAATTTTCACCGTCTTGTATATTTGTCCATCACGTTCATCCGTCATCGTTCCATATTCGCAATTGTCTTCCTCTACTGTTTTACATGGAATTGCATAAGTCACCGCTTCCAAATATCCCGATTCGTCAAGCAAAGATTCATCGTCCTTAATGCAACGAATACTATTTGCAGGGGTCACTGCAGCCGATCGGGAAACACCGCCATTATAGTAGTAAGTGGTAATCTGGGTCGGCATGCCAAGGTCGTTTCGTGACGAAGTCCAAAAATTAGCTTCTTCCCCTTCATGCTGGTATTCAATCTCAGAGCCTACGCTTCCACCCGCAGGGAGCGCCGTAAATGAGAATCCGTCAATTCCATTGCCATCGTCTTTCCAGCCAGAAGTCGATTTAAGCTTCCAGCCTGCCCGATGCAATCCATTCAGCGCATCAATCAAGACGAACCATTCCGTTTCATTTGGAAGGTGCCAACCTTCGGGGCAAATACCGCGCACAGGATACCTCAGCACGCAAGTTTTCTCAGGGTCACATCCCTTGCCAGCAATGCCAAAAGTTCCTGCACTATCAATCGCCGCACCCCACGGATACAGACGGCCGTACTTTTCACAATTTTCAGGAGAATTGTTGTAGCAAAAACTACTGGAATCCCGGGTTTCCGTCGACAGTAGATAAGCATAGTTCAGATTCTCAGCCATCCACCACTGGTGACCAATCTTCACCGTCTTGTAGGTTTGTCCATCACGGGCATCGACAAGCAAGTCATGCTCACAAAAGTCCCCTGCTTCCGTCTTACATGTTTTTGTCAGAATCTCTTCCGATAATTCAGCGCCATTCCGCTCTTGATCATCTTTAAGACAACGGACAGAATAGGCCTCGCTCTTGAAATTCGAATTGGACACGTATGCGGTATCATAGCCGTAACGTAAACCCATATTGAGGGCAATGTAATTGGTGGACGGATTCGCACTCCAAAAATAGGCACGGAGACCACGATCTTCATACTTTTTGTTGCTATTCCTATATCCTGCAGGCAAAGCCGTAAACGAGAAAGAATCCATACCATTATTGATACTATCCCAACCCGTTGTCGACTTGAGAGTCATTCCTGCGACATATTTGCCACCTGCAGACGTGAACAATTCCTCAAATTCGTCATAAGACGGCAAATGCCACCCTTCGGGGCAGACTCCACGTACCGTTCGATCCACCCCATAGTGGGATGCATAACCGCAGCCTTCACCCCCCATACCAAAGAGCGTCGCACTGTCCATCGCGGCACTCCACAGATACAAGCGTCCATATTTCTTGCAATTTTCAGGCGAGTCCTCATAACAAAAACTGCTGGAATCCAATTCACTTGTAGGTTGCAGATATGCGTAATTCAAGTTCTGAGCCATCCACACCTGATTGCCAATTTTAACTGTCTTATAGGTTTGACCGTCACGGTCATCCATAAGGCAATTGCTTTCGTCATTGCAGCCGCTCTTTGAATTAGATGATTTCACAGAACCGCTACTGGAGCCATTTGATACCCCCGAAGACGAGGATCCGGAACTTTGCAAGGCCGACGACGGACGGTCTTCTGGCAAGTTCGTCGCAGAATCGCCATCATCACCACAACCAGCCAAAAGCACCACGCAAAGAATCAATCCTAATCCACAGACTCTCATACATTCTTCTCCATTTATATTAAACACTTTTCCAAAACTTTTTATCGACACCAAATATAGAATGACCTCTTTTTATTTTAGTGTTCGAATCAACGAATCCAGACGTTTCGTCATATGTTCGGCACCTTTGTATGATAGATGATCGAAATTCATCGCCATCTCGTCATCATAATCGTGATCGCCCATCTTATTTTCGTCCATCAGCCTGAAGTGCGGATATTTCTTTTCAAACTGGTACAATTTGTCAATCATCTTGATAGCGACCGAGCGGCGTAAACCATATCTACCGAAAGCCCCTGTTTCCTTGTAACTGGGCGACTGCGGGAATAAAATTCCAATGAGATAGATGTTCTTTTCTTCGGCTTCTTTGATCATGTTTTCAATATTTTCAAGCAAGAAATCGTCTAGATTTTCAATGGCATCCATGTATGTCGTATCCGCTTGAACAATATTCCCCTCCCATCCGCCGATATGAACGCGAATGAAGCCAAGTCTCTGCTGTTCAAATTTTCTATTCTCTTCGTTTTCGCCGTAGGAATCTCTAGTGAGTTCATACAGACCTTCTGGATATCCATCACTCCAAAAATCATGGGATTCATCATAAACAAACCCTGGCGACAGAAGGAAAATACTGTTCCAATAACTCGGTGAACTGAAATAACGCATAAATAAAATGTCCAAATCGAACGAGACTACACCTACTTTTAACTTGGGCAAAAGATTGTATCCGTAATTCAATATAATTTTCTGCGCGACACCCAAATCTACAGCAGGATTCGCCGCATTAATCGAGAAAATTCCGGATCCGGATTCGTTTAAAAGGGTTGGATCTATTCCGGCCCACGGCCTTGACGAACCCGAAATCAGTACGTTAATCGAGTCGCGATAACGGTAAAGCAGCTCCAAATCATAGCGAGTGTACATAGGGCTCATATCGCCTGTAAACGGCGAATTCAGTTCGTACATACCGGCGCTGTCCAAATTTAGAGTAGTCTCAAAATTTTGAGGCGTTCCAATCCACATATTAGGATGCCATAATTCGGCGCCACCCACAAGTTCCACGATGCTTGAATCCTTCGTATTCACCAAGGCAATTTTCGAATGTTCGCCATTTGCAGTAGTCAGGGTTGCGACAGCAAGATGCCCGCTGCGATTCGCCCATTCCACATGATCAAAAGAGTAGCCTTTAGGCGAAGGAATCATCTTTACAAGATTGCCTGAACTATCTGCAATCAGAATCTGTTCATGCGTGGAATATTTTTCCCCCGCAAATTCGTTTCCTGTTATACCACCAAAGTCAAGGAATAAAGTCTGTTTAGACGAATCAGAAAGCGATACATTGCAGGCCTGTTCGCCATTATACCAAACCTTATTTTTCCCCTTCACATTCGCCCGCAGCAACTTCGCCCCAGAAACGGCAAGATTCCCATCGGTACTAACCCCGCCATTGAACGCCCCATCAAAAATTTTTCGTGGAGTTCCAAATTTTCCCTCTGAAAAGGAGACGCTCCATGTAGAAGATTTCTTCCAAGTTCCCTCGTCAGAATTATTCTCCGTACTTGTCACGTAAACGATTTCAGTATCCGCATCGACAATTCGCCATCGCGGAATCGCGGCACTTTTCACATCCAGCTTAATTTTCGTCGAATCTTCGGCATCTAGGCGACGCACATAAAGTTCAGATTTTCCTGAAACGCCTTCGAACATTGTCGAAAAAGCAACAAAGTTCCCATCGGGCGATATTACAGGATGATAGGCATCAATAGAATCTTCGATTTCCTTGACAACAGGCGTCCCGTTAACAAAATTCACGTAGGCGATATTTCCGGTTTCATCATTACGAAAAACGATTTTATTATGGTATGTATCCGTAATTTTCTTCAACCGCGAAGAATTTGTCAAAACGCTGATCGGTTTAGATGCAATTTTTCCTTTTGAATTCATCCAAACGGCATTGGGGATTTTCCCGAAGGCAAGACGGAAACCGACATAGTCAGCCCTGGTTGACGAAGTTACTGTATAAACATCGGTTCTATTTTCTATCGCTATAGCAGATGCAGAACTGCGGAAACTACCGCCTTTCAGTACACGTTCTCCAATATTTCCACCATCAGGAGCACCCGCAAAATTTGCCACAACCGTATCACGGAGCGAACCCTTCCAATCGTTCACCCATTCCATGGCATTTCCAGCAAAATCACAGAGTCCAACATCCTGGGCGGTCTTATCACCTGCGGTACAGGGCTTATGCAACTTAAAATTCGAATTATCAGCATTCCAGTCACTTTGCGGATTCCAATTTTGCAAAGCAGACAAGGTCCATTCAGCCTCGGTAGGAAGCCGATAGGCATCGACCTCTGCATGGAATGCATAACCGACGAGATTTGTACAATGTCCTTCGGAGTCAAGGATTTTTTCTGTATAAGTGTATGCAGTATCTAATTTTTCTTTCTTACTTTTCTTGTTAGCAAAAAGAACAGCATCAAAGAACGTTACATTCGTTATAGGGAGTTCTCCATTTTCACATTTAACGTCCTTGACCATCTTGCTAAATTCATCACAGGTCACTTCATGCTTGTCAATTGAAAAATTGTAGGTAAAATTAGCAGTTAAATTCGCCTCTAGTTTAACGGAAAATCCTTTTGCCTGAAGAAGCTTCATTCCCGAATGATGTTCATCATCTTCCATTACCAAATCTAGTTCTTCCTGTGAAGAAGAACCTTTATCGGAATTACACGCAACGAAAAACGCCGCAACCGCACAAATCAACCACTTTTTACAATTCATCTTACATTCCGATATAATTCAGGAATACCGTTTTAAACAAAATATAATATTTGCCACCATGTCATGAATGATAAATGACTTACAGGGACCATTTTATAAGCAAAGAAAAGCTATAATTGATAAAGACCGTTGAAAACAATCATCCTTTACGGGAGCCAAGTACAGGACAATTCTATGCGTTTCTACATGCCCACGGATATCTACGTTGAAAAGGACTGCGTGAAGAATCACGCCCCTAATTTACTTGCGGTTGGAAAGCGCGCGTTCATTATGACGGGCAAAACGTCTGCCAAGAAGAACGGTTCCCTGAACGATGTTACCGCCGTTCTGGATGCAGGTCACGTGCCATATCAGATTTTTGACCAGGTCGAAGAAAACCCGTCCACCGACACCGTAGGGGACGCAGCCCAACAAGCTCGCGAATTCGGCGCCGATTACATTATAGGCATCGGGGGCGGCTCCGCCATCGACGCGGCAAAGGCTGCGGCATTGCTCCTTGCAAACCCGAACGTCGACGCGAACAACTTGCACAAGGCTCCCGAAAAGCCGCTCGGTCACGTGCCTGTCGTTGCCGTACCGACTACCTGCGGAACGGGTTCCGAAGCAACGCCGGTCGCCATCATCACAAATCATAAGATTCACCTGAAGAAGAGCATCCCGCACCGCATTTTCCCGGTGCTCGCGCTTGTCGACGGCAAGTACCTGGCCTCAGCCAAGAAGACGCTGATTATCAATACCGCGGTCGATGCGCTCGCCCACATGGTCGAAAGCATTCTGAACGTCTATTCCAACGCGTTCAACCGCATGTGCCCGGAATACGGTCTCAAGCTCTGGGGAGAATTTAAGGATGCGCTCCTTTCCGACGCTCCCGTCCACGAAAGCCTTTACGAAAGGTTAATGCTTACCTCGACAATCGCAGGCATGTCCATTGCACACACAAGCACCTCCGTACCGCACGGCATGAGCTATGATCTCACGCTGCATCAAGGTGTACCCCACGGCCCTGCCGTCGGCTACTTCCTGGGCGGCTATATAGAAGTCTGCGAAAAGAAGGTTCACGAAGACGTCAAGCGCATTTTGGTTCTTTTAGGCCTCAAAAACACCGCCGATTTCACCGAAATGCTTGACAAGCTCATCGGCAAATGCAAGGTTTCTCGCGAAATGCGCGACCAGTTTGCCGCCGCCATGAAGAAGAACCGTTCCAAGCTCGACCTTGTCCCCGGCGGAATCACGCCCGAAGAAGTCGACTTCATTTACGAAAAATCCCTAATCGTGGAATAGGTTTCAACCAATTTCTTTTACGGAAAATGTCGCACCGACAAAATCCGTAAATTCAAAAATAAAGAAAGAAAAAATTATTTCTTTTGGAAGTTAGACATGGGTAAAAATTTTTCTAAATTTGCCGCCCGTGATTAAAAATCTGATTCTATCTATTTACTCCGGCCTCTGCATCGGCCTTGGCGGCACAGTCTACCTTTCTTGCGACAACAAGATTCTAGGCTCCTTCCTTTTCGGACTCGGGCTATTTACCATCTTGAATTTCGGCTTTAACCTTTTCACGGGCAAGGTCGGCTATTTCGTCAACAATAAGCCTAGCTACTGGGGATTCCTCGGAATCGTATGGCTCGGTAACTTCATCGGGACGTTCCTTTTTGCAAGAATGATTGCGTTCACGCGCTACGGAGCCGCCCTGCAGGCCAAGGCAAGCGCCCTCTGCCTCGTCAAGGACGGCGACAGCATCATAAGTCTTCTCATATTGGGCATTTTCTGCGGCATGCTCATGTTCATTGCCGCCGATGGTTACAAGAGCATCGAGAACCAGGTCGGAAAAGTCGTTGTCGTTTTTCTCCCGGTCATGGTCTTTATTCTGAGCGGATTTGAGCACTGCATCGCCGACATGTTCTACTTCTCGCTCGCCGGTGATTTTTCATCACTGATGCTTAAGTCCCTGATTGTGATTACCGTTGGAAATTCCATTGGCGGCGGACTTATTCCGCTGGCAAGACGCTAATCCATCTTTATTTTGTAGCCATCATCGGGGTGTAGCCAACCATCGATGAACGACTTCTTGTAATTCTCGGGCGAGTCCGTAAGCTTGATGGCAGACCCGAGATACAGCAAGATTATCTTTTTGGCATGTTCACGAGCGCGACGTTTTAGCTCAGAGCCATTTTCTTCTTCATATTTCTTTTGCTCAGCAATAAAAAACTGCTTGAAGTCTTCAAACTTAATGTCGTTGAACCATCCGCTTTTTTCCCAAAAGACCTGAATGCTTTCGAAATCAATGCTATGGCTCAAAATTTTAGGTTCGGGCAAATAGATTAGAATCGTTTTCGTAATAGGATCCACATTAATATTGATATCTTTCAAATCGTAACCCAGTTTGACATCCCCCTGGTAAATCAGCATAAGTTCCTTGATTGACTTGTTAATCCGCCAATCAGGCATGTACTTCAAGAGGACCTTCGCATCTTGGTAATTTGCATTTTTCCTGTAATGGTGATGGAGGGTTGCCAGTTCAGAGATTTCATTGATTTGATGTTCTATGTACGCACTGGTTATTTGGGGGCCATTGGAATTTGCCTCCATTTTTTTCACGACCAAAAGGGTTGCAGCAACCGTTACACACAGGAGAACAACAAGTGCCACCATTTTCAAAGCTAATTTCACTGTTGACCTCATTTAGACAAGTTCTCCGTCATTACGATAATATAATTTCACAACGATAACAAATCAACATTTTATGCAATATTTTTTAGGAACCCATCAAATAAAGTATATTTTGATACAAAGGAGCTTTCACAATGAGCGAAAGAAATACTGACGATATCGAAAAAATCTGGATGAAGAGGATTCGTAATCTGGCCGGCTTTATGGGAATGATTCTCCCCTGGGTTTCCTTAATCGGAGCCATACTCGTAGCCCGTACAAAAGGCTTTCCTGATGGTTTTTGGGGGGACCTTTCCATTTCGGAGACATATTACGTGACACCCCCTCTGGTGGGAATCCTGACAACAGCGTCAGTCATTTTGATGTGCTATAAGGGCTACAACCTGAAAGACCATGTTATTTCTGCCCTGGCAGGCTTTTTCGGATTGATGATTGTCCTATTTCCTTGCAACTGTCCCGCCGCAAGCGACATTGTCGGATTTTTCCAATTACCCGTCAAGATTTCACACATAATCCACAGCACCTCTGCCGTTGCCTTTTTTCTCCTTTTGTCATACATGAGCCTCTTCCAGTTCACAAAGGGCGCAGACACATCTAACAAGCATATCAAGAATATCATTTTCAGGATTTGCGGAATTGGCATGTTGTGCTCCCTAGCCTTGATGCTCATTCCCATTGACTTCGTCGCCAAAATCTTTATTGTAGAAGCAATCGCCCTAACCTTCTTCGGAGTAAGTTGGCTTATCAAGGGTGAAGTTTTCGGCATTTTGTCAGACGACAAATCGTAATACATGATTCTTCGGAAGCCCGATTTTTATGACCAATTCAAGTGTATCGCCTCGCGATGCACGGACACTTGTTGCGTTGGCTGGGAAATCGATATTGACGAGGCAACGCAAGAAGTATACCGCAAGGTGGCTGGAGCCTTTGGCGACAGGCTCCGCGCAAACATCGAAGACGGGCATTTTAAATTACTTCCCCACGACCGTTGCCCATTTTTAGACAAGGACAATCTCTGCGAGGTTTACCAGCACTTGGGCGAAGACGCCCTGTGCGATATTTGCACCGAGCATCCGCGATTTGTCGAAGTCTATGGGGACATTATGGAGCGGGGGCTCGGGCTTTGCTGCGAAGAAGCCGCGCGCTTGTTGCTTGAAGGCGAAGGCCCGCTGGCCTTTACTAGCGAAGAATGCGACGAGCCCGAAGACGAATTGGATGATGACGACCGCGAAGTCCGCGACCAGGTTCTTGGTGAACGCGAATGGATGTTCGGAACTCTCGCTGACCAAGATTTACCTTTCGCCAAGAAGCTTAACAAAATCTTCGGCTACACGGACGAAAATCCGTTTGCGCCTTTTGAAAATGCGAGTGCCATGTTCGAACTTTTGGCGAAACTCGAAAGTTACGGCCCGGATTGGGACGCAGCACTTTCGCGCATCAAGGCCAGAATTGAGTCAGGCGAACCGATTGTAGACCAAGAATTCTTCTCGGAAACCGAGAGCGAACGACTGCTAGCCTACTTGATTTACCGGCATTACGCCAAATGCCTTTTCGAAGGCCGCGAGCAGGGCAAGCGCCAGTTCGCGCTTTTCTTTTGGAACCTGGCCAGATTCTTTACCAAGGAACTTGCAGGCACAAATTCCGCCGTCACACCTAACCCGCGGACCAACACAATAATCAACGCAGTCAAGATTCTTTCGAAGCAGCTGGAATACTGCCAAGAAATCATGGAAATCGTCGAAATTTCTCTGGACGAATAAAAGCTAGGCCGCCAGGCGGTCTTTATCCATCACGTGCTTACGCCATTTACCGCTTTTCCAGCGAAGCCAGAAAATAAGCGGTGCCGTACTATACACGGCAACGACCGTAATCCAGGCATATTGAGCCGGCAGGTGGAAAATGTAGGCCGCCACGTACAAGGCACCCGCCACGCACCAGTTCATAATGGCACACGCGAACATGACCCACACGGTATCGCCCGCTCCGCGAAGCGCACCCGCATAAATAACAAGCAAGACTTCCACGAAAATGTAGAAGGTCGCAATTCGCAGCATGAAAATACTCATGGGCCGCGCAGCAGCGAAAATGGCAAGCGCCTCGGCAGAAGCTTCAGCCGCATCGGGCTTAAAGATATCCGTAAGTATGCCCGGCAAGAAGATAAAGAAAATGCCCATCAGCAAGGAATATCCCCAGCCGAGTTTGAGGCCGGAATAAGTCGAACGCGTTGCCGCGGCACCGTCACGTGCACCTACGTAACGTCCCACAAGGCTTGTAGAGGCTACTTCAAGGCCCATCAGCGGAACGTAGGCTACCATGTCCCAGTTGAACATGACCGAAGACGCAGTTGCCGATTCGGGCCCAAGCGCATGGAACATGAGAATCAGGAGCTGGAACGCCGCCATGTTCAGGCACATTTCGACACCGGAGGGAATGCCCTTCTGTAAGAGTTCCTTGGTCAAGGGCCAGCTAAACGCAAACGCATAACGGGTGCGGAAACGGTCGTGACAATTCTTGCCGAAGAATTTTGCGAACAAAATCACCGTCGAAACCAGATTCCCGATCAAGGTGCCATAAGCAGCACCCGCGACACCTAAAGCAGGAATCGGGCCAAAGCCGTAAATCAAGAAGAAGTTGCAGACGACATTCACGAGCATGCCCACGAAAGCAGCCTTCATCACAATCTTGGTTTCACCAATACCGCTAAAGAAGCACGGAGCCGCATTGCGCACCAAGTTAATGATGCCGCCGAACATCAAAATGTTAAAGTAGGTCTTTTGGTACTGCAATTGGTCTGCCGGCAAATGCTCCATTCCAAATGCCAAATGACCCAGCGGAATCGTGAGGTACAATAGCGGCACCGAAACAAGCGACAGGTACACCGCCTGCATGAACACGCGGGCACAATCCCAGCGCTTTTTGCCACCCAAGCGCTGAGCCACCATAGCCGTCGTGTAGCTGATGGCTCCGGTAAAGAACATGGTGAGTGCAAGCTGCACCGCCCCCGCCCCAAGCGCCGCATTCATTTCGGCCGGGCCCAATTTCGAAAGGAACAGGCGGTCAATAAAAGTCATGATAGTGTCGAAAGACATCGACATCAGCATGGGAAGTGCTACCACGAGCACATCCTTTACATCGCCGTTTTTCTTGAATTTAGACGGTCTGTAGAACTTATTGAGTATCGCGTCGACCATATTGGGCGACAAATATAGAAATTTTTACAATTTATGCAAGTTTCTATTGAGCAGCACTTTCAAGTTTCTTTTTTAAAGTTGAAAGGACTTCTTTCTTTTCGGTATCAGGGCGAACCTGGAGGCTACCTGTATACAGGGCATCAACAAGCCCGTTTGAAAGCGCTTCGGAAGCCTTGCCCTGGTCGCCCAACTTTTTTACCTGGAGTTGGATCCCTTCGCTAGAAAGCGAAGCCGACACTTTTTTCAGCGTTGATTCATCTTCTGCGTTTACGACGCCCACCGTCACGGTCACTGCCGTCACTTCTTTTTTGAGGGTTGCATGCTTACGGGCGCAACAGTCAAATCGAGCCGCAGCAAAAGAACTTAATAAAGCACATAATAAAAGTATTTTTTTCACAGCCCCTCCCCCTAGAAATCGAACATAACTTCGACGCCGAATATCAGAGAAGGATCGTTTTTATTGCCTTCGGACGGCCAATCTTTATCGTCAGGGATATCGGCAAGAACCATCGAGATAATATTTATTTTGTAACCGGGAACATTAAAGTAGAACCGTCCACCGACGCGCCACGATTGCAAATCTTCATCTTTGTCTAAAGTATTCGTATGGTATTCAAGAGGGATACCGATACTTAAGGATTCCAGCAAGGCTACGCTCGGTTCTACCGCTACAAAAAAGTATTCCGGACGAGTTGTCATTTCCAAGAATGTACGTTCCGGGTCATCGATAACCGCATAGAACAGAGAACCTATGATGCAAAATCTCGAAAATTCAAACGACGGTTCAGCCAAGAATACATGATTCGATACCGCATCATCGCTAGCCAAGAAGACCGAATGAAAGCCGTATAATCCATGCAAGGCAAAATGTTCCGACGAAAGCGAAATATCTAGCCCAGCATAAAGTTCATTAAAGTCCTTTCGCTGATAGCTTTTGTAATCGGCATAAGGGCGAAATACCTGGCCTGCAATTTCAAGATCGTAAGCGGCATGGATTTCGTAAGTGAGGCCTTCTTTGCAATCCATTCCCATGTATTCGCCGAACATATAGTGGTAATAGCAACTTTGGTCGTTACTTCCGCTACCAAAGCCGGCATTGAGTTGCAAGCCATTCCACAAGAATTCAACGCCGCGAATAGACTTTTGCCTTATGCCCGCAGCATCGTCCCGAGGGTCGCCAAAATCATAATAATTTTTGAACAGACCTTCGAAATAATTTAAATCGCCAATACGAAAAGCCAAGTGTTCAGAAGGCGCATATTGAACATAAGCTCCGTTAAAAACGACAGTCGGGTGCACAGGATCCATGGTCGCATCATCGCCCATATCCATGCCTTCCATCTCTTCCATTCCTTCCATCGCCATTCCCATAGCCTCAATTTCGAGCCATGCAGACCAACGATCGTTAAAACGAAGGTCAAAATCCAAATCCAGCATGGATTCATAACGATGCACAACGTTTGATTCATCGGTATTCCAGTCGGCATAAGCGTGAACCATAATCATTCCCGAAAGGTCCAGCTTAGGACGTTCAAAGGCAAGCGACAAACCGACTAATAGAAGGACATATAGTAATATTCGTTTATTCATACAAATAAATTCTGGCACCCGTAACGCAACTTGTTACTTTTTCAAGCTCTTAATAAATTCGTCGATATAACCCGTTACCGTTTTCACGTCTTCGGCAGAGCCCCAATGGGTATTGTGATCGGCACCTTCGACTTCGTGGAACACAACACTTTTTGCTCCAGAAAGTCCCTTTTGCAAGGTTTTCTGAGATTCGTTATCGAACAAGGCATCCTTGGTTCCCCATATAATTTGAACATCCGTCGCAATCGAAGAAAGGCGCTTGGTATTATCAATTTTCAAAAGATTCTTGACCAAGTATTTCCACACATAGTAAGGCACTTGTTTCAAGTGTTCCAGATTGGCGGCCTGGAAATCCTTATCCGGATTCGTGCTGTAGCCCCACGCCTGAATAAAGCTTTCAGGGAGTTTCTGGGTCGAATCGTATGCATAAATGCCATCGAACGATTCATCGTCGGTACCGTTCACCAACCAATCCAGCGTGGCATTCTTCTCGTCAACCGAAGCGCCCGAGCCAATCAAGGTGATTGAAGAAACAATTTCTGCGTTCGTGATGGACAATTCCTGAGCAATAAAGGCTCCAAGCGAATGTCCCACAATGTGAACTTTTTTCAGGCCAAGTTTTTCGACAAAGGCTGCTATATCGCTTGCAAGTTCAGCGACGGAATACGAAGATTCATCAATCGGCTTGTCCGTTTTTCCGTTGCCGCGGTATTCGGGTACATAAACGCGATAGCCTTTTTTGGCAAGCGACGGTGCCACCTGCGACCAAGAAACTCGACCATCGGTAAGTCCGTGAATCAATACGACCGGAGTTCCCTTTTCATCACCCGTCACTGTATAGGCCAAATGAATTCCCGTTGCAAGGTCAACCGATTTTTCTGTCCAGTCGACATTCTGGTATTCGGCAAAGCTCTTTGTCGTAAAGGTATTGTTCTTGCCCATAAAATGATGCCCGTTCACCTGAGCTTCATCTTCAAAGGCATAGACATCCGTATTGCTGCTCCCCACATGAACAACATCAGCACTTCCAGAAAAATCGACACGGCCAGAACGCTTGATGAGCAAATTTCCGGTCACCTTGACATTCTTTAGGACCGTTGCACCAGGCGTCGTCGTAGAAACCGTCAGCCCCCCATTGATTGTTGTATCTTGCAAGAAAATGAATCCATCCTGGATATCTTCATCTCCAAGCGTCAGGTCGCCTTCACTAGGTTCTTCCATGTGATGGCCATGGTGCTCTTCGTGGGAAGTTTCTTCTTCGTGAGATGTTTTTTCTTCGGGTGCGCTACTAGAATCATCAGAGCAGGCGGCAAAGAAAAGTGTAGAAGCAAGAATTGCTGCCGAGAATAAAGCAAAATTATTATGAATTGTCATTGAAGCCTCCGTTTGTATTCGTTTTAAATCGGGCTCAATATTAGATTTTACGGAGGTTTACGTCCAATACTATTTTTTCATGGCAATTGATAGCTTTTTTCTATAACAAGTTCATTTTATCGTGAGCAAACGGCTTACCTCAAATTCAAAGTCCAAGCAAGAAATTACTATATTTGACCCACTATGTTTTCACAGCTGACTGACTCTCTAGAATCTACTCTCAAGAACCTGCGCGGGCAGGGCAAGCTCACCGAAGAAAACGTCGCCGAATCGCTGCGCGAAGTGCGCCGAGCATTCCTCGAAGCCGACGTGAACTTCAACGTGACCCGCGACTTTGTGAAGGCCGTCAAGGAAAAGGCCATGGGCTCCGAAGTGCTTACCTCGGTGACACCCGGTCAGCAGATTGTGAAAATCATCCACGACGAACTCGTGGCCGTGATGGGAGGCGAAACCAAGGAAATCAACCTTTCTGGCCCGGCTCCGGTAGGCATCATGATGGCTGGCCTGCAGGGCTCCGGTAAGACGACTTTCGCCGGCAAGATTGCCCTCTGGATGCGCAGCAAGAAAAAGCGCAAGCCCCTTCTGGTGGCCGCTGACGTGTACCGTCCCGCCGCTATCAAGCAGTTGCAGGTGCTCGGCAAATCCATCGGCATTCCCGTTTACGACGAAGGCCAGGGCGATCCGGTGGAAATCATCAAACACGGTTACCAGTACGCCAAGGATAACGGTTTTGATTTAGTCATTTACGATACCGCAGGCCGTCTGCAAATCGACGAAGAATTGATGCAGGAACTGGAAAAGGCCAAGGAAGCAGTTCACCCTGACGAAATCCTGTTCGTGGCAGACGCCATGATCGGTCAGGAAGCCGTGAACGTAGCCGAAACCTTCTGGCAGCGTCTCTCGTTTACGGGCGTGTGCCTTTCCAAGATGGATGGCGACACCCGCGGCGGTGCAGCCCTCAGCATCAAGAAGATGACGGGCGTGCCTATCTGCTTTATCGGTGTCGGCGAAAAACTTTCGGATATTGAACTTTTCCACCCCGACCGTATGGCCAGCCGAATCCTCGGCATGGGCGACGTGGTCTCCCTCGTGGAAAAAGCCCAGCAGGTCATTGATGAAAAAGACGCCAAAGACCTGAAGAAGAAGATTCTCAACAACACCTTCGACCTGAACGATTTCTTGAACCAGTTGCGTACTATCAAGAAGCTCGGCCGCATCAAGGATATTCTGAGCCTGATTCCGGGTCTGAACAAGCTCCCCATCGATCAGATTGACGAAAAGGAACTGGTTTACGTGGAAGCCGTGCTCAGCTCCATGACCCCGAAGGAACGCAAAAAGCCAGACATTCTCGATGGCAGCCGCAAGGCTCGCGTGGCCAAGGGTTCCGGCACCGAAATCGGTCGCGTGAACGCCGTGCTCAAGCAGTACGAGACCATGAAGGAAATGTTCAAGAAAGTCGGCGACATGGCCCGCAGACAAAACAACGGCGGCCAGGTAGGTTCCAACTACACGCCGCCCAAAGACAAGAAGAAAAAGAAGAAGAAATAAAAGTAAAGCCCGGTCAACCGAGCTTTTGCTTTAATGATTTTCGAGCTTGCTTAAGTCAGTCGAGAGCATTTTCCAGAGGCGGGACGCAAAAGGTTCCGCCCATTCTTTTTCAGGCGCCACGCGGCTCGTGGTCGCAGCAGTAAATTCCGAATACACAAGGAACACGAGTTCCCCGTAGCGGGCATCCCACAGCGTCCAGAGAGTCTGCCAAGTGTAGCCGCCACTCTTTCCGAGGTCAGCATCCATGCGCACATTCAGCACAACAGGAATGGACACATAGCGCAGTTCGTAGCGACTAGCTAAAGCATTCAGCAAGTTCTTGAAATCCTTCGAAAGTTCGCGGGAAATATCCTGCTCTACCCCGTCACGTTCCAGCCACGGGCTCATATCGCTCAGCTTTTTGCCGTCGGCAAAGACGGAGCCTAGCAGCATTTTCGAAAGACTATCCACATAAGCGGAATCTGCATCCGGCAGGCGCATACCCGGGAGCATGAGTTCGCGGCGCATCTTGGGGAATGCCTTGACCATTAGGGAATCTTCGACGCGGGCCAAGTCAAAATCCAGGGCGTCTGCGCTGTAGCTGTGACAGAACTTGCATTTTTCGGGGCGGTCGGCCTTAATCGAAAGCGACGGGAAAACGCCCCATACCGCAGTCGAATCCATGCGGCTATAAGCCTTCTTGTTCCATTCGCGGTAGAATTTTTCGTTGGATATTTTCAATTCGATATCGCCGCGGGTACCGCATTCCTGGCACGGAGCATCCTTCATGCTCGCATCACCCGAAGCGTCATCGCCGTCTTGACTGCCCGCGCAACCTGCCAACGAAAGCAAACCCGCAACCGCAAGCGTCAAAATCCATTCAAGAGATTTTTTCATCTTAAACCTGCCTCGGTTTTCCTGTCCAGCCAAGCTTTTCACGAAGCGCGCCCACAAATCCCGTATGGCGCATGCGAATAAAGGTCGTCACCGACTTGCTTTCGGCAAGAGTCACCACATCATTAGGCTTCAACACCACCGTGGTACGGCCATCGAACACCAAGTCGAGCGGGCCATCGACCGCAGACTTCATCTGAAGTTTCTTGGAAGAAAGCGAAAGTACCAGCGGGCGCACCGAAAGGCTACTGGGAGCCACCGGAGTCAACACCACCGCAGGCGTTGCCGGGTGAATAATGGGGCCGCCAGCCGCCAGGTTATAGGCGGTAGAGCCCGTCGGAGTCGACACGAGTAAGGAATCTGCCCAATAATCGGTCAAAGCTGTTCCGTTATATTCCACGCTCACATTCACCATACGCTCGGGCGCGTGCGCACGAACGTGCACCTCGTTCAGCACCGTCTGCTTGGCAATCTGCTTTTTACCGTGGTAAACCACCGCTTCGATCATCATGCGCTCGCGGGTCGAAAAATCGCCAGCAAGCAAACTATCCAAAGTCTGCGAAAGGCCTTCCACGCGAGTCTCAGCCAAGAATCCCACACGACCCGCGTTCACGCCCAGAATGGGCGTGTCGTGCCCGAGCGCCATATGCGCCGCCGAAAGCACCGTACCGTCACCGCCAATGGCCAGGAGCAAGTCCGCTTTGCAAAGCGTATTTTCCTTGACCACCTTGATGGGCTTATGCGCCAAATCCTTCAGGTTATCCAGGACGCAGAAAGTGACCTGCGGATGTTCCACAGCCCACTTGGAAATCATATCCAGCGCAAGCGCCAAATCCGGATTTTTGTCTTTCCAGCCCACGATGCCAATAGTCTGGAAATTCATTTTTCCATTCTTCTTCATCTTAGGTTTCCTCCGGCTTTGCTGAAGCCTGTTCCAGCAGCTGATTCAACTTTTGCAGTACGCCCGGATAAGTGGCTTCGACCAGTTCGGAATTAGCCACCGGTTCATCATTTTCAAGTGCAATCGAAAGCACCGAAAGCGCAAGGCCATTCTGCGGAACATTTCCGCCGTCAAAGTCACTTCCGTTCACAATCGTTTCCAGCCCGCGAATCACAAGACCGTCATCATAGACGCCCACTTCGGCGCCCGTCTTGCGCAAGTTTTCGGCCAAGGCCTCGTTGGTGGGACGCATTTCCTTACGCAGTTCCTTGGGAATACGCAAAATGGTTTCACCTTCGGCAAAGCAAGCTGCTACCGCCAAGAAGGGGTATTCCTCGATGCCCGTCGCAATGGTATCTTCCGAGAAACGACGGCCCTGCAGGCGCTTGCCCGAGGCCAGCGGATACACCATGACATCGCCATAGACATCGCCAAAGCGTTCGCGACGGCTCACCGTTTCGAAATTGCCACCCATGCGCTTAAGGCAAGTGAGGGCTCCCGCGCGGGAACTGTTCAAATCCACATTCTTGAGGGCTACTTCTGTATTCTTGGGAATGCCCGCAATCGTAGCAAGCAGCGCCAAGGCCATGGCTTCGGTGGTATCGCCCGGAACGTAATAGTCACGGCCCGTAATCACCGGCGTTTCAGAAATTTCAGTAAACTGGGTTCGTTCAATCTTTTGGCCGCGAGCCATCATCATGCGGCGTTCCAGTTCCGTCAACTGTTCCATGCCCCGGGATTCATATTTCAGCGAAACGCCAAAGTACATGAGCATTTTAGTCCACTGATCATGAACCGAGCCCTTTTCTTCGAAAGACAGGTATTCGCCACGAATCAGCGTACGCAACAGCAAGCGGTTGCGCATCACAGTTGCCACGTTGCCGAGAGAATCCTTCTTGACGGCCGGATCTTCAGCAGCAAAAGTAAACGTAAACTTCGCCGGTTCATCAGCGACAGGCTTTACCTTGAAATACTTCTGCAAAAGTTCCTTGGCACTTGCCACCTGAACAACACCCGCCTCGTCATTTTCGGCAGCAAAGGTATAAATCTGGTCGACATCCTTAGAGGCAAGCGTCCAAAGCATCACGCAACGCGATTCGCTCATATCTATGGGGAGCATGCTCGGAAGCGCATACTGAAAGCCCTTGCCTTCCAGCACCAGCTGGTGGCCTTGTTGCGTATAATTCAGGCCAAATTCCTTGAGGGACTCTGCAAAAGGTTCTACACCTGCGGCAAAAGAAAAATCTTCAAAAACGGTACGACCATTTACAAGCAGCGCCATCACCAGCGCAAGCTCCATACGTTCGCGGTCGGGGTTTAAAACAAATTCCATTAGCGTTCCTTTACGTCGTAGCCAAGCTGCAACAAAATCTGCATGGCACGGCGGGCCTCTTCAGGGGTCTTAAACGCAAGCAGCAAAGTGCCTGCAATATTTTCGCGGACTTTCATCAGTTCAATATCGCGAATGTTCAAATTGTTGTCGGCAAGGGGTTGCAGCACCTGCAATAGCGCACCCGGCACATCTTTCAGGGGCACCGTAATTTCAGAGAAGGCTGCAGCAGCATTGCGACCCGGCGCAAACAGGCTTGCACGGCCATCGTTACCGGCCTTGAAAACCGTCTCCAACGCAGCAGAGCAATCATCACCCGCGGGCTTGCCTTCGCAAACCACCTTCAGGCTTTCCATGGCCTCCACCGTCTTGTCGATTCCGGCACGAACTTCTTTAAGCGCAAGCACGGTCTGGTCGCGGTTCGTGACAGCGATATCATGCCACATGTTCCAGCCAGAGGCTGCAATGCGCGTCATGTCCCTAAAAGCGCGACCGGCGTAATGCTGGTAATTGGGCTTTACCAGGCGTTCGGGCATACTCGCCGCCAGCGTCGATGAAAGCATCTGCGGCATGTGCGACACCCAAGCCATGGTGCGGTCATGATGTTCCGGCGGGAACACCACGGCATTTGCGCCCACAAAAGAAATCAAGTTCAAGAGCGGCTTGTACACCGATTCGTCTACGCCTTCGGGCGGACAAACGAACCAGTAAGCATTTTCAAAAATCGAAGGATCGTTGTATTCAAGCGTACGCTTTTCGGAGCCAGCCATGGGGTGGCTACCCACAAACACAAACGGCTTCGGGAGTTTGGCGCCCGCCTTGCAAATTTCCACCTTGGTCGATCCGATATCGCTCACCAGAATCTGCTTTTGAGCTTCCAGCAACGACAAATCCATCTGCGACAAGTTTTCGATGGTTTTTAAAATATGGAGAATCGGGGCGCAAAGCAAAATCACATCGGAACCGGGAACCCAGTCCTTGATTTCGTCGTAGCCGTAAAATTCATCGGCAAGCCCCAGTTCTTTTGCACGGGCAAGCGTTGCCGGGCTACTCACCGCACGCACCACCGTAGGCAACTTGGCCTGCTTAATGGCAGCGGCTACCGAACTTGCCAAAAGTCCAAAGCCAACAAAAGTAAAGCGCATTACTCCTCCACCTTTCGGGTTTCTTGCATAATGACGCGGAAAATATTCTTGATGGATTCCGGCGAAAGCGGGCCCTTTGTCAGAGTCGAAACTTTTTCGAGAACAGCATCTTCCCTACTGGCATCGAAAACAGGGAGACCCTTTTCTTTCTTGATTTTTCCGATTTCAGTTGCATAGCTTGCCCTCTTATTCAAAAGGGCAATCAGTTCATCATTCAGTTCATCAATACGGTTACGCCAGTCTTCAATACTCATAGTGATGAATTTAGAAAAATGGCTCCCTGGTGTCGCCTAAAACTCCACCTTGTACTCGTCAAAAGCCTTCTTATTCGCCTTTAAATCCGGGCCTTCCCAGTCAAACAGCGACGGTCCCCAAGCCCCACTTAAAGTAGGCTCCCAGAAAAAGGCGCCTATCCAGCGGTCTAGCCCACGAACCATATCTACAACCTTCTTGCGCGAGCCATCGTAAGAATAGGTGTTGTCCGATTCGCCACCATTATATTCGGCAACGATAAATTCCAAGTTCGAATAAGTCGAAGCCAAACTTTTGAACAAACTATTCCATTTGTCTGGTTTGTCGTCTCCATAAGCAGTATACGCCGAAAATCCCATCACGTCGGCAGGAATTTTCTGGTTCTTGAAGATTTCTTCCATCCACCAATTAACCGTGTTGGTCTTGCGGATGCTTTCGATATGCAATACCGTCTTGATGTCTTGTGACACGGCCTTGACCGCACGAATTCCCGCCTTAAAGTACTTGCCCGCATTGGCCTTGCCAGCAGAAGTTCCCATATCGCCATTAATTGCGGTAGACGCCTTGTCCACTCCGTTACCCCAACAGTCCGTCTTGCTGTTCGGCACATGAATCAATATACCCGGCGTGGTTTCATTACCGATTTGCACCATCTCCGGCGTCGCATTCACCTGCTTGAGCGAATTGATCAAGTCGTAGGTATAATTGTACACGGAATCGGCCATGGCATCGGAACTCTTCACGTTGCGCCAGCGGCTCGGAATAATCTGCTTGCCCGGATCGGCCCAGTTGTCGCTGTAATGAATGTCCAGCAAGAAGGCCATGCCCGCAGCCTTGATCTTCTTGGCATAGGCAACAATATGTTCCTTGTCGGCGTAGGCTTCGGCATCGTGGTCACAGCCCGATGCGGCATAACCGTACTGCGCCTTCGGGCTCACAAAAGTTTTCAAACGGATTGCATTGAATCCGTGATCTTTCAGAAGCGTAAAGACATCTTTTTCGGAACCATCCACATCGTAGAATTTGGCCCCCCAGCGTTCGTATTCCTGCACCGTCGAAATATCGGCACCGTTATAGAAGCTAAAATGAGGCGCAGGGCCTTTGCTAGAAGAAGACGGCGGTTCCATAGCGGAGGAACGCGGCTGTTCTTCCGAAGAATAATTAAAGGGATTCGGCACTGAAGAAGAATATGACGGAGGAGGATTTTCTTGGAAAGACGAGCTGGAATGAGACCTGAAAGAACTCGAACTAGAGTAAGGCTCCCACAGGTACGATGACGAAGAAAACGGGGACCAGTACGAAGATGAACTGACAGCCTCTTCACCCGAGGAAAGTAGCAGCTCTGCAACCGAAGAAGAAAGAGAATCCGACGAAAGAGAATCTATAACAGAACCTTCGTTGCCGGATTGCAAATCACCGGCAATGTTCGTATCGTCTCCACAGGCGCACAAAGCAATTGCCACCAGAGACACCAAGCCAAATTTACCCATTCGTAATCCCATACCCTAAATCTACACAAAAAGCCCCGAAATCGCAACAAACGAATTCTTTACACTACGGCCTATAACAGCAAAAGGCCCCGCATTGCGGAGCCTTTTACCAAATTCAACAGTATAGGGCCAAGCCCTACGCCGCAAAATTACTTGACCTGGAAGTAGTAGGTCTGCAGAGTCTTGCCATCCTGGGACAGCTGGAGAATCTGCTTGCCAGCCGGGAGGTTACCCGTAATCTGGAACAAGTTTTCAGCCTTGTATTCCACGTTCAGAGCAGTGCCCTTGTCCTTGTTGACAAAGAGACCGGTCTTTTCGTCAGCACCGAAGCCCTGGCAGTCGGAGTGGTCAGCGACCTTGCCTTCGACGGCGGGGTAAGTGGTGGCGACCAGCGGAGAGGTCACGGAGCTAGCATTCACGTAGAACACGTTGATGGCAGCGCCCATAGCCAACGGAGCCGGGAGGTTAGAAACCTTGGCAGCACCCTTGTCAGCCTTCTTCTTCTTTTTGTCGGCCTTCTTGCCCGGAACCTTGCCAGCATCGGTATTGATGGGCATGGTCAAACGGTAACCGGCAACAGATTCAGTGCAGCTGGTGGAGTAGACAACCCACTGGTTATCAATCTTTTCAGGACCTTCGGTAGTACCGCTCTTGTAGAGACCCGGCTTGATCTGGTCGCTGTATTCGTACAGAGTCACAGAGAGGTTCGGGTTCTTTTCGTCGGTAGCAATGTTCTGCTGGCCGAGAATGTACTTGGAGCGACGAGCCTTGATCAGGTAGTTGCCAACGGGCACCTTTTCGAACTTGAACTTACCCTGCTGGAGGTCAGCCTTGTAGGGGTACTTGGGGTTCTGGGTTCCGAAAATGGTGGAATCCATCCAAACGGTGGGCATTTCCACAGCCTTGCCGGTAAACGGATCAAGAACGACACCTTCGATAGTACCAGTCTTCTGGCAACCGGTCATAGCCATAGCCACGAGAGCGGCTGCACCAATAAAGAGTTGCTTTTTCATAAGAGTCCTTTGTAAGAAAAGGCCCCCTTTAGCAGGGAGCCAATTCATTTATCTGTAATTATTCAGCGTCTTCAGCCTTGGCAGGAGCAGCCTTGCGGGTCTTACGCTTTGCACCAGTGATGTTGCCAGAGAAACGCTTGTTGAAGCGGTCGATACGGCCAGCCGTATCCACGCGATGCTGCTTGCCCGTCCAGAACGGATGGGTATCAGCCGTAATTTCGAGAGAAATTACGCTATATTCAACACCATCGATAGTCTTCTTTTCGGCGGAAGACTTCGTGGAGCGGGTGATGTATTCTTTACCCGTATTCGCATCGACGA
>JBGUWV010000048.1:0-13179 GCA_045221475.1 Fibrobacter sp.
TACATGCCCGTGTACCGCGACTTTGGCGCAGGCCTGATGCTCACCGGCAAGCAGGAATGGAAGAACGTCGGCGAAGATTACCAGAACCTGATCAAGCACCAGTTCAAGCAGGCCGTGAGCGTGCGTGAAAAGGCCCGCGAAGTCCGTGGCAGCAAGGCCAACGACAACGCCGTGAAGGCCCTCGTGAATTTTGTTCGCCACGATATCCGCTACCGCGACGTGCGATTCGGCGGACACAGTCTGATTCCGCAAACCGCCGAAGTCACGCTGAAAAAGCACCAGGGCGACTGCAAGGACATGGCGCTTTTGCTCAAGGAAATGCTTGAATCAATCGGCATCAAGAGCTACCTCACCGCCATTCACCTGACCGAAGAAGGCTTCGCTGGCCTCCCGACCATTCAGCAATTCAACCACATGATTCTCTACATTCCGGCGCAAGGTCAAGTCACCGAACGCTGGGTCGATGCTACCGACAAAACCGGCAATGACCGCCCCGTTCCGCTCGATATGGAAGGCAAGGTCGCGCTCGTCATCAACGACGACAGCAGCCACGTGGTCACCACGCCGATTCTCGAAGACAATCAGGAACACCAGATTGGCATTGAACACCGCCTGTTTATCGGAAACGACGGCGCCTGCGAATTCCGTGACTCCATTTCGCTGCAAGGCAAGTTCGCCAGCGTCATGCGTAACCGCTTCTTTGGCCGCGACGCCAAGGAACAGGAAAAGCTGATGGAAGACTTCCTCGCCTCGGGCATTCCCGACGTGAGCATCGGCAACATCCGCATCGAAAACCTCGCCGAATTCAACAAGCCGCTGGCCCTGATTGTGACTTACGCTTCCAAGGGTTACTTTGGCCAGGGCGGCTCCGAACTCAAGGGCCGATTCCCGAACGTGTGGGAACGCAGCCTGTTCAAGCTCCCGAAGGTTTCCAAGCGTCACCACCCGATTCGTATGCCCCACGAAACGCAATTTGCATACAAATTAAACGTTACAACAGCAAACGGCAAGACGGTCAAGATTACCGGCCCCAAGAAGCTGAATCGAGAACCGGATTACGTGAGCTTCGAGAAAAATTACGACGGCAAGAACAGCATCAAGTGGACCACCTTCGCGCTTTACGCCGACCCGGCTGAATACAACAAGATTCGCGAAGAATGGACCTACTTGCTCAGCGAAACCAGCCCGATGATTGAGGTTAAATAGAAAGATGCCCCGAGTCCGGGGCACTTTTTTTTCTAAATTTTCGCTCACTATGAGCATTTCTATCCCTCAGTTGCCCAAGGGCACACGCGATTTTTACCCGGAAGCCGAGCGCATCCAGAATTACATTTTTGACACCTGGCGCAGCGTCGCCGAATCTTTTGCCTACGAAGAATACGAAGGCCCGATGTTTGAACATCTGGAGCTGTATACAGGCAAGTCCGGCGAAGAAATCGTAAGCCAGCTTTACAACTTTAAAGACAAGGGCGACCGCGAAATCGCACTCCGCCCCGAAATGACTCCGACGCTCGCCCGCCTCGTGATTCAGAAGGCCCGCGAACTCAAGAAGCCTTTCAAGTGGTTCAGCATGCCGCGCCTTTTCCGCTACGAAAAGGCACAGAAGGGCCGCCTCCGCGAATTCTTCCAGCTGAACATGGACATCATCGGTACCGAAAGCATTTACGCCGAAGCCGACCTGATGGCCGCCATCGCTACCATGCTCCGCAAGTTCGGCCTCAAGGACGGCGAATTTGCGATTGGCGTTTCTAGCCGCAAGCTTTTGGCCACTTACCTCGAAGAAATCGGCGCCCCGAATCCGGCTCTCGTTTATCCGGTGCTTGACCGCCGCTTAAAAATCGGCCCCGAAGCATTCGCCAAGGCACTCGCCGACGCAGGCCTCTCCGAAGACCAGGTGAAAAAGCTCGACGAATTCATGAGCTGCAAGAGCATCGAAGAAGTCAAGACCAAGGTGCACAGCGAAAACGCAACCGCCGCCCTCGCCGAAATCGAAGACCTGTTCGCAACGCTTACCGCCGCAGGTTACGGCGAATGCGTGAACCTGGACCTCTCCATTGTTCGCGGCCTCGCCTACTACACCGGCATCGTGTTCGAAGTCTTTGACAAGGGTAAATCCATGCGCGCTATCGCTGGCGGTGGACGTTACGACAGCCTCACCGAAAAGCTCGGTGGCGAACGCATCCCGGGCGTGGGCTTTGGCATGGGCGACGTGGTTCTCGCAGACCTCCTCGCCGAGCACAAGTTGCTCCCGAGCCCGAAGCAGAGCGTCGACTTCTACATCGCAAGTTTCACGAACGATATGAAGAAGGTGTTCGAAACCGCACAGGTTTTCCGTAGCGCAAGCACGGGTAAGCCGTTCTCGGTTTCTCACCCGCTCGCCGCCATGAAGATGGGCAAGCAGCTCGACCAGGCCAACTACCAGGGCGCCAAAATCGTCGTGTACGTAGACGGTTCCAAGGCTGCCGCAGGTGAATTCGAATACAAGGACATGCGCACCGGCGAAATGTTCGTAGGAAATACAGAAGCCATCGTAGAGCGCTTGAAGGCATAATAGTTAAACGCTTATGATGTCCCCCTTAAAAGTTCTCTTATCTATCATTAGCTTGTTCGCCGTACTGGGGCTTATCGCCCTCATTTACCCGAATGACGGCATCCACATAGGCGATTCGACGCTCCGTTACCCGAAGCTCACCGAAATCTTCGAAAAGCAGTCCGCAGGCGACTCGCTCGGCGATTCTAGCGCGGCTGCCGATCCCGAAGAGGCAATCCGCGAAATGATGGAAGCCACCAAACGACAGGAATTCGCCGCCTTCAGCGATTCCCTGAAGTTCTACGAGGACTTTTTCCAAAAGGGCAGGACTCGCTTCGATTTGCCCAACAACGACCCCACGTGGTTCGACCGATTCTTCCTGCACATGGAGCTTGCCTCCTTGGAAAGCACCGTGGTTCACATTGTTCACTACGGCGACTCCCAGCTCGAAGAAGACCGAATCTCTGCAACCATCCGCGAAGATTTGCAAGACGAATTCGGTGGCGCAGGCCCCGGCATGATGCCCCCCATTATGACGGTTCCGTCCCAGACCACCAGTCATGCCAGCACGGGTGCACTCTCCCGCTACATCTTGTTTGGACCGAAGGACGAAGAAGCGGATCACAGCCGTTACGGCCCTTTGGCACAGCTGGCTAAACTCGAAGGCGATGCAGCCATTACCATCCAGCGCCGCAAGGAACGCAAGGGACAGTTCCCCCACGTGGGCGGTTACAAGACCATCAAGCTCCTGACCAACAAGAACGCCCGCCTCAAGGCCAAGCTCAACGTAAACCAGACCTTAGTGGAAGTCGTTGGCCAGAACGAAGACGGCACCTCCAAAGAAAAGCGCACCACCAAGGTGGTGGATGCAGGCGAACCCACGGTCGACACCTACAACAAGCTCAAGGTGTACACCTGGAAACTCAAGGACACCACCTCCATTGCCAAGATGTACCTTTCGGGTAACGCAGAAATCTACGCGATTTCTGCAGACGGCGCTTACGGCGTGGCTGTGGACAACGTGGCCATGCGCGGTTCTTCGGGCACCATCTTCCACCGCATCGACACCGAACTTTTGGCAGAATCCTACAAGGCAATGAACGCGCGCCTGGTGATTATGGAATACGGCGGAAACCTGGTACCCAGCATCAACTCCGGCAACATCGACTGGACCAAGAAAATCATCACCCGCCAAATCCAGGCCATTCAAAAAGCGAACCCCGACGCCGACATTTTATTCATTGGCCCCGCCGATATGGCTCGCCAAAAAGACGGACAATGGCAGACCTACGCTGGCCTGAACATGACCATCAAGGCTCTCCGTGAAGTTGCCCTTGAAAACGGCGCCGCCTACTGGGACATGCACCGTGTGATGGGTGGCAACGGAGCCATGATCAAGTGGGTCAACAAGGAACCGGCCCTGGGATTCACGGACCACATTCACTTTACCCGCAGGGGTGCAGCCTACATGGGCGACTTGTTCTGCTCGGCACTCCGCATGCACTACGACTACTTCAAGTTCCGCGACCGCCACAACATTAGCGACGAAAAGCTGAAAGACATTCACAAGTGGAGCAACGAAGAACAAATCGAAAAAGAAAAGAACGTTCTTCCCGAGCGAACCTTCTTGAACGTAAAGTCGAAAAGATCTAAGAAAAGAGGAGGTGCAAAGAAATGAGATTTCTTGCCGCAGCATTAATTGCAGCCCTCACTACAAACATTATTGCAAGCGAAGCGAAAAAAGCAACGGTGGCACCAGGTGCCTACAGCATCGACCTGACCCGCTACGATTTTATCGACACCTCGCTTAACGTAATCCAGTTCCCCAGAGGAAACGCGTCTTTCAACGCTTTCTACAATAAGCTGGACACCCTGGTGTTCGAAAACCGCGGACAGGTGCGCATTCTGCACGTGGGTGGATCTCACCTGCAAGCCGACGTCATTTCGGGCCGCATCCGCGAACACTTTATCAAGGAATATCCGGGTGCTTCGGCAGGCCGCGGTTTCGTGTTCCCCTACTCCGCCGCGCGCACCAATACGCCCGCCAGCTACGCCAGCGCCTACAAGGGCATCTGGGACATGAACAAGAACGTGCAGCGCGAAATCAAGAAGCCCCTTGGACTTTTGGGCATCGCCGTCAGCACCAGCGACCCGCGTTCCGAAATCACCCTCCTTTTAGATAAGTACAATTCTGAACCGATCTGGGGCGAAACCAAGCTCCGCCTGTTCGGCTACAGCGACAACAATGACGTAGTGCCCGTGCTCCGAGTCGATTCCGTAGACATTTACGGCAAACTGGACACCGCAAGCCAGAGCTACGTCTTTACGAGCCCCCGCCCCATCGATACCATCCAAATCGCATTCCGCTGGATGGATTCCTTGCAGCAGGCCACCATAGCCCAGTTCATTACGGACTCCCTGATCCAGGATTCGATTGCCCGTGCCAAGGAAGATTCCCTGAAAAAAGCCAACGGCGACACGGCCCAAAATAAGAAAGAGCCCGAACCGCCTGCCAAGATTCCCAACAACGTAGCTCTGCCCGAAGTGGCCAGGGATTCCATGTTCCAGGGTGAATGCGACATTCTGGACACCGCCTGCCTCGCCCGCGAAGAAGCCCGCGCCAAGAGCCCCCGTCACTGTGCCGACATGGTAAACAAGCCGGCAGTCAACTACGCCGAAGGCGAACTGGATTCCACCAACTACGCGAACGAGCACTGCATTACCGAAGCAGAAGTAGTTCCCGATTCCGTAAAGAAGAACGCACGCCCCCGCTTTACGCTCACAGGTATCTTGACCGAAACCAACAACCCGGGCATTACCTATACCGGTGTAGGCATTAACGGTGCCAAGGTTCACGACTACTTTGAAGAAGTCTGCCCCCGTTTCGAAAAGGAACTGGCCTACTACAAGCCGGACCTCGTCATTTTCGCCATCGGCATTAACGACGCCAACGTGGAACGCTTCAACGACAAACAGTTCCGTGAAGACTACGACAAGCTGATTACCCGCATTAAAAAGGTGAATCCCAACGCCGCCATTATTTTCGAGACCAACAACGACATGTTCCGCAAGGTCAAGAAAAAACGCTATGTGCAACACCCCAATGGTGACGTGGCACGCAAGGCATTCTTCGCCCTGGCCGAAAAGCACGGAGCCGGTGTATGGGACAAGTTCAGCATCATGGGTGGTCTCGGTTCCATGGCCAAATGGGAAAAAGCAGACCTGGCCAAGGCAGACAAGGTCCACTTTAAATTGGCCGGTTACAACCTTCTAGGCGATCTGTTCTACAAGGCTATCATCAAGACATATCAAGAGCATATAGCCAATTTGCCTGCACAGACTAAAAGTGAAGTCAAATAAATAGATGACACCGCTATGTTAGATTATCTGATTCCATTCCTTACTCGAACCTTTGCCTTCGACGCAAACAGTCCGCTACTGTTTACGCAGTTCTATTTCTGGGGATTCTTCGCTGTCGTCTTTGCGTTCCTCACTTTGATCAAGAACCGCATTGCTCTCCGTAACGCGTTCCTGTTCGCCACCAGCCTGTTCTTCTACTACAAGACTAGCGGTAGCTACGTCTGCATTCTAGCCTTCTGTGTCGTAGCCAATTTCTTTATCGGCAAGTGGATCGAAAAAGCCGAAATCCAGTGGAAAAAGAAATTCCTGATGATTATCGTGGTCATCATCGACCTTCTCGTTCTTTGTTACTACAAGTATTCCTATTTCTTCCTGGATGCCCTCTACGACTTTACCGGCATCGAGCTGCACGTGTACAACTTCTTCGCGGCAGCCAGCAACAAGATGTTCGGCACCCATTCGCTGGTCGATACGATTATTTTGCCGGTGGGCATTTCCTTCTTTACCTTCCAGGCCATGAGCTACTGCATCGATATTTACCGCGGTAAAATTTCGGCAGTCAAGAACATCCTGGATTTCGGATTTTACCTGTCCTTCTTCCCGCAGCTGGTGGCAGGTCCCATCGTGCGCGCCGATAAATTCGTACCGCAGCTCTACAAGAACTTCTTCTTGCCGCGCCGTACCTTCGGCATTGCCGTCTTCTGGATTCTGAACGGCCTCGCCAAGAAAATCATCTTGAGCGACTACCTGGCCACCAACTTCGTGGACCGAGTTTTCGACACTCCCCTGCTGTTTACCGGCCTCGAAAACCTGATAGCCCTGTTCGCCTACTCGCTGCAGGTGTATGCCGACTTCTCGGGCTACACCGACATTGCCATTGGCGTAGCACTCCTCATGGGGTTCCGCCTGCCGCAGAACTTCAACAGCCCCTACAAGGCTCTCAGCCCCACGGAATTCTGGCGTCGCTGGCACATCAGCCTTTCCAGCTGGTGGCGCGACTACCTGTACATTCCCCTGGGCGGTAACCGTGGAGCCTCCGTCGGAACATTCTTCTGGATGGGATTCTTGAGCCTGGTTGCCATTATGCTTTCGGGCAGTGTCTGGGTGGGCATCGCTCTCGGCCTGTTCTTCCTCTACATTGCCATTTATGCGTACCTGAAACCCGATTCCCGCAAGTTCATTACCACCAACATGAACGCCATGTCAACCCAGATCGTGGGCGGCTGGTGGCACGGTGCCAGCTGGAACTTTATCATCTGGGGCGGCTTGAACGGCTTTGGTCAGGTGTTCAATAAAATTTGGGTCAAGCGCAGCCGCACCTTCCGAGCTACAGCATCCTTCATCTTGTTCGCCGCTTCGGCAATTATCTTTAAGCAAAGCCACATCGCCATTTTCGCCATCACGGCAGCCTATTTCGGCATTCTATTCGTAGGTATTTACTCGGTGCTGATTTTCCGCCTGTTCAGCGACAAGTACATCCACGGAATCTACGTGGCATGGAACGTGTCCCTGACCTTCATTTTCATCACCTTTACCCGACTGTTCTTCCGCGCCGGTTCGAACCTCGACCCCGCCGAAGCCAACGAAGTCGCCTGGAATACTGCCAAGAACATGGTACAGCAGATGGGTACCGCCTGGAAATGGGATACCATCGGCACAATCGCCTGGGAACACATCAACATTATCCTGGTGTTTATCGCGGGCATGCTCATCCACTGGATTCCCAAGAAGGTCAAGAGCCGCTACCGCATTGCCTTCGCCTCTCAGCCCATTCCGCTGATGGTGGCAAGTACGGTGTTCATCATCTTCGTGATATACCAGTTCATGAGCGCAGACAGCTGCCCCTTCATCTACTTCCAGTTCTAGGAAGATTGAAATTAAATCAAATTAATGGGTTGCTTGCGTAACAAGCAAGGCAAGGTAACCGACGTAAACCGCTAAAAGGATTCCGCCGGCAATACGGTTTAAACGACCATCACCTTTGCGTCTAAAGCCAAGAACAATCAAGGCCACGGTCAAGGCCGTCATGAGCGGCATATCGCGGGAGGTAACCACACTCTCGATTTCGTCCATGGGCGAAACGGTGGCAGCCAAGCCCACTACGGCCAGCGTATTGAATAGATTGGAACCGATAATATTCCCGAGTGCCAAGTCGTTTTCACCCTTACGGGCTGCGGCAATGGAACTGGCCAGTTCCGGCAAGGATGTTCCGATGGCCACAATGGTAAGGCCAATCAGCAAGTCACTCACGCCAAGCGTGCGTGCAATTTCGACAGCCCCCCAAACCAAAGCACGGGAACTAGCAACTAGCAACAAAAGACCCAAGACAAGCCACAAAATGGACTTGCCCAGAGATTTCTTTTGAACGGCTTCGCCTTCGTCTTGCAATGACGCTGTACATTCCTTCGCCTTTTTCAATTCACGCCAAATGCTGTATCCCATTACAAGCGCAAAGACGACAAGCAAAAGCACACCGTTCCAGCGCACAACGCTACCGTCCCATACCAAAATAATGGAAAGAACGGATACAGCAATCAGGATCGGCAAGTCTCCGCGAATCACCGAACGCTGCATAAGTATGGGCGAAATCAAGGCCGTCGCACCTAAAATCAGGGCGATATTCGCAATATTACTGCCATAAGCATTGCCAAGGGCAAGCTCAGGGTTTCCTTGAGATGCCGATATAGCAGAAACCGTAAGCTCTGGAGCAGAGGTTCCAAAGCCTACGATAACCATACCGATCAGAAGTGTAGACATGCCGCAAAATTCGGCAATACCTACGGCTCCGTCCACGAATTTATCAGCACTCCAGACGAGAACCGCAAGGCCAAGAATTACAGCGACAATGGCAAGAATCATAAATTAGAACGGGTAGACAGAAATTCCGACGTTGAAGGAAGAAGCATCCAAATTCAGGTTCAGGTACTTCATGTGACCGTCATAGAGGTCGGACATACCCAGGTTGGCCGAGATGTCGAGAGAAATGTACTGGTTTGCCATGACCGAGAAGCCAAAGACAAAGGCCCAGTCCATGCTGTTTCGATAATCGTCCATCATGTCGATCTTGTCAGTATGCTTGTTATCCTTTGAATCGGTGTAAGAAAGGCGGAGCTTATCGTACACGGGGATAGACATTTCAGCACCGAGGTCAAAGAAGATTCTCGAAGTAGCAGCCTTGAAAGTGAAGAGCACCGGAATATCGATTTTCTTCTGGCTGAACTTATAGCTGGTCGGGACTTCATTTACGATGTAAGATTCGCTAGCCTTAGCCTGTTCGTAAAGGACTCCGAGCTTGATACCCATGGTATAGGCATTCAACGGGATAATGGACATGATACCGGCCTTCCAGTTCATGCCATTGTACTGGTCGCTATCCCAGTCGTTACCAGCCAACTGGTAGGCACCAACGGAAGCGTGGGCACCAATTTTAAAGCTCATGGGGTAAAGGCCCCTAAGGTCATCGAGCGTCACCGTATCTTTGCCTTCACGTTCAGCAACATAGACTGTACGGACAGGAACACCGTCTTGGCCGGTGTAAACGGTTTCGTAATACACGGTATTGCGGGCATCGCGGAATCGCTGGGCGGCTTCGGAAGAAGGACCCACATCTTCATTTTTACCGGCGCCGCGTACAGCCTTCGGGGCTACGACCACAGCGGGTTCTTCGACAGGTTCTGCGGCGGCAGTAGCTTCAGCAACAGCGGCGGGAGCTTCGGCTGCAACCGGTGCGGTAGCCTGTTCCGTTGCAGCGGGAGCTTCTGCGGCGGCAGCGGGTGCGTCTGCGCCACGGACGGCGACCGGAGCAGCTTCCTCCGCCGGAGCGGCAGCTGCAGGAGCAGCGGTAGCTGCGGCGCCTTCCTGAGCAAAGGTAAATGCCGAAAGGGCAAGAACACTAAGAATACCAGTGATTTTACGATTCATTTGAACCTCCATTTTTCACACTTTATTATAGCATTTTTTCTTTTGAAAATGCAAAAAGAATGGCAAAAAAAGCGACTAGACGGCAATTTACGCGGATAGAACCGTCCACGCCACCAGTTTTACTACATTTGTGGCATGAATCTGAATATCGTTTCCTCTGAAAATCTCAAAAACGTTGACGACAAGGCTTACGCCCTCTTTTTTGTCAAGCAGTCTATTCAATTTTCCACCGTCCTCTCCCCCGAAGGCGAAGAACAGGTCGAAACCATTCTCAAGGGCATGAACGACGGCCCCTTCGAAGACCTCGAATACTTAGAAATTGACGGTTGCAACACCTTCTTTGTGGATGCAGCCAAGGAACGCGGCCTATCCGCTCTCGACCACCTGCGTATGGCTGCCTATCGCCTGGCCAAGCGCGCCATGAAAAAGCAGATTGCCACCGTGAGCCTGTTCCTGGCCGACGCCGCCGACGAACAGTTCAAGGCCATTTTGCATGGTCTGCATTACGCCGACTACAAGTTCGACGCCTACAAGAGCAAACAGAAGCCGAACTTCCAGGTGACCTACGAAATCGTCGCTGGCGAACATGTCAAGGATTTCAAGAAGATTGCCGAAGATGTGGCTGTGGAACAGAAGGCCATTACGCTCGCCAAGAACTTGATCAACACAAGTGCTTCGGACCTCTACCCCGCCGAATTCGTGGAACGCGCAAAGACTGTCGCCAAGTACACCGAAGGCTTGAGCATCAAGGTCCGCAACATGAAGCAACTCGAAAAGGAAGGCTTCATGGGTCACGTGACCGTCGGTAAGGGCAGCTCCCACGAGCCGCACATGATTACGCTGGAATACAAGCCCGCGAAGCGTACCTCCAAGGACCATTTGGTGATTGTCGGCAAGGGTCTCACCTTCGATACCGGCGGCCTCTGCCTGAAACCGCCTAAATCCATGCCCGAAATGATTAGCGACATGAGTGGCGCAGCGACCGCGCTCGCCGCCATCCAGGCTATCGCAACGCTCAAGCTCCCGATTCGCGTGAGCGCCGTCTGCTGCCTCGCCGAAAATGCAATCGGCAATAAGTCAGTGCTGCCGGGCGACATCTTTACCGCCAAGAACGGCAAGACCGTCATGGTCGACAACACCGACGCCGAAGGCCGTCTGGTCTTAAGCGACGGACTTGCCGAAGCCGGTGAAATCGGCGCAACCCACATCGTGGACCTCGCCACCCTTACGGGCGCCATGGTCCGCGCCCTCGGCTACGCCGTCACGGGATTCTTCAGCAACGATGACGACCTTGGCCTCAAGGTGATCAACTGCGGCGAAGCATGCTGCGAAAAGTTCTGGAGCATGCCGCTCGAAGAAGAATACGCCGACGCACTCAAGGACAAGTTCGCCGACCTCAAGAACACCGGTTCTGACGCTGGCGCAATCTCGGCAGCGCTGTTCCTCCAGGAATTCGTGCCCGAAAACACCGCCTGGACGCACTGGGACATCGCCGGTACCGCATTCGTCGACAAAAAGTGGAAGTACACCGAATATGGCGCTACCGGATTCGGCGTGCAGACGCTTATCCAGCTTGCCCGCGAATTTAGCGTTGCAGAGTAAATTTCTATCTTTGGAATTGTATGAAGAACGTTGATACGATTGCCGTTTTGGACTTTGGCGGGCAGTACGCCCACCTGATTGCGAACCGTGTGCGCCGCTTGGGCGTGTTTACCGAAATCCACTCCCCTGCCGCTCCGGTTTCTGAACTCGAAGGCGTGAAGGGAATCATCTATAGTGGCGGTCCCTCCAGTGTGTACGCGGCCGACGCCCCGGAATACAATCCCGAAATTTTGGACCTCCCGGTGCCGAAGCTCGGCATCTGCTACGGTCACCAGCTTATCGCCCAACAGTTGGGCGGTCACGTGGAGCCGGGCAAGGTAAAGGAATACGGCATCGCCGACCTCATCGTAGGCGACGAGAAGTGCCCGATTTTGAAGGACCTCCCGAAGGCCTCCCCCATGTGGATGAGCCACGGCGACCAGGTGACGAAGCTCCCCGAGGGCTACAAGATTGTGGCCAGCACCAAGGACTGCGAAATCGCGGCCGTCGCTTTTGACAGCGACAAACCTGAACGCCAGATTTTCGGCATCCAGTTCCACCCCGAAGTCACGCACAGCAAGTTCGGCATGAAGTTGCTCGAAAACTTCGTGGACTTTACCGGTGCAAAGAAGACCTGGAACATGAAGAGCTACCTGCCGCTCATCACGGAACGCATCAAGGAACAGGTCAAGGACCGCAAGGTCTTCTTGCTCGTGTCCGGCGGCGTGGATTCCACCGTCGCATTCGTACTTTTGAACCGCGTGCTCGGACCGGAAAAGGTTCTCGGCCTGCATGTGGACAACGGCATGATGCGTCTCGGCGAATCCCAGAAGATTATGGACTTCCTCACGAAGGAAGGCATGAACAACCTCAAGATCCGCGACGCTAGCGAACACTTCCTTGCAAAGCTCAAGGGCGTGACAGCCCCCGAAACCAAGCGCGGCATCATCGGTAAGGAATTCCTGACGGTGAAGGACGAGGAAATGGCGAAGCTCAACCTCGATCCAAACGAATGGATGATGGCTCAGGGAACCATTTACCCCGACACCATCGAAAGCGGCGGCACCAAGAACGCCGACAAGATCAAGACGCACCACAACCGCGTGCAGGAAGTTTTGGACCTCATGGAAAAGGGCCTCGTGCTCGAACCGCTCGCCGACCTGTACAAGGACGAAGTCCGCGCTCTCGGCGAAGAACTCGGCATTCCGCACAACCTCGTGTGGCGTCACCCATTCCCGGGTCCGGGCCTCGGCGTGCGCCTGCTCTGCAGCGAAGGCAAGCTCTCCGATGACATGGTGAAGTTCGAAGACGTGAAGGACACCGCAGGCAACAGCCTCGCCGATTATCTGAAGGCGAACAACATTGCCGGCCGCATGCTCCCGATCAAGAGCGTGGGCGTGCAGGGCGACGGCCGTACTTACGCACAGCCGTTCCTCATCACCACACCGGGCCTCTCCTGGAAGGACTGCGAAAAGTTCTCGACCGAACTCGCCAACCGCTTCAAGGCAATCAACCGCGTGATTTACCAGATCGGTAGCATCGCCGACGAAGATCCGAAGCTTGTCGAACAGTACGCCACCCGCGAAAACTTCGATACGCTCCGCAAGTTCGACAATATTTGTACTGAATTCTTGCAGGCAAACGACCTGTACGAAAAGATTTGGCAGATGCCGGTCGTGCTCGTTCCGCTCCGCACATCAAACAAGCCCTGCATCGTGATGCGCCCGGTGAACTCCACCGAAGCCATGACGGCAAACTTCGCCGAAATCGACCAGGGAATGCTCGCC
>JBGUWV010000049.1:0-18764 GCA_045221475.1 Fibrobacter sp.
ACCTTATCGGTGATACCAAAACCATCCATCACGATGGTTACGACCGGTCCCTTGATGCCGGGGAAATTGGAAAGCTTCTTGAGCATGATTTACTCCATGTTTGAATTTACGGGCAAAAGATAGAAATTCTGCCGAGCGAAGGCAATAGGCCTGTAGCCTATTGTCGGAGCGAAGGGTGAACAACGAGTGACTAATCCTTTTGGAGTTCTCGTTAGTCGTTGTTCACTATATAAAAAAGGCTCCCTTTTGGGGGAGCCTTTTTTCCGGTTTAGAGCCGATTACTGGATTACTCTACCTTGTAGACCTTGAGGGTCAAGGTGTAGTCTCCGTTGTTGCCCTGGCTCGGGTCGGTAATGGCGAATGCGTAGAAACCTGCGCCAGTATCCTTGTTGTATGCGGTGGTTGCAGCAACATAGATCTGGTTGGAGTTTTCAATCATATCCGAAAGCGTCGCGCCGAGGACCTTATACTTGAAGTCGCTGACATAAGCAGTTGCCGGAACACGATCCGGATTCATGTCTTCGGGCCACATGTTCACTTCGTAGTCGTCATCGGAAGGCAAGAGATCGCCGTTGCTGATCGGGGCGAACTGGGTGCCGTTGCCGCTAGTGGCGGTGATTTCCGGATTGTCTCTTGAACCGGCCTTGCTGAAGATGATGTCTGCAGTAGTGGCAGGTGCCGGAACGGCAGTGCAGCTTGCAAAATCAAGACCCGGGTTCAAGTTCGTGGAAACGGTGACTTCGCAGAACTTCATCGGAATTTCCTGAACTTGGGGCTGCGGGGGCGGTTCCGGATTCTGATCGCGGCAGTATTCTGCTGCTTCACGTTCGAACGGAATGACTACGGTGCTCTGGAAGTCCTTGACGCCGTTGTTTGCCGTCACGGTGACCATAAGCTTATAGTTGCCGCATGCAGTAAATCCCGCATCAGTCATGTTGACCTTCACTCCAGCCGAATTTATCGAGTTCAAGTCGATGTCGTTGGGGGTGGGGAACGTAATCGGATTTGCGTTGATAGCTACTGCGACATTTCTGTTTTCAGTATCAAGAACCTTGTATTCGATATTGGTAAATTGAATGTTGATATCGTTTTCGGAAGAATCCTGAGTAATGTCGAGGCCGAAGCGACCCTTAAAGCGCATTTCATCGCCCGAAAGTCTAGAGTTGGTCAACAGGCCTTCGCCAACAAGTTCGCTGCTCAAAGTGATATTTGCATCCTGCTGGGTGGGAACTACCACAGGAGCACCCGGTTCGTTCGGATCGGGTTCAGAAGAAGACTTGCTGTCGCTTCCGCATGCAATGAGTCCGAAGGTGCTTATAGCAAAAACGGAACCCATGAAAAGTTTCTTTGCAAAAGTCATGATTTATCCTTTTTAGAATGTTTTTCTTGAAAATAAACAAAATTAGCCCGAAATGCAATTAAAAAAGTGTAAATTTTGGCTAAAATGGGGCGAAAAACACGTTTTTTTGCTCAAAAAAGCGGTTTTTAGTGATATAAATCTATTCCATGCCTCGAATAATGTCGCGAAGTCGTGCCGCTTCCTCGAAATCCAGGCGGGCGGCAGCCTCTTTCATTTGGCGTTCCAGTTCTTCGATACGGGAATTGTCTGCGGTAACTGAGGATGGTTTGCCGCGTTTCGAGCCTCGTACGACTTTCTTCTTGGTCTTGCTCGAAGGTTGCAACGGTTCCATCGGGCGGATGCCGGTGCCGTCGTCTTCGTAGTCCTCATTGACGGAATCATCGCCGATATCCCCGAGCGGGTCGTTGATCCTCAGGTCGTCTTCCAACTTGCGGGTTACGGATTTCGGCGTGATACCGTGTTCCTTGTTGAATTCTTCCTGGACGGCTCTTCGGCGTGCGGTTTCAGTGACGGCCTTCTCCAGGCTGTCGGTCATGTTGTCGGCGAAAAGGAGTACGGTGCCGTTCACGTTGCGGCTCGCACGTCCCATCGTCTGGATAAGGCTCCTGTAGTTGCGCAGGAATCCTTCCTTGTCGGCGTCGAGGATTGCGACCATGCTCACTTCGGGCAAGTCGAGACCTTCGCGCAACAAGTTGATGCCTACCAGTACGTCGAATTCCCCGGTGCGGAGTCCACGAATCAGTTCGTGGCGTTCGAGTGTCTTGATGTCGCTGTGCAGGTAACGTGCGCGGATGCCCGCTTCCACAAAAAAGTCGGTGAGGTCCTGCGCCATCTTCTTGGTGAGCGTCGTGACCAGCACTCGGTCGCCCTTCTTGACTACTTCTTCGATGCGGTATAGCAATACGTCCATCTGGCCCTTGATGGGGAACATCTCGATTTTCGGGTCCAGAAGTCCGGTGGGTCTGTTGATTTGTTCTGTAACGACGCCGCCTGTCTTGGTAAGCTCGTAATCGCCGGGAGTGGCGCTTACAAAAAGCACTTGCTTCGGATACATGTACTCGAATTCGGCGAAGTTCATGGGGCGGTTGTCCAGGGCACAGGGGAGGCGGAAACCATACTGCACCAGCGTGGTCTTGCGGCTCTTATCGCCTTCGGCCATACCGCCTACTTGCGGAATGCTCACGTGGGATTCGTCCACCATCAAAAGCCAGTCGTCGCCGAAGTAATCAATCAGCGTAAAGGGGCGCGTCCCCGGAGCGCGATTTTCGATAATGCGCGAGTAGTTCTCGATGCCGCTGCACTGTCCCGTCTCGCGGATCATTTCCATGTCGTAGCGGGTACGGCTGCTGAGGCGAGCCGATTCTAGCACCTTGCCTTCCTTGTCGAGTTCCGCAAGGCGATCGGTGAGTTCCACCTGCATGCGCTGCAGGATTCCTGCACGGCCTTCTTCCTTCGTCACGAAGTGCTTCGCCGGAGCGACGGTCATTTCGGTGAGTTCCTGAGTCACTTCGCCGGTGACGATGTTGAAGCGGCAGAGCCTGTCCACTTCATCTCCGAAAAGTTCGATGCGGAGGCCTTCTTCGTCGTAGCTGGGCTGGATCTCGATGACATCGCCGTGGACTCGGAATGTTCCACGTTCCAAGCTAAAGTCGTTTCGCGTGTACTGGATACGTACTAGGTCATGCAGAATCTTGTCGCGATCGTAAATGTCGCCTTTCTTGATTCGCACCATCAAGTCGAAATATTCGCTGGGGCTACCCAAACCGTAGATGCAGCTCACGGAGGCGACGATAATTACGTCGCGGCGGGTCAGCAAGTTCGCGGTGGCACGCAGGCGGAGCTTGTCGATCTCGTCGTTGATGCTCGCGTCTTTCTCAATGAACGTGTCCGTGTGGGGAATATAGGCTTCGGGCTGGAAGTAGTCGTAGTAGCTGACGAAATATTCCACCGCATTGTGCGGGAAGAACGCCTTGAATTCCTGGTAAAGCTGGGCCGCAAGAGTCTTGTTGTGCGTCAAGATCAGCGTCGGCTTGCCCACGTTCTTGATGACGTTCGCCATCGTGAAGGTCTTGCCGGAGCCGGTCACGCCAAGCAGCGTCTGGAACTGTTCCCCGTTCTCGAAACCTCGAGTAAGTTCCTCGATGGCTTTCGGCTGGTCGCCCGCTGCCCCGTATGGACTCACCAGTTCAAAGTTTGCGCGCGTCGGAGACTGGAATTGCTTCAAGTGCCCCGGCAAGCTCTGCTCAGGCGGTAGCGGTTTCGCTATCGGTTTCGCATACGGGTCTGGTGTAATTGTCTTGCGTGCGCGAGCCATGTGATATAGAAATAATGAACGATGAAAAATTAACAATAAATAAAAGGCTTCGTTTTAATTTTATATTTGGCATGTAATGGAATTGTTGAAAAAAATAGGGCTGCTCTTGATTGTCTTCGTGGCGTTTGTCGCTGCGGCAACTGAAGATACGCCCGAAGATGATTTTCAACGGTATTCCGTGGTGCCTATTCTGGGCTACACCGAAGAAACGGAATTCCAGATAGGTGTAATGTCACTGTTCTTTTTAAGGCCCGGAGAGAAAGGGGGCAATGTTCCTGAAATCGGCCTTACGGCATATGGATCGACCCGAGGCCAGTTGCAGGTCGCTCTGGAACCTTACTATTACATGTTCCATGATCAGATCAGTATTTGGGGCTTGCTCAAGTACCAGGACTGGGTGGCGGGTTACTATGGTCGAGGCAACAATCCCGACATTGATGTATTCACCAACTTCAATCGAAAAAAATTCCAGTATGGCACTAGAATTGAATCTAGAATCGGGCTGCCGAAATCGTTCAAGTATGGTGTCGAAGTCCATGCGGAGTATACGGAAATAGACTTTGAAAAGGGCGAGGTTACGGATCTTCCTGATGACCATTCTGGCTGGCGCAATGGAGCTGGGTACTTGGTCGGCCTTGATACCCGTGACAACATTAACTGGACCCACCATGGATATTTGGTGCAGTGGCAGCAAATGTTTTACAGTGACCGTTTAGGGGATTACACTTTCGATGTAGAAATGCTGGATATGCGTGGTTATTCGACCGTTACCCCGACGACAACCATGGCTCTCGGATTCCTGTGGCAGCGTGCTGACGGCGATGTTCCCTTTGACATGTTGGCTGGCCCCGACGGAATTTGTCGCTTTCGTGGGGTGGAAAGCCTGTATTTTGGCGATAACCAGGCCGTGATTATGCAGGCCGAGGTTCGCCAACTTATTTGGTGGCGCCTGGGGAGCCATCTGTTTTTCGAAGGTGGAAAGGCGGGGCGGTATTTCAGCGAACTTGTTCGCAACGACTGGCACCGGTCCATTGGTGTAGGTGCTCTTTTGGGACTGAATCTTAAGCAAAATTTGTTTGCCCGTGCCGATTTCTCTTGGGTCGATTTTGACCATTTAGGCCTGTCGTTCTATGTTCGTCAGGCGTTCTAATGCCGTTTTTTTGCAAAAAACGGCAAGCGTCTATGCATTTCATCTTTGATTTATGTCTATATGTCGCTTTTGTAAGATATTTAACAATAAGATTGTAATTATTTTCTATCTTTGCGCCAAAAAAGTTATGAGGTAAAAACATGAACGAAATGAAAGAAAAACTCAAGGCCTTCTTTATGTCTGATCTCGGTGTCGATGGCGACGTGCTCCAGTTCGATACCCCGCTTTTTGGTGAAGAAATCGGCCTCGATTCCGTTGATTCTCTCGAAATCATCTCCTTTGTTGACAGCAACTTTGGCGTGTCCATGACGGGCGTTGCAAAGGAAAACTTCCAGAGCATCGATACAATCGCCGCATACATCGAAGCTCACAAGGCTTAAAAAATTAGGCCGAGGGGGTATCCCTCGGCTATCTTTATCTTTGGTATCTTGGTCCCTGTCATAATTGTCATTTTGGAATGAGCGATAGGGGCCATTAGCTCTTTGGAATAATTATGACCCCTAATGACAAGCGTTGTGTAGTTACAGGTTTAGGCGTCATTTGTGCCGTCGGTAACAATGTCGAAGAAACTTGGAAGAATGCTTTGGAATCTGTTTCCGGCATTCATAAGACAACTTCTGTTGATACAGTGAACTGCTATGCGGACTTGGCTGCTGAAGTCAAGTGCGATACCCTCGATGAAATTGACGCTCCCGAAGAAAAGGACCGCGTCTCGAAACTTTGCATCAAGGCTGCCAACGAAGCTTTGGCCGATGCAGGGCTCAAGAACTTTGGCGATGACCAGCGCGTGAGTGTGGTTATCGGAAGTTGCGTGGGTGGCGTTCTTTCGATTGAACAGTATCATCAGCACGGTCGCGACGCTTCTGAAATTGCCAAGATGCCTATCGCTTCTATTGCTTCTCAGGTGGCTGAAACTTGCGGTGCCGGTGGCATTGTCACGAACGTGGCTAATGCTTGCGCTGCCGGTACGATTTCCATTGCGGTTGCTTGCGATTTGATTCGCGCCGGCAAGGCGGATGTGGTCATTGCGGGCGGCGCCGATTCTTTTGCCTCGGTTCCGTATTCCGGATTCCTTTCTTTGCATGCCCTCGACGAAAACGGATGCTCTCCGTTTAACCGTTGCAACGGCATTACGCTCGGCGAAGGCGCCGGCATCGTGATCGTTGAATCTTACGAGCATGCACAGAAGCGTGCTGCCAAGCAGTACTGCGAAGTGCTGGGCTCTGGCGTCACGAGCGATGCGAACCACATTACCGCTCCCCGCGAAGATGGCCTTTGCCTTAAGGAAGCGATCAACCGCTCCGTCAAGAATTCGGGCATTGCAAAGACCGATATCGGTTACATCAATGCCCACGGTACAGGTACGGGCAAGAACGACAATGCCGAAATGACTGCCTTCAAGGCCTACTTTGGCGAAGAAAACCCGACGGTGAGCGTGAGCTCGACCAAGGTGCTTACGGGCCATTGCCTGGGTGCCGCTGGTGCCATTGAAGCTGTGTTCAGCATCAAGGCTCTTACCACCGATACCGTGCTCCCCACTTTCCCGTACAGCGAAGAACAGTCTGCTGCTCTCAAGGAAAAGGTGGGCGACATGGACTTTGTGCAGAACAACGCTCGCCACAAGGATTTGAAGTGCGTGCTGAGCAACAACGTTGCTTTCGGCGGTACGAATGCGGCTATCGTTTTCTCGAAGGAACCGGGAAATGTGACTGCCCAGAGTGCAGCAAGCAAGAAGATTGCCGTGACCGGACTTGGCATTGTGTCTCCGCTCGGTAATAGCAAGTCTGCTTACCTTGATGCCGTGAATGCTGACAAAAAGCCGGAATCGGCCTCGGTGCATTCGACGATTGCACTCGACGACTACAAGGAGCTCGGCATCAAGATGGCTTTCTACCGCAAGCTCGACAACCTGGGTCAGCTCCAGACCGTTTCGGGCATGCGCGCGCTGCAAGATGCGAACTTCAAGGTGTCTGACGAAAATGCCATGGATATCGGTATTATCGTGGGTACCAGCGAAGGTGGCCTCGGCGCTACTTACGATTTTGAAGAACTGATTGCTGAACTCGGCAATGCCGGCGGTTCCGCCTTCAAGTTCCCGCACACCGTTTACAATGCGGCTGGCGGTTACCTCTCCATTTGCTCGGGCATCAAGGGTTACGGTGTTACCGTTACCACCGGTCCTCTTTCTGGTCTCGATAGCATCGGCTATTCCATGAACGTAATTCACGACGGTCAGGAACAGGCCATGATGGCTACCGGTACCGACGAAAACCTGCCCATTATCACGGAATTCGCCCAGAAGCTTGGCGTGGCTGCAAACGATGTGGTTGCTCCTTATGCAAACGCCGAAGGCTTTGTGGTGGGCGATGGCTCGGTGTCGATTTTGCTCGAAGAAGAAGAATACGCCAAGGCCCGCGGTGCCAAGGTTTACTGCTACGCACTCGGTTTCGGTCATGGTCGTAAGAACGTGAAGTTCGGTAAGCTAGTCGGTTCTGATGAAGCTTTGGACAAGGCTATTGCCGATGCTTTGGCCGATGCCGGTATTGCGGCTGCCGATGTGGATGCCGTCTGCGGTTTTGCAAACGGTTGCAAGAAAATTGACGACATCGAAAAGGGTGCTCTCCAGCGCGTGTTTGGCGAAAAGCTTGCGACGATGCCGCTCTTTGAAGTCAAGGAACGCACCGGTGAAGGCCGTGCGGGGTCTGCTGCTCTTGCCGCCGCCGAAGCCGCTTTGCTTTTGAGCGGTGAAATGGCTAACGATAACGCTTACTATGTGGCTGCAGATGGTTCTGTTTCTGCAAAGACGGCTGAATCGGCAAATCTCAAGAAAATTTTGGTTATCTCTTATGCGACGGGTGGCTCTTACAGCGCAGTCGTGTTCGGAAAATAGTGTTTAGGTAGAAGGAGCTAGAATATGAAAGTAGCTTTGGTAACAGGTGCTTCTAAGGGAATCGGCAAGGCTTGCGCCTTGCGCCTTGCCCGCGATGGCTATACCGTCGTGGTGAACTACTCCAGTTCCGACGAGGCTGCCCAGCAGACCTTGGACCAGATCAAGTCCGAAGGTGGCGACGGCATGATTTACAAGGCGAATGTCGCCGACCTTTCTCAGGTGAAAGTCATGATCCGCGAAGTCTTTAAGGCTTACGGCCGTATCGATGTGCTGGTGAACAACGCCGGCATCGTTCGCGATGAATACCTGATGATGATGAATCCCGAAACCTTGGACAAGTGCTTCGACCTGAACGTGAAGGGTTACTTCTACTGTGCGCAGCAGGTAGCTGTGAAAATGTACAAGCAGAAGTCCGGCGTGATTATCAACATGAGCTCCGTGTCTTCGAAGTTTGCTCTTGCTGGTCAGGCTGTTTATAGCGCCACCAAGGGTGCAGTGAACTCCTTGACCCAGACGCTGGCTAAGGAACTGGGCGGTTTCGGTATTCGTGTGAATGCCGTGGCTCCGGGCTTTATCGCTACCGAAATGATTGAAGCTATTCCCGAAGAAACCCGTAAGGGCTATCTTGAAAAGATTCCTCTGAAGCGCTTTGGTTCTGCCGACGAAGTTGCAAACATTGTGTCAGCTTTGGCCTCTGACCAGTTCGCCTATGTGACCGGCCAGGTGTTCGTGCTCGATGGAGGACTTTCTCTATGATGAATATTTACGAAATCAGCGAAAAGATTGCTCAGCGTCCTCCGTTCCAGATGATCGAAAAGGTTACGGAATTGGTGCCGAACGAATCTGCCGTGGGCATCAAGAACGTAAGCGTGAATGAACCGTATTTTACGGGGCACTTCCCGGGCACTCCCATTATGCCGGGCGTGCTCATTGTGGAAAGCTGCGCTCAGCTTTGCTCGCTCGTGATTGAAAAGCCTGCCGAAGATCTTGAAAAGAATCTTTATGTGCTCTTGAAGATTGACGGTTTCAAGTTCGTGAAGCCGGTGATTCCGGGTGACCAGCTTGAAATCTCTGTCAAGAAGACGAAGGAAGGCGGCGTGCTGGTTGGCTTTGACTGCATCGTGAAAGTGAACGGCAACGTTCATGCCAAGGGCGCCCTGACCTTTACGAGCATCCCGAAGGAATCCTTAGGGAAGTAAGGTAGATGTCTGACGTAAAGAAAAAGAATCCGCTGTTCGAACTTTTTATGCAACTCGTCATGGTGATAGTCATCTACACCGTGCGAGTTTATTTGCTCGTGTGGAACCGTCCGAAGGTTACCTTTGTCGGCGAAACGGTGAAGTCTCCGCGCCTTAAGACGCCTTCGGTGATTATCGCGAACCATACGAGCATGTGGGACCCCCTCATGATGCTCGCTATCTTTTTCCACAATAGAAGCATCGTGGTGGCGAAGGACCAGATTGAAGACCCGCATTTTAGCTGGGCGCTGACCCGCGTCAAGTGCGTGATTCCTTGCGACCGCTTTAACTTGGACACTGAATGGGCCTTGATTGCGAAGCGTGAACTTGAAAAAGGCAATTCGGTGATTATCTTCCCCGAAGGCAAGTGCCGCTATGATGGCTTGCTGAATGAATTCAAGACGGGATTCGCTTTCCTTGCCCGCAGTACCGGCGCTCCGGTGCTTTCGGTGGGTATCGATGGTATTTATAAGCGTGGTCATCGCACGCAGATTGTAATCAGTGAACCTGAAAAGATTGAACGTGTGAAGGGAATACCTTCTTCGAAACATTTGGCCGAACGCAGTGAATACTTTAGGCAGAAAGTTTGGGGCTTAAAGCAGCAGGCGTTGGGTAAGACTGAAGTGGCTCCGCTCCCGATTGCGGCTGAAACGCCTGAAGAGGTTGAAGCATGAAGACTGGGTTGGTGTTAGAGGGCGGTTCTCGTCAGACCATGTTCAGCGCAGGTGTGATTGACACTTGGCTCGATGAAGGTATTGATTTCAATTATGTGGCAGGTGTTTCTGCCGGAGCCCATGCGGCGGTGAATTTCATTACGCGTCAGCAAGGCCGCCTGCGTTTTATCGTTCTTCCGACGCGATTGCAGAAAGGCAAAAAGTGGGCGAGCAAGTTCATCGGGATTCAAAAGGAATTCCATGCTTTGAACTATCTGGCTGCCGATGGCGAAATGCCGCTTGACTTTGAAGCTTACCATAATTCTAAAATCGAATGCGAAATCGGTCTCACCTGTTGCGAAACGGGTCGCGCCGAATTCAAGAGTGAAAAGAACGACAAGAAGCGTCTGCTTGACTTGATTAGTGCCAGTTGCGCCCTGCCTATGATTTTCCCGATGGCAGAACTCGACGGCAAGCATTATGCCGACGGTTGCATTACCGCGCCGATTCCGTTTGAACGTGCGTTTGAAAAAGGCTGCGACAAGGTGGTTGCCATTTCGACTCATTATCCGGGCGAGGCGGTGACGGACTTCCGCAAGTATCGTGCGATTCTGAATCCGATGTACAAACGCAAGTATCCGGATTTATTCCGTGCGCTCATGATTCGCCTCAAACGCTATGAGAAGATGTTTGTGCGGATAGAACAGCTTGAAAAAGAAGGACGCTTGTTCCTGATTCGTCCAGTCATCGATCTTTGCGACCAGTTTGACACCAATATGGATAAGATGAATGAATCTTACGAACACGGTGTAGAAATGGCGAAAAAGCGCTTGGATGACTTGAAGGCTTTCTTGGAAATTTAATCGCGAATGTTCAAACTTTCGCGCACGCTAGCGGGCTGCTTACCGAGCAGCTTGTAAAGTTTGCAACGGAATAGCGGTATGGCGGCGATAACGCCTGCAGCAACGATGGCGATGGAAATGTAAGCTATGCCCGGTTTGTTGAATGTCCCGCGGAAAAGTAGGCGCATCACCAGCAGTATATACCAGTGAACGGCAAGAATCACGAGTGCGTTGCGTGAAATGTTGCGGAGGATTCCCTTGAGTATGCGGATGGGACCGATGTTTGGAATCTTGTCTGCTGCGACAAAGGCGGTTACAAGCCCTGCGATACCGAAGAAAGAACTGGCTACGAATATCGGGAGGGATTTTCCGAGATCGTTGTTCATGATGCTGAAATTAGGGTCAGGAATTTCGAATGCGGCATAGAGAATGAATGCCGTGACGGAACTGGCAACCACAAGACTCCAGGGAATGCCTTTTTTCCCTTTCGCGCACAGCGTGTTGCGAATGGGTTCCTTGCTTAGCCAGCCGCAAGCGAAAAAGAACAATACGGTCAAATCACGCTCGATTCCCAGAGGCAGGCGAATGTGATTCTTGTATAGTAGCCACCCGCCGGCGAGGCTTGCAATGGCGATGATTATGGTTGCTGCTCGCGGAGCCTTTAAGCGGCTCGCAAACTTCTGCACGCCATAAAACATCAAGCTCACTGAGTACAGCGTAAACACAAACCACAGCGGCCCCGACCCGATGGAAGATTTTCCGGCTACAAAAATTTTTGCGAGGTTCCAGTAGATATAATCCCACACGCTTGCAATATGCGGGTGTATATTCATGACTGTCATGCGCGGCGCCTTCGGGAATAAGTCGAAGTTGTACACGACCGGATCTAATGCCAAGAACAACAGCGAAAGCAGAATGTAGGGGAGTAACAGAACTTTGCTCTTGTGAATGAAGTAACTTTTGAAATTGGGAAAACGTCGCGTGCTGAAAAGCATTCCTGAAATGAAGAAGAATGCCGACATGCGGAGTGCGCTCAGGTGCAGCATTCCCATGTTCGCGTACGAAAAAGATTGCTCCACATGATACAGGCATACGAGCAACAACACGAATCCCTTGAATTCGTCAATCCACCCGATTCTTTTCTGTTCGTTTGTCATTGCGCAAGCTTCTGTGCTGTATAATTCTGTACGTCATTGCGAGGAGCGTTAGCGACGCGGCAATCAATACCAACGGCTCTCATCTGCGATTGTAGTCATTGGCCCGTGTCCGGGGAATACGACCGTTTCTTTCGGGAGAGTCATCAACTTATTCTTGATGCCTGTGACGAGTGCGTGATCGTCACCGCCGAACAAGTCACTGCGTCCGCGGCTTCCTGCGAATAGAATGTCGCCGGGGAACAGGAGCGGAGGCACATTCTTCTGGCCGTTGACTTCGCCCGGGTTTTCGCAGTAAAACGCGATGCCGCCGGGAGAGTGCCCGGCCACGTGTATCACTTGCAACTTGATGCCGGGCACCTCGACGGCATCGCCCTCGGCAAGGTAGTTGCCGAGTCCGGGCGAAGGCTCTCGCATCGGGAGTCCGTACATCTGGCTCTGTTCTTCTTGCAAATCCAAAAGGAAAGCGTCTTCTTCGTGTGCTTCGGGCTGCACTCCATAAGTCTTGGCGACGAATGCATTGCCAAGTACGTGATCCAGGTGCAGGTGCGTGTTCAAAAGGTGGCGCACCGTCAAATGGTTCTGCTCGATATAGCGGGCGAGAGCTTGTTCCTCTTGCTCGCTTCCGGCGCTCGGGTCAATCAGAATGGCATCGCCGGCATCGTTACTTAAAACGAAACCGTTAACACCAAAGGAATTGAAGACGAAAGGCTTGAGATTCATGATGCCTAATATAAAAAAGAAGGCCCGCGGCATTTCGCGAACCTTCGATGTTGTTAAACGTTCGGGCTTAACCCTTGATTTCCCAGGTTGTGCCTTCCTTGGAGTCCTTGATGACCACGTTCATCGCTGCGAGTTCGTCGCGGATGCGGTCACTTTCGGCCCAGTTCTTGTTGGCACGGGCTTCCTTACGGGCGGCAAGCAGGGCTTCAATCTTGGCGACGTCAACGCCGTCGTTTGCACCCTTCTTGGCGTATTCTTCACGAGGCTGGTCGAGCTTCAAACCGAAAATCTTGTCGAAGTCGGCCACGAGGGCGGCCTTTTCGCCGTCATCGATATCGCTCTTGAGCATCGTGTTCATGATACCGAGTGCGCGCGGCATATTCAGGTCGTCTCCGATAGCGTCCTTGAATTCGTTCTGGAATGCCTTGGCTGCTTCGCTCGTAATCGCGGTAGCCCTGCCGATCAGCGGATCCGTCTTCTTGTGCAAGCTCTTGAGGCCTTCCTTCGCGCCTTCCAATGCTTCCCACGTGAAGTTCAGGTAGTTGCGGTAGTGGCTGCCGATTGCGAAGAAGCGGTAGTCGAGCGGGTTGAAGCCGCGGTCCATGAGGAGTGAAACCGTCAGGAATTCGCCGCTGGACTTGCTCATCTTGCCGAACTTCTGTTCGGTCGTGCCGTCTTCCAGCTTTTCTTCGCTAGCAGTGCGCAGGAATTCACCGTGCATCCAGAAGCGGGCGAACTGCACGCCGTTGGCGCATTCGCTCTGCGCAATTTCGTTCGTGTGGTGCACGCGGATGTGGTCGGTACCGCCGCAGTGAATGTCGAGCGTCGGGCCATTGTACTTCATGGCCATGGCGGAGCATTCAATGTGCCAGCCAGGGAAACCGACACCCCACGGGCTGTCCCATTCCATGGCGCGCTTCTTGTCCTTCGGGCTGAACTTCCACAGAGCGAAGTCGGTGGCGTTCTTCTTTTCGCCCATGTCGATACGGCTACCCTTGCGCAGGTTTTCCACGTCGAGGCGGGCAAAATCGGCATAGCGCGGGAACTTGAGGCTATCGAAGTAGATGCCATCGCTCGTGCGGTAGGTGTAACCCTTTTCTTCCAAGGTCTTCACCAGGTCGATCTGTTCCTGGATGTGCTGCGTGGCAGGCGTCCAGCGGGTCGGTTCCTGGATGTTGAGACGGTGCCAGTCGGCCATGAAAGCGTCGGTGTAGAACTTTGCGATATCCCACACGGACTTGCCTTCGCGGGCGGCGCCCTTTTCCATTTTGTCGTCGCCAGAGTCAGCGTCGCTGGTCAAGTGGCCCACGTCGGTGATGTTCACGATGTGGTTCACCTTGTAGCCGTAGTAGTTCAGCGTACGCACCAAAAAGTCTTCGAAAATGTAGGTGCGGAGGTTGCCAATGTGGGCGAAATGGTACACCGTCGGGCCACAACAGTACATGCGCACGGCGGGAACGCCTTCAGGAAGTGTGAAAATCTCTTTCTTACGCGATGCAGTGTTGTAGAATTGAAGTGCCATTTTAAGCCTCCGGTTAGTTAATGCGGCGCAACTTGCGTCGTTCGCGCGCAAAGATAGCATTTTTTTACAGGATTTTCTTCAGTCCGTCGATGTCGCGGAGCAAGATTCTGCCCCTCTTGATTTCGACTAGGCCCTTGGCGGCGAATTCCTGGAGCATGCGGGCTACCACTTCGCGGGCAGAATTCACGTCGCGGGCGATTTCTTCCTGCGTTTTCTTGATTTCTTCCTTGCCGCCGGTTTCGTAAGCTGAAATCAGGTAAGAGGCCAGACGCTGGTCGAACCTTTTGAAAAGCATGAGCTGAATGGCCCAAATAGTCTGCGAATAACGCTCGGTCTCTTTTTCGAAGACAAAGGCTTTCACGTGGACGTTTGTATCCATCAGCTTGGCGCACAGTGATGCCGGAATCACTAGCGCGGTCGTGTCTTCTTCGGCGGTGACCATAGTTTCGAAGGTCAGCTGATGAATCACGCAAGAAGCGGTCGATACGCAAAATTCGTTGGCGTGAGCGCGGTACAGGGTGATTTCACGACCTTCGTCAGAGATGAGCCCGACGCGAATCCCTCCGCTCAGAATAAAGATGATCCCGAGGCAAGAAGTCTTGCTGTTGTGAATCATCTGGTTCTTGCCGAAGCGCTTTGTGACGCAACGATCCGAAACCATCGCCTTTTCTTCGGGCGAAAGATTCTGCCAAAAGGGCAGATTCGGAAGGAAGTGACTGAATGGACCTAAGCTCATAAAAGATGCACCTTCCTTGCAATATACAAAAAAGGTGCATCGCCTTAAGGAGGACAATGTTAGTGAATCATACGTTTAGCAGAACATGTTTACGATCTGGTCTTTTGGGCGAACTCCGACGGCGGAATTCACAATCTTGCCTTCTTTGATGACGACGAGCGTAGGGATGCTCATGACGCCAAAGAAAGATGCCAGTTCGCCCTGTTCGTCGACATTCACCTTGCAGACCTTCACCTTGTCACCGTGTTCTTCGGCGATTTCGGAAATGGTGGGCGAAAGCATGCGGCAGGGCCCGCACCAGGGTGCCCAAAAGTCAATCAGAACGGGCTTGTCGGAGTTCATGACTTCCGTTTCAAAGTTGCTCTTGGTGATGTTCAATTCGGTCATTTTTTACCTCTCTTTAGTTTTGTTCTTGTTTACACCTATATTTTAGATATTGAGAGTCCGTTTATCTGTGACTAGGTCACATTACCCGAAAAATTTTTTTCTAAATTCGGCGCCATGATTTTTTCAGAAGTCATCAAAGAATCATATGAACCGAGGGAATATCCGGCATTAGCTTTGCTTTCGGATCAGTGGATGCAAACGCGTCCGTTTTGGGGGTGTAAGGTTCTTGTGGCGACACCGATTTTCAGGAATACCTTGGTAGAATACCGTGCGTTAATGGCCGGCGGGGCTAACCTTTATGTGGGCTATTCCGTTGGATCGTCGGGGGCGGCCATGCCCTGCGACAAGAAAATCGTCGAATTCCTGAAAGAAAAAGATGTTCCTGTCGTTACGGATGAAGATATCAAGAGCGGTAAAGTTGCAGATGATTTTGACCTGATTCTTGATTGTGCCGGTCAGTTTGCCTTTTGCCACCCTAAAAAGGGTTTTGTGGAACTCACTCGCAGTGGAGTGCAGTTCTTTGAAAAATCGGAATACCCGGTGTATGTGGCCGATAGCGGAATCGTCAAGCGCATTGAAACGGTACTCGGTACAGGTGACGGCTATTTCCGTGGGCTGGAATCTTTGGGCTATGGTGATTTTGAAGGTAAATCGTTGGTGGTTTTCGGTAGTGGCAAAGTGGGGTGTGGCATTGCGCTGCATGGAGTGCGCCGTGGCATGAAGGTCTGCACGGTCACTAATACCCGTAATGGTGATTCTAACTCGAATTTCAGTAGCGTATTGTTGAACAACGATGTTCGCATCGAGGATTTCCTGGATGATGACATGGTGGCGGATGTGGTTACCCACGCAGATTTCGTGGTGACGGCCACCGGTCTCAAAAACGCGCTTACCTTGTCTGCTGTATCGGCGATTCTTGCAAATACGAAGGCCGTTGTGGCTAATATGGGCGTGGAAGATGAATTTGGCGAACATATTCCCAAGACAAGGGTGCTGAACGAAAAATCTCCCTTGAATTTTGTACTGGATGAACCCACCCATCTCAAGTATATAGATACGAGCCTCGCATTGCATGCTGCTTTGGGTGAACGCCTGTTGCAGGAATGCGCTGAAAAGGCAAAACCTTTCAAGGGCGTGCAGAATCCTCCCAGTGAAATCGAACAACGTTTGTTGGTAACGACTATCCAGAACGGGGTCATTGGCCCTGAAATCTGCGATATGTTGCGCTAAAAAATCCGCTTTTGTAAAAAAATACTTGCTTTTGGCAGGTTTTTAGGTTATAATTGCAAAAGAAAGTATTCAGTGAGGACGGTATGAATCTGAAGAAAACAATTGCAATGACTCTCGTGTCCGTAGCTTTTGCTATGGCCCAGGAACAACCTGCAGCTGCCCCTGCTGCTGCCGAACCGGCTACAGCACAGCCCGCTGCCGAAGCTCAGAACGTTGAGAAAAGTTCTGCGGCTCCTGCCGCTGCTGAAGTTGCTCAGCCTGCCCAAGAGACTGTACAGACTGCCGAGGCTAAACCTGCCGAGGTTGCACAGCCTGCAGAACAGCCCCAGGCAGCAGAACCTGTTGCCCAGGCTCCTGAGGCAAAGACTGAAGCTCCTGCTGAGTCTGTTGCTCCTGCCGCTCCCGCAGAGGTGGCTGTAGCGCCCGCTCCCGAAAATGCGGCTCCCGCACCAGAAGGCGCTGTCCGTATGGGCCCGCCCAAGACTCCCTTTACCGTGTTGCATGGAAATGCCTACAATCGTGTCGAAAACGAAGCTGCTGGCGACAACGTAAATGGCTTGCTGAGCAAGAGCCTGACCAAGATGGCTTTCAACAAGTTCTTCTACATCGAACCTTCGGGTGAGATGGGCGTTGTGTCGCTTGGCGGCTTCTTTGGTGCCATGGATATTTCCGGTCAATTGGGCCGTGCAACTCTCGGTTACGCGACACCGGTGTTTGCCGTTGAGGCTCGCATTGGCTTAGGACAAATTAAGACCGATACCAAGAACGCTGAAGTCAAGGAAACGATCGAAGGCGATGATTGGGGACTCACCCTTTCTGCAACGCTTGGTGGCTACTCGGTGACCTTGGCTGGCGATTGGACTACCTTTGCTAACGAAACCAGTACAGATCCTAAGAAAGGACCCGAAGTTGAACAGCGTTACCGCGACCTGGATGCATCCTTGATTGTGACGGATGGTCCCTCTGCTCAGAAGCATTTCTGGTCTGCCGGTGTTGCTTTTAACCGCCATGAAGACGAAATGGAAGTTGGAGAAACGCTGGTTGGCGATACCTTGTCTTCTAACATCACGATTGTTCCGGTGTTCAACTATGGTGTCCCGGTGCTTCGCGCAAGTTATGCCAATGTCTATATGGGCGTGAATTCTGCATTGCCTATCACCATTTTTGACAAGGCCGATATGCGTGATACGACTTCTGGCAAACTCAAGGAAGTGTCTTTGAAGACCGTGGGCCTGAGCTTGACCCCGAATATCTTGGGTGAGGTCCTTTTGACGGAATCCTTGATGCTCTTCGGTGAAGCTAGCTACACTTGGGAAGCTTTCCGCTATGTGGACAGCAAGACTCCTTACGACGAAGTCGAAATCAAGAAGAGCGTCTCGGATAAGGTGGATGCCTCTATGGGCTTCCGTTACCAGTATAAGAATTGGGCCGCCTGCGAATTTGCCTTTGGCGATTCCTTCTTTACCGATACCAAGTCCATCTTCAATGGCGAAGGCGTGTTCGTGAGCTTCGGCGGATTCATCTACTTCTAATTGCCTAGTCGGGCTGTTTTTGCCCGTTTTGGAACATCTTTTTACTAAAAAGGCAACCTCGTTCGGGGTGCCTTTTTCTATTTTTCGACCCACTATGGCAAAAATTCTCTTTAAAAAGCAGTTATCTCCTGCGGTATTCCAATTCCGCGTCGAGGCCCCGCTGATCGCTCAAGAGCGTAAGGCCGGCCAGTTTATCATCCTCCAGACGAACAAGGACAACGGCGAACGCGTGCCTCTCACCATCGCCGATGCCGACACGACTGAAGGCTCTATCACTTTGATTTTCCAGACCGTCGGTAAGACCACCACCGAACTTTCCAAGTTCGAAGTCGGTGACGATATTCCGGTGCTCGTGGGCCCGCTCGGTTCCCCGACCCATATCGAAAACTTTGGTCACGTGGTCTGCGTGTGCGGTGGCGTGGGTATCGCCCCGATGCACCCGATTGTTCAGGCCCTCAAGGCCGCAGGCAACAAGGTCACCATCATCATGGGTGCCCGTAACGAAAGCCTCTTCCTCATGAAGGAAGAAATGACTGCTCTCGCTGACAACATCATCTTCATGACCGACGACGGTTCTTATGGCCGCAAGGGTCTCGTGACTGAACCGCTTAAGGAACTCTGCGAAGACACTAAGGGCAAGCCGGACATGGTCATCGCTATCGGTCCTCCGATCATGATGAAGTTCTGCGCTCTCACTACCAAGCCCTACGAAGTCAAGACCGTGGTCAGCCTCAACAGCATCATGGTGGACGGAACCGGCATGTGCGGTGGCTGCCGCGTGACTATCGGTGGCAAGACGAAGTTCGTCTGCGTCGATGGCCCGGAATTCGACGGTCACGAAGTCGACTGGAACAACATGCTCCAGCGTATGGGTGCTTTCAAGCCCCAGGAACAGGAATCTCTGCACCGCTTCGGTGCAAACGATGGCCACAAGTGCAACATTGACAAGATGGCTGACGCAAAGGCCAAGGAGAGCAAGTAATGTCTGAACATTTGACTCGTGAACAGTTGGACGCCGCCGCCAAGGTGGAAC
>JBGUWV010000050.1:0-179672 GCA_045221475.1 Fibrobacter sp.
TGGACGGTACTGGATTTGAACCAGTGACCTCTGCCGTGTGAAAGCAGCGCTCTAAACCAACTGAGCTAACCGTCCGAGGTAGGCGCAATTATAGAAAACTTTTTCTAGCCTGTCAAGGGGATTAGAGGTATTTGTCCTCGGCGGCGCGGAGAATGGTCAGGAATTCTGCCGGGTCCTTGGAGGCGATCAGGTCCTTGCGGACACCACCGTCGGCCAAAAGACGGCTTACGGAGGAGAGTGCCTTCAGGTGAGGGCCTACGGTGTTGCCGGGGCTTACGATCAAGATGATCAGGTAAACCGGTTCTCCGTCAAAAGAGGCGAAATCCAGTCCGCCTTCGATAGTGGCGGCTGCCATGCACATGCGGTCCACGCAGTCAATCTTGGCGTGGGGGACTGCCAGTCCGCAACCGATACCGGTAGAACGGCTTTGTTCGCGAGTCCAGACGGCATCGAAAATTTCGTTGCGGTGTTCCAATTTGTAGGCACTGCAGAGCGTATCCACGAGTTCGTTCAAGATTTCTTCCTTGGACGTGCTCTTGGAATTGATCAGAATGCAATTGTCGACAAACCTTTCGGAAAGACGCATAATGAATTCCTTTTGATGTTTTCAATATGGATATTTAGCAAAAATAAACGCCGTTTGGACGAAAAAAGCCTTATTGGAACGAAAAAATATCAAAAAAGGCTAAAACTGATTCAAAAAGGCCAAAATTTCCATCTCGGAGTGCATACTTTCGGCTTGATCCAGGGCCCGGCGCATAATGGAGACTTCGATTTGCCCGGGAGCTTCGGAATGGCCGATAGAACCGTAGGTGAGGTTCGCTCCTTGGTTGAGAGACCAAAGGCGGCTAACCTTGCCTGTTTCGCCCATGCCGAAGGCGGCGAACATCTGGAATTTCTTGCCGAATTTTTTTGCGAACTTATACAGGCGGTCGCAGTCAACATCAGAATTGCTCATGGCGGCAATCTTCAAGCCCTGTGCGCCTACGCGCTTTACGTCGTCGGCAAAGGTTTCCAGCTCAATGTCGTTGGGGATGCGCTCGAAGTTGTGTTCCGAAATAATCAGGCCCACGCCGATGGGGAAGGCCATGTCGTTCAGGGCCTTGAAGTCGCTAAGGCAGTCCCGTTCCAGGTCCAGCCATTCGGGAACCTGCTTGCCCGAAAGGATTTTCTTCCACAGGTCCATGCGTTCCACGACCCGTTCGTCGGCGAATTTGCCTCCGTCGCGTTTAAGGCGGATGGTGCCGATTTGCAACTTGTCGGGCACGACGTGCCGGACTCTTTCCGAAAGGGAATCCCAAACCGATTCGTCAAAGAAATCGTAACGGATTTCGATGGCGTCGCAGCAGTCCAAATCCAGGCGAACCGGATGGAACAGGTCCTTTTCGGCGGCTTCGAGAACGTCAGGGCCCACGAGGCCTACAAGGTATTTGCGAGAAACGGCTGGCATGGCGCAAATATAAAAATTAAACGAGCTTCCATTCCAGGGTCTGGCCGGCAGCGAGGGGAACCACTCCGTTTACGATAGCGGGGACGGTCCATTTTTCGCGGACGACTTCAATCTGCTTGGTCGTGCGCGAAAGTCCGTAGAAGTCGGCGCCGAATCCGGCGATGAAATTCGGGAGCTTGTCGAGGTGGCCAGCCCTTTCGAATTCTTGAACCAAGAGCGGGATGGCGACCGGGGCGCTGTAGACGCCCGCTGCCCCGCACGGACATTCCTTTTTGCCCAGCTGGTGCGGGGCAGAGTCCGTGCCGAGGAAAAACTTGGGGTTGCCGCTGAAGGCGGCTTCGCGGATGGCGGCACGGTCTTCAGGCCGCTTCGGCAGCGGCTTGCAAAAGTGGTGCGGCCTGAGGGCGTCCCCGACGATATCGTCGAGAGTCATCATCAGGTGATGTACCGTGAAGGTGGCGGCCACGTTCGCGGGGAGTCGCTTGACTGCCTCGACCGACTTCGCCGAACTCAAGTGTTCGAAGACGATTTTGAGCTTCGGGAATTTTTCGGCTAGAGTCTCGACGCGCTTGATAAAGGCGGGCTCGCGGTCCAGGCAGAATTCACCCGGTTCTTCGCCGTGCACGCACAGCACAAGGCCGAGCTTTTCCATCATGGCGACCACGGGGAAGATGCCTTCGAAATCGCTGATGCCGTCGGCGCTGTTGGTGGTGACTCCGGCGGGGTAGTACTTGCCTGCCACTACGCCCACGGCCATCATGTCCTTCAAATCCTGTTCAGTATAGTTCGGATTCAGCTTGAAAGTCATGAGGGGAACAAAATCAGGGCGCACAGCCTTTGCCGCATCCAGAATCTGGGCCTTGTATTCGGCGATAGCCTTGGCAGAAGTCATGGCGGGCACGGTGTTGGGCATAATGATGGCACGGCCGAATTGCTGGACCAAGTCGCGAACGTAACCGGGCATCAATTCGCCCTGTCTCAAGTGTGCATGAAAATCGTCTGGTAAAGGGAGGAACATATAAAATTACCCGCTAGTGCGTAGATCTCGGAATAGTTCTTTGGAAATGTCTGTGTCGGAGTTGAGCCAGTATTCAAAGGGCTTGGGCTCGGTCAAGGTCTTGCGGTGCAAAAAGCAAATATTGCAGTCCAGTTCCTTGGAAATCATCAAGTCGTGGGTCACGATGAGGATCGTGGTTTTGAACAACGTACGCATGTTGTCGATCAGCGGCAGCAGATTGCGGCGGTTGTAGTTATCGAGACCCGCAGTAGGTTCGTCCATCAACAAAAGCTTAGGGTCCATGGCCCAGCTGCGGGCGATGGCTACACGTTTTTGCATGCCTGTACTGAGCATGTGGGGGTACAGGTCCGCTTCGTCGCGCACACGCATCAGGTCCATGGCCATGTTGATTTTGTCTTCGATTTCGGAGGCCGTTCCCATTTTGTGGTAACGGAGCGGCAGGGCAATGTTGTCACGGACCTTGAGGTTAGAAATCAGTGCCCCGTTCTGGAATACCATTCCCACCTGACGCTTGGCCACTTCCAAGGCTGTCAGCTTTTCGGGCGGGATGTATTCACCGAAGTAGTAGATGTTTCCGCGGGTGGGGCGAGTCAGCCCTGCGATGATTCTTAGAAGGGCGCTCTTTCCCTGACCAGATGGCCCGCCGATGCAAACTGTTTCGCCACGCATCACCGAAAGGTTGACGTTGGAAATCAGCTCCTTTTGCGGGTCCATTTCGACACCTCTAAAATACCCCAAAATTCTCGGCTTGGAGAACATGGCTCCTACAAGGTCATTGTAGGCGAGGTGGATATCTTCCATTCTTAGGGCTTCGTCAAACATTAGATCAGCGTCGAAAGGTTGTTCATGTAGTCAACAAAATAGAATATGGAAAGAATCACATCGGCGACGACAACGTACAGGAACGATTTGATTACGGAACGGGATACCGCCTTGGGCACCTGGCGCACATCGCGCTGGATGTTCAGAGCCTGGTAGCAGGCATTGGTGGTAATGATTGCTCCGAATGCAAGGGGCTTTAGAATAGTGAAAATAAAGTCGGTCAGCGTAATGGCGTTCAGGATTTCGGTGCTCAGGTAAGACCAGGTGAGCTGAATGTTCATCATGTTGCCTGTAATGATGATGGCGCCTTTGGTAACGAGGTAGCCTGCAAAAATGGCGCTGGCACTAAAGAAAATGTTCATGATGAACATGGCGATGCAACCGCCAATCAGGCTGGGCATGACCAGGAAACGGATGGGGTTGACACCCATGGTAGCCAGGGCGTCCACTTCGGAATTGATGACCATGCTTCCGATATAGGTGGTGAGGGAAGATCCGCTTCGGCCGGCAATCAAGAATGCAGTGAGAATGGGACCCAGTTCTCGGATAATCACCACCACGATCATGCTACCCACAAAGTCGGCAAAACCGATCTTGCTCATCATTGAAATCACTTCGATGATGACGATGGTTCCGAACAAGGTGGCCACTATAAAGAGAATAGGGAAGATTTCGACTGCCGTAAAGAACGTCTGCATGATGATGTTACGGGAGTCGGTCTTGAGACTGCGATTTTTAGAAAATACACTAGCGACAGCCCTGCAGAACAAGGCAATTTGTTGGCCGAAGGGGCGGCGCAACAAGAACAAGCCCAGCAAATGAAACGCCCTTGCGGGGAGCGTGAACCTCTGCCAGTTTCTACGAATCCTTATTTTCATCGTTTTGTTCGATCGCTTCCAAAATGTTGTGCCACAATTCCCCCAGCCCGAATTTCTTTAAAGAACTTACGCTCAGGGGATTCTGGTCTAGCCCGAATTTTTCCTTGATGCTGCGGAGTCCTTTGGCAAGTTCCGACTGGTTGGCCTTGTCGCGTTTGCTGGCAACAATCAGTACGGGGCAACCGGTAGCCCGAATGGCTTCGACCGTCTCGATATCGATAGCGTGGCCGCCGTGGCGCACGTCTACCAGGTAAACGAGTCCTTTCAGGTCCTTACACTTTTCCACGTATTCGCGGATAAAGTCTGCCATCTGGTCGCGTTTGCTGTTGCTGACCTTTGCAAAGCCTACACCTGGTAAATCTACTAGAAAAAACTTCCCGTTGACTTTGAAAAAATTCAATTCGCGGGTTTTTCCGGGGGTTCTGCCCACTTTTACAAGGTCTTTTCGACCCATCAGGGCGTTCATGAGCGAAGATTTGCCCACGTTGGAGCGTCCGAGGAAGGCTATTTGCGGTAAGCGTTCTTCGGGGAGGTGCTTGATGCTGGTAGAGCCCTTGACGAATTCGGCAGAGACAATCTTGTAGTCTCCCACCATAACAGGGCTGTGGTGGACCGTCTTTGGCGGTAAATTCGCCTTTGTCCCTTTCGGAGCGTTTTCGGTCATAAGCTGACTCTCCCTTCGAATGCGCGGAGCATGGTGACTTCGTCTACAAATTCAAGGTCCGAACCCATGGGGATTCCGCGGGCCAGTCGCGTGCGCTTGACATTTACGCCTGCCAGCATGTGGTCAAGCATGAGTGCGGTGCTGTCGGCTTCGGGGCTAGAACCTAATGCAAATATAAGTTCTTCGATCCCCTCGTCCTTGATGCGCTTCACCAGTTCGGGCAGATGCAGGTGCTCGGGGCCGACGCCGTCCAGGGGCGAGATGACTCCGCCCAGTACAAAGTAGGTGCCCTTGTAGATTCCCGAACGTTCGAAGGGTACGATGTCGGAGCTTTTTTCTACCACGCAAATGCACTTGGCGCCTTCGCGGGCCTTGCACACAGGGCAAATATCCTCGTCGGTAAAGGCATAGCAGCGCGGGCAGGGGTGAACGTTTCTTTTGGCGTTCAGCAGGTTTTCCGAAAACCGTTCCACGTCCCCTTCGTTTTTAGAAAGAATATGATACGCAAGCCTTCGGGCTGTCTTTTGCCCGATTCCAGGGAGCGATGAAAATTCCCCGATTAACGCTTCAAGGCTTTGCGGTTCAATGTTCATTGGCAAAACTGTAGGATTCGTTGATGCAGAGTTTCAGTTGGGCAAAGTGGATGCCTTCTTCCTTGAGGCATGCCTGGATAGAATCGCGGTCGTCCAGTTCCACGGCATCGGCCAGGCGAAGCAGTGTGCCGAGGCGGCCACTGCGGTTCAACAGGGCGTCCTGCATTTCGTCGTCGGCAGGAGCGTCTGGCAAAATGGTTTCGAGCGGGGCGCGTACCAAAGCGTCCATACGGCTGATGAGGCCGACCATGAATGCCTTTGCGCAGAAGTCGTCGTTGTTTTCGTCGATACAGCGGGCGAGGCTTTCCATGAACTTCGCGCGGTGGCTTGCATTCTGGAACAAGGGCGAAGCCTGCGGGCTCATGCCGAGTTCCGGACGCGCGTACAGCATGAGCATGAGCCATTCTTGAATACGGCGCATGCCGACCCAGACGATGGCGTCTTTGACGGTGCTGATGCGGCTGTGCTTGTTTTCCGAGTCGGAGTTCACGAAGCGCAACAGGTTCTGGGCAATGTCTTCGTGCTTGGAAATGCTTTCGACCATGTCTTCGAGGCTCGGGCGGGACTTGATGCGGAGCAAGAGCTGCAACAGTGTTGCTGAGGTGGCGTCGATTTTACGGCCGGTCACCAGTTCGGGCTTTGCAAAGAAGAATCCCTGGAAGTAGTCGTAGCCAGCTTCTTCGCAACGCTTGAAGGTGGACTCGTCTTCCACCTTTTCGGCCAGGAGCTTGACGCCCATAGTCTTGAAGAAGGTGGCTGCCGCGTTCATGGATTCTTGCGAGTTGTCCACCACGTCCATCTTGACGTAGGAAATGTAGGGGAATAGCGGCTTGAAGCGGGTGATGAATTCATCGTTGAAGATGAAGTCGTCGAGCGCCAGTTCAAAGCCCAGGGCCCTGTAGCGCTGGACTGCCTTGACGATAGCCTCGTCCACTTCGACATCTTCAAGAACCTCTAGTACAAAGTACTTGGGGTTCAAGAGACCGAACAGGTTGTCCAGCAGCATGTTGCGGCTGCAGTTCACGAACGCCTTGTTCTTTCCGATCAGGCGTTCGATGCCGATGTTGTTCAGCACGTTTTCGAGCACTTGCGCCGTGGCGAGCACATCGCTTGCGATAATCGCGATATCGCTTTCGGGCGAATCGCGAAACAGGAGCTCATAGGCGTAAATCTTACCCTCGCGGTCGAGGATAGGCTGGCGTGCTAAGTAAGCAAGTGTTTGCATGTCTTAGATTCGGGCGCTCTTGATACCGAACAGGAGGATGCTGCGTGCACCGGCGTCCCAAAGCTTGTCCATGATGGCGTTTGCTTCTTCTTGCGGGACCATGGCCTTTACGGAGTACCATTCGCGGCCGTGGAGCTTGGTCACTGTCGGGGCATCGAGGCCCGGCGTGAGTTCGCATGCCTTCTGGAGGAGTTCTGCCGGGCAGTCGTACTCGATCATCATGTACGACTGGGCAACCAGCTTGCCCTCGATGCGGCGGATCAGCGTGTTGACTTCTTCCAGTTCGGTCTTCTGCGGGTTGCAGAAGAGGGCTGCGTTGCTACGGAAGAGCGGTTCGCCCACGATGCGGAGTCCAGCCTGCTTGAGGGTGGTTCCCGTTTCGACCACGTCGACAATGGCGTCTGCTACGCCGAGGCTCACGGAGATTTCGACGGCGCCTTCCAGCACCACGAAGTCCATCGGCTTCTTGTAGAAACCTTCCACAATGTTTGGGAAGCTTGTCGCAATCGTAGAATTCTTGAGTTCGTCAAGAGACTGCACCGGGCTATCGTTGGGCACGGCGGCGCACATCTTGGATGCGCCATAGGGCAAGTCGAGAACCTTGACTGCCGGGCTCTTGGCTTCGGCGTTAAAGTCGATACCCGTGATGCCGGCATCGATAATGCCGCGGCCCACGTACATGGGAATGTCGCTCGGACGCAAGAAGAAGAATTCGATTCCGTTCTTGGTGTCGAGCTGGGTCAAAGTCTTGTAGGGCTTGGAGGCCTTGTAACCGCAAGCCTTCAGAAGTTCCTGGGTGGGCTCAAAGAGCATGCCCTTGTTCGGGAGAGCTACCTTAATCATAGTTTAGCGTACACTTCTTCGAGGGTGAGACCTTTTTCGGCCATCATTACGGCCACATAGTAAAGCACCTGAGAAAGCTCCAGGCACTGGGCGTCGCGGCTTTCAAAGCGAGCGGCCATCCAGCTTTCGGCGGCTTCTTCGACGAGCTTCTTGCCAATGCCGTGGGGACCTTTCTTGAAAAGTTCCGTGGTGCCCTTACCTTCGGGCATGTCTTTCTTGCGCTGGCAGGCCAGTGCGTACATTTCTTCGAATGTCATAATGGACCTCTTTAATTTTTTTCAGAGGTAAAGATAGAAAAACTTAGTTTTCCACCGTGTTGCGAATCTGGTTCTTGCCTTGGTTTTTGGCAGAAACCACGAGCTCGTCGACTCGGAAAAGGAGCTGGTTCACGTCGGCAACCGATTTGGTGCTGCAGGGGAGCAGCCCGCCGCTGATGGTGAGTTGCAGTTCCTGGTGTTCTTCAAAGGATATCTGGCGTACGGCCTTGCGGATAGATTCGACCTTCGAGTACGCTTCTACTTCGGAGCCGGCGTTAATGAGGTAGATGAATTTTTCGCAACCGTAGCGGGCGACGCATTCGCCTGCGGATTCGTCCCCGACCTTTTGAATGAGTTCACCTACGGCGCAAATGACCTTGTCACCGAAGGAGTGGTCGTACTTGTTGTTAACTTGTTTGAAGTTGTCCAAGTCGAACATAGCGATAAAGTAATCGTTGCGGTGTTTCCAGACCGTTTCTTCCAGGAACTTGAGCAAGTACCTGCGATTGTAGAGACCCGTAAGGGAATCCCTGACTGACAAGTAGTCTAGCCGTGCTACCAGCTTTTCTCTTTTTTCACGTTCTTGCACGTATGCCATCAGGGAGAAGGATCCTACGGCGAAGAGCGTGATGCCTGTTAGGATATGGGTGACCAGGATGTCAAGGAAGGAGCCGTCGCGGTCAAGCGTGGTGTATACGATATTCGGGTTTTTCCAGGACCAGTAGATGGTGGCAGCCTGGATTGCCAGCGAGATCATGAAGGAAATGTTCTTGGCGCTCCCCCGGACAGCAAAGGCGATTAGTGCAAGTGAGGTAATACAGTATAGCGGCATGCCGCTGGTGATGCCTCCGCAGAAAAGGAACAGGAGGGGCATCAAAAAACAGGTGAGCGTGCAGCACATGACCAGGTAGCACTGGTTGTACAGCGAGGTCTTTACGGCAACAAAGGCAATGATAAAACAAAGTAACGCACATCCGAGGCTGGCCAGGGATGCAGAGGCATTGATGCCCTCGTAAATGGTAAAGGCGGCAGAACAGGAAGCCACTACGGTAACGACCACCAAAATAGACCAGAACATTTTACGTTCTAGTGTGTCCTGCGCCCCCCAGAAGTTTGTTAGAAACTTGATCATAAACGCTGTTAATAAAATATAACATGATTCTTGGAAAACGGGTGCAGGGTATTCTCCATTTTATATCTTATTTTTTTGTGACATTGACAGCGTTCTTTGCAAGTTGTTATATTTCTGATGTCGCTAAAGGCGGCAAATATCAAATTTTTTGCAGGTTTTAGTATGGAACTTACACCTTTGGATATCCGAAACCAGAACTTCCACAAGAAAAATTTCGGTGGAATCGATCCCGAAGAAGTCAAGGCTTTTTTGGAAACTGCTGCTAACGCTTTCGAACAGATGTCCAGGGACAAGACCGACCTTACCGAACGTTTGAAGGTTGCCGAAGAACGCGTGAATTACTACCGCCAAATCGAAAAGACGATCCAGGATGCCGTGGTGACCATGCAGAGGACGGTTGACGAAGTCAAGGCGACCGCCGAAAAAGAAGCAGAAATCATCGTTGCCGAAGCGAAGGCCAGAGCGGTCCGCGAGGTGGAGTCCACCAAGAAAGAGGCCGAAGAACTCCGCATGGAAATCGAACAGCTCAAGCAGTTGCGTACAAACTACTTTATCCGCTGCCGTGCGCTTATCAAGGGCCAGGAAGACCTGCTTTCTGCCATGGAAAATGACCAGCGCATGCAAGAAGAGCTTAGGACTCGCCCGGCTGCCCCGGGAAATGTGCTTGCCTAAGGCCTAGCCTATGAAAATAAATATCAAGGTGCACGCCCGGAGCAAACGCGAAAGCGTGGTAGAACTCCCCGACGGCAGTTACAAGGTGGAAGTCAAGGCCCCACCTGTGGATGGAGCGGCGAACGAGGCCATCTGTGAACTCCTGGCAGAACACTTTCATGTGCATAAACGGGATGTTTCGGTGGTTTCGGGGGCTACAAACAACAAAAAAATAGTGGAAATTATAAAATAGGACCGGCAAGGGTCCTATTTTTAATTATTTTAAGAGTGCTAAGAAGGATGTATTGGACCGTATGAGGAAGATTGATTTTGAAAATGGGTCTAGCTTAAAAAGTGTAATTCTGCTAATCATTGCGGGTTTGCTGCTTAACGTTTTGCCGGCAAAACTTGCATTGACCCTGGAATTGCCTCTTTACCTGGATTGCCTGGGGACAATTCTTACCGCCATGCTCGGCGGCAACCTTCCTGCGGTTATAGTCGGTTTTGCCTCCAACGCCATCAACGGGATTTCGGACCCGGTGACCATGTTCTATGGGGTCATTAGCATTTTCATTGCGGCCCTGGCAACCTTCTTTTACCATCAGCGGTTCTTCAAGAATATTCCGCGACTGTTTGTGGTGATTGTTTCGTTTGCCTTGATCGGTGGCGGTATCGGTTCGATCTTTACCTATTTCTTGTTCGGGTTCAATTTTGGCGAAGGCGTTTCGGCGCCCTTCGCCATTGCCTTCCACGAAGTTTTCGGTTGGAGCACGTTTAGTTCGCAACTTTGTGCCGACATTGTCCTGGACTTCTTTGACAAGGGTGTCGTGGTTGTTGCGGCGGTGTTCCTGTTCCGCTTTATTCCTCGTGTCATCAAGAACCACTTGAATCGTGTGTTCCTGCGAGTGAACAGTAACGAAGTCGTGAAGAAGATGGTCCGCTATTCCTTGCTGCGCAAGGTGGTGTACATGGTGATTGTCGCCGAAGTGCTTTTGGGCGGCCTTGCCAGTACAATCGGCTTTTTCCTGTACCGTGAAAACTCCATCAATAGCTTCATCAATGTGGCAAACGGTGTGACCAGGGCTGCATCTACGGCTATCAATCCTGACAAGATTGACGATTATATGAATCGAGGCTATGAAGTCGAAGATTACGCCTTTATCAGTAAAATATTGTACTCCATTAGGGAAAGCTTCCCCCAGACCAAGTACCTGTACGTGTACCAGATTCGAGAAGATGGTTGCCATGTGGTGTTCGACCTGGATACCGATGGCGAGCCGGGAGGTAAGCCGGGCGATGTGATAGAGTTCGATCCGAGCTTTGAACCTTATTTGCCTACGCTTTTGGCTGGTGGCGAAATAGAACCTATTGTCTCTGATGACAAGTATGGCTGGTTGTTGACCGTTTATAGACCCATTCGCAATTCTTCGAACAAGACGGTCGCCTATGTTGCTGCTGATATTTCGATGGAGAAAATTGTTCGCGAAGAAGCGGTATTCTTCATCAAGATGCTTTCGCTGTTCTTCGGCCTTTCCATTATCATCATGAGCATTGTGCTGGAACTGGTGAAGCGCGGCGTTGTGATTCCCATGAACCAGATGTCCGTTGCCGCCATGAAGATTGCTGCCAACACCACTCGCGCAAGCATGCTGGATACCGAAACGGTGGACCTCGAAAGCATTCGCGATAGCGTAGAACGCCTCGGAAAAATCGGGGTTAATACCAATGACGAAATTGAGCATCTTTATGAGTCTATCTACACGATGGCCAGCGATACCTATAACTTTATCCAGCGTGTGCAGGAACAGAACGAACGTATCCGGCGCATGCAGGAAATCATCATTATGGAATTCGCTGAAGTGGTTGAAGCCCGCGACAAGAGCACGGGTAACCACATCAAGAAGACGGCCGAATATGTGGAAGCGATTGCCCGTCAGCTCAAGGCCGAAGGCAAGTTTACGGATGTGCTCACGGATGCCTACATCGAAAAACTCAAGCGTGCCGCCCCGTTGCATGATATCGGCAAGATTGCGGTGTCCGACTTGATTTTGAACAAGCCGGGCAAGCTCACCGATGAAGAATTTACCATCATGAAGAGCCACACCACCGAAGGCTGGAAGATCCTGACCAAGATGGTGGAAGATGCCGGCGATACGATAGATGCGGACTACATGGTCGAATCGATCGACATGGCCCATTACCACCACGAAAAGTGGGATGGCTCGGGATATCCGACCCGTATCAAGGGCGAAGAAATTCCGCTGTCTGCAAGAATCATGGCTGTGGCCGACGTGTTCGACGCCCTTGTGGCAGAACGTGTGTACAAGAAGCCCTTTACCTACGAAAAGGCGATGGCGATTATTACCGAAGGTGCGGGCAAACATTTTGACCCCGATATCGTGGAAGCGTTTACGCACATTTCGGAAAAACTTTACGGCGCAAGAACCAAACTGCCGCCGCAGCCGGAAGATGGTACAGGCGATGCCTCTGCAACGAATGTGGCCGCGAATGCCTCTGCTCCGAGCGGTAATAACGGTGCAGCACCGGAACAGGCTAAAAGCTAAATAGGAGAACACAATGCTTAATAAGATGAAGTTGACTGCCGCAATGTCTGTATTTGCGGCCTCGATGGTGTTTACCGCCTGCAATGAGCAGGAATCCAAACCGGCGCCTAAGACGGAATCCGCCGAAGTGGTGGCGCCCGCTACCAAGTCTGTGGTGGTGTATTTTTCGCAGAATGGTGCAACTAAAAAGCTTGCCGAAATTTTCCAGAAGACAAAGAACGCCGATGCCGTGGAATTGAAGCTTGTGACGGCTTACCCTTCGACTTACGATAGCACCATTGCTGCGGTGAAGGCTCAGCGCGATACTAAGCAGTGGCCCGCCCTTGAAAATGCGAAAGTGGAACTGGACAAGTACGATACGGTGTACTTGGGCTATCCGATTATGTTTGGAACTTTTACTCCGCCGATTTACACTTTCCTCGATTCGAATGATTTGAGCGGCAAGGTGGTGGTGCCTTTCTGCACATACGGTAGCGGTGGCCGCAAGGCTTCTGCCGAAGAGCTCAAGACGCTTGAACCGAATGCGAACGTAACGCTTGCTTATGGAATTTCCAATAAGCGCATTACCGCCGAAAATGGCGCCGAAGTTGCCGCCAGCGAAGTCGAAGCCTTCTTTGGAAATCTGGAAGCGGGCAAGACCGACGAAATGCTGATGGGAGGCTTCTCGGAACAGCGTCCGCTTGCTGCAGAAGATTCTGCCGTATTTACCGAGGCGACCAAGGATTATGCTTACCTGGGACTCAAACCGCTGAGTGTGTCGACCCAGGTGGTGGCCGGTACGAATTACCTGTTCGTGTGCGAAATGAAGGCTTTTGGCGGCCCGGCGGTGCAGACCAACGTGAAAATCTTCAAGCCGCTCCCTGGAAGGGGCGTGCCTGAACTGATCGTGGTCGAGAAGTAGTTATAAACTGAGGGCTTTGGCGCGATCTCGGATTGATTCCTTGTATTTTGCCTTGCCCTGTTCGCTCAAGAAAGACCTATCTAACATTTCTTCCATTGCGGGTAAAGAATCAATTGCCTGCTTGATGAATCGCTTGGCTCTCTTTTCGATGACTCCGATTCTTTTGGCGAATTCCATAAAGTCAGGCGAACCGTAAAAACCGTTTGCCTCGTAAAAAGGGGTCTTGAAATCATCTTCATCTTTGAATAAATCAAGGGCTGTTCGCGACGATTCGTTGGGAATATGGAGCGAAGTATTCAGTAGGTCGTAAGCCGGAGTCAAGTCGTACACATCGGGTTCTTCAATGGAATTTCGAAGCGAAAAATTCTTCGCATGTGCATCGCCGTTGCATACGAGATAGTTGAATAGGACTGTCCTGAAAAACACCTCGACAGCGACATCGGCGGCACTCACGTTCTTGCGAATCAGTGATGCAATACCCTCGTACGAAATCCCCTTGTATTTATAATCGCTTCCGTTTACTTCGGGAACTAGGCCTGCTATTTGAGCGAAGTCATTCTGATTAAGGCGCTTTCCGGCGTTTTCGCCAGATTCAATTACGTCGAAGCGCTTGGTGATGTATACAGGGGTGCCATTGTTGAAATAAAGCTGCGCTGACAATGCTGTGGGAATCTTGAAAATGGTGCGTGCCATCAGCATGGTTACATGTTCGTTGGCTGGAGCGTCTTGATAATTTTCGTAGTAAGGCAATAAAGTCGGTTTGAGAATATGCGTTCCGCCATGATCCGTGCTGATGAGTTCTTTATTATCGATCTTCACCGAAAATTTTGTCTGTGCACCGGAAATGGAGATCCTTTTGATTGCTCCGTCTTTTGCGAAAGCGAGTTGCGGAATGTCGAAACCTAATGTAGCCTTAAATTTGGAAATGCCGAATAAAGCTTTTGAACAAGCTCGGCAAAAATCTTGTTCGGTTTCTTTTAAGCAACAATGGCAAAAGCCCATCAGTGACTCCTTTCGCGAACAGTGATTGCGCCGATTGTTTCGTGGTTGGCGAGTTTCATGAGCATCATGAATTTATCGGTTCTGCTAATACCGAGTCGTTCGCAGTAAAAAGATTTGTTCGCTCCTTCTGGCAGTAGTCCCTGAAAAAAGGGGAACAGGTAAGGCGAGCGGAACAGCCTCTTCTTTTTGGGCATATCCAAAGCGATGGAAGGGTTTCGGGATGCTGCGTAATTGGAATCGTACAGGAATACAAATCCCCTTCTGTTTTGCAGGAGGTATCCGGCAAGAATGTCGTTGTAATACACGCATGCGCTACGGATGTTGTGGTTATTCATGCGTTACCCTTTCGCTTAAGGTGATTACAAAACCGAGGGGCTTTATCATTTTGCTCAATACGTTGATGGAGGGGTTCGCTTTTCCGAGCTCGACGGAATTAATTGTTCTAGGAGAAACGCCGGAAATTTCGGCTAAATCCTCTTGGGATAGCCCCAATTTCTTTCGTCTTTCCGAAATCTGTTTCCCGATAAAATCCATAATTGCTTGCTGTTTGTTGTGTTTTTCTGCAATATATTGCTGTTTTTTGTGTTAAAATACATTATTTAAAAGTGAATGTCAAGGAAAATCTGCAATATGTTGCGGATTTGACTAGCGAAAAAAATTACGCCGAATAAAGGACTTTATCCGGCTGAATGGTAAAAAGTCGCGAAAAAACGATTCTATTCTTCGACTTCGAAGCTTTTTTCTTCTTCGACAGGTTCGGCAGGAACCGTTTCTGCTTCTTGAATGGGGGTGGCAGCGAGTTTCTTTTCGTATTCTGCCTTGACGTTTAGGTAGAACTTGGCTCTAGCCGTGCTGTAGTAGGGGACTACCCATAAGGAAGCGATGCCGAGTGTGACGATGCACAGGAAGAACCAGCCGATAAAGGAAAGACCGAGAATGAATAGCTTCATGCGATTGCCGTCCATCATTTTGCGGCTCTCGGTAATCGCTTGCAGGGGGCCGTATTCCGGGTGATCCAGGAGGATGAATTCGGTCATGGCGTAAGAATAATACTTGATGATGCCGGGAACAATGAGAAGAAGGTACCAACAGATAAGGAATATGATCTGTAAGGTCTCTGTAATGATAAACTTGAAAAAGAATTCGAAATTGCGAAAAGCCGTAAAAAGGCGTTTGTAGGATTTGGGCTGTTTCCGAACGACGTCAAGGAAACATGCCATGACGCCAAACCATATGCACCAATTGAAGGTCGTTGAAATAATGCTCCAGACATCATTGAATGAACTTTCTTCGTCTACGAGGTGCGTAGGCAAGGAAAATAGGGTGTCAAACAGCATTGTCAGAAGCCAGACGATAATGCCGTAGCCCCATTTGCCGCGTAAGGCTTCGCGGGCGTAGGCCCTGATTTCTGCAGCGGATGTTGCCATTGCTTCTTCGCGGTCTTCGAAAACTTTGGTGTTGTTTTCTTCGACTTGAATCTCTTCCTTGTTTTCCATATAAAACCCTTTAAGTTGTATGCACTTAAAGGGAATATATAAAAATTATCGCAGAATGTAGTAGCCGGGGCTTGTGCGGGTGTGGGTTACGTTACGTCCTTTTGTATCGAAGCGGCTTGTGACGCCGTAATGCGTTGCGGGGCGAGACCTGAGCCTAGGCTTGATAGCGTCAATAACGTTCGGGGTGTCGGTAGTGAGCAAGACCGCAGTGATTGATTTTGCCGGGAGCGATAGAGAGAACTTGTTTGCAGAGGAGGCCGCCGCGTTGGTGGCGCCGCCTAGCACTTTAGTTGCGACAGCGTCTTCTTTTAGGGCATTGTTCGTGTGCGAAACGAAGGTTTCTCCGGTGATTCCAGCAAGCGTGAGCGTCTTGAACTTGAGCGATGCGTCAAAGTTCTTGAGCTGCAATTGAATGTCTTGTGCGTCCTTTTCGGCGCGGTTCACGAAGATGATTGTAAGCGAATCGCCCTTGTTGGTGATGGAACTATAAGCTGAAACGAGTGAGTCGTTTGTGGAGGCGGATTCGATGCGATTCGCATGACCGTAGCGGCTGAAGAGGTGTAGTGTTTCGTACATGCCGTCCCCCCATGTCCACGGGGTGAATATTTCGACGCCGTTGTCCTGCATGGTGCCGATGAACGAGGCGTAGGTGAGGGCTGTGACCATGGGGTCGTCTTCGTCGATGAGGCTTGTTTCGGTAATGCCGAGCGTGATGCCGTGATCCTTGCCGAAGTATTTGTCGAGCCAGTTGTTAATGCGCTTGAAAATGTATTCCTTTTGGTTGTCGTTGTCCCAGCCACCGTTTACCATCTTGATTCCGTTTGCACCGGAGTAGTTGTAGGTGGTGTCGAACAGTACGCGGTGCCAGTTCATGCGCGATTCGTAATCCTTTTCGCTTGGGTACCAGTGAATATCCAAAACGTCGAGCAGGCGTGCGTCCGATTTCTTTTGTTCTTCGGCGATCTTCATGATAAAGTATTCGAGCCAGCAGTAATTGCGATCGGCGCCTTTGGGACGGTCCTGTTCGTTATACGAGGCGACGGAACACCATTGCCATTCGTTTGCGGCAACAGGTCCGGTGAGCTTGATGTCTTTCCATTGCGCACGAGCTTTTTTTGCGACTTCGATGTAGTGTTCTACAAGAAAATCTCCGGTGACGGGTAAGTCGAGGTCGGAATGTGTGCCGCGCCAGATTTCCATTTCGTTGTCCATGCTCCAGTATTTAAAGCGGCTCATGTCGAACTTGAGTTCGTCACGCCAGTACGGGATGATGGCGACGGTGGAGTCGGCGGGCCATTCCATGTTGTAGAGCTTGTAGTCGCCGGCCTTTACGAGTGTCTTGCCGTCTTCATCTACTTCGCCGCCACCTGCAAGGTCGAGTGTCGAGGTCGCGTAGAATCCGTGCTCTTGTTTCCAGTTCCAGTCGCCAAAGTTGTAGTCGGTGGAGCTGGCGGCGAAACCGGTGAGCTGGAAGGCGTACATGGCGTCGATACTCGGCATTTTGTCAAGGACTTTTTGTGCGGTAATTGCCCAGTCGTGAGAGTAAACGTTGTTGTACCAGTCGGGGTGAACGGTCATTTTGTGACGCCAGTTGTAGCGCGTGGCGTTGTTGCCGTTGTTTGCTCGCAACATGTGCACGCCCGCTTCGAGCATCTGGTTGATGAAAGCGGTTTCTTCTTCATTCACTTCGGGGTCGCCATCGCTGATTTTATCAATGTTGCGCCCGTATAGATATGGTGAAATTTTTTTGATGCCTTTTTGCGTGTCGATGGTGATGTCGATGGCGGCGGTAGATACAGTCGCGAAACCCGCGACGGTAATTGCGGCTAAAAGTTTTTTCATAAAACAACCCTTTTTAAACAACCTGCCTTTAAAATAATCTCTTTTTTGAAAAAGCGGTTGAAGAGTCGAGGGCGTTTGTATGCATTTACGTTGAAAAAACCGCAACGAATACGATGCAGATTGGGACAAAAAGGGCGCGGACTTTGGTTTACACTTTCACGTGGAAGTAGTCGATTTCGGGGTGGCTGATGTAGAGGCCGCTTACGGAGGCTTGCGGGTACATGGCGCCGTTTTCGGTGAGGCTGATGCCTACACTGTTGAAATCGATGAGCTTTGCGACGTTGAAGATTTCCTTGATGTTCGGGAGCACGGGGTAGCCGACGGCCGGGCGGATGCCCTTCCAGTTGTTGGTACGTTCGAGTTCCTTGCTCAAGTATTCGGCGCCGGCTTCGGCCAGGCGGTCGGCGACAGTCTGCATCAAGAGAACGTCGTAGTCGCTGCCGCCCTGTTCGGCTTTCAGCTTTTCGAGGCGCTTCACAAAGGCGTCGCTGACGGTGACGGCGAAGGCGCCCACGATGTCGCGGAATACATCTTTACCGGCGGGAGCGGCGAAGACGCTTGCGGTGTTCGCATTGGCGGGCGCAACGTAGTCGCAGAGGGCGAGGCAAGTGCCTTCGGGATTCTGCTGGCGTGCCGTGGCGACTTCGACAAGGTCGGAGTCGGTGCCGGTACGGCCCGTGTTGAAGATAACCGACTTTTCCGTACCGGCTGCAGGGTAGAACGCCTGCACGGCACGCAGTGCATATTCGGGCTTCGTGAGCGACTTGATGAGCGCTTCGGCATCGGCCTTGAGCTTCTTGGCTTCTTCCTCTTCGGGCTTGATTTTCCAAGTGAAGAAGAAGTATTCCCAGCTGATAAGCGGGATGACTTTTTCGAGCGGAATCGGCGGGAGCTTGCTTTCGCCCATGAACGGCGGTTCCACAGGCTGGTACTTGCTCCAGTCGCATTGATAGCGGCGTTCTTCGGGAGTTTTCTCTGCTGCGGCCATGGCGCTTGCGGCTTCGGTCTGGATGCCGTTTTGCTTGTCGCGGATGCGCTGCTGTTCTTCACGGTTTTCGCGAATCGTCTGTTCGCTAGTTGCCGGATCCAAAAGTTTCTGGGCGAGGCCCGGGTTGCTCGCGGCGTCGCGCACGTGGAATACGGGGCCGTCGTAGCACGGGGCAATCTTTACGGCTGTATGCGTGGGCGAAGTCGTTGCGCCGCCGACGATAATCGGAATGCGCTGGCCTGCATCCTGCATGGCCTTCGCGACAGTACACATTTCTTCGAGCGACGGCGTAATCAGTCCGGAGAGACTCAAAATGTCGGCCTTGTTTTCGATGACCGCCTTCACAATCACATCTTCGGGAACCATCACGCCGAGGTCCACCATTTCGTAGCCGTTACAGGCCATAATCACGGAGACGATGTTCTTGCCGATATCATGCACGTCGCCCTTCACGGTGGCAATCACGATTTTGCCACGGCTCGATGCGTTAGCGTCCTTACCCGCTTCAATATAGGGCTGCAAAATTTCCACCGCCTTCTTCATGGTGCGTGCGGTCTTCACTACTTGCGGCAAGAACATTTTGCCTTCGCCGAAGCGGCGACCGACTTCGTTCATGCCGTCCATGAGTGGACCAGAAATAATTCCCACCGGGCTATCGCCGCGGTTGATGAGTTCCATCAAGTCGGGCTGAAGCGATGTGGAAGTTCCCTTGAGGAGTGCTTCTTGCAGGCGTTCTTCGGGTGTCGTGGGCTTTGCGTCTGCGGCGGCGTTCGCGTTGTCGTCAGAAGAGCTGCTTGCGCCTGTGCTCATGGCGAAAATCGCCTTCGGGTCGTACTTGGTGCCCGCTTCCTTGGCGGCAGCGGCGGCCGCGGTCATGCGGCTTGCAATTTCGATGAGCGCTTCGCTGGCATCCGGTTCCGTGTTGTAGATGACTTCGGTAATCGCCATGCGGAGTTCCAGCGGAATCGTCTTGTATTCGATAATTGCGCTGGGGTTCATGATGGCCATGCCCATGCCGTTCGGAATTGCGTAATGCAGGAACGTGGTGTGCATCGCTTCGCGCAGGTAGTTGTTGCCACGGAAGGCGAAAGAAAGGTTCGAAAGACCGCCCGAAATGCGCACACCGGGCAAGTTGTCCATAATCCAGCGGACGGCGCGGATAAAGTCGATGGCGTAGGCGTTGTGTTCGGCCATGCCTGTAGCGACCGTCAAAACGTTCGGGTCGTAAATAATGTCAGAAGGATCGAAGCCAAGCTTCTTCACCATGATATCATAGGCGCGAGAGGCAATCTGCACGCGACGCTCGTAGTTGGTGGCCTGACCTTCTTCGTCAAAGAGCATCACGATGACGGCACCACCGAGGCGCTTGATAGTGCGGGCATGATCGATAAATGCCTGTTCGCCCATCTTGAGGGAGATGGAGTTCACGATGCATTTGCCCTGGGCGCACTTGAGGCCCGCCTCGATGACTTCGAAACGGGAAGAGTCCACCATGATGGGCACGCGGCTGATGGCTGGGTCTGATGCGAGCAGGTTCAGGAACGTCTGCATTTCGGTGGTGGCGTCGAGCAGGCCGTCGTCCATGTTCACGTCGATTACATCGGCGCCGTCTTCGACTTGCTTACGTGCGATGTCGAGCGCTTCTTCGTAATTCTTTTCGTTGATAAGGCGGAGGAACTTCTTGGAGCCAGCCACGTTGCAGCGTTCGCCCACCTTCACGAAGTCTTCGGCGTTGCAGCTGTCGGCACCGTTGCTCGGGCGCACCTGTTCCTTGAACAGCGGCTCCAAACCGGCGAGGCGGAGTAGCGGGCTCGTGGCGTATTTGGGCGCGGGCTTTCTGCGTTCATAATCGGCCGGCAGGGCATCGAGCATCTTGCGCATGGCAGCGATGTGTTCCGGTGTGGTACCGCAGCAACCGCCGATCATGTTCACCAGCTTGTCGTCCAGGTACACGCCCATGAGTCGCACCATGTCTTCGGGCGTGTCGTCGTAACCGCCGAACTGGTTCGGGAGACCCGCATTCGGGTGACAGCTAATGTAGCAGGGCGCGACCTTGCCCATACGGCGCAGGTACGGCACCATACCGTCGGCACCGAGACCGCAGTTGAGGCCGATTGAAAGCGGGTGCATGTGCATCACGCTCACGGCGAATGCTTCCACCGTCTGGCCTGAAAGCGTACGGCCCGAGGCATCGCTCACCGTCATCGAGAACATGACTTCCACGGGCTTGAGTTCTGCGGCTTTGTCGCCGGCCTTAGCAGCGCGGGCTTCCATCACTTTAGTAAAAGCACTTGCGGCAGCCTTTGCGTTCAGCGTATCAAAAATCGTTTCAATCAGAATTGCGTCGACGTCTTCTTCAATCAGCACCTGAATCTGTTCCAGATAGGCGTCTTCCAGTTCGTCGAAAGTGATGCTACGGCTCGCGGGATCGTTCACGTCTTCGCTCATGGAGAGCATCTTGCTCGTGGGACCCACGTCGCCCAGAATGTACACCTGGCGGCCATACTTTTCCATGGCCTCTGCCGCGGCCTGCTTCGCGATTTTCACGGCGGCGCGGTTCATTTCGGCAATGCGATGTTCCTGGTGGTATTCGTGCTGGCTGACGCGCTGGCTAGAGAACGTATTCGTGGTTAGACAATCCACGCCCGCATCGACATAGCGGCGCTGGATATCGAGAATGATATCCGGCTTTTCGATGGAGAGCATGTCGTTGTTCGCGCCCTTGATGCCGTAAGTCTGAATGACAGAACCCATGCCGCCATCGAGCAGCATCATCTTGCTTTCAAAAGCTTCGCGTAGAGTCATTTTCTTTTCCATGGCACGAACCGCCGTGTTTTTACGTTTTTATGCATTTATTTAGTTTTATGCATAAATAATAGAAAAATTTGATGGCTCTTCCAAGAGTCTCTTTTTGATGGCTTGTGTTTTTAGAGGGATTATTCCTGGCTTTCGCCTGTGATGCCGTTTTCGCCACTTTCACTGCTTTCGACGCTTTCGCTGATGGGTTCTTCCGGAGTATCGTAGCCTTCCAGGCAGCGTACGAAATGGTAGTCTTCGTGGCAAAGCATGGCTTCGCAGTAATCAGTACCGCCAAAGCGGTAGTGTCTCAGGTGCTTGACTTCCACGTTGCCGTTTTCGTCGGGCCAAAGGGGAATATCTTTTGCGTCTTTGGTCCAATATGAAGAAAATGCGTAGGTTTCACCGTATTCTTCGGTGCATTCGCCGTCGTAATAGTGGCGCGTTAGAGTGGAAAAATTCAGCCCAGTGGCATTTGTCGGGAAGAAGAATATTTCGGCGTCCGTGGAATAGGCTTGGGAACCGCTCTGTTTTTCAACTTCCTGGATGGAATAGAAAGGTCTCCGGTAGGCAGCCGAGAATAGGTCGTCGTAAGAGGCGTTTTCGGGAAGTTCCGTTTTCAGCTTTTCCAGTTCGACCGCTTTCGGGAGGCGCCAACCTTCGGGGCAAATTCCCTCGATGTCCGATTCAGGGTATTCGAGGCCGGCATCGGAAGGCTGCTTGATTTTGGGAGAATCCCCTATAAAAGTTCGGCTTCCAGGAGTCTTGTATCGCATGTCCTGAGCCATCCAAGTCTGGTCACCTATGGTAATGGTCCTGTAGACTTGGCCATCGCGGGGGTCCGTCATCTGCCCTGTCTGGAATTTGCGGGGCATCTTTGGAAATCCCCAGAACTTGATCAGGGCGATACACACGTTAGGATAAAGCTTTCCCGGATAAATGTCTTCGATTTCGATGATAATCTTGAAGACATTCTTCAAAGGCCTGTCAAAAACGATGATGTCGGCGTGGGGATTTTTGTACCCGTGCCATTTGGGCTTTGCGAGGGTGGCCACCTTCACAAGATTGTCCGAGGTGTTCAGGTAAATCTTGATGCTTTTGGCAAGGCTGTTGTTCACGTAAGAGGCGGAATCTCGCATGAACCCATTGTATAGGGTAATCTGATCCAGACGCTGGGCTTCTACCAGGAATTCCAGGGTAATCGACTTGTCATTGTATTTGGCTCCCCAGACCTGATAAAAGGGGTGCACGTACTTTTTCATGACCATGTTTTCGGGCCGGAAGGTGTTCTGACCATAATCCGGCAGGGTGGCGGAAGCCTTGATGCCGCTAATGGGAACTGCCGTAATTGCATGGGATAACGCAACTCCTGCAAAAATGAGCAACGTCATCAATTTAGCCGAAAACTTTTTCACGGGACACAATATATCTTTTTTTAGGCCCCAGCGAATGGAACAGAAATAAAAAAATATTTACTATTTGAAATTAGTCAAGGCATTTTTCAAGCTCCATTCGAATGGTATCTTTATTGTAACCTTTGCCAATAAAGACAACTTGGTTTTCGCGATCGCCGTAGCGGGAATCCCAGTTTTCCCGGACTTCTGGATTTTCGGCAAGGTAGGCTTGCTTTTGATCTTCACGAAGGGCGTCTATCCAAAAGGATACGGGCATGACCGAGGAATTCCTGCCGGCCTGTTCGAAGAGCTGCACGTCCCTGCTGGCGTCGGAGAACCAGATGTAGCCCTTGGAACGGATGAGCTCCGAGGGGTAGCGGTTGTTGACGAAATCCATGAAGCGGGTTCTGTTGAAGGGTTGCCTGGTCTCGAAAACGAAGGACGAGATTCCGTATTCGTCTACGCAGCTGTCGCGCCTGCGGCCTGTCTGCAGCAGGCTTGCGGTGGCTTTCTGGATGGCCGAGGACGATTCGATTTGGCTGTAGTTGAAGGACTTGGTCGTCATGATCTTGTCGATATCGATGTCGCCGTTTACCGAATGGATGATCGGTGCGCGGGGCTGGAAGTCGCGCACGATGGCTTCCACTTCTTTGAGCTGGTCTGCGCTAAGCAAGTCGCACTTGTTCAAGACGATAAAGTTGCAGAATTCGATCTGGTCTACGATCAATGTGGAGATTTCTTCCTGGGAAAGATCGTATTGGTCGGCCAGGTGGTCGCGCTGTTCTTTTTTATGCTTCAGGTCGCTGAGGAATTCGCGGTAAATGCGGTCTGCGTCTACCACGGTGACGATGGAGGTGAGGTAGACGTTTGTGTTGGGGTTGTCTTCTTCGTAGGCCAAGAAGCTTGCGCTGACGGCGCCGGGGTCGCTGATGCCGGAGGCTTCGACGAACACGACTTCGATGGAATCCAGCTTGGAGATTTTTTCTACTTGTTCAATGAACTCATCGCGCAGCGTGCAGCAGATGCAACCATTTTGCAGTTCGAACATGGGACATTCGGCGACGTTGGAACCGTTCTTTTTCAGGATTTCGGCATCGACGTTGATGCTGCCCATGTCGTTGACGATGAGGGCGACTTTGCGTTTCTCTTGCTTGAGGATGTTGTTCAAGAGAGTGGTTTTGCCGGAGCCCAGGTATCCGGTAATGAGGATGACGGGTTTCTTGCTCTTTTTCATAGTTCTCCTTTGTGGTTTGATTTGTGTTACCATTCAATTTTTGCGAGTGCGCTAAAATTGCGGCTCTTTTCGGGCATCACCGATTTCAGGCGGGAAAGGTGATTGCGAATGTCGGCATCTAGCAAGTTGTCGGCGCGGAAAACGAGACTGTAATGCGCGAGTGCAAGCGTCCATCGAAATTCCAGAAGCGTTCCGAAGGTGATGTAGCCGGGGGAGCGTTCTTCGTATTTATCGACTTTGTGCTGGGCGAGGGCGAAATCCGTGTAGATGGATGGTCGCACATGTTCCCAGAGGTAGGCAAATTCTCCGTGGAACTTGAGGGGCGGAATTTGCGGCATGTCGCTCCATCGATGACCGCTCCATTTGCTGTTGCGGTAAAAGCCGCGGACGTAGCTAGCAGAGGTGGCGGCACGGAAGCCCTGCTCCGCTGCGGTTTCGACGGAGGCGCTGGCGCCGTAGAGCAGGGCTTCGTCGCCCCGCACTTCGTAGATGGGGAGCAGCTGTGACCAGTTGGTGTCACCTGTAGCGCGGGGCGCGAGATAGTTCAAAAAATAGGTAGCGTGAGCGGCCGCGCGCCAGTTGAATAAATCCCCATAGGAGCGGTATTCGAGCTCGCCGCCGTAACCGCTTTCGGCATCCAGCTTGTGATTTCCTCGTTCGTAGGTGTAGGCGGCCAGGTGTGGCCCCTGATTGTAAAGCTCTTCGATGGTGGGCGCCCGTGTGGTCCTGAATACATCCAGCGTCAAGAATTTTCCCACACCGACGCGCTGCGAAAATTCCACGTCAAATGCCCACAATGCAAAATTGCGATCTTCGATTGTTCCCTTGTCGGCCACCACGCTTTCGTGGGGCCTAAAGAAGGCGCCGCCCAGTCTTGCAGCAAAAGTAATTTCTAGCCCACGCCACCCACTCGCGCTCGCGACCGCAAATGCGGAGGCTGCGTAGGACTGAGTCGGTGGCGTGAATACGTAACCGCCCATTTCGATCCAGCGGCGTTCCAGTTCTGCGCCTAGGCGAATTCCAAAAAGGGGACCGAGACTTGCCAGGAGTTTTTCTAAGCGCAAGTTCTCCTGATTAACAGCAAACTCGGCCCCCACCGCCCCCCTCTTTCCTTCGAATTCCTTATGATGGTAACGGTTGACGCGAAGTGTGACATCCAGCGTGTCGCGGGCATCATTGGCCGGTAGGTAAAAGCCACGCAGCGTCAAGTCGCGTTTCCACATTTCTATGTCGACACCGTTGGGGTGGCCGCCAATGAATCCGCCGGGAATTCCGTAGTCGCTGTTGAACCAGCGGTAAGAGGCTCCCAGGCGAAAGCGCCCCAAGGCGTACGCGGCACCTACGGCCCCGCTTCCGTTTTCAACATCCGTATTTTCGAGGGTACCGTCGGGCGTTTCCATGTCGCCCATCTTGCGGGCCGAAAGTTCACCCTTCAGCGATACTCCCGCTACAGATGTCGTCGTCCCCACGGCGGTTGCGTAACCCGGCTGTGCACTTTCGAAGTACCCCGTGACGTAACCATGAAACAGCGAATCGTCAAAGGGAATGTCGTTGCGTTCTACTTGCACTACGCCGCCCGCGGCTGAAAAGGAATGCAACAGAATGTGGGGCCCCCGCAATATGCGGAGTCTCTGGGCGGTCAATACTTCCGAAGCTACTGCATGGTCGGGCGATGTGGCGCTCATGTCGCCGCTGAAGGCCCCGTCTTCGGTAATTTCTACATGGCTCCCCGAAAGCCCCTTGATCACGGGCCGTGCCGCCGCAGGGCCCATGGAGCGGATGGCTACATCGGGTTCGTTTTTAATGGTTTCTGCAATGGTGGTGGACATTTCCCGTTCGAGGGCGTCCTTTTTCAAGTCGTCATCTTCCCGCAGGCCGTCTAAAATGGCGTGGGTCGGTCCTTCGGCCTGCACTACCGAACTTCCTAAATCCTGTACAAAATCTTGCGCGGAGTCCTGTGCAAAAGAAAGATGGAGGAAGCCCCCTAAAAGGAGGCTCCCCATGGCAGCCCTAATAAGGCTAGTGTTCATGTTCGTGCTCGTGGTCTTCGTGGTCATGATCATGATCATCATCGTCGTGATGTTCATGGAACGGGCATTCGTCTTCGTCCAATGCCTTGTCTACGACAACGCGAATTGCCGGCGTACGTGCGTCAGCATGGTCATGATGGTTCACCTTGAGAATCAAAGTGGTTTCGCCTTCCTTGACACCCTTCAGGTGGAAACCCCAGCTACCGCAGGAGTGTATATCAAGAATTTTTTCGTCGCCGATTTCCCAACCCAAGGAATGTTCGTCATCGGTGGGGGGCTCCACTTCTTTTTTCTTGTCGTCGAGGAATTTCACGTGAATGTGTTCGCTCATGCAGTTGGCATTTACGTGCATCACTTCGATAGAGGAATCGGCCTTGCCGCGGTAAACGCTATAAGCAAGCTGCCAGTCACCCCAGTAAAGGTTCCAGCCTTCGGCTTCGAAATGTTCGTGCTGGTCGGTAGAAGCACTGTTGCTGTCGCCGCAGGCGGCAAAGAATACGCTAAGGATCATACCCAGAAGGGCAATGGAAAGGGATTTGATAGATTTCATGTTTCTCTCGTTTGAATACAACGGTCCTATCCGCAAAGGATTTTGCGGACAACAAGGCCAAAACACCTGGCGATTTTTCGCGAGGCAAAAAGCAGGATGTTGCGATTAAAGTTTTAGCGGATTATGCCGAGAGACAAGGGGGCCCGCGGGGCCTGTAAAAATGAATGTGCGAATTCGTCTTGCTTGCGCATTTCTGACTCGTGAGCTCGCAGATAACCACCAAAAACAGGGCGACTTCTGGCGCATTGTCGCTAATGTCGAGACCGTCTTGCACCAGGGCGCATATTGGGCAGTCCTCGTGACTGTCAAAATCGTCGTGATGGTGCTGCGCGACCGAAAGCAGTCCCGCAATCAACAAGGTGACGATGATGGTCTTCAAGAACTTCACTTTAAAATCCAGTCAAAAAACTATTCGCTTAGCAATTCCGCATTGCGTATGATGGGAAAACCGCTGCCGGCTTCGTCCTTTTCGAAATCGAAGTCGCCCGAGATGGTGATGTCGGCCCCTTCTTGCGGGTATTCGGAGGGGAACTTGCGGGGCTTGGCCAGCTCGAAGGCGAGACCCTGCGAACAACAGGCGAGGGCGTCTTGGATGACGCAGCCGTAAAAACGGCGTTCGATTTCTTCGTCGTAGTAGCTCGAAAAGAAACCCTTCATCTTGATGTGCTTGCCGACGTATTTTTTCGGGTAAGTCACCATTTGGTAGACTTGCCCGTAGACCATGGTTCCGCTCATGCGCGAAAGGTCTATGTCGTATTTCTTGGTGCCGTCGGGCTCTTTTGCAAGCAGGGCTGCAAAGGCCAGCAAAACGGCAAGAACGATTTTAGACAATTTAAACACCTCTGCCTTGGAACAGGCTGATCGAATAGAACAATCCGAAAGCCACAATATCCGCCGCCACGATGGTCGAACCTACGGGAGTCCCTGCGAGGATTGCGACAACGATTCCGATGAGGGAGCACACGACCGAGATGATGGCCGAGGCGACCGTTACCGCAAAGAAACTCTTGAAAACGCGCATTGCCGAAAGCGCCGGGAACACCACCAGGGCAGACACCAGGAGGGCCCCGACCAGGTTCATGGCGAGAACGATGATGACCGCTACGATGGTCGCGATCAGCAGGTTGAACAATGTGGTATTGACGCCGGTTGCCTGCGCGAAATTCTCGTCGAAGGTGATGGCAAAAATCTTGTGGTAGAAAAGAATAAATACGGCAAGGACTGCAATGGAAAGCGCCACGCACAGGTAGACTTCTTCTACACGGAGCGTGAGGATAGATGTGGAGCCGAAAAGCGTGGTACACACGTCGCCCGAAATGTTTGCCGAAGTGGAGAACACGTTCATCAGCAGGTAACCGATGGCGAGAGCGCCTACCGAAACCATCGCGATGGCTGCGTCGCCCTTGATGCGTGCGTTCTTGCCCGTGCAGAGCAGGAGTATGGCTACCGCCACCGTCACCGGCAAGATCAACAGCATGTTGTTCGTTATCTTGAGTACAGCCGCAATGGAGAGGGCGCCGAAGGCCACGTGGGAGAGGCCGTCGCCAATGTAGGAATAGCGTTTGAGTACCAGGGTCACGCCCAGCAGCGACGAACAGAGCGAAACCAGTACGCCCACGATAATGGCGTAGCGTACGAAGGGGAAATCCAGGTAGAACGAAAGCTTTTCAATAAGTTCAGGCATGGTTACTTCCCCTTTACCGAAATCTGGTCAAAGTTCATGACGCGGGTGGCATCGTCTAGGGCGGTGTCTACATCGTGAGTGATCATGATGACGGTCATTCCCTTCTGGTGCAAGTTTTCGATAATGCGGTACATGGTTTCGGTGGATTCGGGATCGAGACCCGTTACCGGTTCATCGAGCAGGAGCAGGCGCTCGGCGGCGCACAGGGCCCTTGCCAACAGTACGCGCTGCTTTTGGCCCCCCGAAAGCTCGCGGAAGCAGGACTTCGCGAGGCTTTCGGTACGGGTAAGCGCCATGGCCTCCATGGCGCGTTCCCGGTGCGCTTTCCTGTAGAAAGGCAACAGCCGGTGCTTCCCTTGGAATGCCGACAGCACGATTTCTTCCACCGAGGCGGGGAAGTCTTTCTGCACGATGGTCATCTGCGGCAGGTAACCGATCTGGTTGCGCGTAAGCCCTTCGCAAAATTCGATGTTGCCGGACTTGGGCGAAAGCAGTCCTGCGATCCCTCTCAAGAAAGTCGTTTTTCCGGAGCCGTTGCGGCCCACGATGCACAGGTAGTCGCCTACGTTTATATCATAGTCCAGGTCACGGACCAGGTCCTTGCTCCCGTAGCCGAGAGTGAGTTGACGACATTTGATAAGAGGGGTCGAGTTCTTCATAATTTACTTTAAAGCTTTTTTCAAAACTTCCAGGTTAGACTGCATGATCGAAAGGTAGTCCATGCCGGATTCCATCTGGGCGTCGGTAACCGACTGCATCGAGTTCAGCGTGAGCACCTGGGCTTCTTTCGACTTCTTGCTTGCATCGAGGATGGCGCGGGCAATCTTGCCGTTGCTTCCGTCGATGGTGAAAATGGCGGGGAGGGCGAGGGTATCCATCTTGCCGGCCAGGAAGGCTACCGTTTCAAAGCTCGCTTCGCTTTCGGCGGAGCAGCCAACAAACGCGGCAAAATACTTAATGCCGTAATCATCCACCAGATAACGAAACGGAAAACGGTCGCCGAACAGAACGGTCTTGTTTTCTGCCGAAGAAGTCGCTGCCGTATAGCTGTTGTCCAGTTCCTGGATTTTTGCCATGTAGGCAGAAGCGTTTGCCTTGTAGGTGGTAGCGTTTTCTGCATCGATTTTTGCGAGGGCTTCGGCAATGCCGTCCACAAGGATAATGGCGTTCTTCAGGGAGAGCCAGACGTGTTCGTCATTTTCTACTTCTTCGTGATGGTCATGGTCTTCGTGGGCTTCGGCGTGTTCATGATGTTCATGTTCTTCGGCATGCTCATGGTGTTCATGCTCGTGTTCCTCTGCCTCTTCACCATGTTCGTGATGGTGTTCGTGTTCTTCGGCCTGCATGCCTTCCACGACGTCTTCTTCCTTGACGCGGTCGCCCAGGGCCTGCATCAGGCTCATCTGCACGCGGCCGGCCTTCGGCGTGGCGCTCAGGGCCTTTTCGATCCATTCGTCCGATTCGCCGCCTACGTACACTACCAGGTCGGCGCTGGCAATGGATGCGATATCCTGTGCCGACGGCTTGTAGCTGTGCAAGTCGGTACCGTTCTTGATCAACAGCTTCAGGTTCACTGCGCCCACGCGGTCGCCCAGGACGTTCTTCAGCCAGTCATACTGCGGATAGATCGTCGCGACAATGGAAACTTTCTTCTGGGCGGGAGTCTTTTCGCTGGATTCTGCACTACAGGCAACCAGCGTCAGGGCTGCCGCCAAAACAAACATTGCAAGAGCTGCAAATTTCTTCATTATAAGTCCTTTACCCTTTCGGGTGAAAATGTGAATTGATGGTTAAAGCCGGGGAAAGGCTCCCATCAATTCAGTAAAAGGACTTTCTGCGAAACAAGGGTCACCGACCGCGATGCCGCGGCCCTGAAACAAGCCAGCTTGAAATAGAAAATGTGGAACGCCAGCTCGAAGGGAGCCACTACCAGTTCCAGGCATACCGAAATCAGTTCCAGACAGCGGTGGATGTGGTGGCACACGTGGCAATGTTCGCCGTGGCAGTGGTGCTCCAGGCTCTTGGCGATATACAGCGAGGCGAAAAATACGATCAGCTTGTCCAACAGGGTGCTAGCCATGCCGCCTCCGGGAACAGTCGGAGCAGCGCCCGAGCAGAACCGATTGCTTTTGGTCCAGCACGAAGCCGTTCAGGCGTTGGATCGAGAGCATGAGCATTTTGAGGGCGGGACCTTCTAAATGGAAAAACTTGCCGCATTCCTTGCAGACGAGATGCATTTTTTCTTCGCAGCGGCCGGGACCCGTATAGCGGTACTGCAACTCGTTGTTCTCGGCGGCACCGACAATCTGGATCATTCCGGCTTTTTCGAGCCTGGAAAGGTTCCTATATATAGTACTCAATGAAACTTCAGACAGGCTTTGGGCTAGTTCGGAGGCCTTGAAAATCCGGTCGGGATTTTCAGCCATGTAGTCCATGATCATCTGTCGAGTTTGAGTTTTATATTCCATTTCTCAAAATGTTGAATTTGCGAACGATTCGCAAATATAGTAAAATTGCGAATGATTTGCAATTTACACTTGGCAAGAACCCTCGATTCCTTTTTTTGGGGGAATTTGCCCCATTTGGGCCATTTTGTGACCAAAGTCACAATGCACTTGGATAAAACGTCCATGCGAATTTTACCCTCGGTATATGTTTCTTTACCTGCAAAGTCTATTTTATTATTGTAAATATACGGGTAAAAAATTATGGTTACGTTTTCTGACATATCGGATTATCGCGACTTCCTGAAGGAGTACTACGATCGCAGAAAGGCTGAGATGCCTTTCTACTCGTACCGTATGATGGGGGATAAGCTGGGGTTGGATTCCAGCTACCTTTATCGTGTGCTGCAAAAAAAACAGCACCTTCCGGCTCATGCGCTCCCTGCCGCGAAAGAAATCCTGAATCTGTCCGGTCGCGAGGCCGAATACTTTGACCTGCTCTTCTCCGCTGCAGTAACCAAGGACAAGGGCAAACGCGAAGAATTGATGGCCAAGGCCCTTGATCTTCGTGACGTGGATCGCCACAGTCTGCAGGCCGCCGAGCTCAAGTTGCTCCAGAATTGGTGGATCCCGGCCGTGCGTGCCTACCTGGAACTGAATGGTGGCGTTGTAAATGTGAAGCAGATTTCCCGGGACCTGTGCCCCCCGATTACCGAGGCCCAGGCTCAAGAAGCAATCGATACCTTGCTGGAAGTTGGCTTGGTAAAGAAGATGGCTTCGGGTAAACTTGCCGTGACGGACGCCCATTTGACGGCGGGCGGCCCTGAAAAGAAACTTGCAGTGCGTCATTTCCAAAAAGAAGTGCTCTCTTTGGCTAGCGATGCGCTTGACAATATTCCTGTTGACGAAAGAAATATTTCTACTCTTACATTGTCCGTGGACCAGTCCTGCTTTGATGATTTGGGTGATATGCTTAGAGAATTTAGGCGACTTGTCCAAAAGAGGGTGGACAGTGCCAAGAACCCCGACCGGGTAATGCAGCTTTCGATGGCTTTTTATCCGATTGCGCGCAAGGGCGGTGTCCGTACCGTTGATTCTGTGGAGGGCGACAAAAGGGAGTCCAAATGAAGAAATGGGTGTGGCATATAGGTTTGGCAGCGATGGGTTCGCTCATTGCGGCATGCACTAGCGGCGAGACGAACGGCGCGGGTACTTCGCTTGAAACGGAGAACTCTGTTGCTGTTGTACTTGCAGTGCAGAAGGACGATGGCTTGCCCGCGGCCCGTACCAAGGTTTATGTGCGTCCGTCCGAATTTTTGGCGGGTGCAAACGATATGGCATATAGTAAGGATTACGACGGACCGGGATCGCCGGTTGTCGAATCTGATTCTTCTGTTGGCGTCTTGAACCTGGAAACCGACGACCAGGGCCAGTTGAACCTTCCGAAGCTTAAACCCGGTAACTATACCGTGGAAGCCCGCGATGATTCCTTTAAGGCATTTAAGCCCGTGGTTGTTGGTGACAGTACTCGCGACACCGTGTCTATCAAGATGGCACCGACGGGTTCGATTTCGGGCCAGGTCTACATGCCTGAGAACGTGTCGTCCGTGACGGTGGCTATCAAGGGTCTCGATTACTTTGTTGAAACTGACTCTGCCGGTAAATTTGAATTCCCCAGTGTTCCTGAAGGTGTCTTGAGCGTGGTGGGATTTGTATACCGTACTTATCAGGTTACCGATATGGACGGCGAAACATCGACGATTAGCAATTTCATGTCGGTGGGTGCCCGCAATACGAGAGTTGAATCTGACAAGGAGTCTAAGAATGTGACAATCGGTCAGAAGATCGTGATTATCCAGCCGGATACGACGACCAAGGATACCGAAGATGTCTACCCGGTGGTGGAATTCGAAGACTTCGAAGACAGCACCTATGGCTGGTACACCTCGTTCTCCCGCTATGCCGATGCCGTTCTTGATGCCGAAAGAAAAGTGGCTGGTCGTGACGGCATGGTTGCACACTTCGTGTACACCAACGATTCCAACGCCAACTGGGCTTTGATGGGTCGCGACTTGTACGGCATGAAGGACTTTAGCGAACTTGATTCCGTGGTGTTCTGGGCACGTGCAGAGTATGGCGATTCTACCCAGTGGATTAGCCTCTCCTTCGATGTCCTTCTCGATTCTGCCGCTCTCGACTCTACCGGTTTGGAAAATGGTAAGTCCTGGGTCCATATTTCTCTCGATACCGCTTGGCAGCGTATTGTGGTAACGCCTAAGGATTTGCTTGAACCTGACGAACACCATACCGGTGGCAATATCGGTTGGGACGAAGTCAAGGAACATGTGACGAACTTGAACTTCTTCGGCGGTGGCGTGACGGAAGGTACTCCTTACGAACTGTGGCTCGACGATATCACGATTTACGGCGTCAAGGGTCTGGAATAGTTTTCATCTAAAAATGGTTGCACCAGGTGCAATAACGAGCATTATGGCGGGCTTTGGCCCGCCATTCTTTGTTTTGGAACCATGGATAATGTGTCAATGGAAAGTGCTTTTTGGAATGTCCAAAAACGCTTTTTAGAGGGTAATTTTGTTTGTGAAGGCTTGGTGTTTTTGCCTTCAAGGAGTCCCTATGGCGTTTAGGAATGTTTGGAAATTTTCCGGCCTGAAAAAGGCCTCTTGTCTGGTTGCGGGTCTCGCCGCTTTTGGCCTTGCCGACAACCCGATTTCTACTTACCATTATCTGGCCGACCCCGGTGCTGCCGCTGACGATGAATACTTCTATATCATCACCGACTCCGATGATCCGGCTCCGCACAATTCCGACGGCTACAAGATTTACGCCCTTTATGCATTCCGCAGTAAGGATATGCAGAACTGGACTGACTACGGCATTATTTATGACGCCCGCAAGGTAAGCGGCATTAACGACATTTGGGCTTCTGGCATTGCCGTCCACGACGGTACATTCTATATCGTGTTCCCCGATGGCGGTGGCGGCGGCATTGGCTACATCAAGGCTCCGGCAATTGACGGTCCTTGGACAAACGCCGTGGGCCAGGGCAAGGACAAACTGGTCGGTGGCCGTGGCATTATCGGCTGCGATGGCGTTTCCTGGTGTTTTGACCCGGGCATCTTTATCGATGACGACGGTACCACCTACGTGACGTGGGGCGGTGGCGAAAGTACGAGTCGCCCGAATACCGACAACTTTGATATTGTCAAGTTGAACGATGCGAAGGATGCTCCGGTGGGCAACGGTTCTCACGTGAAGGTGAACAACCTGCCGACCCGCAAGATGCTCGAAGCGTCCTACATCCATAAGCACAAGGGAACTTACTACTTCTCCTACAGTACGGGCTGGCAGCAGGGTGCTCCTACGATTGACTACGGTGTTTCCGACAACGTGATGGGACCTTACACCTGGAAGGGCACGATTCTCGGTGACCCGAGCATGAACGGCAGGAGCATCAACGGCAACAACAACCACCACGGTATTGCCGAATTCAAGGGACATTCCTATGTGGTGTACCATGACCGCCGTATCGCGAAGGGGCACAACGGCTTGGAAATTATTCCGGCTGACGATGGTGTGGCAAAACCCAATGAAGGTTACCACCGTAGCGTTTCTGTAGATGAAATGTTCTACAATGCCGATGGTACTATCCAGACGGTGAAGGTGACCAACGAAGGCCCGAAGCAGATTGAGAATTTCGATCCGTACGATTGGTATCCGGCTCTTACCAGCTCCAAGCAGAAGGGTATCCGTAGCCGTTCCAACTTTGTTCAGGGCAAGAAGGCCGAACACGTGCTGCTCCCGCTTTCTTCCAAGGAAGCCTGGCTCCGTGTAAGTGGCGTGGACTTCGGTACGGCCGCGACGGGCTTTACGGTTGAAGCCGCAAGCGCTGCGGACGGCAACAAGATTGAAATCCGCACGGGTTCTGCGACGGGTACGCTCGCTGGTACTTGCGCTCTCAAGAATACGGGCGACAAGAGTAAGTACGCCGAAAACAAGTGCGATGTGGAAGGCCTCAAGGGAATCGTGGACCAGCTGTTCCTCGTGTTCAAGGGTTCTCAGGATTCTACCATGGTCATCAAGGCCTGGGGCTTCGAAGGTAGCGGAACCACTCCTCCGGAACCGCAGAAGCCGTTCAAGGGTGTCGCCTTTGCCATTCCGGGTAAAATCGAAATGGAAGACTTCGATATTCCGGGTACGGGCCGTGGCGCAGGAATGGATTCCTATAACGAAAACGATGCTGAAGACCATGGCGAAACCAACTATCGCGAAGGCACAGGCGTTGACATTTACAAGAAGGCAACCGGTTATATCGTAGGTTATAACCAGGCCGGTGAATGGTTGGAATATACGGTGAATGTGAAGGAAGCGGGGGATTACACCTTGTATGCTGCCGTTGCTTCCGCCAACGCAACATCTAGTTTCCAGCTTTCCATTGATGGCGACAACATTACCGAAGAAATTGCGGTTCCCCAGGCAAGCTCCGGCGAAGATAATTACGATGATTACAACAAGGTGAAGGCCAACGTGAAGTTGCCTGCCGGTGAACATATCCTCCGCTTTACGGTGACTGGCGACTGGATGGACATCGACTATATCAACTTCGTGGCAGGCAAGGATGCCGAGGATTCGGAACCCATGGGTACGAGGGTTGTTTCCGCAGACGTGAAACTGGGTGTCCCGACAGTTACGAAATTTGACGTATTTAGCCTGAATGGCCAAAAAATCGCAAGTTTTGTAGCCCATAGCATGGCCGAAGCTTCCAAGATTTGGCAGAGCGGCTCGGTCAAGGGAGCTCAGAAGACGGAAGGCGTTTGCCTGATCCGTAGCCGTAGCACCGGCGCCGTTGCGAAAGTTCGCGCCCTTCGTTAATTTTCATAGATAAACCTATGGACAAATAGTCAATAAAAAGCGCCCCTAGGGGCGTCTTTTTGGCGTTTTTTGAGGATAGTTTAAGATTGTGAAGGTTTGGTGTGTTTTTGCCTTCTGAGGAGTCCATATGGATTATAGGAATGTTTGGAAACGTTTCGGTCTTAAAAAGACTGCTTGCATGGTTGCGGGACTTGCCGCTTTTGGCCTTGCCGACAACCCGATTTCTAGTTATCACTACTTGGCTGACCCGGGTGCCGCATCCGATGACACCTATTTCTACGTCATTACCGACTCTGACGATCCGGCTGTGTCGAATGCCAATGGTTACGACATTAAAGCCCTGTACGGATTCCGTACCAAGGACATGAAAAACTGGACCGACTTCGGTATCATTTACGATGCCCGCAAGGTCGATGGTATTGGCGATATCTGGGCATCCGGTATTGCAGTGAATCCGAATGATGGCAGACTTTACATCGTATTCCCCGATGGCGGTGGCGGCGGTATCGGCCTCATCGGTGCTGATAGCATTGCCGGTCCTTGGACGAACCCGGTTTCGGGTGGCAAGAAGCTCATCAACAACTGGGGTGGCGGTCTCGCGGACTGCGACGGTATCGGTTGGTGCTTTGACCCGGCAATTTTCTTCGATGACGACGGTACGGGCTACTTCACCTTCGGTGGCGGTAGCAGCGACAGCCGTCCGGCAGCCGACAATAACAACAATATCTTCAATATCTACAAGTTAAACAGGGATATGAAGGGCTTCGATGTGAGTTCGAAGACTGCCTTGAAGATTGGCGGCCCGAAGGCCATGGAAGCTTCTTACATCCACAAGTACAAAAACAAGTACTACCTCTCTTACAGTACGGCCGATTTGCGCATTGCCTACGGCATGTCGGATAATCCCATGGGCCCTTATACTTATAAGGGAATCTTCATGGGCAACCCGAGCATCAACGGGCAGAACATCAACGCGAACAATAATAACCACCACGGTATTGCTGAATTCAAGGGACACTGGTATGTGGCTTACCATGACCGCCGCATTGCCAACGGTTACGATGGCTTGGAAAAGATTCCTGCCGAAGATGGTAAGGCCAATCCGAATCCGGCTTACCACCGTAGCGTAAGTGTCGATGAATTTACTTACAATAGTGACGGCACCATGAAGGAATTGACCTTCACCAAGGAAGGGCCGAAGCAGATTGCGAATTTCGATCCGTATGATTGGTATCCGGCTCTTACCAGCTCCAAGCAGAAGGGTGTCCGTAGCCGTTCCAACTTCGTTTTGGGCAAGGTGACCGATTATGTTTTGCTTCCGCTTTCGACTAAGGAATCTTGGATTCGCGTATCGGGCGTGGACTTCGGTACGGCCGCTACGGGCTTTACGGTTCAGGCCGGTAGCGCCGCCGACGACAACAAGATTGAAATCCGCACGGGTTCTGCGACGGGTACGCTTGCTGGCACTTGTACTTTGAAGAACACGGGTAACAAGAGCACTTATGCCGAATCTTCTTGCGACGTGGAAGGCCTCAAGGGCGTTGTGGATGAGGTGTTCCTGGTGTTCAAGGGCTCTAAAGATTCTACCATGGCAATCAAGGCCTGGGGCTTTGAAGGCAGCGGTACCACTCCGCCGACTCCGCAGAGCGCCTTTGGTGGCAAGGCGTGGGCTGTGCCGGGCTTGATTCAGGCTGAAAACTTTGACGAGCCGGGCACTGGCCGCGGTGGCGATGTGGATTCCTTCAACGATTCCGATTCCGAAAACCACGGCAACTCTAGCTACCGCGAAGGTACGGGCGTAGACCTGTACGAGAAGGCTTCGGGTGTCGTGGTGGGTTACAATACCGAAGGCGAATGGCTCGAATATACGATTAATGTGGCCGAGGCCGGTGACTATACGCTCTATGCGGCTGTTGCAGCTGCAGGTAGCACTTCTAGCTTCAAGTTCTCTGTCGGTGGCAAGGATATTACCGAAGAAATCTCGGTTCCGGCCGCATCTGCAGGCGAAGATAATTACGATGAGTTCAACAAGGTCAAGGCCAAAATCAAGCTGGATGCCGGTGAACAGGTCTTGAGACTCACGGTTGTCGGTTCCTGGTTCGATATCGACTACTTCAATATCGAAAAGGGCGAGAATGCCGCCGATTCTTATCCGGATGTTACCACGGCTGTTTCTGGCAAGGTTAAGCTGAATACGACAATGGTTTCGAAGTATGATGTGTTCAGCTTGGACGGCAAGAAGGTTGCAAGCTTTGTTGCCCACAACATGGACGAAGCAAGCAAGCTTTGGAAGAACGGTTCTGTTAAGGGTGCAGAAAAGGCAGTTGGTGTCTGCCTGATTCGTAACCGTAGCAACGGGATGGTTGCAAAGGTGCGCGCGGCCCGTTAAGTTTCCCATAAACACATCCAACCAGGAGGACACCCTCGAGTGGGGGTGCCCTTCCTTTGGGAAAGAACTCTGGAGGAGAACAGAGTACATAAGGAGTAAAAGATGAGTGTAAAATTGGTGAAGGGATTAGGTGTCGCCGTTGGGATGGCGGGCATCTGGAGTTTGGTTTCGGCGGCGACAGTCAATGTTGACGTGACCGAAGAGCATCAGGTCATTCGTGGTTTCGGTGGCATGGTGCATAACCAGTGGCAAGGCGGTGGCGGACTTTCCGAAGCTGATGCCAAGCTTGCATTCGGTACGGGCGATGGCCAGATTGGCCTCAATACGCTCCGTATTCCGGTGTATGCCAACTCCAGTGATTTTAATAAAGAAGTTCAGGCCGCAAAATATGCGAAGGCCGTTGCAGGTGATGATTTTATCTTGTATGCAACACCGTGGACTTCTCCTTATGCAGGTGCCAACCAGCACATGTCTTCTTCGAACTACCAGAAGTATGTGGACCACCTGAATAGCTTTAATGACTACATGAAGAACCAGGGCGTTCCTCTGTATGCGATCTCTATCAGTAACGAACCGGACTGGTGCGGCGAATGGGCTTGCTGGAGTGCAGATGAAATCTACAACTTCACCAAGGGCTACGCCGATAAGATGCGCAAGAACGGTGCGAAGGTGATTTCGACGGAATCCTTCCGCTACGACAAGAACCTTTACAATAAGGTGCTGAACGATGCCAGTGCCCTTAAGAACTGGGACATTCTCGGTGCGCACTTCTACGCCTCTGAAGCTTCTACCGGCGATAACTTCTTCCAGTACACCCTTGCTGACCAGAAGAATGTGGAACGCTGGATGACGGAACACTACACCGAAAGCCAGGGCAGTGGTAACTACTGGCGTACCGTGATGCGTACCGGTGACCAGGCAAACCAGAATAAGTTGGATACCGTGCGCGCCATGGATGTGGCTTACGAAATGTTCCGCGGCCTCGCTATCGGTAACTTCAATCAGTATACCTGGTGGTACATCCGTCGTTGCTATGGCCTGATTATGGAAAAGGACTTTGGCAACAAGCTCCAGATTCCGCAGAATGAAATCGGCAAGGTTTCTAAGCGCGGCTATATTATGAGCCAGTACGCACGATTCATCCGTCCGGGTGCAATCCGCGTGGGTGCAACTCAAAAGCCCGAAGCCAACTTGTTCGCTAGCGCTTATAAGAGCTCCGAAGGCGACTCCGTGATTGTGGTGCTTGTAAACCGCGATTACAAGAACACCAAGAGTGTGACGGTGAACGTGAAGGGCTCCGATGTAGAATCTTTCCATGTGTATACCACGAGTGAAGCGAAGAATGCAAAGTATGAAGGCGAAGTCGAAGCCAAGAACGGTTCTGTGACCATTACCATGGATCCGGGTAACACGAGCAACAAGGACTGTATTGTAACGCTCGTGGGCGTTGGCACTCCGGCGGAACCTGTGCCGCGCGAACCGTTCGGTGGCAAGGCTGTGGAACTCCCGGGCAAGATCGAAGCCGAAAACTTTGACGTTCCGGGTACTGGCAAGGAAAACAAGACCTATTACGATGCCGATTCCGAAAACCACGCCTGCACCGACGAAGACAAGACTGCTGAATGCTCCAAGGTTCGTGAAGATACGGGCGTCGATATTTACAAGAAGTCCTCTGGCGCTGTCGTGGTGGGCCACAACCAGGCTGGCGAATGGCTCGAATACACCGTGAATGTGAAAGAAGCTGGCGAATACACCATGACCGCTTCTGTCGCGACGGGTAATTCGGATCCGGGCTTTACGCTTTCGATTGATGGAGACCTTGTTGCCGAAGTGCCGGTTTCTGGTTCCAGCTGGGATGACTTTAAGAATGTCACGGCCAAGGTGACGCTCCCTGCAGGCGAACACATTCTCCGCCTGGAAGTGACGACCTCTTGGTTCGATATTGACTACCTCAAGTTCGATAAGCCCTGCGAAGATTGCAATACGGGAATCGCAAGTGCTCGCCTAAATATGCCGACAGTTGCCCAAAATTACCGTATTTTTGATATGAATGGTGGTTTTATCGGCATGGTGCGTGCCTCGAACGGACTGGAACTGAAGAATGCCACTACGGGACTGGTACGGTGCGGTGGCGCCTACTTGGCTAAGTCTGCCGCAGGACAAATCACGCGCATTCAGGTGACAAAATAAGCCCTGACGGCCAAAGTAAATTTTGATTAACCAAAACCCGCTTTTTTAGCGGGTTTTTCGTTTGATTTTGCATGTTGCCTGTTGACTATTTATCCATAGGTTTCGGCTTTTTTTACATAAAAAAGCCAATTTTTTTGGATAACTTTAGGGTATAAAAGGAGTGTGTTATGGACTTTAAAAAAGTTTCTGAGTTTTTGACCCCGGCATTGTGGCTTGTTGGCGGGCTTGTGATGCTCGCATCCATTGCCAATGCAGCCCCGAACCCCAATTTCCATATCTATATCGCTTATGGCCAGTCCAACATGGCGGGTAACGGTGCAATTGTTCCTGCAGAGGACCAGGCTAAGGATCCCAAGAATTTTTTGATGCTTGCTTCCCATACGGCAAATGCAAGCAGTCGTAGCGGCAGTACCACCCAGTCTATCGAAACTGGCAAATGGTACCCGGCAATTCCGCCGATGTTCCACCCCTTCGAAAACCTTTCTCCGGCTGACTACTTCGGCCGCGCCATGGTCGATTCCCTGCCGGGCGTTACCGTGGGTATTATCCCGGTGGCAATCGGTGCTGTGAGCATCAAGGCTTTCGACAAGGACCAGTATCAGGCATATTTTAGTTCTGCAGCAAGCTACATCCAGAGCTGGGCAAAGGACTACGATTCTAACCCTTACCAGAGAATTGTGGACTTGGGCAAGAAGGCTAAGGAAGTGGGCGTCATCAAGGGCTTCATTTTCCACCAGGGAGAAACCGATGGCGCTGGCACCGAATGGCAGAATAATGTATACAAGACCTACAAGGACATTGTAAACGCTCTTGACTTGGATGAAAACGAAGTTGCGTTTGTTGCCGGCGAAATGATGAACGACCCTACGGGTAACTCTGGCCAGGGTAGCTGCTGCTACAGCAAGAACAGCGGTATCGCCCAGTTGAAAAGCAAGTTTAAGAAGTTTGGCTTGGCCTCTTCTCAGGGTCTGAAGGGTAATGGCAAGGATCCCTACCACTTTGGCCGTGAAGGCGTCATTGAACTTGGTCGCCGCTATGTTCATGAAATGCTCCAGCTCATTGACAAGACCATTGACCCGGATGCTCCGGCTGTTGACCTGGTTGATCCGAGCCAGTCTACGGTTCCCGACGAACCGCCTGAGGAATATGGCCCGTATGGCGATGCTCCTGCAAAGATTCCGGGTACTATCGAAGTTGAAGAATATAACAAGGGCGGTGCCGACAAGGGTTACTACGATTTGAGCAAGGGCAACGAAGGCGGCAAGTTCCGCAAGAACGACGTTGATATTTATCAGCCCAACATGGGCCTGGTCGTTGGCCACTGCCAGAAGGGCGAATGGCTCAAGTATAGTGTGAACGTGGAAGCTGATGGCGAATACGAAATTTCGGCACTCGTCGCTGGTGATAATGGCACAGGTAGCTTCGTCCTTTACATGGACGATACCAAGATCGGTACCGAAATCGCTAACGAAGGCAAAGGCTTTGAGACCTTTACCACGGTGAGCGGCGGTAAGGCAACTCTGAAGGCTGGCAAGCACGATTTGAAAATCGAAATCACTAACGATTGGATTGATATCGACTACGTGGAATTCAAGGCTTCTTCTACGACCTCTATTGCTCAGGGCTTGAACCTGATGACCGAAGCGGAAAGCAACTTCAACCTGTTCGATATGCAGGGCAAGCATGTGGCAAGCTTCAAGGCTTCTGGCATGGATGCAGCAGTCCGTATGGTCAAGGACGGAGTCAAGGGTATCCGTCAGGGAGTGTATTTGGTTCGCTCTGCCGGCAAGATGGGCGTCAAGCAGAAGGTGGTGACCTATGAAAAGTAACGAAATCGTGGTTATTAAGCAGATTGCAGTCTTTTCTGTTCTCGCAGTCGTGCTTGGATTTCTGTACGGCTAAAATTTAAACTTTCTCTCTCTCCTTGTTTTACACCCCTGTTTTAGGGGTGTTTTTTGACTCGTTAACTCTTGACAAATTGTCAAAGAAAGTTGGGGCCTATTGCGGTAATTTGGGGCGTTTTTAGGGTAATTTTAGAATGATGAAATTTGCGTGGGCGGTGGTGCGCCCAGTAAAAGGAGTACTATTATGGGATGGCTTAAAGGTTTGGGCATTGCCCTCGCTAGTTCTTGCGCCGTTTACGCAGCTACCGTCAACAATCCGATTATGTATGTCGATAGCCCGGACCCCTCCATTGTCCGCGTCGACGATGCCTATTACATGGTGACGACTACCATGCACTTTGCCCCGGGCGTGCCTGTCTTCAAGAGCACGGATTTGGCCCAGTGGCGCACGGTGGGTTATGCTTACCAGACCCTCACCAATAACGACAACATGAACTTGAACGGCGGCAAGGACGCCTACGGTAAGGGTTCTTGGGCATCTAGCATTCGTTACCACAAGGGTAACTTCTATGTATTGACACCGTCTTACACCACAAACAAGACTCACCTTTACAAGACCGCCGACGTTGAAAATGGCCCGTGGTCCGAAGTGCAGCTCCCGTTCTATCATGACCCCTCTTTGTTCTTCGATGATGACGGCACTGTTTGGGTTTTCTACGGCTCTGGCGACCAGATTAGCTATGTGCAGTTAAACGATGACGCCAGTGGCGTGAAGGCTGGCGGCAAGAGCGGTAAGCTTGGCGGCGTGAGCATCAACCAGGTGACTGGTTCTTCTAACTACTATGTGCAGCAAGAAGGCTCCCACATGGAAAAGGTGAACGGCGAATACTACCTGTTCACGATTTCTTGGCCGGCCGGCAAGAGCCGTAGCGAAATTGTTTACCGTTCCAAGAGCCTGCTTTCTGGATTTAGCGGTAGGTACTTCCTCTCCGATAATGGTGTTGCCCAGGGAGGCATTTTCGATACTCCCGATGGCAAGTGGTATGCACTCTTGTTCCGCGATTCCGGTCCGGTTGGCCGTATGTCGCACTTGGTTCCGATGGAATGGAAGGACGGTTGGCCGGTTCCGACGAGCGGATCCAAGGCTCCTTCGACAATCGACTTGCCGGAAACCCCGCTTCCGGGCTACGGCATGGTGACTAGCGACGATTTTGAATCTAGCGAACTTGCTCTCGAATGGCAGTTCAACCATAATCCTGATAACAAGAACTGGAGCCTCTCTGCAAATCCGGGCTATTACCGCATTACCACGAGCCGCACGGATTCTCGCGTGGTGAATGCGAAGAATACCTTGACTCAGCGTACCTTTGGTCCCAAGTGCTCCGGCCGTACGCTCGTGGATGGCACCGGCATGAAGGATGGCGACATGGCTGGTCTCGTTGCACTGCAGGACGATAAGGGCTTTGTGGCACTTGCCAAGGAAAGTGGCAGCTACAAGGTGGTGATGTATACCGGAACAAAGGAGGGTGAAAGCCAGAAGGAAAGCAAGCCGCTTTCGGATTCCAAGGTTTATCTGCGTATTGATTTTGACCTGCCGATTGATCGCGGTACTGCATACTTCTACTATAGTACCGATGGCAATACTTGGACAAAGATCGGTAGTGAAGTAAAACTCAATTACGACCTGCACATGTTCGTGGGTGTACGCTGGGGTCTCTTCAACTTTGCGACCAAGCAGGCTGGCGGTTATGCAGACTTTGACTGGTTCAAGGTCGGTACCGATGTGAACGATGAAATTTATCTCGATGGAGCCAGTGCAGAACCTGTGCCCCAGACTCCGTTCTGTGCTGCTGGCGAAAACTGCCCCGCTGCTTCGATTCCGGGCAAGATCGAAGCTGAAAACTTCGACGTGCCGGGCAGAGGCAAAGATGGTTCCTCTTACTATGACGGCGATTCTGAAAACCATGGCAATAGCGAATACCGCAAGGGCACTGGCGTAGACCTCTACGAAAAGGCGACCGGTGTCGTTGTGGGCTACAACAGCGAAGGCGACTGGCTCGAATACACCGTAAATGTAGCGAAAGCGGGTGAATACACCATGTTCGCAGCGGTCGCTGCGGCAGGTTCCACTTCGAGTTTCAAGCTCTCCTTGGATGGCAAGGATATCACTGAAGAAATCTCTGTACCGGCAGCAAGTTCCGGCGAAGACAATTACGACGAATATAACTTGGTGAAGTCCAATGTGACACTCCCTGCTGGTGAACACGTGCTCCGTTTCACGGTGATTGGTTCTTGGCTCGATATCGACTACTTTACGTTCGTGTCTGGTGCAAATGCAACAGATCCTGGTGCTGGTCTGACAGGCTTTACTCAGAATATTCGATACGACGTGCAGACCGAGCAGGTTTACCGTGTGTACGGCCTGAACGGAAGCTTTGTGGGAACAGTGTTTGCCGCAAGCGCAAGCGAAGCCCAGTCCAAGGTGCGCTCCATGGTTTCGGACAAGGGCGTGTACCTGATCAGGGCGAAGAATGGGATGGTTCATCGCTTTATGGTGACGAAGTAACGCTGATCAATAGTTGCAAAAGGAGTTCTTATGAAGATGAAGGTTTCGTTAACAAAGGTAACGCTGGCGGCAACGCTCTCGTTTACCGGCGCTAGCTTTGCTAGTGCTGACACTCTGGTGCTCACCCCTCCGCTGGGGTGGAACAGCTGGAATGTGTTCCACGAAAATATCAATGAAAACCAGATCAAGGAAGTCGCCGACGCGATGGTTTCTTCCGGCTTGAAGGATGCGGGCTACGTATTCTTGAACCTGGATGACAACTGGATGGATACCAAGCGTGACGCCAATGGCGACCTTACGCACAACCCGAAGACCTTCCCGAGCGGCATGAAGGCTATGGCCGACTACGTTCACAAAAAGGGTTTGAAGTTCGGTCTTTACGGCGACCGCGGTAAACGTACCTGCCACCATTACAACAGCAATTGGCAAAGCCAAAGCGGCTCCAATGGTCACGAAGTACAGGATGCTAAGAAATTGGCTGAATGGGGCGTGGACTACTGGAAATACGATAACTGCGATTCTGATCCGAATACCCAGGAAAAAGATTACACAGCCATGTCCAATGCTCTCCGCAATTCCGGACGCGACATTGTGTTCAGTATTTGCATGTGGGAATACAAGGAATGGATGCCTAAGATTGCTAACCTGTGGCGTACCACATTCGATATCGGTCCCGCATGGATCTCTAAATCCTGGTACCGCGGCGTCTATGAAATTATCGATGCGAACAACAAGTATTGGCAGATTGCAAAGCCCGGCCATTGGAATGACCCGGACATGCTCGAAGTGGGTAACGATGGTCTCTCTTATGAAGAACAGCGCTCCCAGATGACGATGTGGTCCATTATGGCCGCACCGATCATGATCAGCTCCGATATCCGTAAGATGAGTAACGAAACCAAGGAACTCTACCTGAACAAGGACATGATTGCCATTAACCAGGACTCCTTGGGTGTTCAGGGCCACCGTATCTCCGACAAGGACGGTAAGCAGGTTTGGACCAAACCTTTGAAGAATGGCGACATTGCCGTGGCGCTTCTCAACAACAATACTTCTACCCAGACGGTCGAATGCAATTTTTCTGACATTGGCGTAGAAGGTGAAGTGGAAGTTCGCGACGCCTGGAAAAAGAAGGACCTGGGCGCGCTCTCCCACGTTTCTGTGGAACTTCCGGCCCACGGTTCTGCGTTGCTTCGCTTGGTTGTCAAGCCGGTTCCCCGCGGACTGTTCAAGGGCGAAGCTTTCGCCATTCCGGGTAAGATCGAAATGGAAGATTTCGACATTAACGGTCTCGGTCAGGGTAACACTACCTACAACGAAAATGATACCGAAAACCATGGCGACAGTGATTACCGCAAGGGTACGGGCGTCGACCTGTACGAAAAAGCGACGGGAGTTATCGTCGGCTACAACCAGGCGGGTGAATGGCTCGAATACACCGTGAAGGTGGCTGCAACGGGAACTTACACTATGCTCGCAGCCGTGGCTTCGGCTAATAATACCTCCAGTTTTAAGCTCTCCATGGATGGCAAGGACATTACCGAAGAAATTGCGGTGCCGCAGGCGACTACCGGCGAAGACAATTACGACGAATACAACGAAGTCAAAGCATCCGTGAGCTTGACTGAAGGTGAACACATCCTCCGCTTTACGGTAACTGGCGATTGGATGGATATTGATTATATCAAGTTCTGTGCGGGTGAAAGCTGCGAAGAATCTATGGGCCTTCGCACGGCAATTCCTACAACGGTGCGTAATACTTCTGCGCCTCGCCTCATCAAGAAAGGCAATGCGCTCTTCATCGAAAAGAGTGGTAAGCATTTCGACTTGACGGGACATCGCATCAAGTAATAAGTTTCCTAAGAAAGAGAGAACGCCTCGCTTATAAAGCGGGGTGTTTTTTTTGCGTAAATAGCTTTTGAAATTTTGTCAAAAGAGAATGTTTTGGAGGGCGAAAAATGCAGGACTTGGAATTTATTTTTATAGAGGTTTTTCAGGTGTTTGAAAAAGGATGGTACAATGTTTGGAATCAAAATGAATCGATTTGCCTGCGTCGCCCTTGCTGTTGTGGGCGGCACCTTTACGCAGGGATTTTCGCAGAACCTGCTTTATCCTGATATGTTTGCGCTGGGAGATGTCCAGCTGCTTGATGGTCCGCTCAAGGAACGGCAGAATCTGAATGTCGAAACGCTACTTGCCTACGATACGGACAAGCTGATTGCGCCGTTCTACGAAGAAGCGGGCATGAAACCGAAGGCTTCCAAGTTTTCGAACTGGGCGGGCCTCGACGGACATGTGCTTGGGCATTATTTGAGTGCCTTGGCGATGCAGTATGCGGCAACGGGTGATGAACTCATCAAGGAACGCCTGGAATATGTGCTGAATGAACTCAAGACGATTCAGGACCAGAATTCCAAGGATGCAAATTTCAAGGGCTACCTGAGCGGTGTCCCGAACGGAAAGCAGATGTGGCTCAAGTTCAAGAGTGGAAATGCAGGCGCGCAGAGCGGCTATTGGGTGCCGTGGTACAATATCCACAAGACTTTTGCGGGTCTCCGCGACGCTTATATTTATGCGGGTTATGAGCAGGCGAAGACGATGTTCCTTGCCCTTTGCGATTGGGGCCTCACGATTACGGGCGGTCTTAACGATTCGGGAATGGAATCGATGCTCGGTACGGAACACGGCGGCATGGACGAAGTCTATGCCGATGCGTATGCGCTGACGAAAAACGAAAAGTACCTGAAAGAAGCGAAACGTTGGTCGCACAAATGGCTTTTGAACGCAATGGCGGCAGGGAACGATAACCTCACGAATATTCACGCTAATACGCAGGTACCGAAAGTCGTTGGTTTTGCGCGCATCGCTGAACTCACGAACGATGCGACCTACGTGAAGGGCTCCGAATATTTCTGGGATCGTGTCGTGAACAAGCGCAGCATTGCCATTGGCGGCAATAGTATCTCGGAACATTTCCCGGCACTCGATAATCACAAGAAGTATGTGGAGGAGCGTGAAGGACCGGAATCCTGCAACACTTATAATATGCTCAAGTTGACGGAACGCCTGTTCAATATGGATCATGATGCCAAACAGGCGGATTTCTACGAACGCGCCCTATTCAATCATATCCTTTCGACGATTCACCCGAAGCATGGCGGCTACGTATACTTTACGCCGGCGCGTCCGCGTCATTACCGCGTGTATTCCAAGGTAAATGCGGCGATGTGGTGCTGCGTAGGTTCGGGCATGGAAAATCCGACGAAGTATTCGCAGTTTATCTATACGAAGGACGGTGACGACCTTTATGTGAATTTATTTGCAGCGTCGCTCCTGAATTGGAAAGACAAGAAGGTGACCCTTAAGCAGGAAACTGCCTTCCCGAAGGGCGAAAGTGCGAAGTTTACGGTGACGGGCTCTGGTTCGTTCGACTTCAAGGTTCGTCATCCGTATTGGGTGAAGGAAGGTGATTTCAAGGTTATCGTGAATGGCGATACTGTTGTGAAAAAGTCTGACCCGTCGAGTTACGTTTCTGCGGGAAAATCATGGAAGTCGGGTGATGTAATCGAGGTGCTGTTCCCGATGTACACGCATGTCGAAGATTTGCCTGGCGTCAGTGATTACGTGGCGCTTCTGCACGGACCGATTGTACTATCGGCAAAGACTGGGACGGATAACTTGGCGGGGCTTGTCGCCGATGATGGCCGCTGGAGCCATATTGCGTCGGGGGCGTTGCAGTCGCTGGATCAGGCTCCGATGCTTGCGAGCAAGAAAGAAGAAATTCCCTCGAAGGTGGAACCGGTGAAGGGCGAACCGATGCACTTTAAGGCGCCGTATTTATTCGCAAACAAGAAGGATGCGAACCTGTTACTGGAGCCCTTCTACGAAGTCCACGATGCGCGTTACATGATGTATTGGATGGTGCTGACGGACCCCTCCGTGCTGGAGCGCTTGCAGAAGGAACAGGCCGAAGCATTGGCGCTCGATGAGAAGACTGTCGATAAAGTGGCTCCCGGCGAGCAGCAGCCCGAAGTGGATCACAAGATGAAAACGGAAAATTCTTCGACGGGAACGCATCAGGGTGAATTCTACCGCGATGCAGGCAAGTGCAGTGGTGGCGACGGTGGCCTTATCAGCTATGAATTCGAGACGAATAGTGAAGATTCCTTGAGCCTGATGGTGCGTTATTGGGGTAATGAAAGTTGCACCCGTACCTTCGACATCATGATTGATGACGAAAAGCTTGTGACCGAAAATATCGCGGGCAAGTGGAATAAGGACGAATTCGTGAACGAGACTTATGCGATTCCAAACAACATGGTGAAGGGCAAGAAGATTATCCGCGTTTCGTTTACCGCAAATTCGGGAATGGTGGGCGGAATCTTTGGCGTGCGCCTGCTGCGCAACAAGCCGAAACCCGAACCGACGGCGATTACCGCGAAGCCTGTCACTCGCCCTGATTTGAAAGCCCGCATCATGGGTGACGAATTGCAGATTGCCGCAGGCACGCCCCTTTCGCAGGGGCTGACCGCCAAGATTTTCTCGATGAACGGTCGCCTCGTCAAGTCGCAGATGTTACCTGCGGGGCAATCCGCCTTCAGCATCGGCATCGCCGATATGAAAAGCGGAATGTATATTCTGAAAATCCAACGCGACGGATTTAGTTTCGCTTCTACAATCTTCCGCAAGGAACGGTAGTGTTGACATCTTATCCACGGGAACTCCTTTGGGGGAGTTCCTTTTTGATTCACAAAAGGTAATTTTCATATTGGAGTGAGCGCCTAGAGTAAGGAAAGGTGTTCTTATGAGGTTTGGTTTCAAGGTCAGGCATGTTGCCTGTAGTGTTTTGGCTGCAATGGCCATTTCGGCGGTTAATTCCTTCGCGATCACCAGTCAGTTCCGTGGTGTGAACTGGGCGGATAAACGCGACAATTTTGTTTCTGAAGTATTGGTGCTTTCGGGGCTCAGCCTTTCAGATAATTACCAGTCGGCATCTGTTGTGGCCGAACGTGTGATTGGTCAGTTTCAAGAATTGATGGGTACGAACAGCGTGCGTATGCCGGTGAACGAACCTACGATTCTTAATGCTTTTGACATGTATTCGGGCGCGTTAGATGTAGCGCTTAAGCATGGCCGCCTGGTGATGGGCTATTGGGGTCCTTCGCAGCCGTCCGGCCCGAAGAATATGGATGATTGGTGGAGAATGTGGGGCAAGCTTGTCGAAAAATACGGCGACCATCCGAATGCCTACTTCGAAATTTTTAATGAACCGCATATGTACACCAAGGAACAGCTGCGCAATCTGTATGCGGAATGGCTTGAAAAATTCCCGAACGTACCGCGTGACCATATTCTGCTTGACGGCTCGGGAATGGCGCAAAATGTGCCTGACATTGCCGATGACCCGCGCTTCGAAGGTTGCCTGTTTGCCGTTCATGAATACACTTTCTGGAACATGAGCATTGATACCGAAGAAGGTTGGCGAAACAGTTTCAAGTGGAAAGTGGGCAAGTATGCCGACCGCACCGTGTGTACGGAATGGGGTGGTGCCATGGCCCCTGGCGACAAGGCTGGCGTGCATTACGAAACCATGGACTACAATTCTACTCCGACGAATTATTTCATGGCCTATATTCGTGGCATGAGTGACCAGCTGCGCGAATGGGAAATGGGAAGCTTTTATTGGCCGGGACTCCGCGATGGCGACTGGTACAGTATGACAAAACGTAGCGGTGAAGGTGGAAACATCAAGCTTGAAATCGTGAACCAGTCGGGTCTAGATCGTATGCACCGTGCGTGGGCGGATACCGTGGCAGTTGAGCCGCCGAAGGATTCTGTTTCGTCGGATTCCGTTGCAAAGGATTCTAGTGCCGTTGGTGATTCTTCGATGGCGATAAGCTCGCATGTTCGCACGAATGTTCTCAAAACGCCGCAGTACCTACGCGTAAGGGGCAACAAGGCCTACATCGAAAAGAATGGTTTGCGCTTTGATTTGACCGGACACCGCGTCAAATAAGCAATGTCATCCTGAGCGAAGTCGAAGGATCTGCATTGACAACTTGTCAACAGCAACTCCCTTTAAGGGGGTTCTTTTTTTGGCCGTAAAAGGTAATTTTTCTACTGGTGTGGATTAATACGTGAGGTTTCTTATGGATACAAGGATTCTTTCTTTGGCCGTTGGCTGTGCACTGACTTTGACTGGTGCCGCTGTTGCCGCTACTCAGGCGACTTTCTACGTTTCCCCCTCTGGCAATGATGCTGCCGCAGGTACAAAAGACGCTCCGTTCAAGACGATTACGCAGGCCCAGAAGGCGGTGCGTGCCATTAACGGATCCATGACCGGCGATATCGAAGTGATTTTACGTGAAGGCACTTACGCATTGCCTGCAACGATTGGCTTTGATGAACGTGATGGCGGTAAAGATGGCCACTACGTGCGCTATAAAGCAGCCGATGGCGAAAAACCTTTGATTACTGGCGGTATGGGAATTACCGGCTGGACCATTCATGACGAAAAGAATAACATCTGGAAGGTCGAAGGTGTCGATGCACGATTCCGCCAGATGTATGTGAACGGCAAGAAGGCAATCCGCGCCCGTTTCCCGAACTTGCTTGACAATGGCGATCACAACTTTTTCCGCTTGAACAAGGTGGACTCTGCCGGCTCTGCGTTCCTTTTGAACAATAGCGATATTGGAACTCCGAACTGGAAGAATGTGGACAAGGTGGAAATTCACTTGATGATTGCCTGGGCCGAATCCATTTTACGCGCTTCCAAGATTACAAGCCAGGGAAATGTCTCGAAGTTCGAACCGCAGGATCCTGAAAGAACGAGACTGTTTAGGCGCAAGTACCCGATGCTCGGTATTGCATTTTCCAGCACCGACAAGCAGCAGGCTTACTACCTCGAAAATGCTTACGAATTTATTGACCAGCCGGGCGAATGGTATCTGGACGAATCTACGAATACGTTGTATTACAAAGCTCGTTCTGGTGAAAGCATGGCGACTGCCCATGTGGCGGTACCGCGCATCAATACGCTCTTCAGTGTGCTTGGCAAGAGCTCCAAGAGCAAGGTCGGCTACATGAGCTTTGAAGGCCTCACCTTTGCACATACCAACTATCTGCGTCCCAGTGAAGAAGGCTTCTTGGATTTGCAGGCGGGTATGTTCAGTATCAACGTGGTTGATAGAGGTACTCTTAATAGTAATGAATTCATGCTTTGGCGTCCTGATGCCGGTTTCCGTGTCGAAAATGCGCACCACATGTTGGTGAAGAATTGCACATTTACGCAGATGGCGGCAACGGGTCTTGACTTTGTGTCGGGCACCAACGATGACGTGATTGAAGGCAACGTGTTCTACGAACTTGGTGCCGCTGGTGTGATGCTTGGCAAGTTCTCGGCGGACTCTACGACCGAAATTCACAAGCCGTACAATCCGAGCGATTTGGATGAAGTGAGTACGCGTGATACGATCCGCTATAACTTGATTACGAACGTGACCAACGAACATCAGGGTGCTGTGGGTATTGGCGCTGGTTATCCGCGTTATGTGGTGATAGAAAATAACGAAGTGTCTTACACGAACTATTCCGGCATTTCGGTGGGCTTTGGCTGGACCAACAGTCAGACGGCCATGACCAATAACCATATTAATAAGAACAATATTCATCATATTTCACGATTGCTTTGCGACTCCGGTCCGATTTACACCCTATCTAACCAGGGCACGGGTAGTGAAATCAAGGAAAATTACCTCCATGATTACAGTGCTTCGAAATGGTCTGATTACTGGGTCTTGCCGATTTACCTGGATGAAGGCTCTAGCGGCTTTACAGTCGAAAACAATTCCTATAAGGATGCTCCGAGCGGCGTTGGCCGTAATTCACCTGGCGAGTTTACCGAAAGGAACAACAACGGCTACATTGCTTCTGTTGCAGAAGCTGCAGGTCTCCAGGGCGAATTCAAGAATATCTCTGAACGCATCAGCTCGATTCCGCTGGCCGACTTTAACGGCACCGTGGAACAAACTCCGTATAGGGTGAAATTCTCCATTCCGGGAGCCATTCAGGCCGAAGACTACGACGAAGGCGGACAGAGTGTGTCCTTCAACGATAAGGATTTCGTAAATGAAGGTAATGTCTATCGCGAAGATGGCGTAGATGTCGTGGGCGTTGGCTGCTCCGATTCTCTCGCGACCAAGGATTGTAAGGGCTACGCAATCGGCTATACACAGGCCGGTGAATGGGTTGAATATTCCGTGAATGTGGTAACGACTGCCAAGTATGTGTTCCGCGCCAATGTGGCCAGTGGTCTTGATGTCGGTAGTTTCAGACTGTTCCTGGACGGCAAGGCGATTACCGATACCATTGCGGTGCCTCAGGGTGATGACTGGGTTACGTACGGATTTGTGGAAGGCAAGACTGCTGAACTTGAAAAAGGCGACCATGTGCTGCGTATCCAGTTTACGGGGACTTATGTGAACTTAGACTGGATTCAGTTTGCCCTTACCGAAGCGGAACTTACCACTACGGCAGTGCGCAAGGTTGCTTACGGAATAGACTTTATGCCTGCTGCAAACTGTTCCCTCAAGGTGTACAGCGCAAGTGGCCGCTTTATGGGTAGCGTAGAACAGCGTGCGGGTCTCGCCCTTGCCGAATCGCTCAAGCAGGCTGGCCTCGCAAAGGGAATCTATATGGTGCGCAGCGCTGGCATGACCCTTCGTGTGCAAGTGAAGTAACCCTTGATAAAAAATCAATAATAAGTAAATCCCGAAATGGTTTTTTAGGCCATTCGGGGTTTAATTTTATGGTGGTTGGTTATAAAAAGGAGTCTTTATGAAATCGCTAGGCGTAGTGTTTGGATCTTTAGTGTGCGCTGCAACGATTTTGACGCCGGTGGCTTTTGCCGCGGCCGAAAATCCTCTTACACTCTGGTACGACAGTGATGCCGGAACGGAATTTACGGATGCTCTTCCCATTGGCAACGGCTACATGGGTGGCATTGTTTATGGCGGTGTTGCAAAAGATGTTATTGGCCTGAACGAAAGTACGGTCTGGTCGGGTGGCCCTGGCGACAATAACAAGCAGGGCGCTGCAAACCACTTGAAAGATGCACGTGATGCGTTGTGGCGTGGTGACTACCGCACGGCAGAATCCATTGTATCTGATTATATGATTGGTCCCGGCCCCGCAAGTTTCCAGCCGGTGGGCGACTTGGTGATTACTACGTCGCATTCGGGCGCTACCAATTACCGCCGCGAATTGGACCTCAAAACGGCTATTGCCAAGACGACTTATTCTGCGGGCGGTGTCAAGTATACCCGCGAATATTTTGCAAGCTACCCAGACCATGTGATCGTGGTGCACTTGACGGCCGATAAAAAAGGCTCGGTAAGCTTCGGCGCCACCATGACGACTCCGCACCGCAGCAACAGCATGTCCAGTAGCGGTAACACGCTTATTTACGACGTGACGGTGAATTCCATCAAGTTCCAGAATCGTTTGAACGTGGTGGCCGATGGCGGCACGGTTTCTGTCGCGAATGGCAACATTTCGGTGAACGGCGCAAACTCCGCAACGCTCGTGCTTACGACTGCAACGAACTTCAAGTCTTATAACGATGTTTCGGGCAATCCGGGCTCCATTGCTACCGAAATCATGTCGAAGGTGGCTAAAAAATCTTACGAGGACATTCTGGCGGACCACCTCAAGGATTACCAGACGATTTTCAATCGCGTCTCGCTGAACTTGGGCGAAGCCGACAAGAGTGCAAGCGATATTACCTCTACCCGCGTCAAGAACTTTAATTCGACAAATGATCCCTCGCTTGTGGAATTGCATTACCAATTCGGCCGTTACTTGCTGATTTCGAGCTCGCGTAAGGGTGGCCAGCCGGCCAACTTGCAGGGCATTTGGAACAAGGACACGAACCCAGTTTGGGGCAGTAAGTATACCACCAACATCAACCTCGAAATGAACTACTGGCCGGTCGAAACGGCTAACCTCGGCGAATGCGTGTGGCCGCTCATCGACAAAATCAAGAGCATGGTGCCGCAGGGCGAAAAGACAGCCAAGGTGCATTGGGGCGTAGACGAAGGTTGGGTGGAACACCATAATACCGACCTTTGGAACCGTACTGCTCCGATTGATGGTGCTTGGGGCTTGTGGCCTACGGGTGCAGGCTGGCTGAGCACGCATTTGTGGGAACATTTCTTGTTCAACCCGACTGACAAGGCTTATTTGCAAGACGTTTATTCGACCATGAAGGGTGCGGCTCTGTTCTTTGTGAACAGCCTTGTTGAAGAGCCCGAAACTGGCAACAAGTACTTGGTGACTGCTCCCAGTGATTCTCCAGAAAATGATCACGGTGGTTATAATGTTTGCTTTGGCCCGACCATGGATAACCAGATTATCCGTGACGTGCTGAATTACACGATTGAAGCTTCCAAGATTCTCGGCGTCGATGAAGATGTGCGCGCCAAGATGGCTGCCGTGGTAAAGCGCTTGCCGCCGACTAAGACGGGTAAGTACGGCCAGATTACGGAATGGTTGCAGGATTGGGATGATCCGAGCAACCATAACCGCCATATTTCTCACTTGTACGGTCTTTTCCCCAGCGCTCAGATTACGCCCGAAGAAACGCCCGATTTAATCAAGGGTGCGGGCGTTACGCTGGAACAGCGTGGTGACGATGCCACCGGTTGGTCGCTCGCTTGGAAGATCAACTTCTGGGCGCGTATGCACGATGGTGATCACGCTTACCGCATGATTCGCATGCTGCTTACTCCGAGCAAGACTTACAATAATTTGTTCGATTCCCACCCGCCGTTCCAGATTGATGGTAACTTCGGCGCGGTTTCGGGCGTGAACGAAATGCTCATGCAGAGCCACAACGGCAGAATCAACTTGTTGCCGGCTCTCCCGTCTCAGTGGAAGGACGGTTGCATCAAGGGCATTCGTGCACGCGGCGGTTTCGAAATCGATTCCATGGCCTGGAAGGGCGGCAAGCTCACTTATGTAGCAATCAAGTCCGATGTGGGCCAGACGCTCAATATTGTGAATGGCTCCAATAAGTTCACTACCACCACGGTTCCGGGCAAGGTATACGAATTCGATGGTAACCTCAAGCTCACGAATCAGCCGTTCGAACCGGTATCACTCCCTGGTAAAATCCAGGCCGAGGCTTATACCGCTATGGATGGCGTGCAAATTGAACCTGACGAAGAAGGTGAACCGAATCTTGGCTGGATTAACGATGGCGATTATAGCGAATATTTAGTGAAGGTTCCGACTGCGGGTACCTACAAGCTTACCGCTCGCGTGGCCTCTGGTGCCGAAGAAAAATCGACCATTACGGTATCTGATTCTACGGGAAAGGCTTTGGCGACGCTTACGATTGACCCTGCAAAGACCGAGGGTTGGAACGACTGGTACGAAACTTCGACTTCCATTGATTTGCCCAAGGGCGAACAGAAGCTTAAGTTCACTTACTCCGGCACGACTGATTACCTGATGAATGTGGACTGGTACAGCTTCAATACAGATGCGATGGCTCTGCCTGAAATTGCCCACGTGGCAAGCTTGCTTTCTGTACGTCAGGTTTCTATGGCCCGCGCCTCGGTGGCCCTGATGGTGAATGCCGACGGTGACTTTGAAGTCCGCCTGTATACAGCCAACGGCAACATGGTGGCCAAACGGCAGGGTAGCGGCAATTCCCTGGTGGAATTCGGCAAGAACGGCCGCCTGCTACAGGGAACTTACATTGCGGTTGTCAAGAGCGGAAACCTGCAAAAAACGCTCAAAATCAAGGCATATTGATAACTTGTCCACGCAAAATGCCCTTTCGCGTGGAATTTTGCCCTTTTTGGGGCTAATTTTATGAAGGTGAGTCATGAAAATCGCTCCGGTGGGGGCGTAAAGGGATGCATTATGATGTTTGCGAAGAGCATTAAGGCGGCTGTCGCCTTGGTTGGTTTCGGGCTTTGCACGCAGGCTATGGCCGAAAACCCGCTTATCCAGACCTATTATTCTCCGGACCCGGCGCCTGTCGTGTTCGGCGATACGCTTTGCACCTATTCCGGCAACGACGAGGGCGGTAGCTTTTTTACGATGCACGGCTGGCGCGTATCCTGCACTACGGATATGGTGAACTGGACCGACATGAACACCCTCATTTTGGAAGCGGGTGACTTTAACGGTTCTGCCAAGAAAAACGGCGACTGGGCATCTCAATGCATTCGCCGCAATGACAAGTACTATTATTACGTGACCGTGGAATCCACCCGCGGTGGCCGCGCCGTCAACGTGGCCGTGTCCGACAAGAAGGAAGGCCCATTCAAGGATGCCCTGAACGGCAAGCACCTGGCGGGCCCCAACTGGGACTACATCGACCCCACCGTATTTATTGACGACGATGGCCAGGCATGGCTCTACTGGGGTAACCCGAAGCTTTATTATTGCCCCCTCAAGGAGAACATGATCGAATGCGCAAGCGACATCAAGGTCTCCGACATGAGCGGCTTTAACGGCAAGTATACCGAAGGCCCGTGGATTCACAAGCGCGGCAAGAAGTATTACATGATTTACGCCGCCGGTGGCATTCCCGAATCCATTGACTATTCCTGGAGCGATTCCCCGACGGGCCCCTGGACTTACAAGGGCGTCATTATGCCGAGTAGCGAACCGGGTGCCGCGTTCACCGTCCACTCCGGCATTGTCGACTTTAAGGGCCGCAGCTTCTTCTTCTACCATAACCAGAAGAACGTGAAGGGCGGCGGCTACAGCCGTTCTACCGCAATTGAAGAATTCACTTGGAATGCCGACGGTACCATTCCCACGATCCGCGCCACCAACAATGGCGTCGTAAAGCCCATCAAGAACCTTGACCCGTTCGTGCGCGTGGAAGCCGAAACCAAGGCTTGGGTTGGCGGCATGACTGTCAATACGTCGGGCGGCTACACCATCATTGAACATGTGAAGGCTCAAAACGGTGCGGTTTACCTGACCAATATGGGTAACAGCTTCTATACCAAGGTACGCTCTGTTGACATGGGCGACGGTGCCGACCGCATTATCGTTTGCACTAGGGGCAACGGCGGTAAGCTTGAACTCCATGCCGGTTCCGAAAACGGTGCGCTCCTTGCTACAATGAATATTCCGGCTAGTTCTGCCTGGCAAGAAAATACCTATGACTTGGATAATGCTGCCGGTGTCGATGACTTGTTCTTCGTCGTAAAACAGGGCGGTTTCGATTTTGACTACTGGTACATGGAAAGCGAAAAGACCGCTGTGCCGCAGACTCCTTACAAAGAAGTTGCTGCCACGATTCCGGGACGTATCGAAGCGGAAAACTACGACGTGGGCGGCCACAATAAGGCTTTCTACGACATGGACCGCGAAAATCAGGGCGAAGCCTACCGCGAAGATGAAGTTGACATCGTGGATATTAGCGAAGCCACGTGCGGCAATGCTACTTGCAAGGGCTACGCCATCGGTTACACGCAAGAGGACGAATGGGTGGAATACACCGTCAATGTTACTGCAGATGCCACGTACAACATTACGGCGAATGTGGCAACTCCTTTTGAAACCGCAGGTCTCCAGCTGTTTATCGATGATGAACCTATTACGGAAGCAATCGACAACTTAAAAACAGACGAAGAAAAGTTCGATGTTTATAAGGAAACCGAACTCGGTTCTGTGGAACTTAAGAAGGGTGAACATGTACTTAAGCTCTTGATTACGGGCACTTACCTGAATGTGGACTGGATTCAGTTTGTTGATCCTAGCAATCCCACTTCTATCGGCGTTGCTCGCAATGTTCAGCTTGCTCCGCAGAATGTTTCGTACAACGTATTTGGTGCGACAGGTAAGTTCCTGGGCCGCGTCGAAAGTGTAGGTGCCAACCTCTCTGCAACCCTTAAGAATGCTGGCTTTGCAAGTGGTATGTACATCATGCGTGCCGTGGGTCTCAACAAAGCCCTGCGTGTTCAAGTAAAGTAGATTTTCATACGTCATTGCGAGCCCTTAGGGGCGAAGCAATCTAGGCGTTGACAACTTGTCAACGAGAACTCCCCTAAAGGGAGTTCTTTTTTATTGTATAAAAGATATCTTTTTATCGGTGTGGAAGATTAAGTGAGGTTTACTATGAAGAACTTCTTGGTTTCGTCTGCTGTTACGTGCGCAGCCCTTTGCGCAACGTTGACATCCACTGCAAATGCGCAGCCTAACGATGAATGGAACGGCAAACCCCGTATTTTTGCCGTGAACGCCCTTACTCCGCACGTTACTTCTATGCCGTACTCCACGGTGAAAGAGGCTGTGAAGGGCGACCGCCATGCATCTGAATGGTACCAGACCCTTTCGGGCAAGTGGAAATTCTACCATGTAGAAAAGCCCGCCCAGCGCAACAACGACTTCTACAAAGACAATTACGATGTCTCTGGCTGGGACGAAATCCCGGTGCCTTCTTCTTGGCAGTTGCTGGGTTACGACCATCCGATTTACACCAACGTGATTTATCCGTGGGCGCAGAACAATAGGGTCTCTGCTCCGGGTGCTCCGACGGACTTTAACCCGGTGGGCCATTATCGCCGCACCTTCACCGTTCCTGAAAAGTGGAACGGTAAGCGAATCCGCTTGCACTTCGAAGGTGTTGAATCCGCTTACTACGTTTGGGTGAACGGCAACTACGTTGGCTACGCTGAAGACTCTTTCACAGGTCACGAATTCGATATCAACAAGTACCTGCGCAAGGGTGAAAATAACATCTCCGTTCAGGTGTTCCGCTGGTGCGATGGCTCCTGGCTCGAAGACCAAGACTTTATCCGCCTCGCCGGTATCATGCGCGACGTGTACATTTACGCAGTCCCCGAAGTGCATATTCAGGACTTCCAGATCGATGCTACTCTGGCTAGCAACTACAAAGATGGTATCCTGAAGACTAGAACTTGGATTTACAACTCCACGGGTTCGGCTTCTGGCGAATACACCGTAGAACTTTCTCTTTATAACGAAGCCGGAACCGAAGTGATTGCGCCGACGGCACAGAAGGTGTCTGGCATTAGCCCGAATGGCGGCCAGAAAGATGTCTACTTCGAAATTCCCTATACCGCTCCCAAGCTGTGGTCTGCTGAATCGCCGAACCTTTACACGGCCGTGCTTACTATCAAGGATAGCAAGGGAAACTTGCTGCAGGCCGAAAGTAACAAGATCGGTTTCCGCAAGATCGAAATCAAGAAAGACAACGGTGCTCCGCGCCTGTACGTGAACGGCATGCCTATCAAGTTCCACGGTGTAGACCGCCACGAATTGGATCCCGATGATGGCCGTGCAGTGTCCTACGAACGCATGGAAAAAGACGTGATTCTCATGAAGCGTTTCAATATCAATGCGCTCCGTATGTCGCACTATCCGAATAACCCGTACATGTACGATCTTTGCGACAAGTATGGCATCTACGTGATTGACGAAGCCAACGTGGAAAGCCACGGTGCCAATAGCGAACTTCCCAAGAACAGCGACGACTGGCGCGCTCCGGCAGTGGATCGCTTGAATACCATGGTGCAGCGCGACAAGAACCACCCGAGCATTATCTTGTGGTCCTTGGGTAACGAAGCCGGTAACGGTAACGTGTTCGCCTCTGAACGTGAACGTGCCCATCAGATTGACTCTACCCGCTTTGTGCATTACGAAGGCGACTGGAACAATGCCGATGTGAACAGTTGGATGTACTTCGGTCCCGATGCTGTCGCAAGCTACAATGACGCCAACAAGCCGATTATGCTCTGCGAATATGAACACGCCATGGGTAACTCCGTGGGTGACCTGCAAGAATATATGGATGCCTTCTACGGCAACCCCCGTTCTTTTGGTGGCTTTATTTGGGACTTCATTGACCAGGGCCTGCGCCATCAGGGTACGCCTTACTTTGAATTCGGCGGCATGTGGGGCGACTGGCAGAACGACGACAACTTCTGCGCCAACGGCCTCGTGTTCCCGGATCGTAAGATTCAGCCCGAAATGTGGGAAGTCAAGTATCAGTATGCTCAAGTTCGCGTGAAGAATGTGGATGCCGCAAAGGGCAAGATCCAGATTGAAAGCCGCTACCTGTACAAGAACCTGGGCGATTTCCTCGATGCCTACTGGTCTATCAAGGAAAATGGCAAGGTCATTAAGGAAGGCAAGCTGAATGGCACCCAGATGAACATTGGCCCGAACGAAAAGAAGGAAGTGACCATCGACATGCCGAAAATCGAAACCTCCATTGGCGCCGAATATTTCCTGGATATCGATTTCCGCCTGAAAAAGGATGAACTCTGGGCAAATGCTGGCTTTAGCGTGGCTCATGAACAGTTCGGTATCGACTTGGGACAGCTCTGGTCCACCGAAATCGACATCAGCACCATGCCGGCTTATAAGGTAAACAAGACCAACGGCCTTGAAATCGTGGGCAAGGATTTCTCAATCAGGTTCGACGAAAAGTCTGGCGTTCTGGCTAGCTACATTCTGGATGGCGATACCATTATCAAGGATGGTGGCCGTCCGAACTTCTGGCGTGCCCCGATTGATAACGACAAGGGTTTCAACATGGAAAAGGGCCACGGTGAATGGCGCAGCGCAAGTAAAAAGCGCTCTGTGACCTCTGAAGTCAAGGAAGTTTCCCAGCAAGAAACCCAGGTGACCTTCAACTTCAGTTTCCCTGATGCGGGCAGTTCCAAGATGAAGATGACCTACTATGTGTACGGTAGCGGTGACATTGTGGTCAGCTATACCTTCAACCCTGATGCCTCCAAGAGCTACATCCCGAATGTGGGTACGCTCTTCACTGTCCCGGGCGGCTACGAAAAGGTTCGCTGGTTTGGCCGCGGTCCCGATGAAAACTATCAGGGCCGTAACCGCGGAAGCTTCATGGGTCTCTATTCGACGCTTGCCGATTCTATGACGGTCAAGTACATGGAAATCGGCGAAACGGGTCAGCGCACCGATGTCAAGTGGGCGACCCTCACCAACAACGATGGCAAGGGCCTTATGGTTGTGGGTAACCCGCGCATGGAATTCAGCGCTCAGCACTACACTCCGGAACAGCTCACCGACGTGAAGCTCCCGTGGGAACTCAAGCGCGACAAGGATATTACGCTCCGTGTGGACTTGCACCAAATGGGCCTCGGTGGCATCAACAGCTGGGGTGCTGAGCCGCTCAATGCATACCTGCTCAAGGCGAACCGCGAATATTCTCACACATTCCGTCTGGCTCCGATTCGTAAGAAGCTGAACGACCCCACCGAATACTCGCTGCTCGGCTTCCGCAACTTCGGCTGGAACGACCTTCCGGCAGAGAAGTATCCGGGTGACAAGATTTATGAAAACCAGCCGGCCAAGGACATTACAGAAGACGCTAACAAGGATCCGGAAAACACCACCGTGATTCCTGCTCCGCTGGCTCAGAATCCTGTAAATGTTGCAGTCCGCCACTACAGCGTATTTGATATGCAGGGCCGCCTTGTAGCAAAGTTTACGACCGTAGGCGTCGAAGACTTGCAAGCAAAAACCTCTGTTGCGGTAAAGCGCTCGGGCACCTACTTGGTTAAGTCCAAGGCTGGTACGGCCTTCCGCATTAACGTGCGCTAACGCGCAAAACGAAACTCCACACCCCATGCATGAACGCCCCGGCTTCGGCCGGGGCGTTTCATACTTAAGTTCTGCTTGATATATGGTTGCTTATATAATAAAAGAAGTTCCCGCCGAGGCGAGAACTTCTTTGGTTGGTTTTTAGGAGGTATTCTTAGGAGTACTAAGATTCGTTTGAGAGAGAAGCTTTACTTCACGAAGCTGGCGGGCAGCGTGAACTGCTTCAGGAACGGCCAGCCGATGTTGCCGTCGCCCTGTTCGTGACCGCCGTTCTGCTTGGTGCAGAGCACGACTTTCACGCCGTCACGGCAGTTGGAGTATTCGTCGCAACCGTCGGAGTTCTTGACCGGAGAACCGGTGCAACCGTCTGCTTCTGCCCAATATTTGAAGGTGCCTTCGGCGCCGAGGAAGTTCAAGCCATCGTTGTAGCCACTGTCTCCACCTTGGTATTTGCAGACGTAGTCAGCAGTACCGCGGAAGTTGATGACAGAAATCGGACGTGCCTTCGTGCACTTGGCGCTGTTGGTTCTGTTCAGGTCCATAGCTGCCGGAGCAACTGCAGCGAAGACATCGGACATCATGCAGGCCACGTGGTTACTCATGCCGCCACCCATGGAGAAGCCTGCTGCGTAGATACGCTGCGGGTCGATGCAGGCTTTTTCTCTGGCATACTTGATCATTGCGCGAGTGAACTCAATGTCGTCGTCGTTGGAGCAGCAAGGACCGACGTTCCAACCCGGGCCCATCGTTTTGGTGGTGCCTTGCGGGTAGAGTGCGATGACGCCTTCCTTGTCGGTGAGCGCTTTGTACCTCGTATCCTTCATCTGACCTTCGCTGCTGCCGCCAATCGGGTGGTAGTCAATGAACAGCGGGACAGGCTTGTCGCCCTTGTAAGTGCTCGGCACGTGCATGATGAATGAGCGTTGGCCAGAACTGCCTTGGACGGTCAATTTTATTGTCTCGTCTGTGTTGGATTTTACAGTCTTGCCGGAGCAGTCGACTACGATAGGTTCGTCGTTGCCGGAACTGCTAGAAGACTTCGGCGGTACAACAGAACCAGAAGATTTCGGTTGCTCGCCGTTTCCCGAGCTGGAAGAAGTTTCGGAGGGTCTTTCCATTTCGATGGTTACGCCCGTTTCGATTTCTTGCGTCATCTGGTACATCTTGTTGGCGTAGCCTTCCATTGCAAACTGGAGCATCGGCAGCAAATCGCCTTCTTTCTTGAGAGCCTTCACAGAGCCCTTGTCGGTCACCATAAAGGTGCTGTTGCGGTTGTCTGCGCTGACGCGGATAAACTTTGCGCCCTTGGCGAGCTTGCCCAAGTCAAGGGAGACGATACCCTGGACATTTTCAATGCTGTTCTTCTTGAGAACCTTGCCCAGGGAGTTGATTACGGACACGCTGAGAGAACGAGCGTCCGCGTTGTAGATGGTAAGCGTGTTGCCTTCCATATGGAGTGCAACATTGGATGCCTTGGGGCTGGCGATAGCCGTAGTCCCATCGCTGCTGAGGTGGAATGTTCCGTCTGCGGCAGAGGTTGTTTCGAAGCCGCCGAAGTTAAAGGTGTTGATTGTTACTCCAGAGAGCGTACGGCCTGAAATCTTGGATTTAACCACGCCGTCAATGCTCCATGCGAAAGCCTGGCTGCTTAGGGCTCCGAGCAGAATTGCGCTACTTGCAATGAGTTTACGACTCAGCATAAGTATCTCCTTTGATGTTAAAATTGTTTCCCAAACGAACTTTCTGCTAATAAATTTACACAAAAATTTTGAAATTGGAAAGGATTTTAGAAAATTTTACGAGTTTTCAAATAAATCTTACACGCTTTTCGTGTAAAAAGTGTTTCAGAATGGCTTTGTATCTTTTCCGAAACATGTCGTGGACATTTTGTCCACGGAAAGCCGTTTCCAATCTGGAATATTCCTTTTTTTTCAGGGTACTTTTATGGATGCATGGTATAAACTAAAAAAAGGATGTGGATTATGAAAAAGACTCTTTCTATAGCAACTAAGGTGGCGGCGCTCGCTCTTGCGGCGTCGACATTCTCTTTCGGCGTTGGCTTGGCCGAAAACGCTTCCAAGTTCGTCGGTAATATCACAACTCGAGGACAGATTCGTTCTGACTTTGGAACGCTCTGGAACCAGATTACCGCTGAAAACGAATGTAAGTGGGCTTCTATTGAAGGAACTCGCGGACGCTATAATTTCAGTGGTTGTAAGGCGGCATATAACTGGGCCAAACAAAACGGTGGCTATTTTAAATTCCATGCTTTGCTTTGGGGTTCGCAATATCCATCCTGGCTTGAAAGTCTGAATGCTGACCAGACAAAGCAAGCTATTATGGATTGGTTCGATGCAGTTAAGAAGGAAATTCCAGATCCTGATATGATTGACGTCGTTAATGAAGCAATTAGAACTGGAAATAACCAATATCACTCAAATTACCCTAAAACAAAGATTATCGAAGCAATGGGTGGTGACAATGGTAATTATACGTTCATTGTAAATGCTTTTAAGGAAGCAAGAAAGAGATGGCCTAATGCAGTCTTGATTTATAATGACTATAATACTGTTCAGTGGAATAAGAACGAAGGTATTGATTTAATTAATAAGATTAAGCAAGGTGGTGCTCCAGTCGATGGTTATGGCCTTCAGGCTCATGACATGCAGAAACAAGGCGGTGCCGCAAATGGTACTGGTGCAGGTGGATCTTGCTTGGAATTAAGTACATTAAAATCGACAATTGAAGAAATTTGGAATAAGACACAGATCCCAATGTTCATTTCGGAATATGATATTTTCACATCGAATGATAATGAACAGAAGGCATGTTATCAGCAACAGATTTCTTACTTTATGGAAAATGAACACATTGCAGGTATCACTATTTGGGGATATATCTATGGTGCAACTTGGAATGATGGAACTTCAGGAATTATCCGTGATGAAAAAGATAGACCGGCAATGACTTGGTTAAAGGAATACCTGCCTAACAATCCGGGAAACAATACGACTGGACTTTTGAACAGCACTCCGGTTGAACCTGAACCGCAGACTCCGTTCAAGGGAACGGCGTTTAATCTCTCGAGTAAGATTGAAGCCGAAGACTTCGATATCCCGGGCAAGGGTAAGGGCAACAATTCTTATTCAGTCAGTGGCGATTGTGATGATACTTGGAATACTACCTATCGTGAGGGAACATCTGTTAAGATTGGCGAAAAGAATGGCGGTCTCGTTCTTGGTTGCAACCCGACAGGAAACTACTTCCAATACACCATTAACGTGGCGAAGGCTGGCGACTATATCGTGACGGCAAACGTGGCTGCTAGCGGAACAGGCTCCATCCTGTTCAAGGTCGGCGACAAGGTTGTTTCTGATACGCTTGAATTTACCGGTGACTCTTGGACTTCCTTCGATCAGGTCAAGGGTAACATCAAGCTCGATGCCGGCGAACAGATCCTGACTCTCGAGATTTCCAAGGGATATATCGATGTCGACTGGTTCCAGATTGCGAATCCCGGTGATCCGCAATTCGTGCAGCAGAATCTCAAGCTCGACAACAATGCCCGTCAGGACTACCACGTGTTCGACCAGAACGGTGTCCACATGGGCGTGCTCTCTGCCTACGGTTTCGATGCCGCCAAGGAAATCCTCAAGAACTCCAGCGACGTGAAGGCTACCGGTATCTACTACCTGCGCAGCCGCACCACTGGCAAGATGCAGAGTGTCCGTATCGTTAAGTAATTAAAACTCAATACACCAAACAACGGGTCCCGAAGCGAGTGCTTCGGGGCTTGTTTTTTTATGGACGGGATATCCACGGAAAAACGCTCTTTTAAGGAAAAAATGCTTTTTATGGGTATATCTTTATAAACGGTGGAATAAACAAAAAAAAGGACGTTTGGTTTATGAAAAATCTTTCTGTTTCTCTCGCTATTGCCGCCGTTGCAGGCCTTGCTTCTGTCGCGAACGCAGCCCTTGCCGATGGCGGTGCCAAGTTCCTCGGGAACATCACGACGAACAGTTCGATTCGTTCGGATATGGGCACTTACTGGAACCAGCTTACAAACGAAAATGGTTGTAAGTGGGGTTCCATCCATTCCGTTGACAACAGCGGAAAGAGCAAGTTTAACTTCAACGGCTTTGACAGCTGCGAAAACGGCTACAAGTGGGCCAAGGAAAAGCCGGGCGAACGCCACTTCAAGTTCCACGCCCTCATTTGGGGTTCCCAGAAGCCCGACTTCCTTTGCACGGCGAAGAATCCGGGCATTACCGTAGAAAAAACTAAACAGTACATTATTGAATGGTTCGATGCCGTAGCTGCCAAGTTCCCGGACCTCGAATACATTGATGTGGTGAACGAAGCTATTTGGGCGGGCAACAACTACCATTCCGGCTATAACAAGCCTGCTACCGGTGCCGAAGGCATCAGTACTGACGACCCGAGCTGCGGTGGCACCTACATCATCGACGCTCTTGGCGGCGATCCGGTCGTGAATGGCAAGCACCAGTACACCTTTGTGAAGACTGCCTTTGAAATGGCTCGCGAACGTTGGCCGCAAGCAAAACTCATCTATAACGACTACAACACCCTCTCCTGGCAGATGAACGAAGGTATCGAAATGATCCAGACGCTCCTCGAGAACGGTGCCCCTATTGACTTCTATGGCCAGCAGGCTCACGACTGTAAGGGCATGAGCAAGTCCGATTTCGAAAGCAAGCTTACCAGAATCCATAACGAAACGGGCCTTCCGCTGCTCATTTCGGAATACGATATCGGCGAAGCCGATGACCAGAAGCAAAAGAATGACTACGCCAACCAGATCCCGTTCATGTGGGAAACCGAATGGATCGGCGGTATCACTATCTGGGGCTATATCAACGGTGCCACTTGGGCTGCTAACACGGGTATCATGGAAAAAGATGGTCGTAAGCGTGCCGCCATGGTATGGCTCGAAGAATATTTCGCCAACAATCTCGATAAGGGTAAGAACACCACGGGTTCCATCACGCCTGTAGAACCCGAACCGCAGGCTCCGTTCAAGGGTGAAGCCTTCGCTATTCCGGGCAAGATCGAAGCGGAAGACTTTGACATTCCGGGCAAGGGCAGGAATCAAGATGGGACTTCCAACCTCTCTTATGGCGATGCCGATTCCGACAACCACGGTGATTCCCACTACCGCGACGGTACGGGTGTAGACCTCTACGAGAAGGCTACCGGTGTAGTTGTGGGTTACAACAACGAAGGGGACTGGCTGGAATACAGCATCAACGTGGCTGAAGCGGGCGAATACACCTTCTTTGCCGCTGTTGCCGCGGCTGGTTCTACCTCCAGCTTCCAAATGTCCCTCGATGGCAAGGCTCTCACCGAAGTGATTTCTGTGCCGGCCGCGTCTTCGGGTGAAGACAACTACGATGATTATAACAAGGTTTCTGCCAACGTAACCCTCCCGGCCGGCAAGCACATTCTCCGCATGGATGTGACTGGCGCCTGGTTCGACGTGGACTACTTCACCTTCGTGAAGGGTGCCAACGCGACTGACCCCGAACCGATTGGCGGCGGTGAGACTCTGATTGCCCAGAAAGTCCAGTACAATCAGAACACCCTCCAGGACTACTACGTATTCGATATGCAGGGTGTGCGCATGGGCATCCTCTCTGCTTACGGTTTCGATGCCGCCAAGGATATCCTCAAGTCTTCCAGTGCCGTAAAGTCCTCGGGTATCTATTACCTGCGTAGCCGCACCACCGGCAAGATGCAGTCTGTCCGCGTTGCTAGATAAGACCGCTGCGATTTTTCTCAACTCAATAAGCCGAACAAAAAAGGTCTCGAGGCGAATGCTTCGGGACTTTTGTTTTAGCCGAAAAAGCTAATTTTGGTATTATAATTAATGCAACTCTATCAATTGATAGAATAAAAATGCTTAAAATGGCGCGGATTTTTTGAAAAATCGTACTTTTTTACCCTTGCAAACCCTAAAATATTCTTCTAAATTTAGCGCAGCATTTCACGGGGCAACTCGGCCCCGGAATAACTAATAAAGGATTTACATGAAGACCATTACGGTAAACCCGAAGAACGTCGAACACAAGTGGAAGCTTGTGGACGCCGCCGATAAGCCTATGGGTCGCGTTGCCTCTGAAGTTGCAAAGCTCCTGATGGGCAAGCACAAGGCCATCTTCTCCCCGAACGTCGACACTGGCGATTTCGTGGTTGTGATCAACGCTGAAAAAGTTGCTGTTACCGGCAACAAGAACCTGCAGAAGCAGTACTTCCACCACACCGGTCACATTGCCGGTGAACGCTGGATCAACTTTGCCGACCTGTCTGCAAAGCACCCGACTGCACCGCTCGAAGCTGCCATCTGGGGCATGCTCCCGCACAGCGCTCTCGGTCACAAGATGATCAAGAAGCTCAAAATCTATGCCGGTGCCGAACATCCGCACGCCGCGCAGAAACCTGAAGTTGTAGAACTTTAAGAACGGAGGATACCTCTATCGCTACCGCAAAGAACAAGAAGATCTACCGTGGCACTGGCCGTCGTAAGAATGCCATCGCCGCTGTGATTCTGAAGCCGGGTTCCGGCAAGCGCACTATCAATGGTCGTGATTTCAAGGATTACTTCCATTCTGAAGTGCAGAACATGATTGCTAACCTTCCGTTCGCCATCCTCGGCAACGCGGAAGAATGGGACGTCGAAGTCACCGCTCGTGGCGGTGGTATCGCTGGCCAGATGGGCGCTGTCCGTCTTGGCATTGCCCGCGCCCTGGTTGCTAACGACGCCGAAGTCAAGCCCGCCCTCAAGAAGGAAGGCCTCATGACTCGCGACTCTCGTGCCGTTGAACGTAAGAAGTTCGGCCGCAAGAAGGCTCGTAAGCACTTCCAGTTCAGCAAGCGCTAATCTGCGAAATTGCTATTACGAAAAACCCTGGCTATGCCAGGGTTTTTCTGTTATTACAAGACCGTTCGGCTCCATTTCGGAACTGAGAAGCCGATATCATTTTACAAATAAATTTGCTTCTCGGACTTTTTTAGCTTATATTTATTTGTGATGAAAAAGTTAGCCCTTTTATTTTCAGTCTCTTTTTTGCTTGCGGCCTGTAGCTCAGGTGGTGATGTTCATTATATCACCATGGAAGAAAAGGAAAACGAAGTGCTCCTTACGGACTTTTCTAGTCTTCACTTTGCGTTGCGTTGCCGCGTTGATTCCAAGTCTAAGAATTGCGGAATCGTACTTGGCGATTTCTTGTTGAAAGAATCCCGCTCGGGCGGTTGCAACCCTAATACAGGTTGCACCTATTATGATACTTATTATGGATTTAAAGACGCCTCGCTCCTTACATTGCAAGTCAAGAACGAACTTACGGGAGAGTCGAAATCCCTGATGTCGTATTTACAGGACGATATTCCCTACATGAAGGGTGATGCCTATGTGCCGTCTGTAATGAACCTGAACAAGTCGAAAGAGCCGATCAACACGGTTACGCTGACGGGCTATTATAATGGAGACGAGTGGGTTGAGCATGATACGACCATTGTCATTAAAGACGTCCTTTATGCCGACAAAAATGGAAAAATCAGCTTCTCTGTTTCGGATGCCAAGAACAACCGTGCCGCAGTTTCTATAGATATAAGTGGCGTCCTCGAAAAAAATAACGCGAAGACTGTTCTGCTGAGAACCGTGACTGGGGGAGATTCTTCGTATATTGAGCCTCTTTGGACTGTAGAACCGGGGATGATTGCCGTGGAACCCTTGGACATCAATTTTGAAATGAAGGATTCTGTTGTGATTCCGCAGTTCACGAACCTGCCTGTTCAAAAAAAATCGTTCTTGAACGTAAGCCCGCTTCCCGATTCGCTTATTCTGTCTGGCGGAGTGAATGATAGTCCCCTTGAAATCCTGGTGGAGAACTATGCGAAATAGAATTGCCGTTGTTCTTTTGTCTTTGTTTCTTGCGGCTCCCGCTTTGGCTAGCGTCGGGGCTTTCCAGAAATTCAGTATGGGTATCATGTTTGGCTTTGGCCCGTCTTATATGACCGGGGATGATGCGGACCTTTACGAAGAAAACGAAACGATGGGTATTGGACTCGCATTCCGAATGGCATTCCCTGTGACAGACAGGTTGTCGGTGCTTGCTGATTTAGGTATCGATGGAACTCTCGGTTATTCTAGTGAATATGATTACCAGCATCGCACGTTTACGGATTCAGTCATAACGGATGCCTGGGAAATTACCGTGTTGTGGAACTATTTTGCGACGGACAACTTTTTCGTGTCGGCCGGCCCGAGTTTTCGATTCCCTTTTGTCGAAGAAAAAATCGAATTAGATGACGATGAAATCTATTCAGAGAAAAAAATAGACTATGCGAACGATTTTTGGTTTGACGCGATGTTTGCCTTTGGCTGGAAAGAAGACGGCTTTGAAGTTGGCTTAAGGACCGGTTACGAATTCTTGGGAATGTTCAAGGAAACCGATAAATACGAGTCTGTAGACATCAGCGAATTGCGCTTTCGTTTATACTTGACTTATTGGTTTGGACAGACCCCGTAATGGCCTAGAAGTTGTCGTCGCGGTCGAACATGTGCGTCACGAATTCCACGACGAGCGTCTCGTAGGCTTCGTCGCTGAAAATCGGTTTCTGCATCAGGTCGATTGCTTCTTGAGAAAGTTTACCGGTGGTGGCGAGTTCTGCGCCGCCTTTCTTGTACTTTTCGCGCAGCATGTTCAGGCGGCGCGGGCCTCCGCGGTGGTCGAGCGCGCGCATCTGTGGGCAGGCAATCAGCGTATAACCTTCGTGTCCCAAGATGATGTCGAACTGCTTGCGGATAGGTTCGTAAACCACGTCCAGGTCCATCCAGGCGCAGCTGGAAAGCAGGATAATCTTCTGGCCTTCTTTCTGGAACTGGAGCCCGTGCAAGTGCGAGTTCATGGCGGTGGCGCCTTCCTTAAGCTTTTGGCCCATGTAGGGGTGAACCATCCCCACGATGCGGTCCATCAGGACTTTCATCTGTCCCGGAATGCTGAAAAGGAACAGCGGGAAACTCCAGATGACAATATCCGAATTGATGAGCTTTTCGCGTACCATCGGGATGTCGTCGTCTTTCATGAAGCAGCTGCCGTCTTCACGACCCCAGCAGCTCAAGCAACCGCGGCAAGGCTTGATATTCAATTTGTCGATAAAAAGGTATTCCGTTTCGTAGTCGCCGTTTTCTTCCAGGCCTTCTACGAACGCCTTGGTGGGAATCAGGGTTCCGCTGCGTTCCCTTTTGGGGCTTGCAACCATCACGAGAATCTTCTTTTTACTTGCCATGGGCGCAAATTTAGCTATATTTTGCGCCGCTCGGGTAATTACGCCCGGGTAAAACCAATCACCGGCTTGCGAGAGTCGCTTCGGTGGCGAGGTCCACACCCCTAGGTTCGGGCATCGCTTCGCGGCTCAATTGCAGTCCGGGTAGTAACAACCGAAAAGGAAATACATTATGGCAAATCTGCCTTCTGTCGAAGATCTGCTTGCTGCAGGCTCCCACTTTGGTCACCAGACTCAGCGCTGGAACCCGAAAATGAAACCCTACATCTTGGCTGAAAAGAACGGCATCTACGTTCTCAACCTCTCCAAGACTCGTGAACTCCTTGAAGAAGCTGCCAAGGCCGCTGCCAAGATTTCTGAATCTGGCAAGACCGTGCTCTTTGTTGGCACCAAGCCGACCGCTCGTCAGTGCGTGCTCGACGCTGCTGCTTCTTGCAACCAGTTCTCCGTGACCAACCGCTGGCTCGGTGGTATGCTCACGAACTTCCAGACCGTTCGTAAGTCCATCAAGAAGATTGACAAGATCGACGCTATGGAAGCTGATGGTACTTTCCAGGCCCTCTCCAAGAAGGAAGTCCTCGACAAGAACCGCGAACGCGAAAAGCTCCTTTCCGTGTTCGGTGGCATCCGTGAAATGGTGAACCTCCCGGGCCTCCTCGTCGTGACCGACCTCGCTCACGAAAAGATCGCCGTGGCTGAAGCTCGCCGCCTCCACATTCCTATCATCGGCATTTGCGACACGAACGTCGACCCGACTCTCGTGGACTATCCGATTCCGGCTAACGACGACGCCGTGAAGTCTCTCACGCTCATCGTTGACTACATTGCCGCTAACGTTGCAAAGCGTTCTGCTGACAAGAAGGCCGAAAAGGAAGAAGCTAAGAAGTTCGACAACGGCGAGGAAGAAAAGTAATATGCAGATTACCGCTTCCCTCGTTAACGAACTCCGTCAGAAGACTGGCGTGGGCATGATGCAGTGCAAGAAGGCCCTCACCGAAACTGACGGCGACATGGACAAGGCCGTTGAACTCCTCCGCAAGCAGGGTGCTGCTGTTGCCGCCAAGCGTGCTGACAAGGCCGCCAAGGAAGGCCGCATCTACCTCATCGAAACCGCTGACAAGGCTGCTGCTTTCGAACTCTCTTGCGAAACTGAACCGGTTTCCAACAACGACGACTTCGTCGCTCTCGCCAACATGGCTGTGAAGGCTGTCGAAACTCAGGCTATCGCCTCTGTCGAAGACCTCAAGAACGCCGTTGTCGATGGCAAGAAGATCAACGATGTGCTCCAGGACGTGCTCGTCAAGATCCAGGAAAACATCGACTTCCGCAAGTTCGCCGAAATGAAGAAGACTGCAAACTCCGTGTTTGGCGTTTACAGCCACATGAAGGGCAAGATCGGTGTGATCACCGAACTCGCTTACGAAGGCGCTGCCGACGAAGCCGCCCTCAAGGCTGCCGCTAAGGACATCGCTATGCAGGCCGCAGCTTTCGCTCCGGTTGCATTGAACGATGCTGCAGTTCCGGCTGAAACGATCGAGAAGGAAAAGGAAATTGCCAAGGCTCAGATCGAAGCTTCTGGCAAGGCTCCGAAGCCCGAATTCCTGCAGCGCCAGATTGACGGCCGCGTCGCCAAGGTGCTCAAGGAAATCGTTCTCGAAGACCAGGAATTCTTCATGTCCGAAAAGAACCCGAAGAAGCTCTCTGTCAAGGACTACCTCCAGGAAGTCGTTGCCAAGCAGCTCGGTCTTTCCAGCTTGAAGGTCGTGAACTTCATCCGCTTCGAACGCGGTAACTAATTTTCGACGAAAGAAAATTAAATTGGCCGTCCCATTTGGGGCGGCCAGTTTTTGTTTTTATAAGATTCTGGATTATTCCGCTTCGATAGGCACGAAGGCGTTCTTGCTGTCGAAACCTTCAGGCAAATCCCAGTCGTCGTCCTTGGGCATGGCGGCGGCCTTCGGCTGTGCCGGTTGTGCAGGCTGAGCCGGAGCCGCGGCCTGAGCGGTAGGCTGCTCGGTGCTGGGTGCTGCTTGGGCCGTTTCCGTGGCAGGAACGGTGGTTGCTACCGGCTGTGCTGCGGAATCGGTAGTGGCGGGCTCGGCCGGTGCTGCCGCGGGCATCGGGAGGCTGACCATGATGCCGTTCTCGGCGGCGGTTTCTGCGGCCGCGGCGTGAACCTGCGGCGGCGTGAATCCCGGAACTTCAATCCACGGGAGCGGGCGGCCTTGTTCGGCGCTACCGCCAGCAATAACGCTACCGGTCATCGGGTCAACCGTCAGTTGGCCGCGTTCGTTGGGGAGCACCAGCGGAACTTCGCCGGCGGCAAGCATCGAAATGTCGAGGAAGTCGATTTTTTCGGGCAACCCCAAAATGTCGATTTCTTTCTTGGCGAAGTCCGCCCACTGCGGCAAGCCGCCGCTGGCGCCTGCAATACGCGTGCGGCCAGACTTAAGAGGTTTGTTGTCGTCGAAGCCCACATAGCTGCCGATGGCCACTACGGAGTCCGTCGCAATACCGTTTTTCTCGTTCACGTAAGTCGGGAGCGCACCGAGGAATGCCACGTTGCGGTAGTCGTTGGTGGTACCGGTCTTACCGAGAGCGGGGTAGCGTAGCGTAATGGCTTTATCCGGCGAAGTCGCCGTAATGTGGGTGTACTGGCTGCGGGCTGTACCGTTCACGAATACGGAGTGCAACATCACTGCCATCTGCGAGGTAATGGTGTCACCAATAACCACCTTGCTTTCGCTCTTGTTCCTGAAGATCACCTTGCCGTCGCGATTCTTGATTTCCTTGATGAAGCACGGGTCGGTCCAGTCACCATCAAGGCACTTGAACACCTTGCCGGTTAAGAGCGTCTGGTAGGCTGTCGAAATTTCGGCCAAGGTAATATCGTTCACGCCCAGCGGCATGCTGAACACTTTCTGCAACTTCTGGTGAATGCCGATTTCCTTTGCAAAGCGTGCGTATTCGGCAAAGGCTAGCGAACGCCTGTAATCGGGCCAGTAACGCAGGTGCTCTGCATCCAGGTAATCCACTTCGCTGTCAACAGGCTCGATCATCGTAGAAAGGCGCTTCATGTCGGCCAGCATAAAATGGTTGTGCAATACCACCGAGTCAAGGGGCGGCAATTCCACGGTGGGGTCTAATTCCTGGGCTTGACGGTTGCGCAAGATTTCGGAATAACGCTTGTAGTTATGGTTGATAAATCCGATGGTCTTGGCATCCTTTTTCGATTGCTTGATGGCGACATCGTTAAAGGTTCCGTAACGCAGGTTCATGACGTCGCGTGCCTTGTCATCCTTGCCTTCGAGCCTGTATCGTTCGGCAAGGGCGTCGCGAGCCTTGGTGAATTCGATTTCGCGCTTGGTATCTTCTTTCAGAATCAGGCCGTACTTGTCGCGCAGGCGTTCGAAGAATTTCTTGGTTTCTTCGTCTTCGTGGCGGGCCATGTCATTGACGGTCGCGATTTCGTTGAATTCTTCCTGCGAAAGCTTGTCCAGCAGGTGCTCCAACAACCAGATGCTTGCGATGTTTTCAGAGCGAGTGGCGGACCAGGCGATACTTACGACATCACCCTTGTTCTTGTGGTCCGGACGCGGGAAGTAGAACTGGTTTGTGAACTGGAAAACGTTGAAGTCGTTTTCCAGCATGTCCAGGTAGTTCCAGTGGTACTTGAGGGCGAGTGCGTACAGAATCGGCTTCCAGCTAGAACCCAGCTGACGTACCGCCTTGAAGCTACGGTCGAATCCGGTATTGTGGAAACCACCCTGGCTTGCAAGTACTTTGCCGTTCTGGATGGCAAACAAGCCTCCCTGCAACACGGGTTCCGTCTCGATCTGGCAGGGGGCAAAACCGTCTACGGTCTTGTCGTCCATGACGCTCACCAACAGGATGGCACCCTTCTTGAGTTGCGGTGCCAAAATCTTGTTCACGTCGCCACCGGCCTTTTTCGCGAAGTCCTTGACGGCGGCTTCAGAGACCATGCCCTTGAGTTGCCCGAAGCTGAGCGTCAATGCCTTCAGGCTGCCCTTGTCGTCAACCATGATGCTGTCGACGGTGCCGTAAAGGTAATCGCCCTTGCGAGCGGTCTGGGCGCGGTTCGCGAACTGTGCCTTGGGCAAAACGAAACCGCCCAATTGCATCTGGAGCCCGCTAATGTTTGCCTGCAATGCGGTCTTGGCGGCGTCCTGGCTACGGGCATCGAGAGTCGTGGTGATGGAAAGCTGTGCCTTGCGCCAGTCTTCGATGCCTTCGGCTTCAAACTTCTTCTGGAAAAACTCGCCGTCCAGCTTTTCTTCGATGCGGTCGAGCATGGTGCTCACGCTAAAGCGGAAGTTGCCGTGATTGAATTCCAGCGGCTTGGCGAGCGCTTCGCTCATATCCTCTTCAGAAATGTAATTCTCTTCGACCATGCGGCCAAGCACATATTCCAAGCGTTCCTTGCCGCGGGCCAGAGCCTTTTCGCGGCGCTCTGCGCTACGCTGAATAAACGGGTCGTAGTTGAACGGGCCCTTCACAGAACCAGCAATAAAGGCGCATTCGGCAAGGGTCAGGTCCTTGAGTTCCTTGTTGAAGAAGTACTGGGCGGCAATGGCCACGCCCTTTCCGGTACCCGAAACGTGGAACTGGTTCAGGTAGAATTCCAGGATGTCTTCTTTACTAAAGTGCTTTTCCATGCGGAGCGCGTTAATGAGCTCCTTGCCCTTTTCCTTGATGCTTCTTTCTTCGCGGCCAAAAATGTTCTTGACGGTTTGCTGGGTCAGCGTAGAACCGCCCTGGCGCATGTGCCCGCTCTTGATGTTCGAAAGCATGGCGCGGGTAAAACCGTAAATGCTGAATCCAGAGTGCGTCCAGTAGCCGGCGTCTTCGGCGGCTATCAAGGCGTTCACGATATTGGCCGGAATGTCACCGTAAGGTACGTACACACGGTGGTTTGCGTCAAAGAAGGCGCCTAAAAGCTCTTCTCCGTCATTATAATAGACTCGGGTTTCGCCCGAAAGCACCTGCAGGATGGTTGAACGGTTGAACTGGTTGTCCGGATCCTGGGTAGGGAGGATCTTGAATACCACGATGTAGGCGGGAATGCAGCAAATGAGTCCGACCAGCGCAAAAGCGGCCACGATTTTTAGCACTTTGGATAAGAAACGCATGCTAAAAATTTAGAAAATTTGGTTTTTTGCTCCATGTAATGTAAAAAAAAGTGCCGTTATGGGGCTAAATTTGGCATTTTTGGGTCGATACCCTTGAAATTTTGCCGAATTTTATCTAAAATTTGTGTCCCCAAGATGGGAAGATGGCCGAGCTGGCCGAAGGCGCGTCCCTGCTAAGGACGTATAGGACTTAATCCTATCGCGAGTTCGAATCTCGCTCTTCCCGCTGCAAAGACCCTCTGGAGCAATCCGGAGGGTCTTTTGCTTTTAGAAAACGGAAAAATTTTATCTCTAGGGTCATTTTTTACTTGATTTTTCTATTTTCAGAATGGATATTATAGGAAAAAGATTTTTCAAGGAGCTTAAAAATGAAAGCATCAAGTTTTTTTGCCGGTCTTGCCCTGGGCGCTGTTGCTGCTATTGCCGCCTCTAAAAAACTCAAGGCCATGTGCGACGACGAAGATGATTCTTGCGACAACGATGCCGCGCTCAAGGATGCCGAAGACACCGTCCAGAGCCTCCGTAACTCCGCCGATAGCTTGCTGAACGATCTAAAGACCCAGACCGAAGCCAAGCAGACTTATGCTGCCCAGTGCGAAGATCTTAAGGACCAGCTTGCAAAGAAAGACGCTGAAATCAACAACCTGAAGAATGTTTGCGACAAGCAGGCTGGCGAAATCAGCAAGCTCGAAGCCGCCCAGGCCGGTTAATCTTCGAAACCGCCGATAAAACATCTTAAAACAGTGCTTTTTAAGCACTTGTTTTTGCAATTTGTCCGATTTCCAGCAAGGGAATCGGAGTTTTTCTTATAATAAAGGTATATTTGACCCATGACAAAGTACCTTTTTGTTCTGACTAGTTCCCCGAAGGATTTTTTCTGTGAACAGACGCTGGTGGCGATTGCTTCGCTCCGCGTCCATAATCCGGGCGCATTCGTAACGCTCCTGACCGACGACAAGACGGCGGCGACCCTCACCGGCCCCCGTGCGGTTCTCAAGGATGCGGTGGATGAACTCAAGGTACTCACCCTCGACGAAAAGTTCACGCCAATGTTGCGCTCCCGTTACCTCAAGACGGTCATGCGCAATGTCATCGATGGTGATTTCTTGTACATGGATTCCGACATCGCCATCGTGGGCGATCTCTCGATTCCCGAAGAATGGAAGGGCGGCATTTACGCGGTGCTCGACTTCCACACCAATCTTTCGAAGGCCATCAACCGCAAAAAGGTTCTGAACAACGCGAAGATGATGGGTTTCTCGCCGATTCTGAACGACGAAATCTTTAACGGGGGAGTGATGTTTGCTGCAGACACTCCCGAAGCCCGCAAGTTCTTTGAAACTTGGCACGAACTTTGGCTCTATTGCGTGTCCAAGAATTTCCCCTACGACATGGCAAGCCTTGCCGAAACGAACTTCAAGTTCGGTTACGTTACGCAAAAGATGCCTGGTGGCTGGAACTGCCAGCTGGCTTACGGTAACAGGTTCCTCCCGACGGCGAAGGTGCTGCACTTCTTCGGCTCGCGAATCATCGACACTCGCGGCCACAAGGTGCCCGCCAGCATGGACTTGTTCTTGCCGAAAATTTTGCGCAAGGACTTCTACACCAACTTGAAGAATATTCCGGTGAAAGTCAACGCCGACAAGAGCATTACCATCAATGAGTATTACGACGACGTGATTGCCCACGCTAAGGAAGAATTTGAATTCCAGACTCGTAAGGTGGGGGCCGGTGGCGCCTACATTATCCGCAGCTACGCCTTCGCCAAGTCGCTCTCTTGGCTGTACAAGCATTTGCCGATTCTCGTAAAACCGCTGCATCTTTTCGGTGCGCTTATCGGTAAGTGATTTTTCTATATTGCGATTGATTATGGGAAATCTGGAATCAGACAGTAAGTTCTTGAAAAAGGCGATGATCGTAAACATCGTGGGGACGATCCTCAAGGTTTGCGGTCCGCTGTTGACTTTTGTAATGGCGCGTATTTTTGGCGCCGCGGAATTTGGAATCTTCATTTCTGCACAGACGCTCCTTTTGACCATTGCCCATTCGTCAACCCTTGGGCTGGATAAAGGTTTGTACTGGTATCTTCCGCAGAACGGCTTGAACAACCGCCTCCGTTACGATGGCATTATGGAATCCTTCTGGATTTCGGCTGCGATTGCCCTCCTCTGTACGGCCGTGATATTTGTCGGTTCCTTTACGCCTTATATTTCCAAGGAACTGCCTTGGTATGCGCTGTCGCTGTTGTTCTACATAGGCTGCTATGTTTTCGGTACCGCATCCGAAGGAAACCGTCATCCGCAGAATGCGGTGTTCGTGAATTCGTTCCTTACGGTGTCGCTTGCGCCGGCAACATCGATTGTTCTTCACTATATGGGGGTTCCCCATGCGCTTCCGCTGGGCCTTTTGGTGGGCCAGATGGTGGGGGCATGCGTGCTCTTTGTGCTTATCCGTAAGCAGTTCCCCGAAATGCCGCTGCATCCGCGCTTCAATGTTTCGCGAGTACTTTTGAAATATTCGCTGCCGCTGGGTGTCGATGAATTTGTGTCGTCTTTCTTGATCCGTTCGAGCCTTTGGATGGTCATGCTTTTCCTTGGCCCCGAAAAGGCGGGCGCCTACGGCATCATGGTCACGATTTCCAATGCACTGCAAACGATCCGCGTGGGCTTCACTCCTATCCTTACTCCGGTGGTGGCTGGCATGGACAAGGGTCGCCTCAAGACGGATCTCAAGCCGGTTTACAGTTACTGCGTCTTTATGGTCACCTTTATTCAGCTGATGATCGGTTTCTTTATCGTGCTGTTCCCGGACTTGATTTTGGGCATTGCGGGTAAGGACTTTATCGTACAGCCAGAAACTCTTGGCATCTTGCTGCTGGTGCACTTGGTGGCAGGCTTTGGCGGAATGTCTTATGTGGTGCTGAATGGCATGGGCAAGAGCCTCTTCTCCCTTATCATGGACATTGTTTCATTGGGTGTGGCGCTCATATCGGGATACCTGCTGATTCCTGCATTTGGACTGGTGGGTGCGGCACTTTCGATGCTTTGCTACAACGTGTTCGCCATCATCTGCAACAATGCCTATTTATTCAAGATGAGGCTGCAGCCCTATTCGATTCGCCTTTGGTCCCAGGTGGTGTGGATTCTTCTTTTGATTGCATTCTATATCGCTCTCAATATGCAGGTATTTGTTTTATCCATGATTGAAAAGGCCGTTGTGTATGTGGCAATCATTGCTCTCCTTGGGGCATACGGACTGGTTGTGAAAAAGAGAATGGATAAAGACCGTAACGCTGTTTCGGCGAGGGACTAATGTATTGGTTCTTTTTTGGCTTGATTATGATTGCGGGGCGTTTTGCTCTGCTTTGTTCCTTGTACATGCTCGATACGCCTACGGGAACATCGCTGGTGCCCGACTATAATCGGTTCTTATGGCATACCCTGTATTGTGAAATTGGTTTTGGCATGGCGACAGCCTCTCTCTTTTTCGGTTTGTCCTTCCTGGTTCGCGGGAAAGGATTTAAGGTGCTGAAAATAGCGTCGGTTGTTTTTGCCGCAATTTATTTCCTCTTGTGTGGTGTCGACGATGAATTACAGCGCTGGATGAGCCAGAAACTTTCGCTCTCCTTTATCAAGACCTATACTTATGCGTGGACCGATACGGGGCTTGTATCCAAAATTGCGTTGGGCGGCCTTTCCCATTTCTTGCTGACGGTTGGCTTGGTCGTTTTGTCCGTTACGGGATTGTCTGTCTATTCTTACAAGATGAATCTCGAAGCGGTGCTGCGCCGTCCGATTCAGAGGAAGACATGGATTTCACTGGGACTTGTTCTTGTTTTTGCGGCATTGGGATGTACATCGCATTTGTGGTACAACTATTCGCGGCACCGTTGGGATAGAATCCGTCCTGTCGTTTACTCTCTGGTGGGCGACTTGGCTGAATCCTTTATGTTCCAGACGGAACCCGCGGATTTTAGAGAAGGAATTGAAATCTTGGGTGGAAACCCCGATAGTGAATATCCGTTCTGGAAGGAATCTCCGAATGAAGAATCTTCTCTCGCCGCATTCAAGGCGAAAACGCTAGAAGAAAAACCGGATATCCTTTTGATGACAATCGAGTCGCTGAGAGGCTGGTCCCTCGATATGCGTGTGGAATCTATTTGCGAAAAGTTCTCGAACTTGTGCAGGTTGTCAAAGCGGGGGCTGTATTTCCCCAATGCCTATAGCGTTGGAAATCCGTCGGTAGAAGGCTTGCTTGGAATTATGACGGGTGTCATGAGCCTTCCCAATAAGACATTGCTTCGCGATTTTCCGAATACCAACTTGCGCGCTTTTTCAGAAGTCCTTTCGGATGCCGGGTACTATAACGAAGTCATTCTCGGGGCTGACCCTCGTTTTGACAATGAAGAAGCCTGGTATAGCAAGTGGTTTGACTATCACGAATTCAAGCCGGAATATGAAGACGATGTCTCTTCTGCTTTAAGATTTGTGGAACGCTATAAGGAACGTCCCAAGGACAAGCCGACCTTTTTCCATTGGATGAGCCTCAGCATGCATACGCCGTTTGTGTTGCCGGCGGAGATGGGTGAGACGCCGGAGGATCCAGGCGAGGCCTATTTGCGTGCTGCCGCCTATATGGATAGTGCTGTCGGGATTATTCTGGATTCCCTTTCGCAAGACCCGCGTTTCCAAAATACGCTGGTCATCTTGACCGGTGACCATTCTACGCCAAATGGAAAGCAACAGCAAGTTTCAGAAAAAATTGGAATGGGTAACGAAGGCTTCTCCTGGATATCGATAATGATTAGCGGTCCGGGAATTGAACCTTCCGTCAATAAGAGTATCGTGTCGCAGGGAAGCATTTCGAAAACGGTGATGTCGTTCTTGGATCTAGACGTCTCGAACCATTTTATGGGAATCAACTTGCTCGATGATTCCTTGGCATTCAAGGAAATTCCTGCCTGCTATTCGTTTAGATACGGAACGATGGCGATGCGAAAAGATTCCATGTCGTATTACGTGGTTCCTGTAGACGGCGACGATCCTGCCATTGCCCAGAAGGTGATTATGGAACCCGACTGGAATACGGATGATCCGGCAGATGGTTTTGTCACCGGTATTCCTGTAGAAGTTCCTGAGGACTCTTTGGTCGAAATCGCGCGTAAGATGCGTGCCGCCGCCAAGGCGTGGGAATATGTCGTGTATTTAAATAAAGTAATGCCTCCGCAATCATTATGATGACCAGACTTTCTAATATCGTTCGCAATCCATTTGTTGGAATGGTCCTGATAGCACTTGTGCTCCAGACGGTGATGCTTGTGCTTTTTTATTCACTTCCGGATCCGCTCGGGCTATCGCTTACGGAAATGTTCGAGGGTAAAACGATTTGGCAAGTGTTCATGGCGTTTGGCGCCATTATGGCGATAGGAGCACTGTTTGCTTTTGCTCGTGCGCCCCGCGGCCTTGCGATTTTTTATGCACTGTATTTTTTCTTGGCAGTCGTTGACTACGATGTTTTTCGCTTTTCTCATCAGCGCCTGTCGTATTCCTTTTTGCGTACTTATTTTCACTTGTCCAACATCACGGATGCAACGACTGTTTCGACATTAGGCGGAGACCTTGTCGGGACCATTTCGTGGATTGCCCTTGTGCTTTTGGGCTTTGTTTCCGCCATTATTTTTGTCGTTGCCTATACAGTGATGCTTCGCAAGCGTCGGGCGAATTTGGTGCTTGACAATCGTAACGGTGCGTGGCGCCCTGCTTCAAAAAAAATCCCGACGGTTCTTTTGACGGTGGGACTTGCTCTTTCGGTGACTCCGTTGGTGTTGTTTTTGACAGGGGCGCGAGGCTGGTTCGAAATTCCGCTGGTTCACGTGAAGGTCGAAAAACGCTTTACGCTAGGCAAGCACACGCTTACGGCTCCCATCCTTCACATTGCGGCTGTAGAAACATTTGAGTTTATTCACGACAATACCAAAATTACAGACGACTTGGTTAAAGATTTGGATTCCTTCTTGCCCGAGGACTTTGTGAAGGACCGCAAGGATGCCTTGGAATACCCCATGTATCGTAGCGCTCCTACTCATGAGTATAAGGCCAAAAAGCCCTATAACATCGTGTTCATTATGGGTGAATCTTTCAAGGGCCGTATCTTTAACCAGATGCTTTCTGGGGATACGGCTTTTGCTCCGAACATCTGGAATTTTGCGCAAGTAGGTGGCGTCTGGTTCAAGAATGCCTTTAGTGGAGGATATCCCACAGTACGTGGTACGACGGCGACCAATTTGGGTTTCCCGTCGCACCCGAACCGCGATGTCCCTAGTTTTTATGCGGCAAACAAGTTCAAGGGTTGGCCTGAATTTTTGACAAATTATCAGCGTGCCTATGCGACGGTTTCTAACCCGATTTTTGACCATACGCTTCCCTTTGTCGAACGCTTCTTCAACAAGAATTGGTACTTGATTGGTGAAGACATTGTGGACGATATTGATGATAGTCTGGGTGTTGATTTGGCTATTGAGCTTCTTGAAAAAATGCCGATGGATAAGCCTTGGGAACTTTCGTTCAATACCATCTCTTCTCATATTCCGTTCTATGGCTATCCCAATGCTTTTGCAGAAAAGCCCGAAGATGCCATGGTGCGTTATCGTAATGCAATTCGCTATACCGATAAGCAGCTCGGCCGATTCTTCGACGTGCTTACGAAGCGTTCTGATTTTGAAAATACGGTGGTCTTTATTTTGGGAGATCACGATACTCCTGTGGATTCTATCGATTATAAGGTGCCGCAGCCGCTGGGTGTTGCGACGACGCAAATTTTCATCGGCATTTTCTCTCCTGACACCAACTTGTTCCAAGGCTTGACCGTTCGAGAAGATGTGGCGTCGCAGCTTGACTTGGGCCCGACCGTCTTTGATTTGGCGGGAGTCCGCGAGCCGAATCATTTCTGGGGCTACGACTTGCTTGCTCAAGAACGTCCTGCGAACCAACCGTCGGTATTTTTCTCGCAGAATTCCTATTACCTGGGATTCCGCGACCATGTGTTGGTGGGTGGGCTTGAAAATGAAGAAGTTTACAGCGGTGTAGATGGTGAATTTACTCAAGTTCAAGACAGTGTGTCGATTGGCTGGAAAAACAAGGCTGTCGGGGCGGCGCGCGTGTTGCGTTCCGTACTCCGTAACGACATCATGATGCCGTAAAGCCGCATTTCATCAGTTTAAATAGTCTAATTATCAACTACTTAAAGCTCTAGGTTTAGTCCTGGAGCTTGTTTTTCTATATTATGGCCGATGAAAAAGATTGAACAGAATGAATTTCGCGAAATCCAGATGTCCATCTTGGATGAAATCCAGCGCATTTGCAAAGAAAACAACTTGAAGTACAGTCTTGCTTACGGCACCTTGCTGGGTGCGGTGCGCCACAAGGGCTACATTCCTTGGGACGATGATATCGATATCTGCCTTTTGCGCGAAGACTACGAAAAGCTGATTGCGATTCTCAAGGATAAGAATGCGCCCGGCAGCAAGGAATGGCTCACGCTGGTCGATGATACTTGCGACGGTTACTTCTACCCGTTTGCAAAGGCTTATGACAATCGCACGACAGTCAAGATGGAACGCCATAAGGGCGAAATGGGAATTTGGGTTGACATCTTCCCACTCGACGGTCTTCCGAAATCTCGTTTCTGGGAAAAGGCTTTCGTCCTTTACTGCAGTTTCTTGCGTGTGATTACGCTTGCCATTACGACCGATTTTAAGTCTAAGGCTTACGATGCGTGGACACTTTTGTACAAGCGTTTCTTCTATGCTGTCGCATGTATTGTGGGCAAGAAGCGTTTCTGCCGTTATGTGGAACGGGTCATTCGCCGTTATCCGACAAGCCATTCGGGCCATGTGGCAACGCTTTTCTTTGACACGAAAACCGACCGCATTCTCGATCTTGAAAAAATTGCGGAAACGGTAGACTATCCGTTCGAAAACCGCGAATTTAGCGGCTATAAGAACTTCGATTACTACCTGTCGGAATTCTACCACGACTATATGCAGCTTCCACCCGAAGAAAAGCGCTACAATCACGGACTTGATGTGTGGTGGAAATAAGGAAAAACTTATATTTTAGACGAATTTTGAAATGGGGCGTCGCCCCGAAAGGTAAACCATGAACTACTTGGACAGAAACGAATTCAACTTCAAGCCTTCTCAGAAAGTGCTTGATGCCGTCAAGAATTTCGACCCGGAACAGCTCTGCTTCTACACCCGTATTTATGACGAAGGCAAAAAGAGCATTTTCTCGGTAAGGCTCAGCGAAATCTACAATGTTCCCGAAGAACAGGTTTTGCTGGGTTACGGTGGCGAAGACATTCTCAAGAACGCTGTCCATTACTACCTGATGAAGGGTGACAACAAGACCATCATGATTCCGGAATTTTCCTGGTGGTACTATAACCGCATCGCCGGTGAATGTGGTGGTTCTTTCAAAATGTACCCGCTGCATGAAAAAGAAGATACTTTCGCCTACGATGTAGACGAAGTCATCGCCCTCACGAACAAGGTTCACCCGCGTATGCTTTTGCTCGCTTCGCCGAATAACCCGACCGGCAACTGCCTTACGCCCGAAGAAATCGGCCGCATCATGGAAAACATTCCGAACGATACCATGGTGCTGATTGACGAAGCCTACGCCTCGTTCATTACGACCGATACTGCCTACATTGCTCCGCTCGTGAACAAGTATTCGAACTTGATTATTTCCCGTACGCTCTCCAAGTTCTTCGGCCTCCCGGGACTGCGCATGGGCTTTGGCTTTATGGGCAAGGGCCACGAATCTTTCTTGAGCTACGCCAACAAGTACCTCGGTTACAACCGCTTTAGCGAAGCCGTGGCCATGGCCGCCATCGAAAGTGAAGATCACTACCGCAAGGTCGCCGATGAAATGGAATGGGATCGTCAGCTGTTCAAGAAGGAACTTGGCAACCTCCCGGGTTTCAAGGTCTACAAGAGTGTCGCAAACTTCATCCTGATCAAGTATCCGACTCGCATCAAGGAAGCCTTGCAGAAGGCTATGGCCGAACAGGATTACAAGATCAAGTTCATGAGCGACAAGGGCCTCGAAGACTGCCTCCGCATCACCTTGGGCCGTAAAGAACAGATTCAGGTGGTGGTGGACACCATCAAGCGTTGCGCTGCCGTATGATAGCCGTAATTCTTGCTGCAGGAATGGCGAAGCGTCTGCGCCCGCTGACCGATAACACGCCCAAGTGCCTCTTGGACGTGAAGGGCCGTTCGCTTCTGGAACGCTCCATGGACGCCTTGAAGAGCGCTGGTATTCAGGAATTCGTGATTGTAACGGGTTACCTGAACCACATGATTGAAAATTTCGTGAAAAGCCATTATGGCGATTCCATTCGCGTCACTTTCATTCACAATGCCCTTTACGATTCCACGAATAACATTTATTCTCTGTGGCTTGCCGGCAAGGCCGTTGCAGGCAAGGAATTTCTGCTGCTGGATAGCGACCTGCTTTACGACCCGCAAATTGTGAAGAACGTGCTCGCTTCTAAAGCCGACAACGTGCTTACGCTGATTCGCCATGAATTGGGCGAAGAAGAAATGAAGGTTGTGCTCGGTGCCGACGGAAACATTTCTGAAATCAGCAAGACGTGTTCCCCGAAGGCCGCTGCGGGTGAAAGCCTCGGCATCGAAAAAATCGGTGCGGCTTACTCCGGCGCTCTTTATGCAGAACTAGAAAAGATGATGAACGTGGAACACTTGGAAAATACGTTCTACGAACTGGCCTTTGAACGCATGATTCCCCAGGGCCATACCTATTCTGTTCTGGATGCGTCGGACTATTTCTCTTGCGAGCTCGATACGGTCGAAGATTTCGAAAACGCGAAGTCCACAATCCCCTTGGATTAGTGGCCTAGTAATTCTTCAAAGAGACGAGCCCAGTTATTTCCGATTTTGTCCGGGGTAAAGTCCAGGGAACGCTTCCAGCCGTTTTCTTGGACTTGCTTACGGTATTCTTCATCTTCGATCATTCTCGAAAGCGCTTTGGCCAGGGCGTCCTCGTTTTCGCTTTCTACGCACAGGCCTTGAGAATCGTTTTGGATGATTTCTCTTTGACGGCCCTTGTAATCGCAGGCGATGCAGGCGGCGCCTTGTGACATGGCTTCAATCAGTACCATGCCGAAACCTTCGTAGCGGCTGCTGAGGACGAATATTTCGGAGTCGTCGAAGAAATCCTTGATGTTCAGGTGGAATCCGGAAAGAATGACCCGGTTTTCCAGGTGGTTTTCTGCAATAAGACTTTCCAGATACTGACGCCCCTTATCTCCTTCGCCGGCAATTTCAACAGTCCAATCAGGATATTTTTCCTGGATCCGTGCCCATGCCTTAATGAGAATGTCAAAGCCTTTGCAATGCCAAATATTAAGGCGGCCGGCGGCGAGAATTCGTTTTTTCTTGTTCGGGTTGATTGCCGTTGCAGGTGCTATGGAAAGCGGGTTTGGCATGACCACCGTCTTCTTGAATCTCTTTACGACGATGTCGTGGTCTGTCCTTGTCAAAACGGTAACGCAGTCGTAGACGGCGTTGAAATAGAACTTGAGAAGGTAAGGGAATAGATGTCTTTGAGAATAAGGATTTTTTTCGAAAGAGCTGTGGTCAGACGAAATGATTTTCTTGTGGAGCCCCAAAGCCGCCAGGTATGTGTAGAAAGTGGAATCCGGCATGACGCCGATGATGATGTCGGGATTCTCTTTTTTAATGGCGCGGCGAAGGCTGAAAATTTTTAAGGGGAAATAATGACGAAAACAGGAGAGAATTTGAACATTTTCGTCGATAGGATAAAAGTCAGAAATGTTGTTTCGTTCTTTATTGCTTACGAAAAAAACGGTGTGCCCCATTCGGGAAAATTGATTGGCTAGTTGAACTGCCACATTTTCCCCGCCACCACGGGCGATTCGGTTAAGGACTATCATTATTCTCATAAGCATAAATCTAGTAAAAAAAGAATCCGTACAAATTTTTTATATTTTGCATATGGTTACAAAGAAATCCTTGCAAGAAAAATTCTCAGCGTGGTACATCCCGCTCATTTGTAAGCACCAGTTTAAGGCTTTGGCTTTCTATCTCCTGCTTGCCGCATTGTGCGCTTTCCCCATTTTTGTTAAACCGGGTCTTCGACTGGATGCAGACCTTTCCCATTTGCTTCCCGATGAAACCCCTAGCGTTCTTGCTTTGCAGGAATCCTATCAGCGTTTTGGTAGTACGGACCGTTTTACGATTGCCATCCAGAGCGACGATCCTGAAATTGTGGCGGCGATGCAAGATTCCATCGAGAACTACATTCATAGCCGTTGGCAAGGTGATTTTGTATCGACGCAAAAAGATGAAGACAATCAGTTCTTCAAGGACAACGCTCTTCTCTATTTCCCGGTGTCCCACCTGGAACGCATCCGCGATAACTTGGAAGATCTGCAACTGGAAATCGGCCGAAAGAATGGTCCTCTTGTTGTGGACCTGTTGGGAGAAACAACTGCCGCTGCATCTGAAAAGAAGGAGCGCGTGTGGTTTGATGAAAACTTGCCGCAGCAACTTGGCCTTCCAGATGAAGCCGTAGGTGCTTTTGCGAGCTTTATTCAAAAGAGCAAGACTGAATCTGCTGAAGAAGAGAGCGATGAATGGCATCCCAAGGATCCTGTGCCCTCTCATCTGAAGTCTCGTCTCATTGGCTGCCCGCGTCCCGATAGTACGGGAAAGATCCTGTTCAATGGCGTGGTGAACGCAAAACTCATTAAGCCGTCTACGGACTACGAATTTGTCACGCATATTCTTGCACGTACGGATACATTGCTTCAGCATTTCAATGGAAAGACCTATCCTGTTCCGACTCGCTTTACTGTGGACGGTACTTATGAGGGCCTTAAGGAAGTAGATGAAGTTGCCAATGACAGTATATTCTCCTTTGGCATCAGTTTGGTGCTGATTCTGCTCCTTACCTCCTATTTCTTTAGAGGCATTAAGGGACCGATTCTTGTAACGAGTTCCGTGCTTTACGCCTGCATTCCGACTTTTGCCTTTACTGCACTTTTCTATGGTAAGTTGAATCCGTTCACGGTCTTTGTGGCGTCTATTATCCTGGGCATTGGTATTGACTATTCTATCCACATGTTGGGAACGGCTCAAAAACTGTTACGCGAAAAAGCCTCTCTGGAAGAAGTACTTCAGGAAGCCCAAAGGCGTATGCTTAAGCCTTTTGTCTTGGCAAGCTTCACCACGATTGCTGCGTTCCTGACTTTGCTCGCGGCCCATTTCAAGGGTTTCTATGAATTTGGTGTGGTGGCATCTGCGGGTGTTTTCTTCAGCATGCTCACCTCCATCCTGGTGCTTCCGGTTTTCATCAAGTGTATGGGAGGCATTCCCAAGGCTCCTGACAATAGCTTCTTCCCCAAAGCCTGGACAGAGGCCAAAATCCTTAAGTTCTTCCAGACGGCTGCGATTATCGGTTTTGTTCTTGGTGGAATCGCGCTCTATTTTGCACCGAATGTGGATTTCGAACACGACCTTAAGAATCTTCGTCGAACATCGACGGTAAAGACGGTGGAAGACAACAAGATTTCTACCAAAGTGACTCGTTCGAGCTATAAGGCCAAATCGTCTACGCCTGCGGCTGTGATGGGCTCCAAGGTGTCTCAGCTGGATCAGCTCTATGATACGCTGATTTATCGCCTCAATGTGGAAAAGGACTCGATGTTGGGCAGTTTTATAACGCTCAAGAGCTTTATTCCGCCAAAGGATTCGCAGGAAGCACGTCTTGAAGTTATCGAGGAAATCCGTGAATTGGTAGAGGCTCGTGTCTTTGACCGCGCCGAAGGAGAAGATTCCGTCAATATTGCCAATTTGCGTAAGCTTGCTGCCGTTGAAAAAACTTTTGTTCCAGAAGATATTCCTAGCTGGATTCTCGATGTTGTTCGTGAAAAGGACGGCTCCTATGGCAAGATTGGCTTTATCTATGGTGATTTCCCCAGTTGGGATGCAAAGGCCTTGCAACGCTTCCAGGACCGTTATGGACACTGGAATTTTGATGGCGAAAATCTCCGTACATTCTCATCGCAGTTTATTCTTTCAGATGTGATATCTTCTGTAAAGGAAGACAGTTTCAATCTGGCGATCGTGATTGTTCTTGTGATTTTCGGTACTCTTCTTATCTCGTTTAGAAAGCCGAAGATTTTCGTTGTGGGTTGCATTCCTTTTGGTATGGGCGTGCTTCTTACTTTGGGCTTGCTGGGTTTCCTCAATGAAACCTTCGATTATGGTAGAATCAGTATTTACAATGTGATTGTGATTCCCATGACATTGGGTATCGGCATTGACGCTACGATTCACCTGGTATCGGCATGGAGCTCTAACAAGAAGATGACGCTTCGCGGATTAATGGATACGACTGCCCGAAATGTGATGGCGAGTTCGTTGACGACTATTGCGGGCTTTGTGGGATTCCTCTTTACGACCCATAAGGGCCTGAAGGGAATCGGTGACCTCGCCTGTATGAGCATATTCATATTCCTGGTGGCAAGCGTTGTGTTCTCTATGTTCTTGTGCGGCAAAATCCTAAAGAAGGAGTAGTCGGGTGAGATTCATTGAGTTATACCGTAGCATCATGCAAGGTGTTTGGAACATCGGTTTTGTCGAGAACACCTTGGATGAAGTCATTGGTGGTGAACCGCTGAAAATCAGGTGGTTGAACCACAATTGTAAGGATCGGTGGTTTGCGGATCCTTTCATTCTCGATGTTACGGATGACAAGATATATGTCTTAGTCGAAGAATACTATTATCCTCACAAGAGAGGCCGCCTTGCTATGCTTACCATTGATAAGGCGAGCAATAGCCTTCTCAAGGTAGATACCATCCTAGAGCTGGATTCCCACCTCAGTTTCCCGGCAATTATTCGTAGGGGCGATAAAATTCTGGTTTACCCTGAAAATTTCAAGGGTGGTGGCCTGAAGCTATACGAATTGGACTTGGAAAAGCCTGCTTTGGTGAATGGAAAACCGATTAGCGACGCTCTCCTTACGGATGCCGTTTATACGGAATTGTTCGGCAAAAAACAGATTTATTCCACGGAAATGCCGACGCCGAATGGATCCACGCTAGGTGTATATGAAGTGAACGAAGCTGGAATGTACACTAAGGTGAAGGAATACCATTTCCCTGAAAACATTGCCCGAAATGCGGGCGATTGGTTTGAATATAAGGGAAAGATTTATCGCCCAGCCCAGGAATGCAATGTGGAATATGGCCATGCCATATCTTTCCAGCAAGTTGAAGAATCTTCAGAAGGCCTCGTCTTTAAGGAACTGTGGAGAAAATCTTCTCCGCACCCGACTATGAAGGTTGCCTTCCATACGTTCAACATGTATAAGGGCGTGATGGTTGTGGATTGCCGGGGATACCGCTATAGGGTTCCCGCCGGCATCATCAATTTCTTTAGACGCTTGTTTTTATAGACCCTTTTCCAAGCTGTAATTCGAAATCTTCAGCAATGTATCGAGAGTCGCCCCGAAATAGGTTTCTATGGAGCGACTCTTTTCGTTGCTGCCGGTGATTTCTTTTTCTTGACGAAGGTCGTTTTCTGCAAAGAGGTGCGTTTCGTCTTGTGCGGGGTATTTTGCAATAAAGCGATAGCCGTCGAATCCGATGGCCGCATAGCCGGAGTAGGCGCCGAGCGAAAGTCCTGTATCGCCACCACGCAGCAGGTTGTGTCCCATAAAGATGTTCGGTACGGCGAATCCGGCCAGTTCAAGCACGGTGGGCGCAATGTCGATTTGGGCTGCGGTCATCGTGTCACGAGTGGCTTCTAAGCCCTTTCCGTGGATAAAGAACGGAATCCAGCTGACATTTGAGTATCCGCCGCCGCTCATGGTAGAAACGCCATTTTCGCCCAAGGGGAAACCATGGTCGGCCATCACGATGACATAGGTGTTTTGGTACCATTCCTCGTTTTGAACGGCGCGGATAAAGCGGGCGAGTTGTCTGTCTGCATAACCCATCGTCACGTTGATGCGTTCCTGCAAAGGTCTCGTCTTTTCTTCGTCAGTCATGCCTGCGGCAAAGTTAAAGGGATAGTGGTTGGAACGCGTCATCAGTGTCGCAAGGAACGGCTTTCCTTCTTTTGAAAGCGTGTCGCGAACATATTCAATCGCATGGTCCATAAAGGTGGAATCGTCTTCGCGATTGCGGTTGTAGTGCTGCGCCGTGTACCATTTCGCCATCCATACACCTAAGTTATCCCAAGCAGGGTCGGCTGCTGACATGTAGTGAGTGGTGTAGCCTGAATCGGTAAGTGTCGAGACGAAACTTGGCAGGGTGATATGAGCCAGGTCTGTTGCTTGAGAAAGTTCCGTATGGTCAGGAATGCCGATGTGTGTGGAAAGCACGCCGCCGGTCGTGGGAACGCCACTGGTGTGCATGCGCATCCATACATGGGAATGTTCGGCGAGAGAATCCATAAAGGGGGTCGGGGAGGGCTGTATTTGCGGGTTCATGTAACCTGTGTTAAGGCCGCGCTGCGATTCCATTAGCACCAAGATGAAGTTGGGCTTCATTTCGCGCTGGGCTTTGAGCTTTTCGCTGTTCAAGAGTTCGGCTTTAGGTACACGGTAAAGTGGAAGCCCGTTTCCTTCCTTGGCGCTAGAGAATTCCCATAAAGAATCACCTTCAATCTTTTGCCACAAATTTTGATAGGATGTCTTATAGGCGTCAAGGTCTTTATCTGAAATGCCTGCGGATTTTTCGGTATCGAATAGGTCCTTGTAGATTAAGGATACAACGGGACAGAGCTTTGTCATACGGGAGCTGCCTGTCCATATAAAGTAAACGTACGAATAAGAAGCGATGTAGAAAATAACCATCGCAATGACAGATTTTTTCATGTAAAAATGGTTTGCAGGATGGTACCATTTGCAGAGTAATCTGTAGAGTACATAAGTCAAGGGAAGCATCAGGACAAGGACGACAAACTGCAAATAGGGTACAGACAAGTCGTTTGCCACGTAGTCGTAGAATACAATGATAGATGATGTGTCCTTGTAGGTATCCACCAGTCCGAAGGTCAGGTGCCCGCCCAGGAATCGCTGGGTTTCATTGTCGAGAAGGGTAAAGAAAAGGATTACTCCGTGGAATACGGCGTATAAAATCGTCAGGGTTTTCTGGATGGCTTTTTTTGCCTTGTCGGTTTTCAGCGCATCGGCAATCTTGATGCCGATGGCGCCGATGATAAGGAATATCACCAGTGCGTTCACGATCCACATGAAGTCGATGCAGACAGCGTGGAAAATAAACCAGTCCGGCTTGCTGACAAAGGGGAATCCGTAAGGGTTGCTGCGGAAAAGGAGCAACACTCTTAAAACAATGTGCGTCACCCACGCCGCAAGGGAAATCAAGACCAGGTTCTGCAAAGGGATAAGCCCGGTTGCTACATTCTTCAAAAATTCAATAATACGGAGTTTCATGCGAATAAAATAGAAAATCAAATTATCTATATTTGGCCTATGATTCTTCAAAAGTGGGCGTTGATACCTTTATTGCTGATCGGTCTGTTGATGACCGCTTGCGAAGAAATTGAAGAAGAAAAGCCCTGGTTGCAGGTAGAACGCCCCGAAATGCTTTTTACCGACACAACCCTCATGGACAGCTACGACAAGGGTGTGCTGGCTTGGAAACTGAAAACCGCCTATTTGGAACGATGGGGTGACAAGGAAGTGGTCTTTGTGCGCCCGGTGCTGGTGGATATTTACGATTCCCTGGGAGAACGAACCGCATTCTTGCGTGCCGATTCCGGCCGCATGGACTTGAAGTTTACCTACGTGTATGCCTATGGCCACGTTTACGCCCTTACGCCTAAGGGCGCTTCGGTACGTTCGGACTCCTTGATTTGGAACAAGAAGGATAACCTGGTTAAAACGGAAAGCTATGTTCGCGTGGTCAGCGAAGAAGGCGACGTTTTGCAGGGCCGAGGCTTTGAAAGTGACGCCCATATGGATAACTGGCGCATTCTTTCCAGTGTCACGGGTATTTTCCAGGATGCCGCCCGTCGCCTCAAGGAAGAAGACAAGTCCCAGGCAAAAGAAATTGAATCCCGCGATAGTGCCCAGGCTGCTGCGGCTCCTGCATCTTCGGCGGCCGCGACGGCTGCTCCTGCCAAACCGGCAGCGCCTTCGCCGGCTAAAACCGTAACACCTTCCGCTCCCGCAAAAGCTGATACTTCGAAAGCGACTGAAAATCCTGCTCCCACCAAGGCAGAACAAGAGTTCCTGTCGAAAATCAGGAACAGGGGATTTCGCGTCAAGGCAAAGCCGAGGGACGAATGATGAAATCGGTCCCCCGCAAAATTTGGCTCTTGTCGCTGCTCCTGGTCGCCCTTCTTGCGACTAGCGCTGCCGCCCAGTCCTCGCCCTTGATCATGAAACATGCCGACAGCCTTGCTGTCGCCCGCAAGCGCGGAACGCTCTTGCTGCAAGGGCGAGTGCATTTCGTCCATGACAGCATCCAGTTCCGCACGCAACGCGCCTTTTGGCACAAGAACGCCGAAACCGTGCAGTGCAATGGCGGCTTCCTCTTTACGCACCCTTCGGGCTATATCCAGGCCGAAAACGGCCTGTACCAGAAAAAGAACGCCATTGCGACTGCTTCGGGCAATGTCCACGCAGGCGATTCTGCGAACAGCTACTTGTTTACGGGCGAATACCTGGAGTACGACCGTGAAAAAGAAATTCTCACCATGCCCCAGAAGCCCAAGCTTTATCAGTTCGAAAAGCAGAAAAAGGGGAAAATCGATACGGTGACGATTTCCGCCAAGCGCATTATTTACAACAAGAAGGACGCCTTCGCCCAGGCTTTCGACCAGGTGAAGGTGACGCAGAACGAAATGGTGGTGACTTGCGATACGGGGTACTTTGACCGCAAGAACAATTGGCTTTCTATGAAGGGTCATCCCACATGCGATCTCAAGAATTACCACCTTACGGGGGATTCCATTTTTCTGGTGCTGGATTCTACGGGTAAGTCCCTGAAGTCGGCTTTGGTGATTCGCAATGCCCATGGTATCCAGCAAGAGGAACCCAAGAAGAATGCTCCCGGCAGCGTGACCGAAGCTTTTGGCGACACCCTTTACGCACAATTCAGCAATGACAAGATTGAACGTCTTTACGTGAACCTGAACGCGCGTGGATTCTTCTACGAAACGGACCTGAAGGAATACCGCAACTTGATGGACGGCGACAGGCTGGACTTGTACTTTAATCAGGGCAAGATGGACCGGGCCATTGTTTCGGGCAAGGCCCAAAGCACTTATTTCTACGTGAAGAAGGATCGTTCTGTTTCGGGCAAGAACGAAGCTACGGGAGATACCATCCATATCGTGTTCGATGCCCAGAAAAATGCGGTGAAGTCCCTGAAGCTTTTGGGGGCTGCGGCTATGGCTAGCGGCCGTTACATCGATATGGAAAAGGAACAGCGCATCAAGAAGGCTCAGGCGGATTCACTTAAGGTGGAAACAGGTGATAAGCCTCAATCTGAAATGATGAAAGCCCAATTGAATATGATAAAAAAAATGCGCGGCAAGCAGAACGCCTCGCCTAAAGATTTATAAATTATTGATGAATATTAGAGCTGAGCAGTCCTTATGAAGAATCTTGTTAGTACCATACGCACGGAACACCTGAGAAAGGTCTATGGCGGTCGCCAAGTGGTGAGCGACGTATCCATTCGCGTGTCCCAGGGCGAAATCGTCGGACTTCTGGGCCCCAACGGTGCTGGCAAGACCACCTCGTTCTACATGATCGTGGGAATGGTGCGTCCGGAGTCGGGTCACATTTTCCTCGACGATATCGAGATGACGGACAAGCCCATGTACAAGCGCGCTCGCTTGGGTATCGGTTACTTGCCCCAGGAAGCTTCTATTTTCCGCAAGCTCAGTGTAGAAGACAACATTATGGCAATTCTTGAAACCCAGGGCATGAAGCGTTCCGAACGCAAGCGCCGCCTCGAAGAATTGCTGGAAGAATTCAAGATTACCCACATCCGCAAAACCAAGTCCATGAGTTGCTCGGGTGGTGAACGCCGCCGTTTGGAAATTGCACGCGCCCTCGCCAGCGACCCTTCGTTCCTTTTGCTGGACGAACCTTTCGCAGGTATCGACCCCATTGCCGTGGCGGACATCCAGTCCATTATTTCGGGTCTCAAGGATCGCGGCATGGGTATCCTGATTACGGACCATAACGTGCGTGAAACCCTTTCGATTACGGACCGTGCCTACATTATGTACAAAAGTCAGGTGCTTACCGAAGGTTCTTCGGAATACTTGGCCAACGACCCCGAAGCCCGCCGCATTTACTTGGGCGATAGCTTTAGCTTAGGTTAGGGGGCTTTGTGGATATTGGGATTCAACTTGGTACAAATCAGCGACTGGAGCAGAATCTTTCGCCCCAGCTTAGGCAGTTTGTAACCATTCTGCAGAAGAATTCCCTGGAACTCGATACCGCTATCAAAGAAGAGCTGGAAAGCAATCCACTTTTGGAATTGGACGATGCTGCTCCCATGGAAGAACGGGAAGTCCACGAAGACGAACTTCCGGATTCCGGTGCAGAACTGCGAGAAGTCAAGGATGACTTCGACGATTACGATTCGGGCGATTATTCTAGCCTCGAAGATAGCGCCATGGGCGACAGCAGCCTTTTAGATGGTGGCGACAATATCAATTATGAACAGTACTTGAAAGACGGCTCCATGAACGAGGACGCCCCCTTCAAGGACTTGAATGTGGGTAACGATTCCGATGACGAATGGGACCGCCCCATCAAGGATCACGGCAAGAGCCTTCAGGACAAGTTGCGTGACCAGCTGTTGCTCTGGTCGGGTTCCCGCGAACAGTTGGAACAGCTTGCCCAGAGCAACTGTTCCGAAAAGAAATTCCGCTCCTTGGTGGAGTACCTGATTGATTCGCTGGACGAGAACGGTTTCTTGCAAGAGGCTACCCTCGACGAAACTCCCTTGCGTCTGTCCGAAGACCCGTACATCAACGAAATTGAATCCATGCTCCGTAACGAGGTTCCGCTGGAGGAATGCTCCCTCCCCGTGCGCGAGGCGGTGCATGTGCTGCAGGGCTTTAACCCCCGTGGAATCGGTGCCCGTAACCAGCGGGAATGCTTCTTGATTCAGGCTTATGCACTCCCGAGTTTCCCGCCGCTGGGTATCAAGATTCTTGAAAAGTGCTACGACGATCTGCTGGCGTTACGTTATGCTAAAATTGGTAAGGCTTTAGGCGTTTCTACCGAAGATGTGCAACGTGCGGTGGCAAGTTTCGCAAAGCTCAATCCCCATCCGGGTTTTCAGCTGTCCAATTCCCGCGTGCAGACCATTGCCGCAGACCTCAAGGTGGTGGACAAGCATGGCCGTATGGAAGTGGAATCGGTGCGTTCTTCGGTGCAGAAAAGGCTCCGGGTCAATCAGACCTACAAGGCCATCCTCGATGACAAGGGTGCATCCAAGTCCGACAAGGATTACGTGCGCACTCATTTGTTCAAGGCGGTGGAATTCATCAAGGCGCTGGACAACCGCTACACCACAATGGAACTGGTGATGCGTGCGATATTCAAGCGCCAGAAAGATTTTTTCACCAAGGGCCCGGCATTCCTGAAGCCCATGGTGCAGCAGGACATTGCCGACGATATCAAGCGCGACGTGAGTACCGTGAACCGTTCGGTCAACGGCAAGTACGTGGATACGCCTTACGGCATTTTTGAACTCAAGCAGTTCTTTACCTCGGGTGTCAAGCAGGATTCTTCGCCCGATGCCGCGGAACTCAGCTCGGCAACCATTCTGGATGCCATCAAGAAGTTGGTGGACGAAGAAGACAAGAAAAAGCCCCTTTCTGACCAGGCCATTGCAGACAAACTGATGGAACAGGGGATCAAGGTGGCTCGCCGTACGGTGGCAAAATACCGCGAAGAAGAGCTCCACCTGTTGCCAGCCAGCAAGCGTAAAAAGCTCATTTAGGCTGGTTTTGGCCTAAAAAGGCCACTTTTGTACTAAATATTCCAAGTTGGAATAAGTTTTTTTGAAAATTTTTGAAAAACCCTTTGTTTTTGAACAAAAAAAGATGTATATACTCTAGACGTGGAGCAAAAAGCTCTGCAATACATACGAAAACCCTTTTTAAGGAGGTTAATATTATGGATATTCAGTTCTCTGCTCGTCACTTTAATGCTTCTGCCGGACTCCAGGATCGTATTCAAGAAGAAATGGATAAATTAGCTCGATTCTACCCGAATATCACCAGTGCCTCCGTTATCCTTGACCACGAAGTTGAACATCAGCGTCATTGCGAAATTACTGTTAATATTACTGGTTCTCAAGTAGTGGCCTCCGCCGACGAAGAAAACATGGGCAAGGCTGTGGATGTAACCCTTGAACGCATCAAGGTGCAGCTCAAGAAGGCAAACGACAAGCAGAACGATCACCGTGCCCAGCCAATGTCTGAAGTTGTATAAGCGGACGAAATCGTGGCTGAGTCAAGATTAAAAGACATCAAGATCCTGCACCGGGAACGTCTCCTGGTGCGGGACTTTTTTTTGCATTATGGCAAGGACCTGCAAATGGCTTGCCATTCTTCGGAATCGACCCTGGATGCCCCTATTGCCGAAAGCGGCATTAATAGGCCTGGCCTTGCCATGGCGGGCTTTACCAAGGTTTACAGCTCCCAGCAGATTCAGGTGGTTGGGCACACCGAATGGAACTACCTGGAATCCATTGGCCCCGAAGGCCGTGCAAAGGTTTTTGAGAATTTGTCTGTATTCAAGGCGCCCATGTGGGTGGTAACCCATTCCCAGATGCCGCATCCTGAGCTTCGTGCCATGTGCGAACGCTTGGGAATACCCCTGTTTTCTACCACGCTCCACACCTACGAGTTCAACAAGATTGCCCAGCGTATCTTGGAAGAATTCTTTGCGCCCCATGCCATTATCCACGGAAGTCTCGTGGACGTTTACGGCGTTGGCATGCTCTATGTGGGCGACAGCAACGTGGGCAAGTCGGAATGTGTACTGGACCTTGTAGAAAGTGGACACCGCATGGTGGCCGACGACGTGGTTCACATCAGTAACGTAGGCCGTGCCATTATCGGCCGTCCGGACCCGCTTATCAGGCACCATATGGAAATTCGCGGGGTGGGTATTTTGGATATCCGCTCCATGTTCGGTATTCATGCCATTCGTAAGGTGAAAAAGATCGAAACCATCGTGGAATTGCAACAGTGGCAGCGCGACGGCGGTTACGACCGAACCGGTCTCAACGAGCAGGAAGAAGAAGTGATGGGGGTAAAAATCCCCAAAGTGGTGATTCCTGTGGCTCCCGGCAAGAACCTGACCGTGATTTCCGAGGTCATCGCCATGAATACCTTGATGAAATATAGCGGTCAAAACGTGGCTCAGGACTTCAATGAGTCCTTAATGCAAAAGATTAAGGCCAAGGCCAAGGGCGAGTATGTCGATGATTTGTTAGATTTCGACAATCAAAATTGGTCTTACTATGAATAGGGTCACAAAACGCATTAAAGAGAACCTTTTACCGTTTGTCGTGTTCGTCATTCTGATGACGTCCTGTTCGGCGGCATGGTTCTTTTTACATCCGTCCAGTCCGTATCATGCGCGTTTCTCTTTTGTAGTTTCGTTCGATGCCGTGGGTACACTTTCTCCGGGAAACCTGGTCAAGGTGCGCGGCATTAAGCGTGGCGAGATTACCAAGGTGGAACTGACTGACGATGCCGTCTATGTGACGGTTCGGGTCCTTGCCGAAACGAAGGTTCCGCGCAATTCGGAATTCCGCCTGATTACCGCGGGCCTTATGGGCGAACGTGAAGTATGCATTTTGACTGGCGATTCCAAGGAACTGGTCCAAGACGGCGATACGCTGGTAGGGCACTTTGACGAAGGGCTGAGCGGCTTCGGCCAGAAGTTGCGTGGCATCATTGCGGACTTGGGCGAACTGAAGGATTCTGTCCGTTCGGTGATGGATTCCCTTTCGGACGGGGAGGCCGGTGTGCAGATTCAGCGGGTGTCTAAAAAGGCCAAGAACGTGGTCTACAAGAGCCGCGTGAATGTGAAAAGCTGGAAGGCCGAGGTGGAGTCGCTTCTGGATAAATGTGACCAAAGCCTGGGAAAGGCGCAGGAGGCTCTAGAAGCCATTGCTCAGACCGGTGCGGTCAAGATCCGGGATCTGAACGCTTTGGTTGACCGTACGCGTCTGTTGCTTGAATCGGTCAAGAGGCTCAAGGACCAGTCCAATGCGATTATGGGTAAACTTGTGGAGGGGGACAACTCCGCAGGGCTTGTCATGGATTTGACTTCGCCTATCAACAGTGAGCTGGATAAGCTGCTTTTGGATGTCGATGCATTGCTTGAAGACATCAAAAAGAACGGCTTGGACATTAATGTTGATATTTTTTAAAAAAAGTTTACCCTTTTCGCGAAAAAAAAGTTATTTATCAGTTTATTGGTACAAACGAGTTAAATCGCAACCAAGGAGAAAAGACCATGGCTGAAAAGAAACCTGTAAAGATGAGCGATGCAGACCTCAAGTTCTTTGAGGATATGTTGATTGAAAAACGTAGGCAGATTGTTACGGCTCAGACCGACTTTGACAAGACCGAAACGTTCAAGAATCAGGCGCAGGCGGGTGAAGGTGGCGAATCCAATAGTGCAGACCTTGCAACCGACTACAATGCCCTGGAAACGAACTTCTCCTTGGCCGCTCGCGAAGGCAAATATCTGGTGTACCTGGAAGAGGCTCTCAAACGCATCAAGAAGGGTACCTTCGGTATCTGCAAGGTGTGCGGCGAATTGATTCCCAAGGCCCGCCTGATTGCCGTGCCTACGGCTACCAAGTGCGTGAACTGCAAGGAAGAAACCAAGCGCAAGGAAAAGGAAGACAGCCGTCTTGAAATGGCTCGTATGCTTGCTGAAGCCCAGCGCCGCGAAATGCAGAAACGCGCTGCCGGCAAGTAATTCAGAATTGAATTTAAAAAAAGAAATTCCTCGACTTGCGTCGAGGAATTTTTGCATTTATTAACTCTGAAATTTGAATTAGCCTTTCGCGAGTAATTCCATCAGCTCGTTGTCGAGGCGGTCCGGATTGTCGTACTGCTTAAGGCTCTGGTGCAACGATTCACCCTTCGATACGAGACCGAAGTCGAGGTTCTTGTAATTCCAGTAGCTGTAGCCTACATCGGCATCACGGAGGATTTCCATGAAGTCGTGCATCCAGGCGAGCTGGTACTTTCGCGGCACCTGCACATACACGCCGAATTCGTTGCAGGCCACCGGCAAATCATACTTTGCACGGAAGTCAAGGGCGTTCTGGATGCTTTCTTGCAGGCGAGCCTTGTCCCATTTGCCGTATTCCACGTCGAGGCGGGTGGTGCCACCCTGTTCGGGAGCGGCGTAGTCGCCAGGCCACGGACGTTCAATCTTGAAGAACGGATCATTGATCCAGGCGGCACCTTGGTGCGTGAACGTGACCGGCGTGTAAGTGTGAAAACTGTAGATGGCGTTGTCGTCATCCAGCGGCGTCAGGTACTTGAATTCGCGAGCGCTGTTCCACTTGTTGGCGCCTACCACAATCGTGTTCTTCGGGGCATGCTTGCGGATTGCCCAGAAAATTTCGTCCTTTACTTTGTCCCAAACTAGGGAGTCGGCAGCGGCCGGTTCGTTCAAGAGTTCCATCATCACGCGCGGTTCGCCGCTATAGCGTTCAGCCATGAAGGACCATACCTTGGCGGTATCCTTGCGGGCGTCTGCACTCACGAAGAACGGCTGTTCCTGCGAGCAACCCAGATGGAAGTCGTGGCCCGGACACTTGTGCAGGTCAAGAATCACGTCCAGGTCGTTAGCCTGAATGTCCTTGATTGCTTTGTCCAGCAGAGTAAAAACTTCGTCCTTGGGCTTGAGCGAACCTTCATCGAACAGGTTGAAGTAGTCCACCGGCAGACGTACGTGGTTGAACCCCGCACCGCGGATGCGCTTGAAGTCGCTGTCACCAAGGAATGTCTTGATGTGTTCAATGATCCCGGGAAAACCGACGGGATCTTTTTCTTGGATGCAGTCTACCTGACTGAACCATCCACCCAAATTCACTCCCCGCAGTCTCTCTTTAATCATTGTGTCACCTGTGTGTGCGAAAAGGCTGAATTGCCTTACTCGTTTACAATCGTAAGGTCTTCTTCGGCGATGTTCAGGCTCATGATGACTTCCATGTCATCGGGCAAGTCCTTGAAATCGACAACCAGTCCAACCTTCTTGGATTCGTCCTTCTGCTTTTCAAAAAGGACGACATCAAAAATCTTCATTCTTACCACCGCCTCTTGTGTGACGGGGATTTCTACAGTCATGCCCTTGCTAATGGGGCCTTCAACAATCTTGCCCTTGAACACCAGAGACGTCTGGTCGTCGCCGAGCGATGTCTTCTTTACATGGAATACAGCCATTATACCTTAGCCATTTTCGGTTATTCTTTGGTTATTTTATTTTTTGACCCTGTTGCAGGTCGTGGCGAAAAATTAACTTTTTTACATGGCTTTACGAGTTGGACGAATCCCTTTTTTGGTCTGTGCGCCGTTTTTTCATGACTTCCTTGGACGAGAATCCGAATTCCATGACATCGTATTTGTGGACGGGGCGCCTAGCGCACACTGTGCCGCACTTAAAGAGGGCCAAATCCATTTATCTCCGGCATCATCCATCACTTTTGCGCAAAAGCCAGGGGCATTTGTGTTGGCTCCGGATATTTGCACCTCCTGCTCCTTTGAGGTTCGATCTGTTAAGTTATTCTCGAAGGTGCCCATAGAAAAATTATCCGGCAAGACAGTGTGCCTTACTGCCCAAAGTGAAACATCTATTAATTTGTTGAAAATTATCCTGCAGGAACGCTTCGGCTTGCAACCGGTTTATCGTGCCGGCGTTTACGAATCTGCAGATGACGCCTGTCTGCTGATTGGTGACCAGGCCCTGGAAGAAAACGAACGTCACCGATTTGCCTACGATTACGACTTGGGAACCTTGTGGCAGGATTGGCTGCAGGTGCCCTTTGTCTTTGGGGCGTGGATCATTTCTAGGGATGCGCTGAAGCCGGAACTGAAGCCGGTGTTGCTCCGCTATTTGCAGGCCACCCGTGAAAGCGTTGAACGGTTCCGCGAAAATCCCTCTCGGTCGCTGGACAAGTGGCTTGCCCGTTACCCGGTAAACCTGCCCCGGGCCGTTATAGAAAATTACTATTCCGCGTTGGATTATCGCTTTACGGATGAAAGAAAACAGTCCCTGTCTCTGTTTTTTGAACATGCCGCGGCCCAGGGGCTTATCAAACAGGCGCCTGCCCTAGAGTTTTTGTAGACAATCACCCAAAACAATATTAATTTAGGGAAATCCCTAGGTTGTTTAATGGGAGGATGTTCAATGGTTGAAGAAAAGATTCTTATTGTAGACGATAACGCCGAGATCCTGGAAAAGACCAAGGACCTTCTGGTGCGTGTCGGTTATAGTGTTGAATGTTGTAATTCTGGAAAAGATGCTCTGGATTTTTTGGCCGACAATCAGGTCGATTTGGTCTTGCTTGATATCAATATGCCGAACATGAATGGTTTTGACGTTTGCTTGCGCATCCGTCAGCGCCATGCCTTGGACGACTTGCCGGTCATTTTCTTGACCAACCGCGAAGATTCCGATAGCGTGACTAAGGGATTCCAGGCGGGCGCTTCTGATTTTGTGAGCAAGAGTGCCATTGCCGAAATCTTGCTTGCCCGCGTGAACGTGCATATTCGCCTGGCCCGTTCACTGCGCAACTTGCGTGACATTTCCTTGACCGACGACATGACGGGTTGCTTCAACCGCCGTCATGGCATGTTCTCGCTGCGCGAATGGTTCTCGCGCTCCAAGCGTTACGGTACCCAGTTTGCCATCATTTATTTTGACTTGAACGGACTTAAGGCGACCAACGACCAGTACGGCCACCAGGCTGGTGACTTGCTGCTGCGTTCGGTGTCCACTGCCATCAAGGATATTCTGCGCGAAACAGACCAGCTCTTTAGAATGGGCGGCGACGAATTTATGGTCATTTGCCCCGAAACCGATGTAAAGGGCGCCTTCGTTTGTGCTGAACGCATGGAGAAGATTGTTTCTGAAATCAAGATTGTCGACAAGCAGGCGTCTTTCGCTTACGGCGTTGCCCATTCTAGCGAAGACTACAAGGAAGTCGACGATATGCTGCACAGCGCCGATGTTTCCATGTACAAAATGAAGCAGGAAATGCGGAAGAAGAAATAGTAGGTGACAGTAGAAAGAATGTCATGCCCGCGAAGGCGGGCATCTCCTATAAAAAAATCCTGCTTAAAAGCAGGATTTTTTTGTTGCTTAAATAAGATTGTCTACTTAATCGAAGCGAGAAGTTTCTTAAGTCGCTCGGCAATTGTTGTCCAGTCGCCTGCGGCCATGAGTTTCGGGTCGTAAATACTTGCTCCGAACGAAAGCAGGTTTGCGCCGGCCTTCAGGTAGCTCGCGGCGTTCTCTGGGTTCACGCCGCCGCATGCCATCAGTGGAATGTCGCGGAACGGCCCGCGCAGCGCCTTGATGTATTCGGGGCCGCCTACGCAATTCACCGGGAAAATCTTCACGGCGGTAGCGCCTAGGTCGAATGCCTTCTGCACTTCGGTGGGAGTCAATGCACCCGGAATAATTGGGATGCGAGCCGTGGCCGAAAGGCGGATGATTTCATTGCGCGTATTGGGCGTCACGATGAATTCGGCGCCTGCGGCGATGGCCTTGTCCAAGTCGCTCCCGTGGCGGACCGTACCTGCGCCAACGGCAATGCCGTGAGGTTTTGCCGCAGCCTTGAGGTCTGCGATGATTGCCTCGGCGTTGGCGGTATTCATGGTGACTTCGATCGCCTTGAGCCCGCATTCAACAGCGGTCTTGACGCATGCTTCTTCTGCGCCCTGGGGAATGTCGCGGAGAATGCCCACGACTGGCATCGGTTGTAAAAATTCAAGCAGATTCATGCCCTAAATATATATGAAAAATGTTGCGTGAGAACAAAAAATGTGAATTATTTACTCGAACCTTAAGGCTTCAATCGGGTCAAGGCGGCTTGCCTTGCGGGCGGGGTACCATCCGAAAAAGACTCCAGTGGCAAAGCACACGCCAAAACTCACGATGACGCTGGTCACTGAAACGCTCATGGGCATGTTGAAGGCAATTTTCACGATTTCGGATGCAGCAATGCCAAGCGCAATTCCGATAACACCTCCGAGCAGACTGATGATGACTGATTCGAACAAGAATTGGAACATAATGTCTTTGCCGCGAGCACCGATGGCCATACGGAGACCGATTTCTTTAGTACGTTCGGTTACCGATACGTACATGATGTTCATGATTCCGATGCCACCTACAAACAAACTAATTCCTGCGATAATCGTGAGCACCAAAGAAATCATGTCAGAAGTACTCGTAATGGTCTGAATCATTTCTTCTTGGGTAAATACGCGGAACGGATCCACGGGCTTGGTCCAGCCACGGCGTTCCTTCAAGATTCCCATGATTTCTTCGGTCGCCTTTTCGGCGTAGCCTTCTCCAATGGAATTCGCAAAAATCTGGCGGATATTCGTAGTGGCAGAAAACCTGCGCATCACCGTCTGGTAGGGCGTGAAAATCACGTCGTCGTTATCTTGCCCGAAGTCGCCGGAGCCTTTCGCTTTCAAGGTGCCGATGACCTTCAGGGGAATGTTCTTGTAACGAATGGTCTTGCCGATGGGGTCGCCTTCAGGGAACAGGTTTTTCACGACGGTCTGCCCGATGACGCAGACTTTGGACATGCGGTCCGTGACGTCGTCGAACATGACACCGTCTTCGATTTCGTAGTTGCGAATCTTGAGGTAGTCGGCAGAAATACCGCTCAAAGTCGTGGGGGAGTTGTTATTGCCGACAATCGCCTGCCCGCCTACGGTCATCATGGGGGAAACACCGTCAATGTAGGTGGCGTTTTCGCGGATGGCGATGATGTCGGCTTCCTCCAGGAGCTCGCTGGTGGATTCCATTTGCACGCCGCCGCGGCGGTCGCGGTTGGGCATGATGATAATGGCGTTGGAACCCATCGCCGTCATCTGTTCCTTGATGGCGATTCGGGAGCCTTCGCCCATGGCGACCATGGCGATTACCGCCGCGACACCGATGACGATGCCCAGCACCGAAAGGAAGGTGCGCATGCGGTTACGGAGCAATGCATTGAGTGCAATTTTAATAAGAGTGAATGGTGACATTATTCCTCCTCAAACGTTTCTGGCGGAGGGAGTGCTTCGAAGGCGGCCTTGGCGTCTTGCACGTTTTCGTTCTTCACGTCTTTTTTGAGGAGCCCGTCGCGCAGCGTAATGGTGCGGCCGCTGAAGGTGGCGATATCGGGTTCGTGGGTCACGAAGGCGATGGTCTTTCCTTGACGGTTCAGCTCCTGGAAAATCATCATGATTTCGTAGCTGGTGCGGGTGTCCAGGTTGCCTGTGGCTTCGTCGGCAAGGATGATAACCGGGTCGTTTACCAAGGCGCGTGCAATGGCCACGCGTTGCTGCTGTCCGCCCGAAAGCTGGTTCGGTAAATGCTTCATGCGACTTTCGAGTCCGACCATCTTTAAAGCATCGATGGCGCGGCGGTGGCGTTCCGCTGCCGAAATGCTGGAGTTGTAAAGCAAGGGCAATTCCACGTTCTCGATGGCCGTGGTTCGACTTAAAAGATTGTAACTCTGAAAAACGAATCCCAGCTTCTTGCTGCGGATTTTCGCGAGAGCGTCACGCTTCAATTTTTCGGTGTGTTGTCCGTCCAGAATATATTCGCCGGAGGTGGGCTTGTCCATGCAGCCCAGAATGTTCAGCATGGTGGATTTTCCGGAACCGCTTGTACCCATGATCGTTACGAACTCGCCGGGGTAGATGTCGAAGGAGACTCCACGGAGGGCGTGGACGGTCTCGTCGCCCATTTTAAAGTCTCGGCGGATATTTTGTATAGATAAAATCGGGTTCATAGTCATTATTTTGATGTCTAATATAAACTTTTCGTTGCATTTGTGCGAAATTTGCTGATTTTATATGCATTTTTGGGTGTGAGCCAGGTCACATTGACCTTGAAACTTGCAAAAATACTACATTGGAAAGTAATGTAATAAAGACATGCGAGGGTTACAATGAAAAAAATCATTGCTTTATCATTGGTCGCTGGCGGTCTTGCCTTTGCCCAGTCCGGGCTTCAGGGTGGAACCTCCGGTATACATCAACATAACGCCTATACATTAGGGAAGGGTGGTATCGAACTCGGAACGGGTGGAGCCGTTTCGCTTGATTCTTGGTCACAGTCCCGTGGTGGCGTGCTTTCTATAAATAACCAGGACCGTTCGTTCCATGCACAGGCGGCATCGTTGTCGGGCAATGTTCATGTGGCCGTTGGCTTGCAAGAATACCTGGATTTGGGCGTTTCCCTGCCGCTTTATTACGATCACGCTAATTTGCGTGGTGATGGCGAAGGCGATCTTTGGAAGAACAGCCGCGGTGACTTGGATATCTGGATGAAATCCGGTCTTGTGGGTGATGCAAGAAGCTTCTTTGCCGCTGCAGCATTGATCGATGTCTATATCCCGACGGGAGAAAAGGGTGCCGGTGTTCGTCCTCGCCATGCATGGTACCTGAATGATGAAGCGGGTAATACGAACCCCTATTCTTCGGATGAAGTTAACGTAGCTGGAACTTTGGTGCTTACCTTGAATTTCGGTGCACTGGGAGTGCCGGTCGTGTGGAATATCCATGGCGGTTACGTGTTTGCCGACAAGGGAACCAATACCGTGGTCTATGGCACCGGTCTGAACGTGATGCCGAGCAGGTGGGTGGATATCTTCGTCGAATTCACTGGCGAAATGCGTGTTGAAGAAGGTGCCTACCGTCGTGAACCCTTGGATGACCCGATGCTCCTGACTCCGGGTCTTCGTTTCCACTTGCCGTGGAATATCGACTTCGCCTTGGGTGCAGATATCGCAGTCCGTACGTTGAAGAATCTTGGCTACGATAACAAGGAAGAAATGAAGAATGTTTCGGAACATACCATTCATTACGGGGGAAATCAGGGTGATGTCCGTTATGGCTATGCGCCGACTCCGACCATTGCCGGTACCGCTCTCCTGACCTGGCGCTTTGGTGGCAATGCAAAGCATGATGAAGACGGTGATGGTGTTCCGGATGAAAAGGATCAGTGCCAGCATACGCCGAGTGTGGCTACTGTTGATACTCTTGGCTGCCCGATCGATACCGATAAGGACGGCGTGATTGATGGCCTTGACATGTGCGATAATACGCCTTATGGCGCCGAAGTCGATACTGCCGGTTGTCCGATGGATACCGATAAGGATGGCATTCTTGATGGTCTTGACAAGTGCCCGAATACTACTGAAGGCGCTCCGATTGATTCGCTCGGTTGCGAACCGGATTCCGACAAGGATGGCGTGCCCAATACTGTGGATAAGTGCCCGAACACCCAGGCTGGCGTGAAGGCCGATGCCGTGGGTTGCCCGGTTGATAGCGACAAGGACGGCGTGTACGACGGTCTTGACAAGTGCGAAAATACTCCGGCAGGTCTCCAGGTTGACGAAACGGGTTGCCCGGCTGATGCCGACAAGGACGGTGTTGCCGATGCATTCGACAAGTGCCCGAATACTCCGGCAGGTCTCCAGGTCGACACCCTCGGTTGCCCGGCAGACGCTGACAAGGATGGCGTGCCCGATGCTCTCGACAAGTGCGCTAACACTCGCGAAGGTGCCCAGGTGAACGCCGAAGGTTGCGAAGGCGACTTCGATGGCGACGGTATTCCTGATGCAGTTGACCAGTGCCCGAACACCAAGCAGGGCGTGGCTGTTGATTCTACGGGTTGCCCGGCTGACGCCGACAAGGATGGCGTGCCTGACGCTCTCGACAAGTGCCCGGAAACCAAGGCAGGCCTCACGGTTGACAACACCGGTTGCCCGCTGGATTACGACAAGGACGGCGTACCTGATGGCATTGACCAGTGCCCGAACACTCCGGCTGGCGTGCCTGTTGACTCTCTGGGTTGCGCTGCTGATGCCGACAAGGATGGCGTTTACGACGGCTTCGACAAGTGCCCGAATACTCCGCAGGGCGCAGCTGTAGACACCGCTGGTTGCCCGATTGATACCGACAAGGACGGCGTGGCTGACTTCCTCGATAAGTGCCCCAACACCCTCGAAGGCGTACGTATCGACAAGAAGGGTTGCCCGCTCAACAAGGCCGAAGACTTGGAACAGCTGAAGAAGGGTATCAACTTCCAGAGCGGCTCCAAGAAGCTCACCAAGTCCAGCTACAAGACCTTGAACAACATCGTGAAACTCATGAAGAAGTTCAGCACCGCTAATATCGAAGTCCAGGGTCATACCGACAACACGGGCTCCGAAGACACGAACAAGCAGATTTCTCAGGATCGTGCCCAGGCTGTGGTGGATTACTTCATCCAGAACGGTATTTCTTCTGACCGCGTTCGCGCCGTGGGCTTTGGCTCTGACAAGCCCATCGCCGACAACAAGACGAAGAAGGGCCGCTCCAAGAACCGCCGTGTTGAACTCGTACCGTTCTAATCGGAATTCTTGAAAAACTTCTGCAGCTCAGCTGCAAAAAACGCTCGCCATTGGCGAGCGTTTTTTATATGCGAACAACGAATTTTTAGAGTTATTTTTTAAACACCCATTTCTTGTAGAGCGTAAAGCTCGCGATGACGTACACGCCGTTGGCGACGATGTTTGCGAAAAAGCCGGGTTTCATGAATTGTGAAATAAAGTCGGTAAACGGCTTGCACCAGGCGGTGTTCAAAACGTATACGGTTGCTTCTAGCGTTACAAAGTTCAGGGCGTAGGCTGCAAGGAACACGATGATGAATCGGACGATTTCGGTGCGCTTGCGGTTATGGCTCTTGAAATTCCAGATACGGTTCATCAGGTAGCTGTTGATGGCGCCGAAAATGAACCCGAGAAAATTGGAAAGTTCCAGGTTCCAGTCCAAAAGCTGGTGCATCACCCAGACCGATGCCAGGGTAATGAGGGTGTTCATGACGCCAATCAAGTTGTATTTGATGAAGTGTTTCACGCGGGAAAATCTAAAAAATTATTTTTACGGCACTATGAATTGGATTGACTCGAAGAAGTGCTCGGCAGTCGATGCCGCGGCAATGATTAACGATGGTGATGTGTTGGGTGTTTCCGGTTTTACCTTGGCAGGTTACCCCAAAGAGGTCCCAACGGCATTGGCTGCCCGTGCCGAACAGTTGCATGCCGAAGGCAAGCCCTTCAAGGTGACGCTCTTCTCGGGAGCGTCGACAGGCGACAGCTGCGACGGGGCTTTAGCTCGGGCGCAGGCGGTGTCGCTTCGAATGCCTTACCAGAGCAATCCGAGTTTGCGCAAGGCCATTAATGCCGGCCAAATCAAGTATATTGACGCTCACCTGGGCAAGATGGGTTATCTGGTGCGAACGGGGGCTTTGCCTGCCCCGACGGTCGCTGTTATCGAAGTTTCTGCCATTATGGGCGACGGTCGGGTATGTCTGTCGACATCGGGCGGAAATTCGGTTACCTACCTGGAGATGGCGCCGAAGATTATCTTGGAACTGAATACCCGTTTGGGCGATTCCTTCATGGGAATCCACGACGTGGCCCTGCCCGAACTTCCGCCCCATGCAAAGCCCCTTCCGATTTATAGTGCCGGCGATCGCGTGGGTGGCGAATTCGTAAAGATAGACCCGAACAAGGTCATTGCCATTGTCGAAACCTCTCGCCTTGACGAGGTGAATCCCTTTGTAGAACCGGACGAAATTTCGACCAATATCGGCCAGCGCATTCTGGACTTTATCAGCTTCGAAGAAAAGAAAGGTCGCCTTCCCAAGGGAATGGCTTTCCAGAGTGGCGTAGGCAAGGTTGCCAATGCGGTTTTGAACGCCATGTCATGTGATGATCGCCTAGGGCAAATTGACCTCTATACCGAAGTGATTCAAGAAGCCGTACTTCCGCTCCTTAAGAAGGGTAAGCTGGGGGTGGCTTCCGGTACAGCTCTTACTTTGTCTGAAAATGCCCAGAAGGAATTTGTCGAGAATGCGAATGAATGGAAAAAGCATTTGATTCTTCGTCAGCAAGAAGTCAGCAACAGTCCCGACGTGATTCGCCGCGTGGGCGTAATCTCCATGAATACGGCCCTGGAAGCGGATATCTTTGGAAACGTGAACAGCAGCCTGGTTTCGGGTTCTTCCATGATGAACGGAATCGGCGGTGCCGCGGACTTTGCCCGCAATTGCGCCCTCGGATTCTTCTTGACACCTTCGGTGGCAAAGGATGGCGCCATTAGTTCTATTGTGCCTTACGTGAGTCACGTGGACCAGACGGATCACGATACCATGATTTTCGTGACGGAACAGGGACTTGCGGATTTGCGAGGGCTTTCTGCCGAGGAACGGGCCAGGTCGATTATCAAAAATTGCGCCCATCCCGTATTCCGTGAACCGTTGACGGATTTTTTGGAATACAGTCTGAAGCATGCCAAGGCCGTTCATATGCCAATAGCCCTAGAAAGGGCATTTGAAATGCATTCCCGGTTCCTTGCGACTGGGAAAATGGTGTAGACTTTTTTATATTGTCCAGTAGGTTTTGAGGAACGACGAAATGAATCGCCTATTTTGGATTATTGTCTGTGCTTTTATGGCCCTCTCTTTTGAGGCGTGTTCGGAGCATAGCTCTAGTTCAAGTGAAGAAGTCATAGACGATCTTTATAGCGATGAAACTTCCAGTGGATCCCATTGGGACAAAAATTCCAGTGGCGTGGTCCAGAAGGATTCTTTGGGTCGTCCCCTTTCTAGTGCCGGCGATCCTGGCAAGCCGGGTGAGTCCGGTGGTTCAAGTTCTTCGACAGGTGCCGTTGTTGGCATTCAGGATACGGTGATCGCCGATACTACGGTCGTGGTAGATGTGGATGCCTTGCCGGAATGTACCGCCCAGAACGAAGGTGAATCCTTCATGGTCAAAAGCGAAAACAAGCTTTATTTCTGCTTGGCCAAGAAGTGGGTTCCTTCGGACGAGGTGTCCAAGACAACGGGTATTTCATGCCGCAATGGCGTGCTTGTGACAGGCGAAGATGTCGATGACTCCGATGACGATGAATCGGGCAGTTCTGGCGGGAATTTCCCGTGGGGTAATTTTGGTGGCAACAATAGCGTAAACACGGCTGCGGTTGACACGGCAGAACCGCGTATGCTGGGGGCTCATCTTGTAGGCGTTGCAGAAAAGGGCCCGTTCCGTTATGGTACGTCGATAAAGCTGATTGAACTGGACAGTACCCAGCATCTGGCCGATTCCAAGCGTACCCATAAGACCTGCATTCTGAATGGCGATGGCAACTACAACTTTGACAGCGTCGATTTCGTGTCTCCCTATTTGCGCGTGAAGGCCAACGGATATTTCCGCAATGAACTTACGGGAGGCCTTTCTTCTAAGCCCGTGACGCTGGAAGCGGTGGTGGACGTGACCGAAAAGGACTCGGTGAACGTGAACATGTTGACTCACATGGAAGCGCCCCGCGTACTCAAGCTTGTGGAAAACAGCGGCAACAACCAGCCGATTCGTGCGGTCAAGGCCCAGGCCCTGCGTGACATTTTATCTTCATTCGAAATACAGCTGGGTGAATCCTCTGGGACCGGTGGCGGCCATGGTGGCGGCTATAGCGGATGGGGTTTTGGCCAGCAGCAACAGCAGCAGACTACAACGGATGGCCGCTTTGCCGAAGATATCGGACTCTTTGATGGTGATGAATACAGCGGTGCGCTCCTTGCCATATCTATCATGATGCAGCGCAAGGGCTCCGGCAGTGAAATGCTTTCGTACACCTCTGGCATTGCTGACCGCATCAAGGGCAATGGCAACTGGGACGACAACAACGCCAAGGCTGACCTTGCCGACTGGCTCATGGTGCTCGATACCAGCGGCTCTTACGCGACGATCCGCAACAACATCGCCAGCTGGAACATGGGTGATGTCCCTGATTTTGAAAAGCACCTGAAGCGTTTCTGGACCAAGGTATACAACTTCGGTGACTGCGGCTCCCACAATGCGGACTCGGTGAAATTCATTAGCAACAGCTTGAGCGCCTACTTTGTTTCGGGGTATGATCAGCCGGGGCCCTCGGTTCGCTTTATTTGCGATGCGAATACCCATGAGTGGCGCGCCGCTACGGACCTGGAAAAAGACACCTACGGTTTTGGCAAGGGCGAATACAATGGCCAGCTGAAGTCCGGTGTTATCAATAAGGACAAGTATTACATTTACGACAACAATAAGTGGCGTGTCGCCACCAGCGATGATATCCGGGAATTTGAAGATATCGAAAGCGTTTACAAGGGACTTAAGTCGGGCGAAAAGGTCATCTTCTTCTTGCGCCATGCCAAGCGTACTGACGATACGGGCAAGAAGGGACACTTGACCGACGAAGGTAAATCCCAGTCGAAACAGGTGGGCGAAAAGTTCAAGGGTGAAAGCATTTACTTTGCCAACTCTACTTACACCCGTAGCTTTGAAACCTGCGAAAATATTGCCATCGGTGCAGGTATTTCGAACCTGAGCGAAAATACCATCGAAGCCCTTGATGGCGAATGGTATGTGAAGGACAACAGCAAGCTTGAACAGCACAAGAGTAGCGATGGTGGCGGCTGGGTGGTTGCTTCTGCCTATGCCTATAAGGGCGCCTATACCGATGCGTTCTACGACCTTGAAACCTATAGCGAAAACTTTATTACCGAAATAATCAAGCCTGAATTTTCGAATGTGAAGAAAGTGGGTATTTTCATTTCCCACGATATGTTTGTAGTTCCGTTGACGGCCTATTTCACCGACAAGAAGGTGAACCTGCGCTACTTTGAAACCAAGCAATGGATCAATTACTTGGCGGGACTTGCAATTATCTTGGGAACTGATGGTAAAATTCGTTATGTGCCGGTGAGGGGGCTCGATTCTGGCACCATGACGATGTAATCGCATAAAGAGAAGAGAGAAAATGAATCTAAAAATTTGGATGGGAGTTTTGGTGGCTGCATCGCTGCTGTTTTGGGGATGTAATGAGGCCACGGGATCTGCTGTAGAATCAGAACAGGCTCTCCGGGATTCTGTTGTAGTTCGCGACAGCGTGCGCTTTATCGATAGCGTCAGGGTGATAAACAGCATAAACTTTGTGGACAGCGTTCGAATTGTAGATAGCTTGAGCATTGTAGACAGCGTGAATGTTGTAGGTAACCCAGCTCATGTTGCTGACAGTGTGCGCTTTATCGACAGCGTTCGCGTGATCGATAGCTTGAATATTAAGGACAGCGTCCGTGTGGTTGACTCCGTTGTGGTGTATGGTCCGGAACATTATTTTGGTCCGTGCACTAGCGAAAATTCTGGCGAAATCAAGTCGACCACCATCTACGACGAAGTCCGCGCTTACGTTTGTGACGAGAACACCCTGTTGTGGCGGATTGCGACACAGGTCGATTGGAACGACAAGTACATTTACGAATCCCACGCAAACGATTTTACGGATATCAAGAAATTGGTGGATAACTTGGCCACTACAGAGAAAATGGTTATAGTGTTGCGCCATGCGGAACGGGGTTCCGATTATTCCATGACTGGCCCTTTGAACGAGAATGGTTTCAAACAGTCCCAGGATCTTGGCGAATCCATTGCAAATGACATCGAATTCTATTATGGAGCATCGCAGTTTGTCCGTGCCCACCAGACCTGCAGTAACATCGCGAAGGGGCGTGGCGATTTGGATACTCTTGCCGATACTCTTGCCGCGTTGAACGATAACTGGTATGTGAAAGACGAGGCCGCCTACAAGGCCGCGAAGGATGCCCATGGTGGTGGCTGGAAGGTGACTTCTGAATGGGCTTATGAGGGTGCTTATTCCGATGCGTTCTACAACCTGAATTCCCGCAGTACAGAACTTTTTGAAGAACACTTGATTCCTGCCTTTGAAAATTCGGGAAAACAGGTTGGCTTGTTTGTTTCGCATGATATTGTGATGGTGCCCTTGGTGGTGTATGCTTCTGGTAAAAGTATCGACTTGAAGTATTACGAGGATACCAAGGATCATTGGCTGAATTATCTCGGGGGAGTCGCAATCGTGTTCAAGCCCGATGGCACGAGGGTGTTCTATGTCGTAAAGGGACTCGATTCGGGAACAATGTAATGGTAGGTTGATGGTAAGGTTAAAGTGGTGTGTGGAATGTTTGGCGACTGTATTGACAGTTGCCTTGCTTTTGGTTGGTTGCGGTTCCGACGGTGACTCCGATAATGGCAATGGGGTTAGCCCGGTTGCTGACGAACCTCATCATAATACGCCTGTGCCGGTTGTCGATACGGTCAGGGCTCCTCTTTTTGTTTATGAGATATTGGCCGATAGCGCTTCTGATTCCGCCAAAGTCAGTATTCTGACTCTCTTGTCTCGCCCGCGTGTAGAACAGCTCCTGATGAATCATATTCCCCAGGACTCGGCGATGGAGCAGGCGAAGTATGAAACCCTTGCCGCTTTCGGTGTAGATTCTTTGCAATTTGCGATGGATTCCGATGCGGTGCTGCTAGCCATTTCGGCGTTGGTGCAGAATCGTTTTACTAAAGAGGAAACGCGAAACTTTATCGGCGCTTTGGGCGAAGACCTGAAGGGCGATGGCGTGTGGAATGACCCTAATGTGAAAATTCAGATTGCGGACTGGGAAGTCGGTATCGATTCTGCCTGGCGTTACAATGATATTCGAAACAACGTAACGACGTGGGGAATGACGAATGTCCCGAACTTTGAAAGATATATGCGCTCCTTTATTCCGCTGGCTTACGCTTTTGACGCTTGTTCCGATGCGAATGCGGGTAAGGTTACTTACGTGAATCAAGGTCAGAGTGCGCTGTTTGCGAACGACTATGAAACATCGGACCATTCGGCTGTTCGTTTTATTTGCGACGTGAATAACAAGGAATGGCGAATCGCGCAACCCATGGAAAAGGATACGGTGGGTTTTGGCCCGGGTGAGTATGACAGGGAAATCCGCGAAGGTCGCGTGATTCATGACAACTATTACATTTTCGATGCCGGGTCTTGGCGCATGGCGACCCCGCAAGAAGCTGATGGTTTCACTGACCTTGTAGAGGTTTACGCAGGACTTAAAGCGAATGAAAAGGTGGTGTTCATTATCCGCCACAGTGAACGCACCGACGAAACGGGCGAAAAGGGGCACTTGACCGAAAACGGCAAAAAGTATGCTCGGGATTTAGGAGCCCGCATGGCAAAGGTGAAACAGGAAAAAATCTATTTCGGTTATTCGGGCTATACCCGTACCAAGGAAACTTGCGAAAGCATCGCTGAAGGTTACGGCTTGTCCAAATACGATTTGGAAGTCCTGGATGGACTTAATGGGGACTGGTACGCGAAGGACCCATCCAAGGCCGATTCCTACATCAGTAGCGAAGGTGGCTGGATTGTGTATTCCAAGTACGCTTTCTTGGGTGAATATGCCGATGCCTTCTATGACTTGGAAACGCGTAGCGAGCAATTGCTCAATGATGAAATCAAGGCGAATTTAGGCGACATGGAACGGGTGAATATCTTGGTGACCCACGATTATCTGGTGGTCCCGTTGCTGGCCTACACGACGAACGGGCATGCGAATGTACGGTATTACGAAAAATGGAAATGGGTGAATTACATGGCCGGGGTGGCCATGATTATCTCATCCGATGGCTCGGTACGCTATATCCCCGTAAAAGGCCTTGAAACCGGGGTGATGTAGTTTTCGACGGCGTTATTCAAACGCCTCTTTTTCTAAATTTTCGTCGCTGATTTTTACAAAACAGAAACCCAAAAGAATGGATTGAATCCAATATGAACGAAACACAGACCAATGCACCCGAAGCTCAGGAAGTGGCTAACGCCGCCCCGGCCCAGGATGTGCAGCAGCCGGCTCTCGTTGCTTCGAAACCTGCAGCAAAGGTGAAGGGCAAGTTCGATGAACAACTCGGACTCATGCTCCCCTCCGATGCCGCCCAGGTTCAGGAGCAGCTTTCTATGCCGGGTATGAATGACGACATGGTTTACAAGATCGTGGAAAACCACTCTGGTAACCATTCGGTTCTCTACAAGACCTATGACCAGGCAGTCCTTGCACGCGACGTTCGCGATTCTATCGAAAACGCCGGCGGCCACAAGGTGCTCCCGATCGCAAAGGCCAAGCTGGGCTCGACCTACTGCAAGGGCGAATTTTCGACCGAACAGGGTTGTAAGGGTGATTCCGACACCTTCGGTATCGGCTCCCTGATCGAATTCCAGGCAACCGGTCTTATCGTGGTGATGTGCGTCATCGTGGGCCTCACGGTGCTCTGCTACCTCATGAACTTCATTATGGCCAAGCTCGGCCTCAACAAGGACAAGGCTCCGGCACCTGCAGTTAAGGCTGCTCCGGCTGCCGCTCCCGCCGCTGCAGCTCCGGTGACCATCGGTCCTGCCCACTGCGACTGGGATCCGAACGCCAAGAGCGTTCATCCGGGCTTCACCAACAAGCAGCTCCAGGCTTTCCTCGGCATTGCCGCCGTGGCAGCCCTCGAAGAACACCCGGGCATGAGCAACGACCAGTTCCTCGCCCTCGTGACTGCAGCGGCGACCCAGGCTATCGGTCAGCCCTGCCGCGTGACTGCTTACAGAAACATTAACTCTCCTGCTTGGACGATCGTCAAGTAAGGTAAACTTTTAAAACTCAACAGGCTTTTAAGCCAGGAAATATCAAAATGAAGAAAACCGTCCGTATCAGTTTCGAAGGCAAGACCTACGATGTCGAAGTAGAAGTTCTTGATTCCAATGCCGCCGTTGCCGCCGCTCCTGCTGCAGCTCCCGCTGCCGCTCCGGCTCCTGCCGCCGCTCCTGCTGTTGCCGGTGGTACCGAAGTCAAGAGCCCGCTCGCTGGCTCCGTGTTCAAACTGAAGGTCAAGGTCGGCGACACCGTCGCTGCCAACCAGGAAGTGGCTATCATCGAAGCTCTCAAGATGGAAAACCCGGTCGTCGCTCCGTGCGCCGGTACCGTGAACTCCATTGCCGTCAAGGAAACCGACACTGTCGTCGACGGCCAGACTCTCATGACCATCGCCTAAGAGGTACAGATAAATGAGTTCTCTTTTAAATTCGGTCGTTGAGTTCGCAGGCGACACCGGATTCGCATACGTCACCCCTTCGATGATCGTGATGTGGATCGTGAGTTTCGTCCTGATGTACTTGGCGATTGTCAAAAAGTACGAGCCGCTGTTGCTCTTGCCGATTTCTCTCGGCGCACTGGCGGTGAACATCCCGAGTGCGGGATTCTACGATGGTGGCTGGAGCATCGAAGGTATGTTTACCCCGACTGCCGGTCTCTATTACTACATCAGCCAGGGTATCCACCTGGAACTCTTCCCGCCCATCATCTTCTTGGGCGTGGGTGCCATGACGGACTTCGGACCGCTTATCGCTAACCCGCGTACACTGCTCCTCGGCGGTGGCGCTCAGTTCGGCGTGTTTGCGACCATGTTCTGCGCTGTGGCATTCGGTGGCTTTACTCTCGGTGAAGCAGCCTCTATCGGTATCATCGGCGGTGCTGATGGTCCGACCTCCATCTTTACTGCAAACAAATTAGCAAAGCACCTCATCGGACCTATCGCCGTGGCAGCTTACACTTACATGGCCCTCGTTCCGCTGATTCAGCCGCCTATCATGCGCCTCATGACCAATGACAAGGAACGCAAGATTCGTATGAAGGCTCTGCGCAAGGTGTCCAAGGCCGAACGCATCGTGTTTGCCGTGATGGTGATGATCGTGTGCATCCTCGTGGTGCCCGATGCTTCTGCTCTTATCATCATGCTCATGCTTGGTAACATCTTCAAGGAAGCCGGCGTTGTCGAACGCTTGGTGAAGACCTCTTCCAACGAACTCATGAACATCGTGACGATCTTCCTCGGTTCTTCCGTGGGCCTCACGATGTCTGCCGACATCTTCCTCCGTCCGCAGACCCTCATGATTATCGCTATGGGTGTGGTTGCCTTCGGTTTCTCGACCGCTGCAGGCCTCTTCCTTGCTAAGATCATGAACAAGTGCACTCCCAAGAACCCCGTGAACCCGCTTATCGGTTCTGCTGGCGTGTCCGCCGTGCCGATGGCTGCTCGCGTGTCTCAGGTGGAAGGTGCCAAGTATGACCCGCAGAACTTCTTGCTGATGCACGCTATGGGCCCGAACGTGGCTGGCGTGATCGGTACTGCAGTTTGCGCCGGTTACATGATCTCTCGTTTGAGCTAGTCGCTAATGTGTCATCCTGGAGCAAGGCGAAAGCCGCGCGACGGGATCCATAATCGAATATGAGGAAACCCTCGGCAATCGCCGGGGGTTCCTTTTTTATCGCGACTATTATTATATTTTAATTATGCGAACCTTACAAAACTTTGTTTTGGGAGGTGGAGGGATTTTTTTCTTTTTAATTATCTTGCTGAATGCTTGTAGCAACAGTGAGGTTGAGCCTTATGCCGTGGAATCGGATGATGTGGTTGCAGAGGGTCTCTTAAGTAGTGAAAATGAGGATGAAATTTTATCAAGTTCATCGAAAATTCAAAGGGATATTTCGAGTAGTTCTGTATTATCGAGCTCCTTGATAGTGCAGGAGAATGCTCTCGTTGGCTTGGAATCATCTAGCTCGCTGACTGAGCGAAAGAATATCTCGGATGGTTCCGTGACATCAAGCTCTTCGGAAAGCCTTAAAGATGTTTTTAAGAAGTTCCCTTATACCGGACTTCCCTATATATCCATTGAAGTCAAAAATGGTTCGGACATAACGAATAAGACAACATACAAGGATGCTGTAGTTCGCATCTGGAATGAGGCTCGGGATGACTATGAATCTGTGGATTGTAAAATCAAGGGTAGGGGAAATTCTACCTGGATGAATCCGAAGAAACCCTATAGGTTGAAGTGCGAAGACAAGGTTTCTCCGTTCTCTTTTCCGAAGGACAAAAGTTGGGTGCTGTTGGCGAACCATTACGACAAGACTATGGCAAGAAACGCCCTGGCCTATTACATTTCATCCATTTCAAATGCTCCGTATACGCCAAGAACTCATTTTGTAGAATTGGTATTGAATGGAGAGCACAAGGGGACATATCAGATTGCAGATAAATTACGAGTTGGCAAGAACAGGGTCAATATAGACAAGAAAGATTTCTTGCTTGAACCGGACAATCATCCGAGTTCATCGGACGTAAGTTTTGAAGTGGAACACCTGACTCGACCAGTGAAAATTCATCATCCTGATGTAGATAAAGGGGATGAAGACTACACATATGTGAAAAATGCAGTTCAGGAAATTGATAGCGTTCTTTTCTCGGATAATTTCCTAGATCAGGATGAAGGGTATAAAAAATATGTGGATTTGCCTTCTTTGGTGGAATGGTTTGTTGTTACTGAAATCGTTAAAAATCCTTCGAATCGTTCCAATTGGTACATGACCCTTGAACGCAAAGGCAAGTTGAAAATGGGACCCTTCTGGGATTACGACTTGGCCTTTGCAAATTCCCTGTGGCTTGCGGAAGCGAATCTGACAGATGGGTTCCTGATGGAAATTGTTCCTTGGTTTACAAGGTTTCTTAAAGATCCCGAATTCATTCAAATGTCAAAAGAACGCTTCAATTATTTCTATGTCCGCAAGGATGATATTATTGCTTATCTAGATGAAATAGCCCTGTTGATAAAGCCTTCTGCTTCTGTCAACGACGAAATTTGGAACATCTTTGAAGGTCAGGATTTTTCGACAGCTTATGATGGCGAAATCGAATTCATGAAGCGGTGGATTGTAGACCGTTTCGAATGGCTGAAAGCAGCCTTCGAAAAACTTTAAGACCATTGTTCCCTCGGCAATCGCCGGGGGTTCCTTTTTTAATTGCGCCTAGGTTTGTTTTATAGTTCGAACATTTTGTTTTATAGATTATTAAAAATTTTGATTATCAAATATAAAGTGGCGAAATTTGCTTAAAAACGCAAAATTTGTTTTAAGAAAAATATTGCATGACGTTTTTTGATTATCTATTTTATTGTCATGATGAAATCAGTTATTGAATACAAAGACTATCGCGAGTACGTACTTGACTACTACCGCGAACGCAAGCGCACGTCGGCGTTTACCTGGCGCGAGTTTGCAAAGATTGCTGGTTTCGCATCGGGTTCATACTTGAAGCTGGTTTGCGATGGCAAAACAAGGCTTCGGGAGGAAGGAGCAAAGAAGACTGCCCTGGCGATGGGGTTGCTGGGGTTTGAGTTCGACTACTTCGTTTTGATGGTTCGATACGAAAACGCAAAAACAGACCGTGAAAAGAAAAAATGCTTCGAAGAAATGGAAGCATTGAGTTCGGCACACCATGTGAAAATTTTGGGCAGCGAAATGTACACCTTCTATGAAACGTGGAAACATTCCGTGGTCCGTGAATTGGCTGTGGCAATGCCCGGGGCAAAACCGCACGAAATCGCGAAAGCCTGCCGGTTGCCAATTTCGGCGGCTGATGTAAGCAGCAGCTTGCGATTTCTTTTGAATGCAGGATTCCTGACGATAGATGCCAAGGGCGTTTACCACCAGACGAGTCATTCGATTACGACGGGGCGCTTAAAGGTGGTTTCTGTGGCGGTGCATTCGCTGTTGCGCCAGATGGGCGAATTTGCGCTAGAGGCTCTTGACAAGTTGCCTATTTCGGAACGCCACTTTAGTGGCATTACCATGGGTATGACTGCCGAAAGCTATGAAAAGGTCATCGAGGAACTCACGGAGTGCCGCAAGCGCATCGTGTCGATTGTCTCGGCAGACAAGAACGTAGAAAAGGTTTATCGATTGAATATGCAACTGTTCCCGCTGACAGACAATTTGAATGGCGGCCGGGATGAGAACAATGGGGGTGAAAATGTTTAGGCGTTTGAATTGGATTTTGTGTGCATGCTCCTTGGGGACGATGCTTAGTGCTTGTTTAGAAAGCAATACCGCGGGTACCAGCGAAGAGTCCGAAGGCATTGTTGCTATTGTAGATAAGGAACTTGCCGGTGTGGTGCAGAAGGGACCTTTTGTAACAGGATCCAGTATTGTCCTCCGGGAAACCTCAGCAGAAGGAAACTTCGAACCCACGGGCAGGGAATTCTTTGCAACAACCCGTAGCGATAAGGGTGATTTCAAGATTGATGGCCTCAATTTGGAATGCCAATATGTAAGACTTGAAGCTACTGGTTACTATAAAAGAGAAACGACGGCTGAAAATTCAGTGTGCCAAGTCAGTCTGAGGGCTTTGTCTGATATTAACAATCGAGAGCAAATTAATGTGAATGTGCTGACGCATCTGGAATATGACCGCACGCTTGCTTTGATAAAGAAAGGAAAGACCTTTACAGAAGCCAAGAAACAGGCCCGTCAAGAATTGATGAAGGCGTTCTACTACGATGATTTGGCGGAAGATTCTGAAAATCTGAATATCAACAATAGCGGGGATGCCGACAAGGCTCTGAAAAAAATCAGCACCTTTGTTGACCATATCCTCTTCGGTGAGGAGTATGGAACTGTTCATTGGCATTCTAGAGACCATAAAACTTATTATACACAGTATGAAGAGGAACCCGAAAAATACTGTGAAGAAGTTCAGAATTATCTAGACAATTTTGTTGACATCCTTGCGGGGGATGACTATGAACGGTTTGATTCACAGATGCTGCATTCTGTTTTAAAAGGCTGGTTTATGGAGGATTAATATGTTTAAGGGATATAAACAAATTGGCGTTTTGTTTGTTCTAGGAATGTTCCTTGCGGCGTGCAGTCAGAACGATTCAAGTTCCGCATTGTCGGAAGGAAGCAGGACTATTTACGGAACGTCGCAGAAGGGGCCTTTCGTAAAGGGATCCGAAGTAACCCTTTATGGAATGGATGAGGGACTGATTCAGATGGGAACGCATTTTTCCACGGAAATAGACAACAATAGTGGTGAGTACACCCTGAAAAAAATCAATTTGGAAAATCGTTACGCTTGGCTTGTGGCGAACGGCTACTATATCGATGAAATGACGGGTGACACCTCTGCTCAAAAAATATCGTTGAACAGTCTTGTTGATTTACAGGACCGGGATCATGTCAATATTAATATTCTGACTCATTTGTCCTTCAATCGAATTCGTTACCTTGTCAAAAATGGAAATCCTGTCGATAAGGCGAAGCGTCAAGCTGAAAAGGAAGTGTTGGAAGCGTTTGGTTTCTCTGAATCGGAAGAGTCCTTTGAAGATCTTGATATTTTGAACAATGGCGAAAGTGATGCTAAATTGCTTGCAATCTCTTTGATGATGCTTACGGCCGCCAATGTTGGCGAGGTCACTAGCCGTTTGGCTTCTATTGCGATGGATCTAGAAGAAGACGGTATTTGGGATGACAGCGTTTTGATTGCCCAGATAAAGCGCTTTGTCTCGATGGACAATCATGATGGCGTATACAAAGGGGTCTTGCAAAATTTAAAGAATATGGGTGCAACAGAAATTCCCGATTTCCAGAAATATTTGAAGCAGTTCGCATCTCCTTGGGATTCTACCTGGGAACACTGCCTCAATCAGGATGAAGTCTGGAGAACGACCCGGTTTAATGATAGCCTTTATAGTCGCGTAATTTGTCGCGATGGTGTGTGGAAATATTACCATGGGGCCAGAGACGAAGGTGATGAACCTGTGGATACTGCTGGCAAATATGGCACCTTGGTTGATGAACGAGATGGCCATGTCTATAAGACTTTAGATGTCAAAATGGAGAACGGTAGAATTGCGACATGGATGGCGAGCCTTTTGGAATATGAACCCAAGAACAGTTTTAAGGCCGATGCCCGCAATGTTCCCGGGGTGGGACGCGAGTACTACGGTTATCAGGTGTTTGATTATCCTGCTGATGAAAAGTTTAGCTACGTGGGCTTGGAGGCGGATGTCCATAACCAGATGTTGTTTAGTGAATTTATCCAAGGCATTTGCCCGGATGGATGGCATCTTCCCTATGTTGAAGAATGGAGGTCTTTGTGGGATGCGATGAGGGATGACTATGAAACTCGTGAATTATTTGTTTATTTGCAGTATACGGATTCGGGTGCGAAAAAGTCGCTAGATAAAAGTAGTCGCCTTTATGTTGATTTTGAATACAATTTCACGCTCGAATTGGTAGATGATCTAGGTTTCGTCGTGGAAAATGTCTGGAATTGGAATTCGAATCGTGTGTTCCACCGGGATTTGTATTATCCTGTCCGCTGCGTAAAGAACTGATGGCGTAGAAATATTTTAGTCCCCTCGTTTGGGCCCGATGGAGTCGGGTAAGGGGATGGTTAGGAGAGAAGCCTCGCTAGGACGCTAGCGAGGTCTTTCTTGTGAGACCGTTCGGCTCTATCGCAGACACGAGAATGTGATATCGCCTCACTCCCACCTAAAGGTGGCCATGTCCACATAAGCACTAAAGTGCTAAGTGGCCAAAGGTCGCACCACGACTCGTTAAATAAACCTAAGTCGAGTACAGCAGAAACAAGTTTACTTGTTTCTATTGTCGAGGCGCCAGTTTATGCGATGTAATCGCAATACGAGTCGCTTGCGGCTCACATTGACCGTTCGGCTCCGTTGCTTTCATGTTCTGGGAATATGACAGTCATGTTCTAGAATGTTGAAATTTTAATAAAATGCTGAAAAGTGGTAAAATTTGCTTAAAAACGCAAATTTTATGTTCTAAATGGGCTAGATGGATTTATATTTGTAGACATGAAGGAAATAGTAGAATACACTGATTATCGCAAGTTCATTCAGGACTATTACGATGAACGCAAGCGCTGCTCGGCTTTCTCCTGGCACGCTTTCGCCCAAAAGGCGGGCTTTTCGTCGGATGTCTACTTGAAGTATGTCTGCGAAGGGAAAAAGAATTTGAGCGTCGGGTCGGCGGGTTCGGTGGCTACTGCCATGGGGCTTGTCGGTTTCGAACACGAATACTTTGTCTTGATGGTTTCTTATGCGCATGCAAAGAGCAACGAGGCGAAGAAGGCCGCTTTCGAAGAGCGCTGCGCGCTGGCGAACGCCCACAAGGTGCGCATCCTCGGAAACGAGGAATTCAAGTATTTCAAGTCGTGGAAAAATTCTGTAATCCGCGAACTGGCCCCGCACATGCCGGGCGCAAAGCCTCTTGAAATTGCCCATGCCTGCAAGCCTAAAATTTCGGCGGCGGAAGTTTCCGAGACTCTTGACTTTTTGGTGAAGGCAAAGCTCTTGAAGAAGGACCGCGACGGAAATTATCGCCAGACGGACAAGGCAATTAAAATGGCCCCGGTAGAGGCGGTGCCGCTGGCGGCTCGCGATTTGCAGCGCCAGATGGGCGAATTCGCCCTCAAGTCCATTGACTTGCCGATTTCGGAACGAGTCATGTCGGGTTACACGCTTGGCCTAACGCGCCGTGCGTACGAGCGCATCAAAAAAGAGACGGAAGATTATTACCGCCGCGTGGTGGCGATTGCGACAGAAGATGATGAAACGGAACAGGTTTATCGCCTGAACGTGCAGCTGTTCCCCATGAGCGAACGTTTGAAAAAATAAAATGGTTTAAACAAGGAGTTGAACAATGAGTAATAACATGAGTCAAAAGATGAGGCGCGGGCTGGTATATATCCCGTTGATGGCAATGATGGCGGTCTTTGTTGCGGGTTGCTCAAATTCTGATCAAGATATTTCCGGTGGAGCGTCGGGTGATGCTGGCATTGTGGGTATTTCGAATAAGAGAATTGCCGGTGTGTCGCAGAAGGGCCCGTTTGTGAAAGGTTCCACTGTAACCCTCAGAGAAACATCTGATGATGGAAGTTTTGAACCCACAGGTCGAAAGTTCGTTGTTAAGACTTTTAATGACGAGGGTGAATTTCAGTTTGATAGTCTAGATCTGGAAAGTCAGTATGTGCTTATTTCTGTAGAAGGCCGCTATCACCACGAAAGCAATCGCGAAATTTCAAGATGCTCTATGCGCCTTGATGCGGTTTCTAATTTGGAGAAACGTGAAACCGTGAATGTCAACCTTTTGACTCATTTCGAATACAAACGAGTTTTGAACTTAATCAAAGAGGGCGAGTCTTTTGCTGAGGCTAAGAGACGGGCTGCAACAGAGGTTCTTGGTGCATTTGGTGCCAAGATTGAAACGCCCTCTGCAGAGGATTTGAACATTTACAATACATCTGATGCAGATAGAACTCTCTACTACATTAGTCGCATCATTGATGAAAATCCAAATTGGAATGCATGGTACTCTGCATCTTCTGATGAAGTTATTGAAATAATGCGCGATAATTTTAATATGGATGATGATGTAGCACATGATGTTGATTGCTCCAAACTGCAAGATTATGTCGATGAATTTGTCAATGATTTCGCAGATGACGGAGTTCTTGACGATTCGCTTATGCAAGGCCTCGCTGGCATTGCCTATGTTTGGACTAAAATGACGTCCGAGAAACGAATGTCCGATTTCAGTGCGCAGCTGATTCAGCATTACATGGGTTTAGAATCTTGTACCGAGGCGCTTTGGGGAGAATACAGAGAATTCAATAAGCCGATAAGTTATGGCGATGAATTCCTTCAATCGGGTTATTTCCTTTGCAATGGATATTATTGGCGCTTGACAACGAAAGAGCACCTTGATTCTCTCATGGCGAATGTTGAACACGAAATAGGAACCATGACTGATTCTCGTGATGGGCGCAAATACAAGACTGTTAGCTTTGAATACAAAGGAAAAAAATATGAATGGATGGCGGAGGACCTCAAATACAAATCTGATGGTGCCTATATCTGGACGAAGGCTATGCAAATTGAGGACAGATACATGGGGATGGTTGTTAAAAATGATTTGATTGATTCTGTTCATCAAGGTATTTGTCCAGATGGGTGGCATGTGTCCAATACCGAAGAGTGGAAAAACTTGATTGGTTATGCCGGTGGTGTCAAAAAGCTGTTTAATGAAACGTGGAAAACGTCGGATATGGATGTTGCTTATCAAAAAGGTATGACTGACGTATTCTACAATAATTTAGATTTCGGCTTTACACCGATGGATACTGTATACTTGAAGGCCTATTACCATTCGTATACGCAAAATACTTACCGTTATAGATTGGCCGATGTAGAAATTGTGGAAATTTGGCCGTACCTTTTAGAAGAAGAGCAAGAGGCTTTGGCTGATCGTCTTGTTTCTGGACCTGCAGGTGACTATGGTGTCGAAATTTCTACCAATGGTTATTTGGTTAAAGAGAGACCGCTAACGGATGCCCGAGTCCGTTGCGTGAAGAACTAAGGTGATGATGCGTCAAGAAAAGAAATTTTAGATATGGAAGAGAGGAAATTTATGAATAAGGAATGGATGATGAAGAGAAATCGCATTATAGGGAGTCTTGTAGTCGGGGCCATGTTCTGGGCTTGTTCCGGAGGCGACTCCGATAGTATGGATCTCGGTGGCGGTGCTTCGGGCGATGCCGGCGTTACCGCTGTCGTAGACTTGGAAGTGGCCGGAGTGTCGCAGAAGGGGCCGTTCGTTACGGGTTCCGCAGTGGCCGTGCAGGAACTGGACGGTATCACGCTCAAGCAGACAGGCAAGAGTTTCAAGGGCTCCATCAAGAGCGACAAGGGCGACTTTGCCATCAAGGATATTAATCTGGAATCGCAGTATGCGATTCTCGAGGCGACGGGGTATTACCGCGACGAAGTTTCTGGCAAGAAGTCTTCGGGCATGGTGACGCTGCGCGCGCTGACGGATCTTTCGAGTAGAAAGACGGTGAATATCAACTTGCTCACGCATTTGGAATATGAGCGCGTGATGTACTTGGTCAACAAGAAGAAAATGTCCATTGCCGATGCGAAGGCGCAGGCCGAAGGAGAGGTCCTAGCGTCGTTTGCAATCGCGGGCGACTTTGGTGAATCCGAAGACTTGAACATCTTCAAGACGGGTGATGGCAACGCCGCGCTCCTCGCGGTAAGTGTACTCCTGCAAAGCGATGTGGACGTGGCGGGACTTACCGAACGTATCGGCGAATTCAGTATATCGCTTGCAGAGGGTGGTAGCTGGGACGATGCCGACACCAAGGCCTTGATTGCGGATTGGGCCTGCGATATAGACTTGAAGGGCTCCCTTTCGAAGATACGCAAGAACGTGGAAAGTTGGAAATATGCCGACACTGTACCCGCATTCGAAAAGTATGTGACGAACTTCTGGTGGGATAACTACGGCCTCGGCGCCTGCACCGACAAACGCGAAAACGAAACCAAGCGCAACATAAACAAGCTCAGTAAACTGTACAACGAATACTTCGTGTGCGAAAAGGGCCGCTGGCATATTCCGGGTGATGAACCTGAATCGTCTTCTAGTGTCACCCCGAGCGGAGTCGAAGGGTCTAGTAGTTCCGCTGACGTTTCGTCGAGTTCTCTCTATGATCCGTTTGTAAGCTCTTCTTCTAGTGAACCCGAAGATACGATTCCGCCTCTTCCTGCGGAACTGGACTTCTTCGATTCGACATATTCGTTCATCGGCTACAGGAGCTTTGGCGAAGGCAAGCAGGAAGTTTGGTTCCTTCAGGCAAAACGGGAAAGCTATCAGAGCGGAAGGGATTCCGTTGCTAGCGCATTGGTAAAGACGATGGGGGATAAAGAATTTTCTTTTGAAGGTGTCATAAATAATGATTCCCTAGATGCCGCGTGGTATGATACGCTGTCGTATGTTTATTCGTTAAAAAAGGAAAACGTTCTTTACAAGATTTCTATTTCGAAGGAACGAGTTCTGGGTATTATGTTTGGTAGTGATTTTTCTTTTAAGGTGAAGGTCGTGGTGCTGAAAGATGGCTTCGAAGAAATGCCGACGACCGATTATAGCTCGCTTCGTTTTGATAAATTGTCAAAAGAATTTGACTTTGCGGCAGAATACCTTTCGTTGAAAAGTCTGGATGCTTGGGATGACGACTCCCTTACAACAGTTTGGACTGCTCATTATGAGACGGATACAGCTTGGGTTCAGATGCAAACTTTTAGTACAATCCTCATGGATCAATCGAAAGAGGATGCGGCTGGGGATAGCCTTGAAGTGTTTAGAAATTTGCTGCTTGAAAATGGCTTTACGTATGTGAAGTCGGATACGGTTGCCGAGAAGGAGTATGATCCTGCGAAATATAATCATGATCATATCGTGACGAAAAACGAAATTATTATACGCCATTTGTACGAAAAAGAAACCGAAATGGCGAAGTTTGAAGTTGATGTTCATGTGGGGGTCGGAATGCGTGCCGCCTCAGCGATGGCTGGTAATACTTTGACCAAGTTTGTATACGGTTATTCTATAATAATTCACACGCAGTATAAAAAGAAATAAATGCGTTAAAGTGTTCCCAAAGCACACTATGCTTTTGGTAATATACCAAAGGTATAGTGAATTCTTGTATTCCTGGAATACAGGCTGTGTTCTTGAAATTGCTGAAATTTTTAAAATTATGCAAAATTGGTAAAATTTGAAAGAAAACGGCTGATTTGTGTCCCGAGATTATGCAATTAGTCTATATTTGTATCCATGAAGGAGATCGTAGAATACACAGATTACCGCAAGTTCATCCAGGACTACTACGATGAACGTAAGCGCACTTCAGCGTTTACCTGGCGAGATTTTGCGCGAGACGCAGGGTTTTCGTCGGCGGTTTATCTGAAGTATGTCTGTGAGGGGAAGAAAAACCTGAGCGTAGGGGCTGCAGGTTCCGTAGCGAGTGCTATGGGGTTGGTGGGGTTTGAACACACGTACTTTGTGCTGATGGTTTCATATGCGCATGCGAAGGGGGACGAGGCGAAGCGTGCCGCGTTCGAAGAGCGCTGCGCCTTGGCCATGGCTCACAAGGTACGTGTGCTGGGGGACGAAGAGTTCAAGTATTTTAAATCGTGGAAAAACCCGGTGCTGCGAGAGCTTGCTCCTCACATGCCCGGTGCAAAGCCGCTTGAAATGGCGAAGGCTTGCAAGCAGCCGATTACCGCAGCCGAGGTCTCCGAGACCTTGGACTTTTTGCTGCGTGCCAAGCTCCTCAAAAAAGACAAGGACGGGAATTACCACCAGACGGACAAGGCCATTTCGATGGGCTCTGTAGACGCCGTGCCCGTGGCGGCCCGCGATTTGCAGCGCCAGATGGCTGAATTCGCCGTCAAGGCGCTGAGTTTGCCTCTTTCGGAACGCGACATGTCGGGCCTTACCATGGGAATTACCCGCCGCGCTTACGAACGCATTAGGAAGGAACTTGCAGATTGTCGTCGCCGCATTATGGCCATCGTGACCGAAGACGATGACACGGAGCAAGTGTACCGCCTGAACTTGCAATTGTTCCCGATGAGTGAATGTTTAAAGAAAGACGGCAAGGTTGCGACAAAAAAGGATGGAGATCATGAAGAGTAACTTGTTTGTTTCTGCGTTTGTGGGAATGTCGGTGCTGTTTGCCGCATGCTCCAGCGACGATGAAGAACGCGTCTCGGGCGGTGTCACTGAAGATGCCGGCTTTGTGGCCGACGTGGCGGGCGTTGCCCAGAAGGGCCCGTTCGTGAAGGGCTCTGCCGTGACGGTTCGTGGCATTAACTGTAAGACGCTGGAATTCACGGACCAGGTTTTCGAGGGTGCAATCAAGAGTGACAAGGGCGACTTTGCTCTTGACAGCGTTGCATTGGATACCTCTTGCGCAGTGGTCGAGGTGACGGGTAGGTACCTGAACGAAGTTACCGGCAAGAAGACGAAGGGCGAACTGACGCTCCGTGCATTGACCGACCTCAAGGATCGCGAGAATGTAAACGTCAACTTGCTCACGAACCTGGCGTACGAACGCATGATGTATCTTGTGAAAGAAAAGAGCAAAACCTTGGCCAAGGCAAAAGTCCAGGCCGAAAAGGAAGTTCTTGCCGCGTTCGACATCAAGGGCGAAATCGATGAATTCGAAAACCTGAATGTCTTTGAACCGGGTGACGGTAACGCTGCGCTCTTGGCTGTAAGCGTGATGATGCAGGGTAATACCGATGCGACCGCATTCGCCAAGCGCCTTGATGAGTTCGACGATTCCTTTGCAGAAAGCGGTGAGTGGAAAGATTCTAAGACGAAGGATGCTGTTGCGGAATGGGTCGCCGAAGCTTCTGCGAACGGTGAACTTGAAACCATCCGCAGGAACCTTGAAGGCCTGGGCTATGCGGATTCTGTTCCTGCGTTCGAAAAGTACATTGCTGCCGTTGTCACGGATGGCGACAGTGTCATCCTGAGCGAAGTCGAAGGATCCTCTTCCAGTGACGTCATTGCGCCCCTCGAAGAGGGGAAGCAATCCAGTAGCTCGGTCTCTTCGGCGGACTCGTCTTCTAGTAGCAGTTCCGTAAAGGCGGATGCGGGCAGTAGGTACGATGCAACTGCGAACACGCTCAAGGACCTGCGCGACGGAAGGACTTATAGAACGACTAAAATCGGTGGCCAAGTGTGGATGGCGGAAAACTTGAACTACGAAACGCCGAATAGCTACTGCTATAATGACAGTGCGAGCTATTGTGATAAATATGGTCATCTTTATGCTTGGAAAGATGCGTTGAATGCTTGCCCGACAGGGTGGCATTTGCCGAGCGTAGAGGAGTTTGTCTCGCTAATCGAACTGGTTGGAGAAAGATGGGAAGCGGGCGGAAAGCTTAAATCAACAACTGGTTGGGATGGAGGACATAACGGCACGGATGACTATTCCTTTACTGCGTTGCCTGCTGGTTTCAAGAATGAGAGTGGAGTGTTCCAATTTGAGGGACGAGAAGGTTTCTTCTGGACTTCTAGTGATGAACGCAGTAGCTATGCGTATGGCATACATGTGGATACGAACGAGTATGCGGCTACATTCCTTGATCATAAATCTATAAGTAAATCTATTCGCTGTATGATGGATGTTAAGCCTAGTTCCAGCAGTTCTGTTGCTTCGGTGAATTCGTCTAGCAGCATCGAGGTTGCTCGGGTTTGCAATAGAAGAGGTTCGGATGATTGCGAGTATGGAACTTTGACTGATGACCGCGACGGTCAAACTTACAAGACTGTGAAAATTGGCAAACAGTGGTGGATGGCGGAAAATTTGAATTATGCTTCTTTGCAACCATCGGATAGTTTGGATTCTACCAGTTTCTGCTACAATGATTCCTTGAAATATTGCGCAAAGTATGGTCGCCTGTATTTTTGGAGCGCGGCCATGGATAGTGCTGCGACATGGAGCGAAAACGGTAAAGGCTGTGGCTACGGTGTTGTTTGTACTCCGACTTTCCCTGTACGCGGTGTTTGCCCTGCTGGCTGGCATATACCGAATCGTGATGAACTCTATGAATTGGTGCTCGCGGTTGGTGGGGTAAATGATGCCGGAGATGCGCTTAATGCTTCTAGTACCTTGTATGAACAAAATCCTTACGGTTTTTCGTTCCTCCCTTCTGGCCGCAAAAGAATTCCGGTGGCTTATATGGATATTGGCGAGTATATTTATGACGATGATGGCGAGTATGGGTATATATGGAGTTCGACGGATGACTATTGGAATTCGGAAGAACTTTTTATCAGAGATCATCTAGAATATGAACTTGTGGTAGCTTTGTCTGTGTCTAAAGGGGGCGAAGTAGGCTTGCATGGATATGAAAAAAAATCTGGCTACCCTGTCCGTTGCATAAAAGATTAATTAGGTCAAAAAACGCTCCGACCTACGAAAAAGACCCCGCGAATGCGAGGTCTTTTTCGTATGGAATGGAGTGGCTTAGACTCTGTATTCCAAGAACACAACTTTTGTATTCCAACTCGCCTAAAATTTTATAAAAACATTGAAAATGGTAAAATTTAAAGAAAAATGATGATTTTGTGTTCTAAATTGTTTAAAAAGCCTATATTTGTAGGTGTGAGGGATGCAAAAACACTCCAACAAAGAAGGAAGAAAAAAATGAAAAATAAATGGTATGAAGTTCTGGGTGCAGGCCTGCTGTCTGTTACGGCGATGTACCTCGGCTTGTCTCTAGTGGTAACCGGTTGTTCCAGCGACAGCAACAGCGTAGCAGGTGGCGATATGGAGGAATTCTCCGAAGTCGTGGATCCCGGCGAAGAAGAAGCTGCTTCTAGCTCCGAGAAAAGCGAGAAGGCGGAAGAGCCTTCGGACACCGAAGATGCCTCGAATTCTGCAGATGCCGTTAAATCAGAAAAACCCGCTGATTCCGAAAAGCCTGAAACTTCTGAAGCCGAAGAATCGGCTGAATCTGGCGATGTCACCGCACCTGAAGAACCTACAGAACCGAACAAAGCGGAGCCTGAAGAAAAGACAGATCCGGCTGAAACCACAGAACCCTCAGAAGAAAAACCTGAACAGGCTGAACCTTTAAACTCTGAAGAAAAGATCGAACCGATTGAATCTGCTGAGCCCGAATCGGTTGAACTGAACAATGCTAAAGAATGGGAAATCATCAGAGATTCTGTTACGTCCGTAGTGGAGAATAATTCGATTCAATATTTGCATGAAACTCGTTCTTTCAGACTGGATCGCTCCGACAAAATTTTAAGACTTGATGAATATAGAATGCCTAAGGATGATTTCGATGCCGAATATCAATATGATGGTTATGCTCAACATTTGACGGAAAGGCTTTATGAGGATGAAATTCTGTGGGAAGGTTTTAATTGGACTAATCTCAATAAACCGGAATGCCGCTTTAAAGCAGGATTGGATTCCATATTGGTGGGGACGAATTGGCCGGAGATTTACGTCGAAATGTACGCAATATACGATGTTAGATATGTTTGTCAGTCTCTGGGGCTTGAAGGAAATCTTTCAATATGGATCCCGGTAAGGTATAGGGCAAAACAGGATTAACCATAAACACTAAAAGAAGGTAGAAAATGAAAAATAAACTTGGAAAAATCACAGTATTGGCTGCCGTCAGTATGGCTCTGGTGGCAACAGGTTGCTCCAGCGACAGCAATAGCGTAACAGGTGGCGATGCGGAAGAATTCTCCGAAGATGTGGACTCCGGCAGCGACGAAGGCGCTTCTTCGTCTTCGGTTGCAAGCAAAGATAAAAAGGCGAAGTCCTCGAGCTCTGAAAAGAACGAGAAAATCGAATCTTCGAGTTCCGAAAAAGCGGATTCTTCCAGTGTCGAAGAATATGCAATTAAGAATATGACTTTAACTGGCGTAGCGCAGAAAGGCCCGTTCGTTGATGGTCATGCATATATAGTTGGAGTTGATTGCGAAACATTAAGAGTGTTAAAGGATGGCTACAGCTATGGACAGATTGATATTGTCGATGGTTCGTTCAGTGTTGAAAATGTCAACTTTGTTTCTCCGTGTGCCGAGATTAACGTGTGGGGCTATTATCTAGATGAACATACTGGGGAAAAGTCGAAGAAAGATGTTAGGATGCATTCCTTTGTTAATTTGGAAAATCGTAACACCGCGAATGTCAACGTGTTTACTCAACTTGAATATGACCGCATAAAGTATCTTGTGGATGAAAAGAAAATGTCTGTCACAGAAGCAAAGGCTTTGGCGAAAAAGGAAATCCTTGCCCTATTTGACATTGAAGGTGATGTCGGCGAATTTCAGGACCTGAATATTTTTGAGCCAGGTGAAGCCAATGCGGCGCTGTTGGCGGCAAGTGTGCTCCTGACGGCACAGACTGAGCCTGAAAAGAATGCGCACCTTACTTATAGTGTGGACTCGTTAAGGGAATCTTATGCAAAGACTGGCGAGTGGAATGTCGAAATGAGAACCAAAATTGCTAATTGGGCTAAGTCTGCAAAAGAAAACGGCCAACTGGAAACGATTCGCAAGAATGTTACCGGCTGGAAATTCGCGGATGCGGTTCCCGAGTTTGAAAAATATGTTGAATCATTTGGCGAAAAATACTCTAGCCTAGAAAATGGGGGATCTTCGGAAACGCCTGCCCATCCGAAGGAATGGCATGAACTTCATGACATTATTTACCATTATGTTCTAGAAGAAAATACTCCTGAGACCTTGGATAAAAAATGTTGCCAAGGGTTTGAGCGAGGAGATGAAAAAACGAATCTAGAAGAATATTTGATGGATCCAGATGCCTTTAAAGCAGAATATAATTTTGATGACAAAAGTAATATGAGTGACATAGCTCGTTTGGGGAGTTCCATAGTGAGAAATGATGCTAGAATATGGGATGGCGACGAATGGGACGATCCTCGATATCCGAACGTTCATTATGAAGTCTGGCTAGACACGACGTGTGTAGGGGAAGCATACGAGTATGATTCGGATAAGATTAGAGCTGTTGCGGGATATAAGATTCGATATACTGTTGGGGTGGCTCCGGATGTTGAAGAGCATACCGCTTTTATAGAACTCCACGTCAAGCTCAATGCGCTTGATATACCCTACAATCCGTCCAAAAAAGAAGAAGATTAAAAAACGTTCCTCCTAAAACAAAAAGAACCTCGCTAGGAAACTAGCGAGGTTTTTTAAGGGTGGGTGACCGGACTCGAACCGACAACATCCAGAATCACAATCTGGGACTCTAACCAATTGAGCTACACCCACCATGATTGTGAGCCCAAATATAAAAAAGCCACTCCGATTTTCAAGGGTGGCCCTGCAATTTTTTTGTAAAATGCGCCTTTTTAGTCGTTTTTCAGCTTGGAAATGATGCGCAGGTAGTTTGCGCGCTTGAAATCGTTGCGGTGTTCTTCGCAGAAACGGGGGTAAATGTACTGCTTCGGGAACACGCGGATGGTGAACAGCTCGTTGCAGCCTTCGAGACAGCACTTGAAGGTGAGGTCCATGGATTCCGTGTAATTGTGGCGGAAGATGATGTTCTTGGACTCGATGTTGTCCACGTCCTTCTTCTGCTTCTGGCGCTGCTTGATGTCGCGGTGCAATTCGCAGTACTTGGCGATCGGGTGGCCCCAGAATTCGCGGCCGCAGCCGGGTTCCTGACAGACTTTCAGCTTGATACGCTTCTTCTTTTTGTACTTGGGTAATTGCATAAAAACCTCGGTTTAAGGGTAAATATAGTAAAAATTCCAACTAATGCCGATTTTAGGGGCGATTTTGAACTGTTTTGCGGATTTTGGCGTGTATATAAGAGGACCCTTTCTAGAAAAAGAGGCCTTTTTATGCCCGTTACAAGAAAATCGAACCGCTGCATTTACCTGTGGATTTTACTCTGTGGCGCCCTTTGGAGCGCCCTGTTCGGCTTGCTTCTGTCGGCCTGCACCTACGATTCCGGTTGGAGTGGGGGCCCGGAGCCGGTTCGCATTACGTTTTTAGATGTGGGTCAGGGACTTGCCGTGCTGCTCGAAAACGAGGGGCGGTTTGCCCTGTACGACACGGGGCCCGACTCCGCCGGACTGATGGATACCCTTATGGCGAGGGGCGTCAAGTCGCTTGACTGGGTGCTGGTGAGCCACTTTCACAGAGACCACGGCGGTGGGTTTATGGAAATGGGCGCGGCTCTTAAGTCGGGCAAGTTACAGGTGGGTCGCCTTTTGGTGGGGCGGGACACCGCGGTGGGCTTCGTGAGCGATAGCGTTTATAAGGTGGCGCGGCGGTACAAGGTTCCTGTCGATACGCTGGAGCGCGGCGACACGGTGTATTTTGCCGAAGGCTTCAGGCTCGAATGCCTGTGGCCGGTAGGCTACGGGCGTTTTGGTGGAAATCGGGCGAGTGTGGTACTGATGGGTTCGATGGTGGGGCCGCAGGCGGGTCGCGAAAGTGCGTTCCTACTTACAGGCGACCTGGATACCGTCGGCGAAAATCGCCTGATGGAACTTTCCCGCGACTTGTCGGCGGACTTGCTGCAAGTTGGACACCACGGTTCCGCGGGCAGTAGCGGGCTTCAGTTCCTGGCGCAGGTTGCCCCCAAGTATGCCGCTATCGGGGTCGGCAAAAACAACCGCTACGGCCACCCCAAAGAAGAGGTGGTAAACAAGCTCCGCATTGTAACAGGCGATTCGTCGGCAGTGTACCGCACTGACCTGCACGGCAGTTTCAGCTTTGAAATGTGGCCCGGCGTCGGGCTTGTGGTTCCCTGAAATTAATCCCCGAAGCCGACGCGGGCTTGGAAGTGGCAGCGGTTGGTGGTGGGGCTCTTTTCCATGTCGGCGTTCATGCCGAAGAATACGGCGTGGTGATTCGTATCCTTGAATCGGATAATGTTCACGTTCGCGCCGAGCGGTACCTGGTTTACGAAGTTCAGTTGCAGCGAGCGGATACCGCGTTCCTTGATTTCTTCTTTGCTCAGGCAATCCAGAATCCATTCCACGTAACGGCAGTGGTTTACGTGGTGGTTCAAGTCCAAATCGCTGTTGCGGGCGTGTTCTGTATAAACTAATTGCGGATCTTCGCCCATGGGCAGAACCTGTAACATTTCGGGCAGGGCACTTTTTTCGAGCTGGATGGGGAAGGGGTATGGGCTGTTGGAGGGGGGCTCGGCAAAGCCGGTTTTCAAGTTTACCAGAATCCAGGACGAGGTGCCTTCGGCCAAGGCGTGTCCCTGGCTATCTACGACGGCGTAGTCCTTCAGGACAACTTTGTCTTTGTAGATTTCCTTGATCCAGGTGGAAACTCTAAGCTCTTCTCCCATGAGCGGCGTGTGATTGATGCGAACCTTCATGCGCGTAATGGCCGAGGTGTAACCGGCCTTGATCATTTGCCACAGGCCAAATCCGTTCCGTTCGGCATCGGCAATGGCGGCTTCTTCCATGAACTGGAACAGGCGCGACAGTTTAAGCCTGCCGTACTCGTCGCAGTCCGAAAAGCGGACGGTGAATTTGAGGTCTGTGATTTCGCTCATCATTTAGTGCTCCGTTTATCTATTTCCTTTTTTAATTTATAAATTTACAAATATGGATACACCTTTTTTTCGCCCTAGTCATATTCAGATTCCCGCTTTGTCGTCTTATAACGGTGAACTTCGCGTCCCGGGTTCCAAGAGTATTACCAACCGTGTGCTTTTGGTGTCTGCCCTTGCCGAAGGAACCACCCGTTTGCACAACTTGTTAAAGAGCGACGATACCCGCTACATGGGTGAGGCTCTCAAGGCGCTTGGAGTCAAGGCCGATATGACCGAAGATTTTACCGAAGCCGTTATCGAAGGCAACGGTGCCCCTATTGACGCTCCCTCTGTATTGGTAGAAAACGACAACTATGTGGCAGGCCTTTACCTGGGCAACGCAGGCACGGCTATGCGCTCCTTATGTGCTGCCTTGGCTCTCGGTCGCGGCGTATTCCACCTGAGTGGTGAAGAACGCATGAAGGAACGCCCCATTCGCGACTTGGTAGATGCCCTCCGCATGCTGGGTGCCGATATCGATTACATGGAGACGGATGGTTTCCCGCCGGTATGCATTAACGCCCACGGCCTCAAGGGCGGTTCTGTCACGGTTCGCGGCAATATTTCGAGCCAGTACCTGACGGCGCTCCTGATTTGCGCCCCCTATGCGGAATCCCCGCTCCACATTCATGTGGAAGGTGAACTGATTTCTGCTCCGTATATTTTGCTCACGCTCGATGTCATGAAGCATTTCGGCATCGAAGTCAAGCATGCCGACCTTAAGGATTTTTATGTGCCCAAGGGCGTTTACAAGTCTCCGGGCGACTACATGGTAGAAGGCGATGCAAGCTCTGCCAGTTACCCCCTGGCTGCAGCGGCCATTGCGGGCGGCAAGGTGCGTGTGCTCGGCGTGGGTTCCGAATGCCGTCAGGGTGACATCGCCTTTGTCGATGTCATCAAGAAAATGGGTGCGACGGTCACCATGGGCCCCGACTGGGTCGAATGTGTTGGTCCTCAAGGCAAGCTTAAGAGCCTCGGCGAATTCAACGCCATCGAAATTCCCGATGCTGCCATGACGGTGGCGGTACTCGCCCTGTTTGCCGACGCCCCCATGACCATTTCGGGCATTGCCAGCTGGCGAGTCAAGGAAACGGACCGAATTGCGGCCATGGCGGCTGAACTCCGCAAGGTGGGCGCCGAAGTCCGCGAAACGACGGATTCCATTACGATTACGCCTCCGGAACACTTGCAGCCTGCAACCATCGAAACCTATAACGACCACCGCATGGCCATGTGCTTTAGCCTGGTTGCTTTGGGCGGCGTCCCCATCAAGATTATGGACCCCGCCTGCATCAACAAGACTTATCCGCGCTACTTTGACGACTTTTTGAAAATTGCCCATTAAGTGGACAAAGGTTAATTAGTATCTTAGAGTAGAACCATGAAAAAGCGTATTTGCGGCATAGCTTTATTTGTGATGGGTCTCGCCTTGTGCGGGGTTGCCCATGCTGTGCCGGAACTGAGGGCCATGCCGACGCCCCCCGATACGCTGGTGCTTTGGGTCATGGATCAGGATATTAATGCGGGTACGGCGCTTCAAAAGTTGATGAAAAAGTACACGCGCCAGAGCGGGATTCCTGTCAAGATTCGGTTCCTGGATTGGGGCTCCGCTTTTGCCGAACTCAACAAGGTGCTTGTGAATGAGGCGGGCGAGGGTAACGACTACCCGGATGTGTTGCAACTGGGCTCGACCTGGGTGCCCTACTTTGCCAAGGCCGGCTTGATTAAGCCTGTTGACGAAATGATAGACGCGGTCGATACCAGCCGTTTTTATCCCGAGGCAATGAAGTCTGCCCATATCGGCCGCGATTCCGTGGTTTATGCAATCCCGTGGTTCCTGGATATTCGTGGGTTCTTTGCCAACGAACGCATCTGGCTTGAACTGGGTCTCCACGATTCCGAAATTGAAACTTATCCAAAGTTCTACGGTGTGCTGCGCGCCATATCAGAAGCAAAGGTCGCCAACCGACATGGCATGGAGGTTGCTCCTTTTGAATTTGGTGTCAAGGAGGACTGGACCGGTTATCAGCAGATGTCTCCCTTCCTCTGGAATTTCGGCGGAGATTTTGTGGTAGAAACCGAAAAGGGCTACCGTAGTGCCTTGGCGGATTCCTTGACGCTGGTTGGACTTCGCCATTACTTGAAGCTACTCCGCGACCAGGAACTTTCTCCGAACAACTTGAAAGAAAATTCGGCGCAAAGTGCAGACCGTTTTGTGCGTGCCGAACAGTTGATCATCTTTGGAACATCAGAACTGATTCGCAAGATTGAATTCGATACCGATTTGGGCGGCTTGATGGATAGCCCCCTTGCCAAAGACGGCATTATTACCATTGCCGGTCCCAAGGGACCCTTCGGAAATCATAGTTTCGTGGGTGGCAGCCATTTGACGCTCCCGAAGAATGCGAACCCCATCAAGCGCAACAGCGCCTATGACTTGTTCCTGTTCATGCTCCGGGCCGACAATATTGACTATTATTCCAGACAGTGCGGCTTTATTCCTCCCGACAGGGGACTGATTCGTATTTGGATGCAGGATCCCCGCTATAATCACTTGATCGAGGGACTTGAAAATCACGGCCGCAGCACCCAGAACATTCCGGAATGGAGTGAAATCGAAATGTCGGTAAACGGCATGGTGTCTGCCATTGCGGCAAGCTTGCTGAAAAACGCTCCCGATGTAGATGACGAAATAGCCCGCTTTGTATTTGACACTCACCAAAAAATCAACAGCATTCTTGGCTACAATAGCCCGGAGACCGTTGTGGCTGTAAAGGAACGCGTCCGTAAGTCGCTGCTGCAGCCTGTGGACGAATTTAAGTACGCAAAGGGTTTGGGTGTCGTTAAAGGGGAGTCGGAATGGAGCATTCGCCTTATTGTGGTGATTTCTCTTGGAGTGCTTGCGGTGGCCATGATGCTTGTTTACGCATTCCGCATCCGTAAGCACTAGACGGAATTTCGAGAATGATAATGCGTAAAATCTTTTGCTTAGTTTGTTTGCTTTCTACAATCGCCTTGGCTCAATTTGGACTGGATTCTTTCCAGATGTACGTGGATTCCGTGGTGCCGGGCTCCCGCTACGGGCTTTCCATTCGTTCCGTCAAGACGGGCAAGGAACTGGGGAATATCCGCGGCGTCGAAAAGTTTACGCCGGCCAGCACCCTTAAAACCCTTACTACGGCGGCTGCCGTTCATTATCTGCCGCTGGATTACGCTCCCAAGACAGATGTTTCTCTCAACGGTAGCGTGCGCAAGAAGACTTTTATCGGAACGGTCAATGTTCGCGGTGGCGGTGATCCGAATTTTTCGGGCCGTTACTATGCTGACCCCTTCCATATCATTTATGCCATGGCCGATTCTATCCGCGCTCTGGGCGTAGATTCTATTTCGGGCAAGATCAGCTTGGATTCCAGCTATTATAAGGGCCCATGGCGTGCTGAACACTGGCGCAAGAATTTTTATGATGCCTGGTACGGTGCCGAAGTGGCTCCCCTTAGCTTTAATGACAACTGCACCATGATTCGTTTTAAGCCGGGCCTGAAGGTGGGTGACCCTGCCCGCGCCGAAATTTTGCCCGATGTGGGTTATGTTGTCTTGAAGAATGAAATGGTGACGGTGCCGGGTAAAAAGCGTAAGTGGACCTGGGCCCTGGATTCTGCAAAGCCTGAAATTACCATTGGCGGTGCCATCGGCATCGGTGTAGATTCCAGTCAGCTGGTGCTTCCGGTGCGCAATCCGATTGCCTACTTTAAGGCGGCCCTCATTTATGCCCTTAAGGAACGTGGAATTGCCTTTGCAGAAAAAAAGGATGTTCCTGACGGAATCCAGATTGCTTCTTACACTTATTCGGCGGCGCCCTTCTTGAGTATTCTCGATGAAATCAATCAGCGTAGCCAGAACCTGCATGCCGAAACCATCTTCCGCAACCTGGGCGCCCAAAAATCGGGCGTGGGTAGCGTCGAAAGTGGCCGTGCCGCAGAAATGAAGTTCCTCGCCGAAATGGGAATCGATTCTACGGACTTTGAAGTCTGGGACGGTTGCGGTCTTTCGCCCAAGAACAAGGTGAAGCCTTCTACCGAGACGAATCTGCTGGCGAAGATGGCTCGCCACCCCAAGGGTCGCTTTTATATCAACAGCTTTGCGGGCCCGGGAATCGGTACCGGCGGCAAGCGCATGCTGGATTTGCCCTACCCTTGGCTAACCCGATTCAAGACGGGCTTTATTGGCGAAGTGCACGGCCTGGTGGGTTACATCTATACGTTGGATGGTGACACCTTGGCGGTGGCCATGTACTTGAACGAGACGGGTAGGAATTCGGATGCCCAGCTGAAAGATGTGCTGGACACCTTGTGGAGTCGGCTGGTGTACCGTACCAACGACAACTACAGCTCTCTCATGAAAATGAAGCAGATGTGGCTTGCGGCCCAGAATGTGGCAGGCCTTACCGCAAGACTGGAATACTTCTCGCGTATGATGAAGGGGACTCCTTACAAGCTTGGCCCCATGGGCGAAAGCTACGTGGACCCCATCGAAAACAAGCCGCTGGTGTACATGGATTCTGTGGACTGCGTGACGTATCTGGAACATGTACTTGCCATGGCCATTGCGCCTAGCGAAAATGAAATCTTTAACACGCTGCAGAAAATCCGCTACAAGGGTGGCAAAATCGGTTATGTGAATCGCAAACATTACCTGTTAGCCGACTGGGTGGGCGAGGGCAAGTATGCCCGCGTGATGCAGGTGCCGGGCGATACGGTGGTAAAGCGCACCATGCCCAAGTTGGAATTTTTCAAGTCGAAAAAGATTAAGTATGGTACTCCGGATTCTCCGATGGATTTGCGCTACCTGCCCTACAATCGCGCTGTGGAACTGGCGTCTAAGCCTTATGCAGGACCGTTGATGGTGACGGGTGTGGCCTTTGTTGCGAATATGGATAACTTGGACGCTACGCATACAGGCTTCGTGATTTTCCGTAACGGCGAACTTCCGAAACTGCGCCACGCCGCTTGGAAAAAGCAGGTAATCGAACTCCCGCTGAAGGATTATTTGGCGAGCCGCAAAGGCAAACTCCCCGGTATCACTCTGTTCGAATTCCTGAAGCCCTAAGTTGGGCGCGATCATTCCCCTAAATCAAACGCAAGGATAGCGACGAGTTCATGCTCGCCGCCTTCATCGCTCGCAGGCCCCTTTTCAAAAAGGGTCCATGCGTCCGGCATCCATCCGTATGCCGCCATCGTCAGTTCCTTGCCGATGGCGATTTCGGCGGCTTCCACATCTTCCCAGCGCACGGGGCCAGCGGGCGCCTTGTAGTAACGCAACATTCCAAGCGCTTCCATCGATTCAGGATAATTGTCTACCAGCTGGTAAACGCAATCCTTGTAGCTTTCGCCCTTCAGGCGAATCACGCGGTAAAGCCGCTTGTGCCCGAGGAATTTAGAAAGGTCGCCGTGGTGAACGTCAATCTTGGAACCTTGCCCGAAAAACGTCATGAGCTCGCGGAAAATTTCCGAATCCTCTTCCATGAACGGGGAGAGTTTTTTTATCAGGGCGTTAACTTCGTTTGCGAGCATATTTAAATAATAGATATTTGCGCCGCCCCTACTGAATTTTTTATTTTTATCTCTATAAAAAAGAGGCTTCAAAATGAAAAACGTAGTTCTTCTCGGTGCAACCGGTTCTATCGGTACTTCTAGCGTCGACGTCATTCACCAGCATTCCGACATTTTCAATCTTTACGCCGTTGCGGCTAACAGCAGCGTGACGAAGGTTGCCGAAATTGTGCGCAAGTACAAGGTAGAACGCGTGTGCATGTTCAACGAAGCAGCCGCCAAGGAACTTGAAAAAGAACTCGGCATGAAGGTGCTCGCCGGTATGGATGGCCTTTGCGAACTCGCTGCTGACCCGAAGGCGGACATCATCATCAACTCGCTGATGGGTGCTGTGGGCTGCCTCCCGACCATTACCGCTATCGAACACGGCAAACATGTGGCTCTCGCCAACAAAGAAACCATGGTCATGGCTGGCCCGGTCATTTGGGACAAACTTGCTGAAAACCCGAAGTCCTTTATTACGCCGATTGACTCTGAACACAGCGCTATCTTCCAGTGCCTCGAAGGCGGCAAGCGCGAATCCGAAGTGGAATTCCTCGAAATTACGGCATCCGGTGGCCCGTTCCGCGAATGGCCGATTGAAAAGTTTGAAAACATCACCGTGGCCGATGCCCTGAATCACCCGGTGTGGAGCATGGGCAAGAAGATTACCATCGACTCTGCCTCCATGATGAACAAGGGCCTCGAAGTTCTCGAAGCGCACTTCTTGTTCCACATTCCGTACGACCAGATCAAGGTGGTGGTTCACCCGCAGTCCATGGTGCATTCGCTGGTGCAGTTCCGCGACGGTTCTCTGATGGCCCAGCTCGGTGCTCCCGATATGCGCATTCCGATTCAGGTGGCGCTCACGTGGCCCGACCGTCTCAAGCTCGATACTAAGCGTATCGACCTGCCGACGCTCGCGAAACTGACCTTCTTCGAACCGGACTTCAACAAGTTCCGCTGCCTCGCCCTTGCGTTCGAGGCGGGCCGCCGTGGCGGTATTGTGCCGGCAATGATGAATGCCGCAAACGAAGTGCTCGTGGATACCTTCCTCAAGGGTAACCTCAAGTTCACCGACATCCCGCGCCATGTGGAAACGATTATGGCTGGTGCCCCGAACGTGACCGGTCACCTGACGCTTGACCAGGTTCTCGAAGCCGACGCCGAAGCCCGCCGCCTGACGCTCGACCTGATTAAGTAAGTTGTAGTCATATACAACAGAATTTTTAGCCGCCTTGTAATAAGGCGGCTTTTTTTGATTATATTATTTTATAGGCATTTTGCCTGTTTGGAAAAGGATTGAGTATGAACAAAATTATAGCAGTCGCATGTCTTGCTGTAGCCGTTTCGGCGTTCGCCCAGGGCTTTGGCGGCCAGCAGGGTAATGGCAAAATAGAGTATTCCGAAAAGTTCGCTGATCTGAACTACGCGGGCGACGAAAAGGCTTACCATACACTGGACATCTACTTGCCCAAAGAAACGAAGGATGCTTATCCGGTGGTGATTCACACTTACGGTAGTGCCTGGAGTATGAACAATATGAAGGGCTCCGCGGATTTGAATACCATTTGTGCGGCTCTCCTGAAAGCGGGGTATGCTGTAGTGACGCCGAACCACCGTTCTGCAAGCGATGCAAAGTACCCGGCGCAGTTGCATGATATTAAGGCCGCTATCCGTTTTATTCGCGGTAATGCGGCGAAATACAAAATTGATACATCGTTTGTTGCAGCGTCTGGGTTTTCTTCGGGTGGACATCTCTCGAGTTTGGTAGCTACAACCTGTGGCTTGGAAGAAGGCAAGTCCGGTTCCGTGACGGTGGACTTGGTGGGCTCCCTAGGGGAGTTCACCAAGTTCAGTAGCTGTGTTGATGCAGCTTCGCTTTGGTCTCCGCCGACTGATATTTACACGATGAATCCTATCAATAATTTTATGGGCCACGGAACCTACGAAGGTGCCTTTATCGGTGCCGAGCGCGAAGGCAACAAGGATAAATGGATGGTTGCCAGTTCGCCCTACTATGCGAGCGAAGACGATCCCCCGGTCATTATGTTCCATGGAACGAGTGACCAGATTGTGAATCTGGAACAGAGTGAGGAACTTTACGATTCCCTGAAAAAATACAATGTGGTGACTGAACGTATCGTGGTAGAGGGCGGATCCCATGGCGGCAGCGAAATGTATGTCGACTCAACCTTGAGTAAAATGGTAGAATTCTTTAACACGGCTCGTGCAAATAAGCTTGCCTCTATAGATACTGTGGGTGATACGACATCGACGGACTCCGTGAAGGTTGATTCCTTGAAGCAGGATTCGTTGGCGACGGATTCCCTGACTCGCCTGCCCAAGGATTATACTCAGTTGGCTAAGGTCGGCTTGATCGGGAATAAACTGGTGGCCTATGGAATAGGGGAATTTCGTTTTGCCATCGTCTCCATGAACGGGGCGGTTGCTTGGCGTGGCTCGTTTAGGGGCGCCCTAGATTTGTCTGCGCTGCCTTCCGGGAATTATGCCGTTGTTGTAACATTCCCATCTGGAATACAAAAAAGCCTGAAATTCGCAAAAAAATAGAACAATGGGTACACGTGTATCCATTTTTTCGCGTAAAAGGACTCTTTTACGCGTTTTTTGGGGTATATTTGTAAAAAAATTAAAGGAGTGCTTGAGATGCTCAAATTTGGTTTAAAGCAGTATATACCCCTTGCTGCAATTCTTTCATTTGCAACGGTTGCTTCTGCTTCCACGGCTTACATTAACCAGGTGGGCTATCGCCCCGGCGACGCAAAAGAAATTGCCCTGGTAGATGGTAGTGGCAATGTGGAAATTACCGATGCGACGGGTGCTATCGCTTTGACGGCGACTCCTTCGGCTGTTTCGAATTGGGTGCCCAGTGGGCAAAATGTGCAGCTGGTCGACATCTCGGACTTGAAAACTCCGGGCACTTATTCCATTAAGGTGGGTGGCCAAGTTGTTCGTTCCGATTTGAAGGTTGCTGATAAAACCTATGAAGACGTGGTCAAGGCGTCTTTGAAGTGGTATTACTACCAGCGTGCATCCATGGCCCTTGATGAAACTTATGCGGGACAGTGGAAACGTGCTGCTGGCCATACCAATGCCAGCGTGCAACTTCACAATTCTACAGGCGAATCTGGAACAATCAATTCGACAAAGGGCTGGTACGATGCCGGTGACTACGGTCGCTATATCGTGAATTCGGGCATTACCACCTACACGCTCCTTTCGCTTTACGAACATTTCCCCAATTATTTCAATACGCTCAAGTGGAACATCCCGGCTGAAGGCTCTCTCCCGGACCTGCTTGTCGAAATCAAGTATAACCTGGATTGGATGCTTACCATGCAGGCTTCCGATGGCGGCGTGTATCACAAGTTGACCTCTCTCGGCTTCCCGGGAGACGTGATGCCTGCGAACGATACCGATCCGCTTTATGTAATCGGCAAGGGTACTGCTGCGGCATTTGACTTTGCTGGCGTGATGGCTGTGGCTGCCCGCGTGTACAAGCCCTTCGATGCCGCGTATGCAAGCAAGTGCCTTGAAGCCGCCAAGAAGGCTTATGCTTGGGGTGCCCAGAACCCGAATAAGGCGTTTAAGAATCCCAGTGGTGTTTCTACGGGTGAATATGGCGATAGCTGGCTCGAAGACGAAAAGCTGTTCGCTGGTTCGGAGCTTTTCATTTCTACCGGCGATGCCTCTTACAAGCCCAATGGTGCTTCGGCAAATATCCCCAGCTGGGCTGATGTGGGTGGCCTCGCTACCTACGGCATGGTGACCCATGCCCCTGAATTTGGCAATGTTGCCCAAGCAGCAAAGGATAGCTTGCTTAAGGTGGCCGATGACTTCGCTGACCGTGCACAGACTGGCTTTGGCGTGGTAATGGCCAAGGGTGACTTTGTGTGGGGCTCCAATGCCGTGGCCGCCAATCAGGGCGTTTGGCTGTTGCATGCCTATTACCTGACGGGTGAAAAGAAGTATTACCAGGCTGCAGTCAAGGTTCTTGACTACTTGCTGGGCAAGAATCCGCTGGATATGTCTTTCTTGACGGGTTATGGTACAAAGACCCCGATGAAGCCGCACCACCGCCCCAGTACTTCTGATAAGGTGACTCCGCCGATTCCTGGGATGTTGGTGGGTGGCCCGCAGCCCGGTGGCGAAGATGTTCCTAAAGATATGTCGAAAAAGGAAAGCTGGGAATGCAATGATTACCGAACAGGAAAACCTGCAACTTCTTATATAGATGACAATTGCAGCTATGCCACCAACGAAGTGGCTATCAACTGGAATGCTCCTTTTGCTTATCTTGCCGGTGCTATCGAAGCGATCAACCACGGTTACGCTCCGAGCTTTGCAGCCTCAGGCGTTGCCCGTACCGATGCAATCAAGCCCGCTGTCACTCGCAAGGCTCTCGTTAAGCAGGGCCCGCAGCTCCGCTTTGTTGACCAGAAGCTCTATGTCGAAATGAACGGCAAGCGTTTCAACCTGAATGGACATAGAATCAAGTAAAAGGTTGCTAGCTTTGAATTAATTGTAATTGTTAGGCGGACTTTGTTCCGCCTTTTTTGTTTACATTCCTCATTCCACACCCCACATCCCACATTACACATTGCTTTAGTATATTTACCCCGAGAGGTTTTTATGAAAAATCGTTTTGTTGTTGCTGCCTTGGCGGGACTTTCTCTGGGTTCCGCCGCCTTTGCCGCCCAGAATGTCATCAAAGTTGATGACTTGCACCCGGGTATCGTTATCAAGAAAGACAACATGATGTCTGCGGATCTTGCCATTTGGAATCCGCCTAGCCGCTATTATGACATGACCTCTGCACTGGTCGATGGCGGTTACACATTGTTCCGATTCCCCAATGGGTCCCTTTCCAATGATTACCACTGGAACGGTATCGGCAAGTACGACAGTACGGGCCTTTGGATCCCTGACGAAAAAAAGTGGGCCCGCGGCTTCTTAGGCGAAACCATTTATCGCGGCACCACCAAAGACAACTACGGCTTTGTGCGCCGCAGCCACCTGGCCGACGACAACATGGAAACCATGTGGTGGGGTGAAATTTTGGACCCCGTTGATCCGCCCTGGATCGTGGTGGAATTCCCCGAAAAGATGAACCTGGATTCCTTGCAGATTGACTGGGGAAACCTTCGCCCCAAGGCATTTGAATTTGCCTACTGGACCGAAGATTACGCCGAATATCCGGGCGTGCACCAGGCCTTGGAAAACAAGTTGAAAGTGGCCGGGACCGTCAAGGTCAATGGCGCTACCACCAAGTACAAGTTCAAGCAGCTGCGTACCCGCTATGTGGCTATACGCTTCAAGACGTCCGATTTGCCCACCAAGGGTGTGCAAATTCGCGAAATGAAGCTCTATAGCGGCGAAACGGATTTGCTGGGTGGCAACAACTACAAGTTCTACGCCATGTCTACCCGCAACGGCGACAAGGCCCGTACCGACTGGACTGACATCAAGTGGGACTTCGAAGAATTCATGAAGTATATCAAGACCCTTCCCAATGCGCAGGCGGTTATCTGCGTGAACGCGGGTACGGGTACTTCTAAGGAAGCCGCGGCCTGGGTGCGCTACGCCAACAAGGTGAAGGGCTACAACATTAAGCAGTGGCAAATCGGTAACGAGCTCGACGGCGAATGGGAAGAATCCGGCCCGATTTCGGCAAGGCATTACGCCGCGCGATTTCTGGAATACGCCCGCGCCATGAAGGCGGTAGATTCTACCATCATTTTGCACGGCCCGCTGTTCAGCACGCACAAGATGATGCAGAAGGGTGCCGGCTTGCTCGATGGCAAGTACTGGATGGAAGAATTCCTGCGCATCGTGGGCGAGGCCGAAAAGAAAGACGGCAAGCGCTATCTCGACGTCGTCGACTTGCACAATTACCCGTACTGGACGCCCAACGAACCAAAGCCTGCCGAAATGCTCAAGGCCATGCTTGATGTGGGCCCCAACATGGATACGCTCAATGTGTGGATGAAACGTCACCTGGAAGGGGAACGCCGCGTGTTCCTCTCGGAATTCAGCACTTGCGTGCAGGGGTTCAGTCTGCTTATGGATTATCCGCAGGCAGCTGCCGTGGCAAGCATTTTTGCGCAACATGCCATGCGCTTCGGTAACCGTTTGCAGGTGCTCCCGTGGGATGCTTTCGGTAACGTGTTCAAGGGCCCCGATGACACTTGGGGAACTATCAGTATGACGGCTCTCGCCAAAGAAGGTTCCTGGAATTATTGGAAGTCCCTGGAACCGACCGCGGAATATTATGGCCTCTACATGACCTTCAAGGATTTCTTGGAAGATGGATATTCTGTGCTTCCGGTGAAATCCACCACCAAGGATGTTGAAGCTTACGCTATTGGCAAGGGCGATTCTGCCCGAGTCATGTTGGTGAATTTGTCCGGAGCAAAGCAGATTGTGCAAATTGACCGCGCCAGTAAGGCCTCTGATTTGGTGCGTACCCAGGTTGAAATTTTCGGTGAAGACCAGTTCAAGTGGGTGGGTACTTCGCAGAATGCATTCCCGTATCCGAAAATGGGCCCGAGCGGTCGCCGCTTGAACCCCAGCAAGAGCAAGGATGTCGAGATTCCGCCTTATGGGTTGGCTGTTGTACAAATTAACCCGAAGGTGGTGGGCCTTGACGCCGCTACGAAGGATAAGGCTGAAAAGCCGGTGATTCTCGCTGCCGCCCTCGAAAAGAAGGTGCTGATGGCGGACGATACCATCGATTTGTTTATGACTGCAACCCAGCCTAATGGCCAGTTGACAAATGCTTCTGTGAGTGTAGATAATTGGGGCAAGCGCGGAATTTATGCAGTTGCCGTGACGCCCGATGACGGCAAGTGGAACGCTTCTATCGAAAGTTTCCATGTCAAGATTCCGGTGCCGGCCGACATGCATTCTGCGGCCCGTACCATTCGCGTGGTTGTTCAGGGCCTCGGCGGTAAAGTGACCGCCTTGGAAATCCCGTTCCGCGTTCGCGGCGCTTACCGCACCACCAGCGTGATGCAGAATTTCGACAACGGCCTCGATGCCGTTGACTGGTTCCCCGTGGCAAACGGCGACAATGCCACCGCCATCGAAGCCAAGGTCTTTAACGGGGCGCCCCCGCACGGCGGCTTTATCCGTCACGACTTTGTGATTGAACAGCCCCCTGCTCAGGGCTGGCCGAACTTTGCCGGCGCCTACTACGTGATTCCGCCCGAAGTCAAGAATTCCGTCGGCATTGTGTTCGACTATGCCACGAACCATAACAATCCCGATGGCTATTTCGAAGTGCAAATCGCCAGCGAACAAGTCAAGGATTACGACGAATTCATGGTGCGCCTGAAAAATACCCACGGCAGTTGGGTTCGCGACACCCTCATCTGGGAAAACATGAAGCAAGAAGGTTGGGGCAAGACAATCCCGCAGCTGGACCCGAAGCAAATCAAGAACTTCTCTTGGCGCGCCCGCTACAGTGGCAAGGGCTACATCAGCCTCGACAACATCTACTTGCTCGGCGAAGACGGCACCGAAGTCCCCATGCCCAGAGGCCTGCGAAGACTGAGGTGATGCTGCTCTGCATCAATCAGATGTGCTAGACAGCACAAACGGCCCGGTTCAACCGGGCTGTTTTTGTTTTTACAAAAGTTTTACAAAAATTCGTGCTTCGGCTGGCTGAAAAAAGCGTGTTAAGAAAGAGGGGGTACCCTCAAACTTAACATTAAAGGAAAATACAAATGAATATCAAGTCTTTTGACGACCTTGACATTACCGACCCGATTATGTTTGGGCTTGTATTCAGTAACAAGCATATCGCGAAGCCCTTTATCGAGCATTTGCTGGGCATCGAAATTGACCACCTGGAAACACCAGTTCCTGAGGCGGTCTTGAGTTACGATGCGGAACACAAGGGGGTCCGCTACGATGTGTTTGCGCGTGAAACCAACGAAAATGGCGAAACAATCCGTTCCTTTGATTTGGAGATGCAGATGATCGATACCAAGGAGCTCCCGCAACGTGCCAGATACTACCAGAGCGTAGGCGACGGTGTAGCTCTTTCGAAGGGCGGCTATTATACTAGCCTCAAGGAACAATACATCATCTTCCTTTGCCCGATGGATATTTTTGGGCGCGGGTTCCCTGCTTATCATTTCGAAAACAGGGCCCGCGAAGATTTTAGCGTCACATTAAACGACCGTACCTTTAAAAACTTTTATATATTTAAAAAGTACGAGGATTTCAAAGACCCGGCCGTCAAAGCTTACATGAAGTATTTTGCGACCAGGAATGTGGACTCCCGTGAAACTAAAACCATCAACGACCAGGTGTCTTATTACAAAGCCGACACTCTCATAAGGAACAAGTATATGACTTACGAATATGACCTTCATGAAAGCAAGGAAGAAGGCAGAGCCGAAGGCCGCGTCGAAGAACGTCGAGAAATGGCTGCAGCCATGCTCGCAGAAGGTGATTCGGTCGAAAAGGTCGTGCGCATCTCCAAGCTTTCTGAAGAAGAAGTCCTTGCGATAAAAGCTAAGCTTGGAAAATAACCTTCAAATAATTCCTGACGGCCCGGTTCAACCGGGCTTTTTTTGTTTTTACAGGTTTAATTATTCTTTCCTTTCCAGAAAAAATAGGTATATTGGAATCTGCGCGTTAGCCGCGTAAAACCTGAATTTTTGAAAGCATTGGAGGCAAACATGTTCGATCGTCACGAATACGAAGTACTTGAAGCGGATGCCTTCTTCAAGGGCGAAGCCTGCGGCGTTGAAAAAGGAGTCCAGCAAGAACGCGAAAAGAACAATGTGGATAATGCCGCTCGAAATTCCAAAATGGCTGAGTTCTTCCGCTCCAAAGGAATTCCGGAAGAGATTATCTCTGAGGGATTAGCCCTCAAATAATTCCCGATTTCAGCCCCGAAAGGGGCTTTTTCGTTATATTTCCAATTCTATTATATGTTTTGTTTTTCGAAAAATCACAATTTTGCTATTGGTTCTAGTCTTGTTATGTCTATGTCATAATTTTTAAAGGGTAAAAAGACATATGTGTATGACTGTTGTTCTAATAAATTCTTGTTTTTAGCGCTGTTTATGTTTTCATCTGCCGTTCTTATTGCGTTTTCTAATTTTCCGTTTGCGCAAAGCTTTCTTACCCATTCATCTTTGCAAAGATAAGACTCTGTTTTTAAAATACTAACAAGTTTAATTTTATCAATGATTTTAGTTTTCTTCATTTTGAACAAGGCTTCGTTTGATAGCTTATGGTCGGGGAAAAAGCTGCGCATATAGGGTTCAAGTTTTTTGATAACTTTTCCGCACGTTTTGTATAAAGTTGTATCGTTTTCAAAATGTAGTAGAAACCAGTATTCAAAGCAGGGCATGCTTGGACATAATACGACATTTTTAGAAGATGCATATTTCTTCTTGAATGATTCAAAGGTCTTTTTGTTTGCGTTGGCGCATTTACGCTTGGCGTCTTTTTGACTGTTTAAATTTCCGTATATCGTATCTAAATCAAATACACAGTAAATTTTTGCATCTGGGTTGCCTGACAAAATTTCATTTATGTGTCTAGGGAAAACTTCTGCGTATGAAGCCTCGTTTCCAAAGAATTTGGGTAAGATATTAAATTTATATTTAGTGCATTTTGATAGATGTTCAAAATAACAACGCTCTGTAACTTGACCTCCGCTAATGACATAAGGCCCGATAGGATTTAATTGTCTAGTCCCTTCTTCGGTCAATGATGCTGTTTCTGCGCTGAAATATGGATTTTCAGTAATTTCTGGTTTTATAATTCTCATAACTACTTGACACTGAATTGTGTTGCTCCGAAACGTTTGTTTCTATAAGCGGATCTGATTGATGATATTCTATTTAGTCCCTTAAAATCGGTTAGTTTGTAGTAGTCTGAGACTCCGGCTTTGTTCTTTTCGACAAACCAAACGGAATCTTTTCGAATTAAGTCATCTGTTAAATCTAAAAGACCATCGTTGTGTGTTGTCACAAATAATTGAGAGTTTGAAGTGGCTTTCAAAAAATTATATAGTAGGTCCTGCAGCAAATCAGGATGCAGTGAATTTTCAATTTCATCTATGGCTAAAAAACCTTCGTCTTTTACAGCCTCGTATAATGCAACATTTAAGCCGATTGATCGGAGAGTCCCTAATGATTCGATTTCCTCTTCAAGTGTGTATTCTTGATGCTCATCTCCGTTTTCAACGGAATGGTGAAAAGTTGCTCTCAGACGACTAATCTGTTCTTTATTTTCGAGTTTTTGTTTCATTCCGATAGGCATTAGTCCACTGGATAGAAGCTGATTGGTAACATTCTCAGGGATAAATTCCTCTTCAACGTCAATATCCGAAATGTTGAAATCTGCATTTTTTAACATTTCAAGAGTGTTTTCTTTTGTTTCGATGTCATTTTTTAATTTTTTCTTTGCATAGTGCATTAAATCAGTATCTTTGTCAATAGGTCGTTTTATATGTTTTACCAACCATTCTCTGGCGTCATCTATATAGGGAAACTTTCCGTTGACCTTGTCTCTAGCCGCAAAGAAAGACATGTTTTTCAGGCAGTTTACTTCAAGAGCTTCTCTAGCATTCTTGCTGACTTTTAGTTTTGGATTTATATCGATTTTAGACTGATCCCCATTCAGAGTGCGCTTGAACAATAATGTAGGCTGAGAACTATTGTATACACTAAGGGATTCGAGGTGTACTTGCTGTTCGTCTACTTCTAAGGAGTATCTGTATTTTGTTGTGTCAACAAAGAAAGTTAGTTCGAATGAAGATGGCTGATTCTTTGATATTGGATCGAATTTAAAAGGGAGCGCTCCAGTATTCTCGTTAAAAGAGGCTGGCTTGATTCTGAAAAACATTCCCAGAAAACAAAAAGCGTCGTAGATATTGGATTTTCCCGATGCGTTGTAACCATAAACAATGGCAAAACGCAAAAGCTTTGTTTGGTCGTTGATCTTTACGACTTGATATTCCTCCGCGAAAGGGTCGTTGGAGGCGTCAAAACTAATTGTTATTTCGTCTTTAATAGACAGGTAATTTTTTATCTTTAATTCTTGAATCATTTTCATTACCTCCTTTTTTATTTAATCTAGAAAAAATATTGAAAAAATACAATCTTTTTTATAAAATTGCATAAAAAATGCTAAAATGAGAAATAAAATTGTTTTTTTGGAATGTTTTTTGAAAATAATTGCCGCTGTTGATTGTTTCCCAAAAATCTCCCTAGACCACGTTCTGTGGTCTATATCATATATCCATATATTTCTTCTGTCATACTCTTGTAAGATTTACGTAAATTGTTAAATTGCGTAAACAGCATGCCGCTGTGAAGGCGTGTTGGCGAAAATGTTGCACTGTTGTATTGTTTGTTGAACGGACCGAGGACCTTGGATATATGAAGATTATTCTGCCAGTTGCGGGTAAGGGCGAACGTATGCGCCCCTATACCAACAACCTGCCCAAGTGTCTGCTGCCCGTCGGCGGAAAGACAATCATCGACTGGATTGTCGAGTCTACCCGGCCGCTTACCCCCGCCGAGACCATCTTCATTACCGGCTACAAGTCCGAAGTCATGGACCGTTATCTGGCGGGCAAGCCCGAATGGGGCAAGACTCGCACCGTGCTTCAGAGCGACCCGCAGGGCCTGGGCCAGGCCATAAGCCTTGCGCTGCCCTACGTAAACGACGACGAACCCCTGCTCATTATACTCGGCGACACCCTGTTCGATGCTGACCTCGGATGCCTTGTAGGCGAAAACGAGAACGTGCTGTACACCTACAAGGTGCAAGACCCCCGGCGTTTTGGTGTGGCTGTCACCGATGAAAAAGATCGCATCGAGCGGCTCATGGAAAAGCCCCAGGAATTTGTGAGCGACGAGGCCATTGTCGGTATCTACTACATCAAAGATGTCAAGGTTCTCCGTACGGCGTTAAAATACCTGATGGACCACGACATTCGCACTAAGGGGGAATTCCAGCTGACCGACGCATTGCAAATGATGATTGAACGGGGCTGTAAGTTCCGTGCTGCTCCCGTGTACGAATGGTTGGACTGCGGACTCCCCGAAACCCTTGTACAGACAAACACTTGGTTATTGCAGAAAAAGTATGAACTCAACAATATTAGCCGGGTTGCTGTTGATCAGAGGGACTCAATCCACAATGTCAAGCTAATCCCTCCGTGCGTTATCGGGAAAAATGTTACCCTCGAGAACTGCACGATTGGTCCGAATGTAACTATTGGGAATAATTGTGCACTAAAAAACGTGAATATCGAGAATAGTATGGTATGGAATGATGGATGTGTAGAAAATCAGACTGTCCAAAATTGCATAATTGCAAATGGTTAGACGGAATGGTTGTTTGAGAAGTGTTTCAAGGGTGCATAATCCATATATTTCTTCGGTTACATACTTGTAAGATTTACGTAGATTGTTAAATTGTTTAGAAATTTAGTTGTGAAAATGGTGTATTTGTGCTGTTGTGATTTTGTATTGAACGGGCTAAGGTCTGTGATATAGGTAGAAGTTGTTTTATGCCATCCAGGAAGACAATACTTTCGTCCTTATTGTGGAAATTTCTTGAACGTGGTGGAACCCAAGGAGCGCAGTTCGTTGTTTCGATTGTATTAGCACGATTGCTTTCGCCAGAAGATTTTGGCTTGATTGCGCTTGTTATAATTTTTATTACGTTGGCCAATGTATTTGTTCAAAGTGGATTTAATACTGCTTTAATTCAAAAGAAAAATGCTGACAATTTGGATTTCTCTTCAGTTTTTTTTGCGAGTTTATGTGTATCACTGATTTTGTATTTGATACTTTTCTTTGGGGCTGATTTTATTGCAGCATTTTATAATCGTCCTGAATTGATTCCTGTTGTTAGAGTTCTTTCGTTGACACTGATAATTGGTGCTTTTAATTCTGTTCAAGAAGCGTATGTTGCCCGAAATATGCTTTTTAAAAAATTGTTCTACCGGAGTGTAGGGGCTGTTATCCCTGCTGGTATTGTTGGTATTGTTTGTGCGTATAGTGGTTTGGGGGTTTGGGCGCTTGTTGCTCAATCGTTAACTAATGTGATTTTAATGGCTGTGTTAATGTGGTTCACTGTAAAATGGAGACCAGAATTCATTTTTTCATTTTTACGTTTAAAATCCCTGTTTTCTTTCGGATGGAAATTGCTTGTGTCGGGTTTATTGGATGTTGGTTACGGGAATCTGCGTAGTCTTGTTATTGGAAAGTTGTTTGTGCCTTCAATGTTGGGCTATTATTCAAGAGGTAATCAATTTCCTAATATTATTATTTCGAATGTAAATGCTTCTATTCAGTCGGTTTTGTTGCCTTCATTATCTTCAGTGCAAGATGACCATACTCGCTTAAAACAAATGGTTCGTCGGGCGATTGTTACAAGCTCGTTTATTATTGTTCCGATGATGGCTTTTTTAGCCGCTTTGGCGCACCCTCTAGTTCTTGTTTTGCTTGGAGAAAAATGGCTTCCCTGTGTTCCCTTTATACAGATATATTGTTTTACATATGCTTTTTGGCCAATACATACATCTAATTTGGCGGCAATTAATGCTGTTGGTCGTAGTGATATATTTTTAAAACTTGAAATTGTAAAAAAAATCATGGGTTTAGCTCTGCTTTGTGGATTTGTTTATTTTTTTAGAACCCCTATTGGTATTGCTAGTACAGGATTGATTACGGCACTTGTTGGTTCTTTTATAAATGCGCACCCTAACAAAAAGATTTTAAATTATGGCTATTTTGAGCAGATGAAGGATGTTGTTCCATCTTTTTTGTTGTCTATTATGATTGGGATCGGAATATGGGGACTTACAAGGCTAGATGTGCATCCGATTATAGAATTAATTGCTTATAGCGTTGTTGGCGGGACTTTGTACTTATTTGTTGCATGGATTTTGCATTTGGAATGTTTTGAATATTTACTGAAAATGCTCAAAGATTACAGAAGAAAAAAATGTTAGAATATGTAAAAAACGTGATTCAAACATTGAGCTTTCCCGTATAATAGTGATGTTAAGATTATTGATAAAAAATTGAAAGAATAAGTTTTTGTTATATTGCTTGCAAAAAGAAGGTGCTTTATGTCTGAGAGTCTGATTACCGTAACATCCCCGCTTCTTCCGTCTTTGGAAGAGTTTGAGCCTTTGCTTAAAGACATTTGGGCTCGCAAGTGGCTTACCAATAATGGTCATTATCACCAGGAACTGGAAAAGGCCCTTGCCGAATATCTTGGTGTTGAGTATATCAGCTTGTTTACGAATGGTACTTTGCCTCTTATCACTGCTCTTCAGGCAATGCGCATCACAGGCGAGGTTATTACGACGCCTTATAGCTTTGTTGCTACAACGCACTCTATTTGGTGGAACGGACTTACTCCGGTATTTGTCGATGTGGATTCGGCGACGGGCAATCTCGACCCGCAGAAGATTGAGGAGGCGATTACACCCAAGACAACGGCGATTATGCCAGTGCACGTGTACGGCAATCCGTGTGATATCGATGCCATTCAGGAGATAGCGGACCGCTATGGACTTGCAGTTATTTATGATGCCGCCCATGCCTTCAATGTGAAGATAAATGGCCGGACCATCCTAGATGCGGGCGATATGAACACGCTCAGTTTCCATGCAACCAAGACATACAATACTGTCGAAGGTGGCGCGCTCATCTGCCACGACGCCCGTACCAAGAAGCGTATTGACTATCTCAAGAATTTTGGTTTTGCTGGTGAAACAACGGTGGTTGCTCCGGGTATCAACAGCAAGATGGATGAAATTCGTTCCGCTTATGGTCTTTGCAACTTGAAACATATTGATGAAGCGATTGCGGCTCGCAAAAAAGTAGCCCAGAAGTATCGCGCCGCGCTGGCGAATATTCCCGGTATTTCGATGTTCAAGGAACGCGATGATGTGACCTACAACTATTCGTATTTCCCGATTTTCGTGAAGGAAAAGGAATACGGTATCAGTCGTGATGCTCTCTATGAAAAGATGAAGGAGCATAACGTTCGTGGGCGCCGCTATTTCTATCCGCTGATTTCGAGTTTTGCTATTTATCGCGGCCTGCCATCAGCAACCAAGGAAAACTTGCCTGTGGCAACCCGTATGTCCGATGAAGTTATTTGTTTGCCTATGCACGCAGGCCTTACGGATGGTGATGTGAACAGGGTGCTGGAACTCGTTTGCAATAAAGGGAATATGTAATGAAAAAATTAATGATTCTTGGCGGGTCCCGCTATGCAATCCCTGTTATAGAAGCTGCGCACAAGCTTGGGCTTTATGCGATTACTGCAGATTACTTACCAGACAACATAGCACATAAGTTCTCGGACCAGTATGTGAACGTAAGTATCATCGAAAAGGAAAAAGTTCTTAAGGTTGCACAAGAACTCAAAATCGATGGAATTGTAAGTTTTGCTTGTGATCCGGGCGTTGTTACTGCCGCTTATGTTGCAGAAAAAATGAACTTGCCATTCCAGGGACCTTACAAATCAGTTTCAATTTTACAAGATAAGGGACTTTTTCGTAAATTTCTGACAGAGAACGGATTCAATGTTCCCCACGCAAAAAGCTATTCCGACAAAAACGCTCCGCTTGCTGACATAGATTTCTTCACCTGGCCAGTTATTGTGAAACCCGTTGATTCTGCTGGCAGCAAGGGTGTGACTAAGGTAAATAAGCCCGAAGATCTTCCTGCCGCTATAGACACCGCGCTTGGCGGTTCGCACAATGGTCACTTCATTATTGAAGATTTTTTGACTTTTGATGGCTTTCATTCCAGTGCGGATCCGTTTACTGTTGATGGAAGACTAGCTTTTTCGACATATTCAGATCAGCTTTTTGACAAAGAGGCCGATAATCCCTATACGCCCGCTTTGATTATATGGCCGTCATCTATGAAAAAGACGAATCAGGATTACTTAGACACGGAAATCCAGCGTCTGATGACGTTGCTCGGTATGAAGACCGGTATTTATAATATTGAATCATGCGTCGGCATTGATGGCAAACCCTATATTATGGAAGTTTCGCCACGAGGAGGCGGCTGCAAAATTGCGGAATTGCAAAGACTTGCATTCGGCGTTGATTTGATTGAAAACGAAGTCCGCGCCGCAGTCGGAATGTCCTTAGTTGATGTTCGTCAAACGAAATGCGATGGGCATTGGTGCGAATTTGTTATTCATGCAAGGCCTGGGCAAAGCGGAATTTTCAAGAGGATGGATATTGACGAGGACATTCGCACCAACTATGTCAAGGTTATTGACATGACTACGAAGGAAGGTGACATGGTGCATCCCTTTACTGGGGCAAACATGAGCCTAGGCGATATGTTCCTTCGTTTTGATTCCCGCGAAGAAATGGACACTGTGATGGCCCGTTCTAATGAATGGTTGAAGATCGTATTGGAGTAGAAAGTAAGTATGAACCCAATCGGCGGCTATTTCGAATGGGAATTCCCTCCAGCAAAACGGGAACAATTGCACGAAAATGCCGTTTTGCTCAATAGTTGTCGAAATGCGCTTCAGTACATTCTTGAAAGGCTCCCAAAAATCACAAAACTCTGGATTCCCTATTTCACCTGCGAAGTCGTTCTTGAGCCCTTAAAGAGACTTGGTGTCCCCTACGAGTTTTATCACGTCAATTCAAATTTGGAACTGGCACAAGAAAAGCCTCTTGACAAAAACGAGTTCCTAGTCTATACAAACTATTACGGGATAAAAGACAATTACGTAAAGGCCTTGGCCTCCCGTTACGGCGACCACCTAATAATCGATAACGCGCAAGCGCTCTTTTCCACCCCTATCACGGGCAGTCATCAAATATACAGCCCGCGAAAGTTTATCGGCATGCCCGACGGTGGACTCGCCATCACGCCGTTAAAAGACAACTCGGCTTCTTTGCCACAGGACGTATCCTATGACAGGTGCGCGCACTTGCTAAAGAGAATCGACCTGCACCCAACCCAAGGATACGCCGACTTTCAGAAAGATGATGATAGCATTTCGGGCAAGCCCGTAAGCCGAATGAGCCTTATTTCTCGAAAGATATTCGAGTCCGTCAATCTAGAATCCATCCGTCAACGCCGGCGCGAAAACTTCAAGATACTACACGACTCTCTTGGTTCTACAAACAAACTGCCAATACCGGATTTACAATCTTTTTCCTGCCCTCTAGTTTACCCTTACTGGTCACACGATAGCGGGCTCAAGAAAAAAATGATTGCAAATAATGTTTTCGTAGCAACCTATTGGCCCAACGTATTAGAGTGGACAAAGCCTTCCGACCTAGAGTACGAACTTGCAAGCAACGTGGTATGCCTCCCTATCGACCAGCGGTATGGCGAGGACGAAATGAAATTTATAATAAACGAGGTAAACAATGTTTGAATCACTAAAAGGAAAAAAATTGCTCTTCTTAGGCGGCGTTCAGAGAGCATGCGCGATAGTAAAAAGGGCTCGCGAACTCGGCGTCTATGTAGCCGTAGCCGACTACAACGAGGATTCCCCTGCCAAGAAAGTTGCAGACGAAGCCGTCCTGATAAGCGCAACCGACATTGACGCCTTGACCGAATACTGTCTAAAGAACAATATTGACGGTATCACAACCGCTTATGCAGACATCCTTTTGCCGATTTGTCTGGAAGTCGGCAAGAGAATCGGGAAGCCTTTTTACGCAGATGAATTGATGATTCAGCTTGCTACTGACAAAGTCGCCTTTAAGCAGTATTGCGAAAAATACGACGTTCCCGTCCCCAAGACATACAACATCACCGCCGACGACTACAAGGAAACCGCAAAGAATATCTCGTACCCTGTATTCATAAAGCCTACAGATGCCAGCGGTTCTCGTGGAGCAGACATCTGCTACGACTATGATGACTTCTGCAAGAAAATGGAATACGCCTTAACTTTCTCCAAGAAAAAAGAAGTCACGGTCGAAGACTACTTAAGCGGGACAGAATTCATTCTGGACTACATTCTCATTGATGGCGAAATCTACATGCTTTCCATGGCCGACCGTTACACGAGCAAGGGCCGTCCTATAGCAATCAACCATCCTAATCTGATGGTATTGCCTTCCATGAATCTTGAGCAATACTATAAAGTTGTTGACCCTAAAGTCAAAAACATGTTCCGTGAATTAGGATTTAAAAACGGCGTTATTTTCTTGCAGGGTTATGCAAAAGACGACAAGATTACATTCTACGAGATGGGCTGTAGATTGGGAGGAACATGGCCGTATATTGACGAAATGTTTAGCGGATTCAACCCCATCGACTTATTAGTTTCCCATGCCGTAACCGGAAAAATGCTTCCGAATCGTGCGGACCTTTCCACGATAACGCCCTTCTTCAACGGGATTGCCTCGATTATTTATTTCATATCTTCTCAAAAAAGCGGGAAAATCGCAAAATTAACCGGACTCGAAGAAGTAAAACAGATGCCAGAAATTGCAACAATCATGCAATACTATTGGGAAGGGGATTCCTTCGAACTCGGACGAATGACGGATGTTCTCTTTTTAGCTATTCATTTAACTGCACCTAATTACAACGCGCTCAACCTCGCCATGGAACAGATATACAAAAAGATTGACTATCTAGATGAAAACGGGAAATCCCTGATGACCCCCGTAATCCATCTAGACGATGCAACTCAACACGGCGTCCGCGTCTGCAAAACCAAGGAGAGCTAGATATGAAAATAACAGAAATAATCGTTCACCCCTTACGTATGCCGCTAGTTCACCCCTATGTACTGAGTAAGGCGTACGGCGTTCTGGTAGCATCGGATCAAATTTACATCGAAATTAAAACCGACGAGGGTATTACCGGATGGGGCGAAGGAAATCCCTGGGCCGGTTTTAGCGGCGACATTGCAGAATCTGTCGTATGCGTACTGCAGAAGCTTGTCGCACCGGCACTTATCGGGAAGGATCCGACCAATATCAATGCGATTCACCAGGAACTAAACGGCCTGATTGCCGGGAACAAAATGGTCAAGGCCGCAATCGACATGGCCTGCTACGACATTTTGGGCAAGTCTCTTAATGCGCCGGTTCATAAAATCCTAGGCGGAAAGAAATACGATTCCATAAAGTGTTTCTGGTCTATTGGCGGAAGTACGCCCGCAGAATCCGCCGCCGAGGTTTTATCCGTGAAGGAAAAGGGATATTGGGGGTGCATGATAAAGATTGGCACCGATTACAAGAACGACATTGCCAGGACCCTGGCTGTCAGGGATGCAGTCGGTCCGGATTTCCCCCTTATCGCCGATGCAAACCAGGGTTGGGATTACGACACCGCACTTCGTTACGGAAGGGGTGTAAAAGACGCCGACCTGCTTTTCTACGAGCAGCCGGTTAAAGCCTGGGACGTTGCAAGCCTTGCCAAGCTGAAAAGAAACCTGAGCATGCCAATTTCTGCAGATGAAGGCGTTTCTACCATTCAGGAAGCAATGACGCTCGTGAAATCCGAAGCCTGCGACGTATTCAGCATCAAGCCTTCCAAGCAAGGCGGAATTATGCCGACCAAGCAAATTTGCGAATATGCAACAGAAAACGGCATTCAGCTTTTCTTCAATTCCATGATTGAAGGTGGAATTACACAGGCTGCAAGTTTGAATATTGCCGCAACAAGCGACATCATGATGACTACGGGACATTCCTATTTTTCTACGTTGAGGCATAAAGACGACGTGACGAATTTCGGAGAGCTTGTCAAAGACGCAATTACGATCATTCCGGAACGCCCTGGGCTTGGAATCACAGTTTATGAAGACAAGGTGAAAAAATACGAAACCAATTGTGTAATTATAAAATAAAAAGGAGAAGATTTATGAAGACGTGGGCAATTATTGGCGGGGGAAACGGAGGACAAACCTTTGCGGCGCATCTTGCCATTCAGGGCGAACGAGTTAGATTGTTCTCGAAATCGCAAGAAAAAATTGATGAAATCAGCAAGACCAACGCCATTACGTTGCATCATGGCCTTGAAGGTGTCGGCCATATCGAATTCGCCACTACCGATATAAAGCGGGTAATGGATGGTGCCGACAATATAGTGGTAGTTCTCCCGTCTACATGGCACGAAATGACCGCGAGGATGATTATCCCCCATTTGGTGGACGGTCAATGTATCCTGCTGCTTCCGGAAGCTTCGTGTGGAGCGATTGCTTTCCGCCAGTATATGAAAGAAATGGGCTGTAAAGCCAATGTCGTCGTTGGTGCTGGAGCCACTTTGCCGTACGCTACACGCCTTAATAAAGAAGGCGATGTTTATGTGTTTCAGATGAAAAATGAGGTGGAAATTGCCGCGCTCCCGGCTACGGACAACGAAAAACTGAAAGAGGCTTTTACGATTGCCGAACCGGTATTCGTCCTGGTTCAAAGCACCTTGAAAACAAGTATTGACAACATCAATGCTATGATGCATGGAGCCCCTTCGCTGTTGAATGTTGCAAGAATTGAAGCGAAACCTCCACAGGACTACGAGTACTATCGTGAAGGTATTACTCCCACGATTTGCGAAGTTCTTGAGCAAATGGACAAAGAACGAATAGCTGTTGCCAAGGCTTTTGGGTTTGAGCAGAGAACGCTTCGCCAAGAATACATTGATATGTATTCTTGCGGAACTGAAAAAAATTCGTTGTACGAATTGCTTCAAAACTGCAATGCGTATGACGGTTTAATGGCTCAAAAAACACTCCGAACTAGGTATATCCTTGAAGATGTTCCGTTCTCGCTAGTTCCAATAAGCGCTCTCGGTCGTATGGTTGGTGTTTCAACCCCCGTGATTGACACGATTATCCGTTTGGGTAAGATAATGATAGGGGAAGACCTTAAGGAGGGTCGCACGGCTGAACATCTTGGTATTGATCACATGACTGCAGATGAATTGAAAAAGATGATTTACGGTTAACGTTCTGCTGTTGAATGAAAAATAAGTGCGTGTGGACTTTTTTTAAAGTTTACACATCGCTTAATGCGGTTTTAGCTATTGGGATCTTGCGAAAAAGAAAAACGCTAGATGGTTATAGTATGACTAATAAAACTCAAGATGAAATAATGAAAAATTGGCCAAAGCAATGCGATTGCCCTATGGTCAGTATTCGTTGCATTACTTACAATCATGAATCTTATATTGCTCAAGCAATAGATGGTTTTTTGAATCAAGAAACGAATTTCCCGTTCGATATTGTTATTCATGATGATGCGTCTACGGACAGGACTGCTGATATTATTCGTGAATATGAAATGAAATACCCGAAAATCATTAAACCTATTTATGAATCTGAAAATCAATATTCGAAGCATAATGGTTTAATATCTAGAATAGTAGATGAAGCTTGTAATGGAAAATATGTTGCGATGTGTGAGGGAGATGATTTTTGGATTGATTCTAAGAAACTTCAAAAACAGGTGGATTTTTTAGAACAGAATCCAGATTATTCATTAGTAACGCATCGATATGAAATCATAACTGGAGCGGAAAATCGTAGGCTTGCTGCTAATGCTTATTTTGAGAAAAATCCAGAAGACCTTTTTTATACATTTGATACAAATTACTTATTTGGTGTCCAGTTTGCTATTCACACGGCAACAGTTCTTTATCGCCGTTCATGCTTAAGTTGGATGGATTTTAATAATTGTGTGTATAGACGAGATGTTCATTTGTTTTATACTTTGCTAACTCGAGGAAAAGGAGTGTGTTTCTCCTTTGTGGGGAGTGTTTATAGAATGAATGCTGGAGGTCTCTATACATCACATAGTGAAATTCAGAGAAGTGTCGTTGATAGAGATATGTTTACTGAGTTGTATTACGTTACCAAAGATGATGTTTTTAAGAAGAAGTTGCTTTCTGTTTACGTGACGTTGTTCTCTTATGGGGCGTTTAAAGAAATAAGAGGGCCTTTGAATTTTATTAAGGTCGCGTTATTTTTATATCCCAAATATAAATGGGGCTTTGTAAAAAAGAGACTTTTTAAGGCTAAATAAATGGGAAAAGGTGCAGAATTATATTTTGTAATACATGCTATTTTAATAATAACATGTTTGTTGCCTGAAATTTTCCATAAGAATTTTGGTAATAAAGTAAAATACAAAATCATGTTTTTATGGTCGTTGTTTTTTACGGTGTTTGCGGGAATTCGATGGGGAAATGGTACTGATTGGTATCAGTATTATAATCATTTTCGATATAGCTCATTTGAGAATATTTTTAATTATTCGCGCGATTTTGGGGGGGACGGCACATTAGAATGGCTGTTTGTTTTTCTGAATGCTGCTGTTAATAAATTGACAGGCGAATTTTGGATTTACAACATCTTAACTGCGGGATTCATTCAGTTTACACAATATTATGTAATAAAAAAATTGTGTCCTTCTAGGCCGCTTTTATTGTACTGCTTGCTTATGGTGAATGACACCTCGTATTTTGCTGTTCGATCTCAATTGAGCACGGGGGTTGGTTTGTGGTGTTATTGGTTTTTCAAGCAATATTGTGATTATGGACGATTTGAACATATAAAATTACGCCGTATAGGTGCGTGGTGGAAATATTTAAAAAATTGCAAATTAGTTCATTTCTTCACAGCATGGTATGCTGCTTATAGTATACATAATCAGAGCATTGTTTTACTGCCAATGGTTATTGCTGGAAAAATTAGATTTAATACTTATGTTTATTTGATTGTGGCTTCGTTAGTATTCTCCTTTTCACAATTTTTTCAGACCAATGTGAAATCTTTGTCTTCGCTTGTGGGGGGCGCGGTTGGCGCCAAATTTACGCATTATACGGATTTTGTGACAGATGGTGGTGGTGGTGAAAAAGGTTTGTCGTCTGTAATCATATATTTGGCCTTTGCGGTAGTTTTTTTAATAGTTAGAGAAAAAGAAAAATTGGTTAAAGATGAATGGTATAATGCGATGCTGAATTTGTATCTTGTCTGGTGTGCTATTTATGTTGTTTTTTCGGGGGCCATGAGTGACCTTGTGCGTCTATCCTATCAGTTTAATTTTGCCCGATTATTATTAATGGTTGCTGCGTTTGAATTTTTCTACAAAATGAAAGATGTGAGAATGAAAGTTTTGATATGGATTGTCTATACGATGTATATTATTAGCCGCTACAAGCATTTGGATGATTGGTTTTACTTTTATCAAGCGAATGTTCCTTATAGGACGATTTTCGGTCTATGAAAAAACATAAACTAGCTTATGTTATTGATTGCGCGTCTCATGGAAATTTCCATGAAGTCATCAATCAAGGTTTTTTGATGATGATTTCAAATCTGTATGAACGAGTAATTTATATTTCGGATAAAACTGCGTGTGATAATTTAAGAGAAAATTTACATAGGTGCAATGTATGCTTGACAAATACAGTCTTTGAAAGTAAAACAATTAAGGAGATAAAATTTAAACCTAATAGTGTTTCTGTGTTTTTATCGGCAATAAAGATCGGTTATTTGAATAACTATTTTTATAGAAAAACAGAAGCGAATGCGGATGTATTTTTCTGCAATTTTCTTCACTTCACTGCTTTGATAAATCAAATAATTCCTTTGCGCAAAAGAAACAGAACTTTTTATATGTGTCATGCTGAAATGGAATTTATTGAAAGCGCGTCAAAAAGAGGATGTTTTGCCCATGTTTTTAAATGGTACTTACGCTTTTTGTTTAATGTGCTAAAAATAAATAAGCAGTCTAAATTTGTATTATTGTCTGATGATATGGCGGAAACCTTTAAAGGTTTAATATCTCCTAAAAATAGAGATTGTATTTTTGGAATGGAACATTGTTATATTCGTCCGACAGTCGATTTAAAGAAGAAAAAAGTTAATTTTGAAGGCTTGAAAATAGGACTTCCTGGAGCGGTGAGCCCAGAAAGAGGTGTTGAAAATCTCAAGAATTTAGTTTGTTTGATTGACAATCCAAATGTACGCCTATATGCTATCGGTACATTATCTGAACATATATGTTCTGCTAACTTAGTGGAGCTAAATACGACTGGAATGCGGATTCCTTTTGATGAGTATGAAGAATATGCAAAACAAATGGATGCGTTTTTGATGATGTATGACCTGGGGTCATACAAAATGACGGCAAGTGGCGCTTTATTAGAAGCTATTTGGAATGAAAAGCCTGTATTTGCCCTGAGAAACGTATATTTTGAACATATGTTTAAAATATTTGGAAAATTGGGCGTGCTTGTAAATTCCGTCGAAGAACTCGCATCGACGATTAATGCGTTAACTGTAGAATCATTAGAAGAGTATAAGAAAAATCTTGTTGCTGCAAAAAAATTATTATCGCCAAGTAACGTGACTAAGCAACTTGAAGGTATAATTGAAAACTAATGCGATTTTGCTGATTCGTATAAATAATAAAATGAGAAAAATGAAAAAAAAAGATTATTTGATTGTCGGATCCGGCTTGTATGGCGCGACTTTTGCCTACTGCGCCTCCAAAGCGGGCAAAAAGTGTCTTGTTATTGACAAACGCCCTCAATTGGGCGGAAATGTGTATTGCGAAAATGTAGAAGGCGTTAACGTTCACAAGTATGGCGCTCACATTTTTCATACCAACAATAAACAGGTGTGGGACTTTGTGAACTCCATTGTGGAGTTCAATCGGTATACGAATAGTCCTGTCGCGAATTACAAGGGCAAGCTTTATAACCTGCCGTTTAATATGAATACGTTCTACCAAATGTGGGGCGTGACTACTCCGGCGGAAGCCCAGGCGAAAATTGAAGAACAGAAGGCAGAAGCGCTGGCTGCTTTGAATGGTCGTGAACCTGCTAATCTTGAAGAACAAGCACTGACGCTTGTCGGTAAAGACATCTTTGAAAAACTTATCAAGGAATATACCGAAAAGCAGTGGGGACGAAACTGCAAGGATTTGCCTGCGTTCATTATCAAGCGCCTCCCGGTGCGTTTGGTCTTTGATAATAATTATTTTAATGATCGTTATCAAGGGATTCCTATCGGTGGATATAACAAGCTTATTGATGGCCTGCTAAACGGTGTTGAAACCCGTACGGGTGTAGATTTCTTTGCTGAATACAGGGACAATTGGCGCGATATTGCTGATAAGCTTGTTTATACCGGTGCCATTGACGAATATTTTGATTACAAACTCGGAAAGCTTGATTGGCGCACGGTGAGCTTTAGAACTCGCGTTGAAAATACCCCGAATTATCAGGGAAACGCCGTCGTGAATTATACATCGCATGACCAACCTTATACACGTATTATTGAACACAAACATTTTGAAATGTTTGGACAGGCTGTTTACGATTGCCCCAAAACGGTTGTCTCGGAAGAATATTCGACTGAATACAAAGATGGAATGGAACCTTATTACCCTGTAAATGACGAACGCAATAATGCACTCGCTGGAGAATATCGTAAATTGGCTGCTCAGGAAGCGAATGTCGTTTTTGGAGGTCGTTTGGCGCAGTACAAGTATTATGACATGGCTCCGGTGATAGAACAAGTGCTGAATCTGGAGAACATTTAAATTATGAAAAATATCCTTGTGTATCTTGAAGACGGTGTTTTGGCCCCAAAGGGTGGACCGGTTGGCTATAATTATCACTTGAAAAAACAACTCGAGAAAATGGGCGTGCAGAACATCCATTATATCCACAGTAATGGAGGAACGAGTCAGGCTGCAAAGGATATTGTAAGTAAGATAAAAAATTCGAAAATACAGTATGTTGCTAAAATCGTAAAGAGTGTGTTAAAAAAATCCACTTATCTTTATGGTTTCCGTCATAAGTCAATTGTTGATTTGACTCCTTATGACATAGTGCATTTTCATTTGCCTATGGATATGTATATGGCTCGAGATAGCTTGAAAAACTATAAGGGCAAAGTTGTTCTGACGTCTCATACACCAACGGTGTCTTCTAAAGAAATTTATGATCTTTTGACTCTGTGGGAAAAAAAATATATGAATTGGTTTTATAAAAAACTGATTGAGATTGACCGCTATGCGTTCTCCCGCGCTGATTATATTATTTTCCCTTGCCCAGATGCAGAAGAACCTTATTATAACAATTGGAGTGAATATGCTTCTATAAAGGAGCAAAAAAAAGAATCGTATCGTTATCTATTGACGGGGACTGAAAAACGTTTTGCAAAGCGCACTAGGGCAGAAGTTTGCAAAGAGTATGGAATTCCTGAGGATGCGTTTATTTTGTGTTACGCAGGACGACATAATGAGATAAAAGGATATGATTCCTTAAAAGAAATAGGTGCTGAAGTTCTCGCGAAATATCCGAATGCCTGTTTTTTAATTGCGGGAAAAGAATTTCCGTTGGAAGGCTTGGATGATGAGCGATGGATTGAAGTTGGCTGGACTACTGATCCGCATTCCCTTATTGCTGCTTCGGATGCTTTTATATTGCCTAATAAAGAGACCTATTTTGATTTGATCATGTTGGAAGTGTTATCCTTAGGCAAAATTGTTGTAGCCAGTTCAACGGGTGGTAATAAGTATTTTGAAAAGATTGGTGCTGCAGGAGTGATGACTTATAAATCAAAAAATGAGGCGTTGTCCCTAATTGACAAACTACATGACATGCCTTTAGAAGAAAAGTACAACTTGGAAAAAAATAATCTTAAATTATTCGAAGAATGTTTTTGTTTGGATGTGTTTGGGAAAAATTATGTAGAATTGATAAATTCTCTTTGAAAGAAAATTGAGGAACATTGACGATTTTATGAAAAATAAAGAGGCGATAGTTGTTGGCTGGATAAATACGGGCAAACCCGCAGATTGTGGCGAAACCATGAAAAACCAGCTGATGATTCAAAAACTAGAGTCGTTTGGTGTTCGTTGTCATCAAGTGGACTTTAAGAACTGGCGGAAACACCCGTGGGTTTTCTTGCAACTGGCTCTGCTTATGCTTTTTCATCGGCGTTATGTGCTGATTTTCTCGACAAGCACTGTGAATGTTTATTCTATGATGAAACTGATGAAAAAATTAAGATGGAAGCAACCTTCTATCCATTGGGTTATTGGTGGAAATCTAGGGAATCAAGTCGATAATGGAATGTATGCAGCAGATGTCATCGATTATATAGATTTGACAATTGTTGAAAGTCCGATAATGAAGGAACAGCTGGCGCAAAGTGGTGTGAAAAAGGTCAAGGTCCTTCCGAACTTTAAGCCTATTCCGTATTATCCCAATATAGACAACCGATTGGCTACTTTAAATAACCGTCCTTTAAAATTTGTTTTCCTTAGCAGGATTATGTGCGAGAAAGGCTGCGATTATATATTGGAAAGCGCCAAAATCCTTAATGATGAGGGACTGGAAAATAAGTACTCGATAGATTTTTACGGAAAGGTTGCGGATTCCTTCGAGAACGTTTTTACGCAAAAAGTTTCGAAGCTCCCTAATGTACATTATAGCGGTTTTTTGAATTTGCGCGACAATGCTGGCTATGATAAACTTGCGGAATACGATGTCATGTTATTCCCGACTTATTGGAATGGCGAAGGCTTTGCCGGTATTTTTATCGATGCGTTTATATGTGGCTTGCCGCTTATTGCAACAGATTGGGCCCATAATAGGCAATTTATGCAGGATGGTGAAACAGCAATGTTTATTCCTGTTCACGATGTTGTTGCCCTTAAAGAGTGCATGAAAAAATGTATAGAGCAAAAGTATAATCTGGCTGAGATGGCAAGAAATTGCCAGAAAAATGCAGCATTGTATGATATTGACAATGTTTTGACATCGCAAACGATGAAAGAGATGGGCCTATGGCAAGAGTAGTTTTGTTCGGAGATTTTAAGGTCAATCAGGTGAAACACCTGAATCTGAGCAGTGAGTTGACTTTGTTGCTCAATTCTAGCGATGTCAACATGGCTAATTTTGAGGCGCCAATAAAAACGAGTGGCGCTCCCTTGAAAAAAAGTGGCCCCAATATTTGCCAGCACATCGAGTCTCCAAACTGGCTGATGGACCGGGGTTTCAATGTTGTGTCTATGGCTAATAACCACACAATGGATTTTGGCGAACAGGGAATGATCGCCACACAAAAGGCTTTTGAGAAGATTGTCACGGTTGGTTGTGGGTCATGGGATGAGGCTTATTGCCTTAAAACAATTGACACAAAGGATGGCAAAAAGGTTGGCTTTATTGCATGCACGCAATGTGAGTTTGGAACGCTAACCGAAAAAGGCGGCTGTGGATGTGCATGGGTCATGAGCCCGGCTATCAATAAGTTGATTGTTGACAGCCGTGACAAAGTGGATGCGTTGATTATTATGCCCCACGGTGGCGTTGAGTATATGGACATGCCTCTTCCTGAATGGAGGGAAGTTTACAAGCAATGGATTGATTTGGGCGCAGATGCTGTAATTGCAAGCCACCCGCATGTTCCGCAAGGCTGGGAAATCTACAAGAACAAGCCGATATGCTATAGTCTAGGGAATTTCTGTTTCGAAGCACTAAAGGAAAATAATGTTCCGAAACATTGGTATGAGAGCTTGTGTTGCGTTTTGGAAGTTTCGGGCTCTCATGATATAGAAATGCAAATTCGTCCGATCAAGTTCGATGGGAAGAACCTGTATATTAGTGATAACGATTCTCAGGAGTTCGCTGAGCATTTGAAATGGATGAACGACACGTTGTCTGATGACGAAGCGTACAAGAAGGAAGTGGACAAAAACGTAAAAAAACTTCTGCCTCATTATATGGGAATGTTCTCCAGAGGTGGGCTAGTGACCGGTGCCTTGCAGAAGAATTTTATTAAAGGCTTTTTGGAAGGCTTGATGGGTCGAGGATTTTTCAATAAGGTCCATGCTCTTAATAATATTCAATGCGAGAGTCATCGTTGGGCTATTCTCCGCGCCCTAAGGCTAAAGGAAAATATAAAATGAAATCTTTGATAAATTTCATTGTCACGATTCTTACTCACTTGCATGTGCTGACTCCGCTTAGAACTTCTAAATTGAAATTCTTGGTCAAGTGCCATAAATGGCCGAATTTCAAGCATCCGAAGGATGTTAATGAGAAAATCAATTGGATGAAATTCTACGGTGATACATCCATGTGGCCGATATATGCAGACAAGTATAGGGTCCGTGAATTTGTGAAAGAATGTGGGCTGGGCGATACGCTTATTCCTCTGATTGGCAAATGGGATTCTGTAGATGAAATCGATTGGGATGCCCTACCGAATCAATTTGTGATGAAGTGTAACAATGGAAGTGGCGATGTTGTTGTGTGTACGGATAAAAGTAAACTAGATATCGAAACGACCAAGAAACATTTTGAGAAACAGCTCAAGAAAAAGTTGAGCGTATTGTCTGGCGAACTTCACTATGCAAAAATTAAGCCCTGCATTATTGCGGAGCAAATGTTGGATGTTTCCACGCAGCCTTGTAATTCTACGTCCCTGATTGATTACAAGGTTTGGGTCTTTGATGGCAAGCCGTTGTTTACGTGGTGTACATGGAACCGTCAGCAGTACCATGCAAATGTGGCTGTTTACGACATGGATTGGAATTTTCATCCGGAATGGTCGGTGTGGACGAGCCACTATGTAATGCCGAAGGATCATGTCCCAAAACCAGCTTGCTTTGACAAGTTGATGGATGCGGTCAGTCGGTTGGGAAGGGGAGTACCCGTAGCCCGTATAGATATGTATGTGTGTGGCGAAAAAATCTATTTTGGCGAAATTACAATGACTTCGCAGGCCGGATTTATGGATTTCTATACGCAGGAATTTCTGGAAAGGATGGGGGATTTGACTAAATTGCCAATTGACGAGTAATAAATTATCTTATAATTGTAATATGTGTAATAAGAAGAAGATTATTGTTGCTGCGTCTTTAGGTGGCCATTGGATACAACTGTTGCGTATTGCCAAACCTCTTGAACAGAGGTATGATGTTACGTATATGAGTACACATGTGAAATGTCGTACAATGGTTGATGGAAGAAGATTCTACAGTATATCTGATTTTAATCGTCGAAATGCCTGGAAAATGTTTGCTGCAGTATTCAAATGTCTTCTTGTTCTTTTGTTGGTACGTCCTTCAGCTGTAGTAACCACGGGTGCTGCACCTGGCTTGCTTGTCCTGGTTTTGGCAAGGCTATTTGGGGCTAAGACGATTTGGATTGATTCTGTTGCGAACGTGAAAACATTGAGTGCATGTGGTCATTTGGCGAGATATTTGGCAAAGCATGTCTATACTCAATGGCCTGATTTGGCGAATGATAATGTTGACTTTGTTGGCAATATTTTTGGTGATTCCAAAGAAGGAGTATGATGATTTTTTGTACTATTGGAACGCAGGCTCCGTTTGATAGATTCTTGAAAATTGTAGATGAAGTTGCGGCTGATATAGATGAAGAAATCGTGGCTCAGGTCTACAAAAGTCATTATATGGCGAAAAATATTAAGACGGTAGATTTTTTGCCACCAGATGAATTTCAGAGATTGTTTAGTGCTGCGAGAATGATTATTTCTCATGCAGGCATGGGAACGATAATTTCTGCAATGCAACTTCACAAGCCGATAGTTGTTTTCCCTCGTATAGCCAAGTTAGGTGAACATCGTAATGAACATCAGCTTGCAACTGCTGAAAAAATGAAGGAACTTGGTTATGTGTATGTTGCAAATACGGCAGAAGAATTGTCCGCTTTGATGAAGAAAACGGATTTACGCCCGTTACATGAATTGGGCGAATATGCAAGCAAATCATTGATTGATGAGATTGTTCAAATAATAGGTTAATCTTTAAATGGCTCAAAGCTTATCCTGTATTTTTTATTAGTTTGCTTGTGATTGCTCGAATAGTATTTGAATGATGTGGAATTATTTGTTGATGTGATTTTTAACCGCAGGGAGCCCTTGGCTACGGAGCAGCTTATCACCCCCAAAAAAACAGGCTTTAAAAGATGCCAAAGCTCTTTCCAATTGGGTTCGAGAAACGTTTTGTTGGTAATTAGTATATATTTTCATCAATCCATTGAATTCGGTTTTTTATCCAGTTTTTTAGATTGCAAACGGCTTCGTTATAATTTTTTACTGATTTTGAAATCCATTTCCCATCTTTTTGAAGAATGTCCCAACGTTTAAAGTTGTTTTCTGCCGCATCATTTAGCTTTTTTTCAAGAGAATCAATAGTGGCCAAAGAATTGTCAAAAATGTCGTGATTTTTAATCCAAAAGCTATTGACATTGCGTTCAAATTCTTTGTTTGCGAAAAGATATTCTCCCCAATAGGAATATTTGGTACGCCAGTTATCATAAGAAATTACGTTTTTTTCATAATGTCCGCCAAAGGCGATGTCAAAGTCCCATACAGGTCCCATTTGAATTTTGCCGTTTTCAACCCATGTGAAGTAAACACTTGTGAAATAATTTGCATCAGGATTTTTTGAAAATTCCTGAATCCAGAAGTGAATTTCAAAAGATTCTATGTCAAGCCATTCTTCAATGTCTTTAAAAGTTGCGTATTGCGTGTTTTTCAAAAACTGTTCGAAACGTTGAATGTGAGAAGTTAGCTTGTCTGCAGATGTGTCTGAGATCGTTTTGGGGAAATGAATATGAAAAGGTTTGTATCTGTTTAGGATACTTGGAAAAATGACCGTCTCGTCTTCTTTATATTTTACGTCAAATTCAACGATGTACGAATTTTCTGTTTTAGGAATTGCAATTCTATTTTTGGAAAATTTTATGGTTTCTGTTAATAAATAAACGCCTAAATATTCTTTATTCAAATAAAGCTCGGCAAATTCGCAACGTGGTGCATAGTATGTGCCAAATTTAGCTGCGAGATGATATATCAAATAATTTTTCATTAATGTCTTGTCTGCATAATTCGCGATTAATGCCCAGTCTCTATCTTTGGGCATGCCTAGTATTCCTTGCTTGTTTGTAAATTCAAGTTTATAGCTTTTTTTGGGCATTTCTTTCCATGATGAATTGCCTCTTCCCCTAATGGTCAAATTCATCACTTCGCTTTCAGGGGCGTTTTCTCCCCAAATTTGCAATTTGGCGGGTACCTCTGTTTCTCTATCACGAATTTCTTGGTGATTTACAGTTTCTATCACAATTCTGGGAATACCTGCATAAGGGTATTCTCTGTCATCCAAAGAAGGATGATCAACTTTGGTATTCCAATATTCTTCAGAATTTATGATAATTTCGTCGTAGTTAGCATTATCTACCCCATCGCTATTGCTGCAGGCGCTTATTAAACATGCAAAACAGATGCTAAAAAATAAGGGAAAAATGTTGCGAAATGGACGAGTCATGTTTGTTGATATAACCTAATTGGTTTTGTGAAATGTGCCCGTTATTGTAATTTGAAGAACTCTTGAAGTTCTTTGATAATTATTCCTGGGCGTTCTTGTGCGAATTTTTTTATAAGTGCCAAATGTTTGTCCATGTTTGTGGAGCTTAATGACCATCGATTTTGATCTCGCGGTATTTCTGACATAATCTCGGTCATCATTTTGTCGATTCGATTTAAAATGTGATCTGTATTAAAGTTATTCTGCAGGATTGATTTCATGTTATTTATAAAAGCTATTTTGAAGTTCTCGTTTTTTAATAAATTTCGGAGTAGAGCGGTGTGAAAAGGTGCGTTTTTCCAATTGTCGCTTGTTTCCGAAGATGCATAGTCAAAAATGTTTATTTCTTTGTATGGAACATAACCAAAACCAAAGTCTAAATCATACAAGAACCACTTCCATTTAGATTCTGGATTTGTACTATTCCATTTTTTTAGGTTGTTGCCGGGCCAATCGAGATTGTTCGCAAATATTTCTATTTGCATGTAGTTGATGTAGTTTTTAATGTCAATTTTTGAAGCAATGTAGGCGTAATTGCTGTCGTTGTCTAAGCTGTGGCTTTCTAACCAATCCATTAATGCAATGTAATCATTGGCTGAACCTGCAGAAACGGAATTGTTAGCTGTGAGTAGATTGATGTTGTTATGACTAATTCCATAGTGTGTTTCAAAATAATATTCGTTAGAACGTTCACGCAAATCATGTAATCCAAAGTATTTGCCGTTGTAGTATACTATGGCGTATCTTCCGCGTTGGTAGTCGACACCGAGCCCTTCGCTGAGAGAACTAGCAAGTCTATCCCGAAGATAGTCGTGACCGAAACTGTTCCCAAAATTGCGAAGAATAAAACTTTTAAATACTGTTAATTCGGGAAACTCTGGGAAAAGCGGGTAATGTAGCCTTTTGTCGCCGTATTTTTCACGGAAGGTGATGGCGACAGATTTTTTCGCATGCATGCGACTCCAGTTCCCGAAAATTTTTAGTCCTGCATATTTTGCAAATGCGGGTGTGTTTTGATCATTTTCAATCAATTCTACAAAAACAGGAATTTCTTTGTCAAGCCAGTAGTTTGCTCCATAATGAGGCAATTTTTCTTCCGCATTTGGTCCTTCCATGTAGATGCCCGTATCGGGATCAAAAAGCGAATTCGGGTCGGTGGTCAGGAATACCGTTGCAATGTCCGGGTTCTTTTCTAGAATGTAGGTGCGGATGATTTCGGTGCTTGCGAATTTCCCTGAGAAATCGGCACACCGGATAGCCATGGAAGATTCCACCTGTATTGTCGATATCAGCGGGCTTTCTTTTGTGGCGGGTTTCCCGCCGATTTCACAATTCAGCGGCTTGTTGCCGGGGAATGCGATGGTGAATGTCTTTTGGAAAAATCCGGATTGCGGAAAATCCTTTACGGTGTCGTTCGAATAGAATTGTTGCTTGCAGGCAATGGATTGTAGGTCCGGCAACCTGAAACTGTTGAAACAACTGTGTTTCTGAGGTTCCGTTATGGGGTCTTCTTCGATATATTTGTTATTATCTTCGGCTATGGCATCTTCCCATCCCGCGTAATCCACACCTTCGCTGTTGCTGCAGGCGCAAAGCAGACACCCGATAATGACTCCTAAGAGCAGGGGGAGCGGTCTTGCCGTACGATAACGCATGTTTACAAATATAGATTATTTTGTAAACTGCTGTTAATGTCTTTTTGCTTACCGCCCTTGATTTCTTGTCAACGGGGGAAAATCCGCTAGTCTTTTTTATAGGCTGTAATGTGGTTACGGGTTTTCTCGAGTCAACCGCTTTTTTATGGTGAGAAAATCCTCCCACTGGTAGTCCTTTTCCAGTTTTTAGAGGTGCATCATATTCAGGTTCCTTTTGACGCCCAATTCCTTCGAGGAGGCGTATCTTTGCTTGACTCGAACCAGCATCTGGGTCGAGTCATTGTCTAGGAAATATATGGCAGAGATTGCTAAGACGCTATTGATAAAGAGTGTTTTATTACTTCACTATAGCGAAATTGTGGTGTAAAACCACGGATTGAAGTTTGTTTAGTAAAATGATAGTTGATGTTGTTGAGACAACAAGCTCTTTAATTAAAGATTTTTATATATTATATCTAGAAAAAGGTAAACAATGAGTCTTGTTGTAAAAATTGAACGTTTTCGAGCCGTTAAATCAGCTGAAATAAGCCTAGATGGAATTTCGGTGTTGTCGGGTGTTAATGGATCTGGCAAAAGTACGGTTGCCGCACTCACGTATCAACTTTTGTCGAGTGCCATTGGGTATGAAAATATTGTAAATCAGGATGTCTGGTTGAAATATATTATGCCGATGGGACGAGCTCTCTTTTCTGCATGCAACAGTTTGGCTGGGCTGATTGATCGAGAAATTTTTTCAAAATTAGCTGTTGATTTATATCCTTTTTATGAAAATTCAGAAAATATTGATGTTGGGAAATTATATGCAGCTGTAGATACGTTTAAAAAGGCTCTGTTGTTAGTTTCTTCTTATGATTTGCCTGAAAAAAAACAGAACCAAGTTGCAAGAATGAGGAAAACTTTGGATCCAATTATTGGAAATGAAGTCTATTCCTTAAGTTTGTCTGATATTGGGGTTGTTTTAGATTCTCATCTAAAAAAAATTGAAGAAGAAACGCTCCGGGCAAAAGCCGACCGAAAAGCGGGATTGTTTCAGAAGTTTTGGAAATCTACCTATGGTCATGGAAATGGCATTAACACGAATCAGTTAAATATTTACGAAGAAACGGTTCCTATTTTGAATATCGAAAATGATGTCGTTGCCATTCCTAATGCTGTTACTAATGTACTGTATATTGATTCTCCCATGGCTCTTGGCGAAGTTAAATCATATCGAGGACACTGGAAAACTTTAAATAATTCTTTAAGGCATGTGACAGTCAATACAGAATTTGATTTTACTGACGGTCTGTCTCTTGGCTTGTTAAATGGAAAATCCAACTGGGAAAAAAAAGAAAATTCAGAACAGTTTGTTTACCATCGCCCAGATGGAAAATCGTTTAACCTTTTGGAATGTGCCACAGGATTAAAGTCTTTCTCTATTTTGCAAATGCTTTATGCCTCAGGTAAATTAGACGATAAAAGTTTATTAATACTTGATGAACCTGAAGCACATCTTCATCCGCAGTGGGTTGTCGAGTATGCGAGGCTGATTGTTAGACTTCATAAATATTTGGGCGTGAAGTTTCTTATTGCGAGTCACAGTCCCGATTTTATTCGTGCAATAAAGCATGTTTCTGAATATGAATTTCGAGATGAGAATGAAAGAAAGGTGAGTTTCTATCTTGCTGTGGAGGACTCGTCTGATTCATTTGTATATCAGTTTGAAAAACTGGGGTTAAATATTGCTCCAATATTCAAGGTGTTCAATAAATCGCTTGAAAAAATAGATCTGTACTCGAGTGAGGAATATTCTGAAGAAGAGGATGATGATGAAGAAATACAATCTTCAGAAGACCGTTAATCTTGTTAATTTATGCGCCCCCGCTGCACGTACAGATTTTAAGACGCTTGCACAAAAAGAAAATTTGCCTGACCAAAATCTTGCTCCGTCTGATTTCAATTGTATTTCTAGAATAATTCCTGTTGTAAATGGTGATGCTCTTGCAAGAACTTTTTCTTCGACGCAAACTCCTTGTTCGATGGATTTTGCCTTTATTCTTGATAACGGAAAAACTCTGCTTGGTGAAATGAAATTTAATGTAAATCGGAGTGTAAGAAAACAATTGAAAAATCTGCTAGATAAATATAAAGGTTCGTACACTAACCTTTATTCTTTTGTTTCTGGAGATTTTTATGATGAAAGCTATGTTTTGTTTAATGACGCTAGTTTCGAAGAATGCAAAAGTGTTTTGTCTAGACTAGACGAAGAATATCAAGATGATGGTCTAGTTGTGTCGCAAGGGCTTCATTTCTTAGCGGCAACATTGTCGCAGTTTTCTCGTAAGTTTTTTTAATTGTTTTTATTGCGATGATCGGAATGGGTATGCGATTTCCTTTAAGAGAGGATTAATTGTATCCCCGGCTTTGATATGAACCCCGAAAGTTGGACACAACTTCGGGGTTTTCATGTATAAGAAACACTCAAAAGAAGAATGGGACAAAGTCCTTGAACTCTATCAAAAAGGGTTCGGATCGGTTCATATTTCGAGAATTACAGGCATAGATGACA
>JBGUWV010000051.1:0-5502 GCA_045221475.1 Fibrobacter sp.
CCAGTCGAAGCGGTGGGCACTGCGTGCCTTGATGTCTGTGAGGATGTGAGCTCTGGTGAGCAAGCTCCCCGACCTTCACCCCTCACATCCATCATTTCTGCGAAATCACCTCTTCGTCTGGCAAAAACAAATAAAAGCATCCAGCGTGTTCCCACTATAGCCGTGAGCAGAGCCTTTTTTATGTTTTTTGCCGCTGTGAGGGCTGAGTTTTGGCACAAAACCGTGATGTACTTGCGGGCTGTGCAAAAGCTCGCTTTTAGGCACAGGACGGAAGGACAACACGTCTGGTCGTTAGACCTCAGCCGTCACAAGCGGGGTTTTAGATGTTTTTTTCAATCATCCGTGCAAATCTGCGTAATCTGTGGGCAAATATAATTAATGAAAAATTCATGTTCAATTCATGATAATTCATGTTGCGCCGCAGGCAAAAACAATCCTATTAATGGATAAAATTATTCTAATTATTCTAATTTCTTTCCGATAAATCTTTCCGATAAAACTTTCTGATAAATCTTTCCGATTAACAACATGCCCAAATCAACTCTCCTCACCCTCCTACTGGCCATCGCCTGCGTGCCAACGCTCTCGGCGCAGACCACTCACCTCGTCCCCGCGTGGGGCGACCAGGGCGACGGCACCTACGCCAACCCCGTGCTGAATGCCGACTTCTCCGACCCCGACGTCATCCGCGTGGGCGAGAAGTTCTACATGGTGGCCTCCGACTTCCACTTCATCGGAATGCAAGTGCTGGAGTCCGACGATATGGTCAACTGGCGATACGTCAGCCAGATCTACCGCCGCTTCAACGAACCCGGCTGGGACGACAACCGCCACTATGCCGGTGGCTCGTGGGCTCCGTCCATCCGCTATCACGACGGCCGTTTCTACGTTTATTTCTGCACGCCCGACGAAGGGTTGTATATGACGTCGGCACCCGCCGCCAGCGGTCCTTGGGAACCGTTGCACCTCGTCTGTCGCGTCGAGAAATGGGAAGACCCTTGCCCGCTGTGGGACGACGACGGACAGGCCTATCTCGGTCGCAGCCAATGGGGAGCAGGGCCCATCATCGTGCATAAGATGTCGGCCGACGGTCGCCAGCTGCTCGACGACGGCAAGACGGTCTACACGGGTCCTGTGGCAGAGGGCACGAAGTGGTTGAAGCGCAACGGCTACTACTTCCTCATCATTCCTGAAGGAGGCGTCGGAACGGGCTGGCAGACCGTGCTCCGCTCAAGAAACATCTATGGTCCCTACGAGCGTCGCATCATGCTCGAGCAGGGCACAACGGCCATCAACGGCCCACACCAAGGGGCGCTGGTCGATGCTCCCGACGGCAGCTGGTGGTTCTATCATTTTCAGGACACGCCGGAGCTGGGGCGCGTCGTCCACCTGCAGCCTGCCCGCTGGCTCGACGAGTGGCCGCTCATGGGCGTCGACAAGGATGGCAACGGCATCGGCGAACCGGTCAGCACCTGGCAGAAACCCATCGCTTCGCAGGGACGCTCCCTGCCACAGACCGACGACGAGTTCTCGGGGCCATTGGGCCTTCAATGGCAATGGAACCACAACCCGTGGGACGACCACTGGAACCTCACCGAGCGGAAGGGCTGGCTCACGCTGCATGCGCTTCCTGCCGATGGCCTGCGGTCATGTCATAACATGCTCACACAGAAGGTGATAGGCTACGTCACCGAAAGTACTACTTTCCTTGAAGCCCGCGGCGACTGCTTCGCAGGACTGGCCTGCATCGGACGCCAGTTCAGAGGCGTGGGCATCACGCCCGAAGGCATCGTCGTAGAACACGACAACCAGCGCACACTCATCCGGCAAGGCAAGTTCAAGCGCATCTATCTACGTGTGCAGAACGACTGCCTCCGCCACACCCACCGGTTCCTCTACAGCCTTGATGGTCGCACCTTCCTACCTGCCGGCGAACCCTTCGCCATGCTGGGCGGCTACTGGAAAGGAATCCGCGTCGCCCTCTTCTGCTACGGCAACAGCGGCCTCGCCCGCTTCGACACATTCCGTCGCACCGACCTCCCCACCTCTCCCGAGCAATAGCCCTGCCTCTCACCCTCAATTACACAAAGCATTCGTCCCTTTTAAGCCCTTTCACTCTTTATAAAAGTATTGTCCCCTTTCTCCCCTTTTCTCCCCCTTTCTCCCCTTTTATTCCCTTTAACTCATGATCCTCCTCCGAGCAACCAAAACAGCAGAACAAGCCGGCGCCTACTATGTCCGCATTCAGGCAATGGCCCGGAAGCATCAGATTCCCCTCGACGTGGAGTTCGACGAACACGACACGCCCCAGACGAAGTACATCGTCATCGTCGACGACTACCTGCCAGTGGCCACCTGCCGCCTCTATGCCATCGACGAAGAGCGAGTGATGCTCGGTCGCATCGTCGTCCTCCCGGAGTATCGCCACCAGGGACTTGGCACGAAGGTCGTCCAGGAAGCAGAGAAATGGGCTGTCGAGCTCGGCTTCCGCACCGCCGTCGTAGAGAGCCGCGACAACAAAATCCCCTTCTACGAGTCACTCGGCTACGTCGCCGACTATTCCCAGAAAATCATCGGCAACACCTTCACCTGCTACCGAATGGAAAAAGCCATCAGATAGCTCACGTGCCCGCAGGGGCGCTCATTCCCGAGCAAGCTCGCCTACCCGTAGCCTTTCGTAGTGAAGCGGGGAAGAACCATTTGAACAGCCGTAGGCATTGAACGCTGCGCAGCAGCTTTGAACCGCAGCTTGCTGCATTGAACGCCGAAGGCTTTGCGCTCTCTTTACTGCCCACAGATTACTCAGATTTCTTAGATAAACTCGTGCCTCTGCGCGGGGATTACTAACCGCCGATTACACAGATAAACTCTGCGGCTCTGCGCGAGAAACATCAACCGCAGATTACGCCGATTACACAGATTAAACTCCACAAACCCTTACCCGCCCATAGGGCTTTAAACCTTAAACGCGCGAAGCGCTTTACCCGCTGCGCAGCAGCTTCGAACCGCAGCTCTGCTGCTTTGCGCTCTCTTTACTGCCCACAGATTACTCAGATTTCTTAGATAAACTCTGTGCCTCTGCGCGGGGATTACTAACCGCCGATTACACTGATAAACTCTGCGGCTCTGCGCGAGAAACATCAACCGCAGATTACGCCAGTTACACGTCACTAAAATGAGTTCTAATAGTAAAAATGCGTTAACGGACACAAGGTATCTGTTAAAGAACCTTTCGAGTTTTTCACTTTTATTTATTTTCGTTTGCACTTCATTTTTACATAATCAATTCATTGCGAACCGAAATGTGACGACGGACAATCTATGAATTAATTTGACAAACGGACGATAAAAGAAGACAGACAGGACTGACGAACTTTTTTTGAAGACAGACAGGACAGAAGAACGGAGTTCCTATTTTCCTTCATTCCGTTTTTCATCTTCATCTGAATTCTAGTATTCTTGACATTCGTCTAAGATACTTTCGCTCGACAATTCAAAAATAAACGAGTTTCTTTTTGGTATTGTCCTCGCTTAATCGTATCATTGACATTCGTCGAAGATACTTTCGTTCGGAAAAACTCAAATACATTTGGTTTTTCGCTCACTTAATCGTATCTTTGCAGTTGAAAACCTATACACGATGCGGAAAATAGTTCATTATATCATCCTGCTGACACTTGTGCTGTCAGCTTGTACGTCGCCCGGACATGAGGCGATGCGACAGCGGTTGAAGTACGTCAGCGACTGCAACCGTGCCGACACCGTGTTCACGGAACGCTGGCTCCCCACCGTAGACTCCCTCGTGGCCTACTTCGACCGTCACGGCTCAGCAAACGACCGTATGATGGCTCATTATGTGCAAGGCCGCGTCTACCACGATATGGGCGAAGCCCCGCAGGCGCTAGAGTGCTATCAAAAAGCCGCAGAGCAGGCTGACACCACCAGCACTGACTGCGACCTTTACACGCTCTATGCCGTGTATGGGCAAATGGCAAATATCTTCCATTCTCAATACCTGCCCGATGACGAGATGCAGGCACTCATAGCAGCCGAACGAATTGCTTGGAAAGACAAGGACACTCTTACAGCTTTAAATACTTACGAATTACGTATTCGTCCGTTTTTTCTGAAAAGTGATACTGACAGTATTCTTCTAATAGCACGTGATGCTTATTCACGGTTCCAAAAACATCATTCTATTAGTAAATCAATCACTTCGTTACCTATTCTGATTAACATTTGCATAGCTCAAAATAAGGTGAAGGAAGCCTTTAATTGGATTTCCATTTATGAACAAGAATCAGATCATTTTGACGATAATGGGAATATCATACCTGGCCATGAAGTCTATTATTATGACAAAGGTAAATATGAATTAGCTCAGGGACGTCTTGAATCTGCGACAGTTCTTTTTCAAAAGGCATTAAGGGCAGGATTCAAGGAGGCAGGTTATAGGGGATTACTCTCTGTCTATGAAAAGAAAAACTATCCTGATTCTATCGCGAAATACGCTAAACTATTTGCTGCGGCCAACGACTCTTCTTATTTGCATGTCAACCAGAATACTGTTCATCAGATAAGCGCAATGTACAATTACTCGCGTCAGCAGAAACTGGCAGAAAAGCATGCTAAGGAAGCAAGAAAGGCAAGACGTGACAAGATATTACTCTGTTCACTCATCCCCTTGCTACTCATAGCTTTCATTATTTTCATCAGAAAATGGAGGCACCAGTCGGAGAAGAAATATTTACGATTGTCCTTAATATATGATAGAACAAAATCGGAACTAGCTGCTTCCATCGACCGCCAACGCCTGCTTCGATATAGTTATGAGGCTATTGCACAGGAAAAGGAAGAAGAGAAAGAAAACCTCTTGAGCCAGATTTTGGCCAAGGAACAAGAAATACAAAGACTAAAGGAAAAAGCCCGTCAAACAGAGGAGAAACTTCAACAGTTTACATCCGTTGACATGGAAGCAGCGTTCAAGAAAAGTGAAATCTATCAGCTTTTCAATGCACGGAAAAGTCCCAAATATGTCAATAATCCTCCTTCTGAATCTGACTGGCAAAAGTTAACGGATCTATTTCGTACCCATTTCGTTCGCTATTATTCATTCCTAACCTACGACCATAATCTCTCCATCAATCAGCTACGCTATTGCATTTTGGTTCGCTTAGGTTTTGATGGAACCGAAATAGGTATCCTCATGGATAAAGATAAAGACCAGCGCTACCATTTACGAAGGTTTGCATACGAGGAATTATTTGGGTATCCCATAAATGTGAAAATGTTGGAAGAAAGACTAAAACAGTTTTACTAATAAAAAACCGAAACAGTGCGATACTGATGCGACAGTTATGTTTACCTTTACACAAAGGCGTTTATTTTTTTTCTGCATTTGCACGTGCGATTTTGGTGCGATTCAAATAGCTCCAAAAACTTGTTGAAAATAATAGTTTGCCATAATTTTGCATCCGTTAATCAAAATAGGCAAACTATATG
>JBGUWV010000052.1:0-10216 GCA_045221475.1 Fibrobacter sp.
GGTGAAAACCGCCTACGCCAAGATGCAGGGCGCAGACACCGAGCCGACCGTACTTGCGGCCCTCGAGGAACTCGCCAAGGATTCGGAACTTGACGTGGTTTGCATTATCCGCGGCGGCGGAAGCAAAACAGACTTGAACTTTTTTGATAGCGAAGCTTTGTGCCGCGCCGTTGCCAACTACCCGTTACCCGTATTCACCGGAATCGGCCACGAAATTGACCGCAGCCTTTTAGACGAAGTCGCTTACCAGTCCTGCATTACACCCACTGATACAGCCAAGCGCCTGATTGACCGCGTTGCCGACAGTTGGAATAAGATGCTAGCTACTGCGCAAGGAATCGCTTTACAGACAAAAGAAGTAATCCATAGCTACAAGCAGGAACTTTCCAATACGGGGAACCGCTTACAGCAAAAGGTAAACGGACTTATCCAAAAAGAAGCCATGAAGCTTTCGCTCTACAAAAGCAACATGCAAAAGGATCTGCAATTTATCTTTAGGGGCGAACGTGAACGTATTGCCCGCGACACCGAAGGTCTGCACCAAGGTTCACGCAAGATTCTGGATCTTGAAAAGTCAAAATTCAGCCTCATTGAACTCCGCGTCAAAAACGCCGATCCCGAAACAACGCTATCAAAGGGCTACACCCTTACACTCGATGCCAACGGAAAATTTGTAAGGAACAAAAGCCAGCTAAAACCAGGCGATACGCTGACCACAAAATTCAAGGACGGCAGCGTTATTTCTGTGGTGAAGTAAATTCCGGTAATTTTTCGATCTTCATGAACCGTCTAGTAGCGGCATCCAAAGCAAAATAACGCACCGCATCGCCTAATGAAAGCATCACGAACTTAGGCGAAAGAATCTGCAAATACTTGTTCAGCTGCACCTGCAGGGCCTGCCAGGTATATTCGCCGGGTGCCTTGCATTCCACCAGAAGCCAAGGGTGTTTCAAATCGCCAAAGGACTTAAAATCTTGCACCAGGATATCCACGCGGTCATCAGTCTTAGGCTCCACCGTCGAAAGCGCAAACTCCACCGCGATCAGGTTCTGCGGCACCTTGACTTCATCCATCAAGAATTTGACAGTCGCCTGACGCACCCGTTCTTCGGGCGTATCGGGAACATCCTTCTTGCGGATCGGATCATATATCATGCCGTGAATCATGTAGCGTAAAATAGAAAATATTCATTTTTCTCTTGACAACTGCCTAAACCTGAAAGTATATTTAGACCCATGAATAAAATCTTTGGACAGAACATCGCAGCAGCAGCGAAAGCAGCAAGCCCGGCAGCAGCCCGAGCTATTGTGGGGCTGTCCAGAGAAACCAAAATCTGTAAAGCGTAACGCTTAAATCCAGACAAAAAGTTTCAAGGGCAGCCCCGTAAAAGGCAGCCCTATTTTTTTTACCCTTTTTTAACTATTAACCATACAGGAAAACGGAAATTCTTACAAAATTATATTCTATTATTATATTGTAACATAATAAGAATTTTCGATCCCTATACAGGAGCTTAAAATGCGCAGAAGACTATTGAGCGAAGGTGCCAAGGAACTCTCTTACGAAATCCGTGAGATCGTGAAGAAGGCAAACCAGCTCAAGGCACTCGGCCTCCCCATTCATTGGGAAAACATTGGTGACCCCATCGAAAAGAAATGTCAGATTCCTGACTGGATTAAGGATATTGTGGTCGACTTGGCAAAGACAAACCGTAGCTACGGTTATTGTCCATCCAAGGGCATGCTTGAAACCCGCGAATTCCTGGTAAAGGAAAACAACAAGCTGGGCGGCGCTCAGATTAACGTGGACGACATTCTGTTCTTCAACGGCCTCGGTGATGCCATCGCCACCATTTATGGACTTCTGTCCATGACTACCCGCATTATCGGACCGGCTCCGGCCTACTCCACCCACAGTTCTGCCGAAGCGGCTCACGCCCACACGGCCCCCATTACCTATAGGCTCCAGCCCGAAAATCACTGGTACCCGGACCTGGAAGAACTTGAAAACAAGGTGAAGTACAACCCGAGCATTGCAGGCATCTTGATTTTGAACCCGGACAATCCGACAGGCATGGTCTACCCGCTGGAAATTCTCCAGAAGATCGTAGATATCGCAAGACGCTACAACCTGTTCATCATTTGCGACGAAATCTACAACAAGATTACGTACAATGGCGCCCACGCTTACGCCCTCGCCGAATACATCGGCGACGTGCCGGGTATCGCCCTCAAGGGTATTTCCAAGGAATACCCGTGGCCGGGTGCTCGCTGCGGTTGGGCAGAATACTATAACCGCGACAAGGACGAACAGTTCGACGCCTTCTGCCGCGCTTTGGATAACGCCAAGATGGTGGAAGTCTGTTCCACCACACTCCCCCAGATGACGATTCCCCGCGTGCTTGGTGACAAGCGCTTCAAGGAACACCGCGACGCCTTGAACGAAAAGATTGGCCGCCGCAGTGCCATCATCAATGAAATCCTTTCCGACATTCCGGAACTGTATTTCAACCCGACTTACGGCGCCTTCTACAACACCATCATCTTCCGCGAAGGCACGCTCAATAGCCACCAGACCTTGAAGATCGATAACCCGATTATCAAGAAGAAAGTGGAAGAATGGTGCAGCAAGACCAACAACCTGGACTACCGCTTCGTTTACTACCTGCTGGGCGCAAAGGGGATTTGCGTTGTGCCTAGCACCAGTTTCTGCACGGATTTGAAGGGATTCCGTGTGACGCTTCTGGAAGAAGATGAAGAGGAACTGAGGGAAGTGTTCACCACGATTCACGATGCTATCGTGGAATACTTGCACAGCTAGTTAACTCTACGGGGATTAGGAGGACTGTCAAAGAAGGAGAGGGTATGAAAAGATTGGTTTCACACATCACCGTTGCGATGGTCCTTCTTGCAACCGGGTTTTTCTGCGGTTGCGACAAAAAATCACAACAAACCCCTGTAAAGGTTACTGTACTTACATACAGCAAATACATTGCTCCAGAGATGATAACCGATTTTCAGATGAAGACCGGTTACAAGTTGCAGTTGGTGGAATATGAAGCCCAAGAAGAAATGATTAGCGAGCTGCAAGCGGCAATAGAAAAGCAATACGACGTGGTAATTGCATCGGACGTGGTCATCCAGCAAATGATCCACCTGGGACTGATCGTCCCCCTGGACTTGGACAAAGTCCCGAACAAAGTAAACATCGCAGATCAATTCAAGAATCCAGTATACGACCCCGGCAACAACTTCACCTTACCCTACCTGTGGGGATCCACAGGCATTCTCTACCGCGACACCACCCTCGATGTAAACAGTATCAGTTACAGCATGTTTTTTAACCCGAAACAAATCAAGGGCAAATTCAGCTTGCTGGACGAATCCCGTTCTATGCTTTCTATGGCATTGCAAGCTAAAGGTTTGAACGCCAACAGCGTCAAGAAGGAAGACATCAACAAGGCCGTGGAATGGATTCGTGACATCAAGCGGGAACCGCGCTTTGCCGGTTTTGAGGGATCCGTCAGTGGTAAAGACAAGGTGCTTTCGGGCGAAAACAGCGCAGCAATCGTTTTTAGCGGCGAAGCCATGACAGCAATCAACGAAGACCCGACTCTTCGATACGCAATTCCTACCGACGGAAGCTTTATGTGGGTTGACGCCATGACCCTCAGCAGTCACGCCAAGAATTCCGATGGCGCACACGCCTTTATGAACTATATCCTTGACGCGCAGAATGGAGCAAGGCTTGCCCAGTCCACGAACTTTGCAACTCCAAACAGCGCCGCACTAAAATTCATCGACGAAAAATTCAAGAAAAACCGAGTCATCAACCCTACCAGGGAAGAAATTGACCGCATGGTATTCTTGCGAGATCCAGGTGCTGCAACCAAGTTCTTTGACGACGCCTGGTCTGTTGTCAAAGCTCACTAAACTTCGTGGCTAATGGGGAGGGGTGCGAACGGGGGTTCCAGTTCGATGCTAATGGGGCAATGATCAGAGCCCATGACATCGGCATGAATTTCGGCATTCACGATATTGGGCACAAGACCTTCGTCCACAAAGGCATAGTCAATACGCCAGCCCACGTTACGCTTGCGGGCGCCAAAACGATTTGACCACCAGGAATAGCGATCCCGTTCATCGGGGTGCAATTTGCGGAAGGAATCCACAAAGCCATTCTCCACATACTTGTCCATCCAAGCACGTTCAATGGGCAAAAAGCCGCTTACATCGGCATTTTCTTTGGGGCGAGCAATATCGATTTCTTTGTGGCAGGTATTGTAGTCACCTACAGTCAATACGTGCTTGCCATCAGCAATCCAGCGTTTGCTGTTTTCGAGGAAGGCATCGTAAAAACGCAACTTATAGTCCAGGCGATCATCGCCCTGGCCACCATTGGGGAAATAAATACTATTGAGAACCCAGTCCGGGAAAACCAACTGGAGAACACGGCCTTCTTCATCGAATTCCTCGATATCAAAGCCATAGTTCACGCGATCAGGTTCAATTTGGGTATAAATGCCTACGCCACTGTAACCTTTCTTGCGGCGGCAAGGATTCCAGTAGGCAAAGTAGCCGTCGGGATTTGCAACTTCATCGGGAATCTGGTCTACTTCGGCACGAACTTCTTGCAAGCACAAGATGTCAGGCTTTGTTGCAGCAAACCAGTCCGTAAAACCCTTCTTGAGGGCAGAGCGCAACCCGTTTACGTTCCAGCTATAAATATTCATGTTTTACCCAATTCTTAATCCGCGGCAAAGATACATTTTTTTTTAAGCACAAGGGAGTAAAGATGATTTTATCTATCCGGACTCGGACTTTTCTGCAAAAAAACGAACTAAAGAAAATTAAAGTTTACAAATCGAAGTTAAAAAAAATCACACTTTCTTAAGAAAATAAATGCAATTCGGAATAATAAAATTATATTTATGGCATGAAATCTACAATCCTGCTATTTTCTGGTCTCGCTGTAGCTACTCTCCTTTCCGCCTGTGCCGGTTCAAACTCTGGTGAAAATCTGGAAGTCCCGACGAACCTTCCCCCGATTTGCCGCGACATCGATTTCGTAGAACAGCCTGATATGCGCGAAATGTGCGGAGTCAGAACAGTACGCACCCTGGCCTATAAAAACATTCCCCAGCAGCGTTACTTGATTAAGCCGCAAGAGACCTCGATTGTTAAAAGTAATGGCAAGATTGAACTGCGTTTCCAGAATTCTTTACCTCTCTATCTGGACGGCCCCATTGCCGACGAACTTGAATTCTCCCAGCAGAAGCGCCTCGAAAAGATCAAGAACACCTACGACTACCACGAAATTTACAACAAGGGTGTCGAACGTATTCGTATTTTCAAGATGGGCATTCCCACCGACAAAGGCAATACCTACACATTCTGCTTCCGTATTCCCGAAAAGAAGGGTAACGCCCGTACCCGTAGCGTAGCCATGGGTAACCATATCGAAGCTTTGAGCTGTGCCGACTTTGACCGCCTTGTTGCAGAAAACGCCAAGACGAAGTAATTTCAAAATCTGGATTTCGGAATTCAGAATTGAAAAGGAATCGCGCCGAAAGGCGCGTTTTTTTTATATTTGGCGGTAAAGTTTTACAGTCATGGCAGAGAGTAAATACATTCATAACGCCTTAAAGCAGGTACACGTGAACACCTCGTGTACTTCCGTTGTCGGCTTCTCGATTTCGGGACTTGCAACCTATATTCAGCTTCCCGAGCTGGATTTTTGCATCGACATGGGCGAATGCCCCCTTTCGGCAACTTCGTTGAATCACGTATTCTTGACCCATGCCCACGGTGACCACGCCCGATGCCTGATGCGTCACCATAGCCTGCGCAAGATGATGGGCGTCGAACGTGAAAGCGTTTACTACATGCCTGAGCGCATTTGCGACGGAGCCCGCGACTGGATTCGTGCCGAAGCCATGTTCGAAGGCGTGCCCGAGAACAAATTCCGCTACCCCGAAATTGTAGGCGTAAGCGCTGGAGAACTCCAGTTTTTGGAGCACCGCAAGGACTTGGCTCTTGAAGCTTTCGAAGTAAAGCATTCCATTCATGCCATGGGCGGCACTATTTACCATTACAAGAAAAAGCTCAAAGAAGAATACTTGGGAAAGACTCCCGACGAAATCATCAAGCTACGGGAAAGCGGTACGGAGATTACCCGCGAAGTGTACGATCCGCTGGTGAGCTTTATGGGCGACTGCATGGGTGAAAGCCTATTGGAAAACCAGCGCGTATTCCAGTCGAAGGTGTTGATTACGGAATGCACGTTCCTCGCCCCCGAAGACTATGAAATGAGCCACAAGAAGGGGCACACCCATATCAGCCAGATTGCAGATGCGCTGAACCGCATGGGCGACCAGGTGAAATGTGAAAAGATTATCCTAGCGCATTTTTCGATGAAGTATTCAGAAAAGTACATTCGCGAAATGATTGCGAAGGAAATTCCGGAAAAATTTTTGGACAGGATTGTCGCGTTTATTTAGACGAAAGAAATTTTATGGCAAACGAAGAATTGAACGAAGAAAAAGAACCTAAAGAAGTCGTAATCCCCGAATTCTACCGCGACCTGAAAGAAGACCCGGAATCGAAGGGACTGTGGCATTACGTGTTCCGTACCCACGGCGACCGCAAGCCGATTGCAACGCCCGACGGACTCCCCCACAAGTTGGACTTTAACTGGAAAGACATGTTCCCGAACATGGGCGACCGCGTGGAAGTAGAAATCGGAAGCGGCAAGGGCGGATTCCTTTCGGAATATGCTCCCAAGCACCCGGATACCGTCATCATGGGTAGCGAATGGGACTACACCTGGGCCAAGTTCGCCCAGCGCAAGATGGACAAGGCCGGGGCCCTGGCCAACGCCACCATGCTTCGCGGCGATGTATTCTTCTTCTTGCGCGACTGCGTCAAGGACAATACGGTGGATGCCTTCCACATGTATTTCCCAGACCCGTGGCCGAAAGAACGCCACCACAAGAACCGCCTTTTGCGCCCGGACTTCTTGGTAGAAGTCGCCCGCGTGTTAAAGCCCGGCAAGCGCATTTTCTACTGGGGTACCGACCACCAGGAATACAACGAAGTCGCACTCGAAGTTTTCGACAACTTCAAGGGCTGCAAGATTCTGGAACGCAACACCGCAGAACCTACTGAAGGAATCATGACCGGCTTCGAAAAGAAGTACCGCAAGGAAGGCCGCCCCATCTATCGAAGCGTTGTCGAATTCGAGAAATGACACTTAGTGTCAGGCTAAATTGCTAATTTATTTGCCGTATGTTAAAGCACCTGTCGATTAGTGGATTTACTTTGATTGCGAATGCGGAAGTTCCGTTCCGCGATGGTTTTACTGCGATTACCGGCGAGACCGGTGCCGGAAAATCGGTGCTTTTAAAGGCGCTCCGCATTGTATGCGGTGATAAGGCGCAATCCACCATGGTGCGATCCGGCGAAGAAAAAGCCGTTGTCGAAGCCACATTCGATATTACGAATGAACCACAAGTCAAGAAAGTTCTCGAAAAATTGGAAATCGACAGCGACGATGAACTGATTTTGCGTCGCGAAATTGCCGAAAACGGCAAAAGCAGGGCCAGAGTCAACGGAGCAATCGTAACACTCCCCGACTTGCAGCGCCTGGGCGAAGAACTGATCCAAATGCATGGCCAAAGTGAACAGCTTTTGCTGCGCGACACTCGCACCCATACCAAGATGCTGGACGACTTCGCCGGTAACGGCGAACTTACCGCCCAATATGCAAAAGAATGGGCCGCCTGGAACGAGATTCAGGATAGAATCAAGGAAACTGAAGATCGAGCTAAAAACTTGGCTGCCCAGAAGGACTTTTTGAAGTTCCAATTCGATGAGCTTTCAAAGGCATCCCTGAAAGAAGGCGAAGAAGAAGCCCTCGAAGAAAAGGTGAACAGCGCAAGCAAGCAGGAAGCCGAAACCCGCTACCTGAACGATATTCAGGGTATGCTGGGTGGCGAAAACGGCCTCTTGGACCAAGTGCAGATTTTACAAGCCAAGCTGCGATCGCTGGCAACAAAGCTCCCGGATTACGAAGATTACCTGAAGTCGCTTGAAGAAGTGACAGATCCTTACGAAAGCGTTTGCAAGGACTTGCTGCGTCTGCGCCCGTCTGCAGCCATGAGTGCTGCAGATATTGACCGTGCCAACGCCCGCATCGCCCAAATTCAGAAACTCAAGCGCAAATACCGCACTGATGTGGCAGGCCTGATTGCCCTGACCGAACAGCGCAAGGAAGAACTTTCCAGCCTCGAGAACTTGGACGCCGATTTGGAAGAACTTTCCAGGCAATCCAAGAAGGCGCTCGAAGCATTGCAGGCAACCGCCCTGAAGCTGACGACATCTCGCCAAAATGCTGCAGCCCGCTACGACAAGGCCGTAAGCGATATTCTGAATACGCTCGGTATGCCGAAAGCGATTTTCGAGACATCTATTGAAACCCAAATGCTTTCGCCCAACGGCGCAGACAAGATCGAATTTACACTGGCCCCGAACCCCGGCGAAGGCTTCAAGAGCCTGCAAAAGGCGGTTTCGGGCGGTGAACTTAGCCGTGTGCTACTCTCAATCAAGAGTGTCATGGCCGATCTGGACCGCGTTCCCCTCTTGATTTTTGACGAGGTAGACTCCGGAATCAGCGGAGAGATCGGCAACAGCATCGGAGAAGCACTAAAGAATTTAGGACAGCACCACCAGGTGCTTACCATTACGCACTTACACCAGGTTGCAAGCCGCGCCAAGAATCAACTTGCAGTGAGCAAAGAAGAAATTGAAGGACGAACCTTTACGCACGTGGTTGAATTGGACCACGAAGGTCGCGTAACCGAACTCACGCGCATGCTGGGTGGCGAAAGCGAAACCATTCGCGAACACGCAAGGCAACTTTTAGAGGCATAAATGACAGAAGAACAGACATCCGACATCAGGCTCCGCTCCCGCATATGGAGCGTTTTGCGGGCTATGGTTTTTATAGCCGTCATCGTCTTTATATGGATGGGCATGGCCAAGACCGCCACCGCCCTAGTTGCAATAGCCCTCATTATGGGCTGGGTTAACTTGTACCAACTTCGTTCGCAAGAAATCGAAAAGCCTTATTACAGACTTTGGCTGAACGTGATTGACGGGTTCCTTTCGTTTGCTGTGATGACCAGCATTTTCGTGCGCGACTTGCTCCAAAACGATCAAACCGAAAAACTACTGGCCGTCGGTTGCGTATTCTTGCTTGCCCGTCTTGTTGCCCATACGCTCTTTAGCCTCGGCGTTCTTCGCGAAGGTAAGTCACTCCCCCGCAAGCGCCGCTGGAGCAAGATGTCGAACATCGCCATTACCGTAACCATGGGCGTATACTTGTTGAACCTCGAAGATTACCAACAAATTTGCATGGTAACCTCCATTCTCCTGATTATCGCCTCGACCGTAGCTTACGCTTATTGGTATTACCGCGATCCCGCTCACCGCAAGCCGCTTTCGATTGCAAGCCAGCTGACCATGAGCCGCATTGTGCTGACGCCGTTCTTCTTGTGGGTATTCTTCTACGATAACGATTTGGATTACAGCAACAACAGCCTCGTTTTCAAGAGCCTTTCGTTGGTGATGGTGCTTGGCTTTATGCTGACCGACTTTTTGGATGGCTACCTCGCCCGCAAACTGGGCGAAGTGAGTACGCTCGGCAAGTACCTGGATCCGTTCAGCGACAAGATTTCGAACATGACAATCTTCATGTGCTTTATCGCTACGGGTTACGCTCCGGTGTGGATGGTGGCCCTCATTTACTTCCGCGAATCCAGCGTCGAAACTCTCCGTACGCTCGCCGCAAGCGAAGGTTTGATTATGCCGGCTCGCCGTAGCGGCAAGTGGAAAACCGCACTTCAGGGAATTGGCATCGTCGCTATTTTGCTAGGAGCATTGGACCCAATGAGTGCCATTATTCCCAATTATCAAGCATTCTGGGCCATTTTCCCGCAAGCTGTGATGGGCGTCATTACTGCGATTACCATTATTAGCGGTATCGATTATTTCGTCGCCAGCAAGCATATTCTGAAAAAATTCGTGTAAAAAACCCTTGACAGGGCTATAAAAATTTACTATATATGGTGCAACCTCGACGCGGGGTGGAGCAGTTGGTAGCTCGTCGGGCTCATAACCCGAAGGTCGCAGCGTTCAAGTCCTGCCCCCGCTACTAA
>JBGUWV010000053.1:0-6909 GCA_045221475.1 Fibrobacter sp.
TGGGGTGGCGGATGGCCGCCGGCAGCAATGCTGGAGGAAAGTCCGGGCACCACAGGGCAGGATGCTGGATAACGTCCAGGCGTGGAAACACGACAGAAAGTGCAACAGAAAGTAAACCGCCGGCCGCAAGGCCGGTAAGGGTGAAATGGCGAGGTAAGAGCTCACCGCGCTCCTGGTGACAGGGGTGGCACGGTAAACCTCATCCGGTGCAAGACCAAGCAGAATTCCGTTCACGCAAGTGAACCTGGGGCGGCCCGCACCAGCTGGAATTCGGGTAGGTTGCTTGAGGCGGTCGGTAACGATTCGTCCAGAGAGATGGTCATCGCCTTCGCAAGAAGGAACAAAACCCGGCTTACAACTGCCCCTTTAATGAAGGCATCCTCTATACAGAGGGTGCCTTCTCCTTTAACAATATCTTATGTATGGGTTAGAAATCCAGATCGGCGCCGATGCCGATGCCGCGGCTAGTACGCTTGTAGGTGTTCTTGCCGTAGGTTTCTTTTTCGGTCCAGTCCTGATAAATGGTGTGGAAATAGCCGACGTTGAACTTGACCCAGTCTGTGGCGCGGAAGGCGAAGCCGCCGCCGAGGGTGACGTTGTCCAGCATGATGTTCATGTCGCTCAGGTACTTGTCGTCCAGATGGTATCTGGAATACTGCATGCCGCCGCTAACAGTCCAGCGGGAAAGGAAGTCAAATTCCATGCCGGCCAAGTATTCGTCGGTTCCGTCGGCGTGATGCTCTTGGTTGCCGGGCAGGTCGGCGTACCAGTCAAACCAGTGACCGTATCCGGCGCTGACGCGGAAATTGTCCAGGACGGCGTAGGTGATGCCCATATAAACCGAGGCGGGGATGTCGCTGTTGGCTTTGACACCGTCATCGAAGTTGGAAAGGCCGACTTCGTTAACCTTGGTGTCGTTTTCCATTTCGATAGAGGTGTTGTATTCGAGCTTGATGCCTGCGGTCAATCGCTTGTATTTAAATGCGATACCTGCGATGGGCGTGATTCCCCAGCCGGTTTGATCCACGTCTAGTTCTCGGTCCGAGACCTGTTCTGCTACGCTTTCGAAGGTCTTGGACTTGATTGTGAGTTCTTTTGCCTGGGCTTCGTATTGGGCTGCGGTTTGCATGTCGCCTGCTGCGGCATACTGCTTGGCGGCGCCTGCGGCCTGTTCGGCTTTTTCTGCCAAACCGTCAGAGATGGCGTTGAATGTGGCGGCGGCCTTGACCATATCGCCCTTCAATCCTAGTTGCGCATTTTTCGGATTGAGCTGCACGTTCTTGAGCTTGCCTTCGTAATGGTTGGTGGCGTAGCAGAATTTGGCGCCTAAGTAGGCCGAGAACATGTCGTTGATTTGGTAGGCGGCGCCCAAACCGATGCCGTACACATACGAGGCTCCCTTAAGGGACAGGTCAACATCGTATGCTGTGGTTTCCAGCCCGCTTTGGGACAACAGTCCCGGAACCTGGGCGATTGCTGCTTCGAAGGAGGGAATGCCCTTGGTATAGTTCAGTTTTCCGCCACCGCCAAGGATGCCGAAATAGCCGGAAATGGCAAGCTTGCCGTGATGCCATGTGGCGAGAATGCTGGGCATGGCGGGAATCTGGGCTTTGCCTTCAAACTTCTTTTCGCCATCGCCATCAAAAAGCGGGCTTTCTGTAACGGTACTGCGGCTTTGCCAGAATGCCTGGGAGTTCAGGGATAGATGCCAGCCGTCTTTCATGAATGCGGTCCCTGCCGGGTTGAAATAGGGCGCATCGTTTTCGGTCGTTGCGTAGCGGGCTACGTTTCGCTGATAGGCGATGGACTGGTTGGTGTTAGTATTTAAACCGCCGGCCATAACGTTGGCGGCGATCGCTCCCGTAATCACGAATATTTTGTGGGCTTTCATAGGGTTTCCTAATTGAGGCGACCCAAAGTTAGAAACACTGTAAAAAAATCGTTATTATGTTTTACTTCCGTTGTTATTACGGTAGCAAATCGGTATCAACATTGTAATTTGTGGCTCGGATTAATTTTTATATTTGCAACTCTAGAGCCGAGGAAAAACTTTGAATAAAGAAAAACTCAACAAATTGATTCTGCGCATCGGAGCTGCCGTCGGTGTAATCGCCATGCTCATGGGAACGATCCTTACGGTTGCCGTGTGGAACGAAGGCTATTTCGTGGGCGCCATGATGATGATTGTGACGGGTGCAATCAGCGTATTTCTCGGTTTCAAGGAATTGGTGCAACCCAGCGACCATGTTTTCCATTGGTTGCCGCTGTTCTATAAAATAGTCCGCCGTTCTTTTTTCTTCTTGAATGTGGTTCTGATCGGGCTTGTCGTTTTGACTGTTGCACCGATGTTGGAATAATTAGTGCACGCCGTCTTCGTTGGCGGATTTCTTTTCGCTGTACCAGAGCTGGATTTTTTCACGGGCTTCTTCGTCGAAGGAGTCCTTGTCTTTTAAAATGGTTTCGGCCATTTGCAGCGTCTGCGCAATGAGTTCCTGGTCGGCAATCCAGTCGAACCAACGGAATACCCAGCTGCCGCTCTGCTCGTTGCCTTCGAGGTTGCCTGCGCCGCGAGTCTGCAAGTCCAGTTCTGCGATTTCGAAACCGTCATCGGTGTGGCTGAATTGCGTCAGGCGATCGAGCGTGTTGTCGCTGTCCGTATTTTCGGGCATCATCAAGAAACACCAGGCTTGCACATCGCCGCGACCAACACGCCCGCGCAGCTGGTGCAGCTGCGCCAGCCCGAAACGGTCGGGCTGGTCGATCGCCATGATGTTCGCCTCGGGAACGTTCACGCCAACTTCAATCACCGTCGTTGCGACAAGAATATGGACTTCTCCGGCGGCGAATCTCTTTAAAATGGCGTCGCGTTCTTCTTCGTCCATCTGGCCGTGGATGCCTTCTACGACGACGCTAGGATCAAAGGCTCGCAATTCGTTGACTACGTCATCTACGCTGCGGGAATTACCTTCGTCATCGCTACCGACGCGGCTTACGATCCAGTAGCAAAGATTTCCTCCCTTCGCCTCGCTGCAAATGAATTTCTTCATGTCATTACGCTTGTCGGGGCTGACGAGACGAGTTTTCACGGGCTTTCTGCCGGCAGGTTTTTCCTTGATCGAAATGACCTGCAAATCACCGTATAATGTCATGGCGAGGCTTCGGGGAATCGGCGTGGCGCTCATTACCAGCATGTCGGGGTATTCGCCTTTCGAAAGTAATGCTTCTCGCTGGTTCACGCCAAAGCGGTGCTGTTCATCGATAATCACGAAGCCGAGCTTCGCAAAGGTCACATCCTTCGAGAAAAGCGCATGAGTGCCAATTACGGCCTGGCAAAGCCCCATCTGGAGTTCGCCCAGAATCTGACGCTTCTCGGCGGCGGGGGTTGCCCCAACTAACAGTTGGATGCGCATTCCTGCTGCCTCAAAGAAGGGTTTCATCTGCTTAAAATGCTGGCGTGCCAAGATGTCGGTCGGCACCATCAATGCGCATTGCTCGCCAGCGCCGCACACGGCCAGCATGGCGAGCAGGGCAACCACCGTCTTGCCGCAGCCTACGTCACCTTGCAATAAGGCGTGGAATTGCTTCTTTCCGTTCAGACCGTCAATGATGCGGTTCAGCGCCGCGTCCTGCCCGCCTGTTAAATTAAAGGGGAGTCTCGACTTGGCGAGCATGACCTGGCCCAAGTCAATTTGCCTTTCGTGCCCGCGAACCTTCTGGTTCTCGCGCCGCTTCACCATGCGCAGGCAGAAGGGGAGCAGTTCAAGAACCTTGAGTTCACGCTTCGCCTTGCGAATGGAATCAAAATCGGCGGGCTTGTGCAGCACGTGCAAATTGTTCAGCACCGCATTAAAATGCAAATAGTCTGTCAGTTCTTTAGGGCAGATGCCTGAAATCGTCAGAGCCGGAAAATGAAAGATGACGCTGTACCAGTTGCGTAACGCCTTCTGCGTAATGCGGGCCTTGACCATGGCCTCGGTCATGGAATACACAGGCAAAATCTGGCCGCTGAACTGTTCGTCTTCGTCCATGGGCTGCATGTCAGGATGCGTCATCTGGAGTCCGCGATATTCGCCTACAACGCCTGTGGCAAGCCATCGAGAGCCCGGTTGCAGACGTCGGCTCTGGTACGAGGCACCCTTAAAGAATGTCAGGGTGATTTCACCCGTTCCGTCGGCAAGGGTTGCTACAAAGCGACTGCCTCGGCCGCGGATGATGCCTCCACGAATGATCTTGCCGATGACGACGGCCCGTTCGCCAACGTGCAGGTTTCCGATAGAACTGACCTTGGTTTGGTCCAGGTAGGTGCGCGGAATATTGTACAGAAAATCCGAAAGCGAAACGATGCCTGCAGACTTGAGAGCCTCAAGGCTTTTCGGTCCCATTTTGGGAAGGTTGCTTAAGTCCATGGCTTACTCGCTCTGGGCTTTATTGATGTTGGCTTTTTCGGCGCGTTCGCGAGCTTTTTCTCGGGCGGTCTTTCCGACAAGGTTCAGGTTCTTCCAAGCGAAGGGCTTGACCGGATTGCCGTTTTCGTCAAGCATCTTGATTCCCTTGGTGTCGATGGCACGCACGATTTCGTTGAGCTTGGCGACCAATTCGTTCACCTTATCCACCGTTTCGGAAGAATAGAGAATCTTGCTGTAGAAGGGGTCTGCTTCAATGCTGTTGATGATGTCGTTGGTCTTTTGGGCCCCTTCAGAAATACGCTTCATGGCGTTTTCGGCCAGTTCCAGCTTTTCGTTGACAGTATTGGTGACTGTGACAATGGCGGAATCAGCCTGTTCGGTAATCACAAGCAGGTCCTTGCTGGCGACATCTGCTTGGGCAAAGAGACTGTTCAGGGCGGGTTGTAAAGTCTGGAGAGCTCTCTCGGTGTTGCTGAGGGTGACTTCCACATTTTGGATGACGTATTCTACCAGGTCGCTGGCAGAACGATGGGTAGAATCCCCGTTTGTTATCAGGTAAATAATTTGGCGGACGGTCTCTACTTGTTCGTTTACATTTTCGATGTAACGCAAAACTTCGGCGATGCCCGGCTCAAAATGGCCCTGATGGATATAGTCGTCGGGGAGAACCTTTCCTGTCTTGGATGGAATGATTTCCAACCTGCGCTGACCCATGATGGCGTAGTTGATATTGTTGAATTGGGTGCCTTCACGAATCACGATGGGTTGGTTGAACTTGATTTCTACGCGGGCGCGGTCTCCGAGCCACTGGACTTTGCCGATGGTACCCACGGTGTATCCGCGAATCACTACCTGGTCTTCGGGCTGCAGGGAGCCAAGTTCATCGAAGTCGACCTGGATAATGGTAGTGGCCTCGTGATGGGCATCCCACATAGAATAGGCGATAATCGCAAAAATGCTGAACAAAGCCAGAAGCGATATGTAGCCCAATGTCCGGTCGGAAATCTTCATGGGTGGGAATATAGAAAAATAGTGGACAGTAAACAGTAGACAGTAGGCGGTGATTAGGGAGTAGGGCCAATTACACGTTGGATTTCTTCTTGGTCGGTGTATCCGCTTTCAACTAGTTTTAGGGCATTTTCCCGGAGCGTTCCGTCCACGTAGTTTCCATCGGGCTTTAGAATCTCGGCAACGGCGGTGCGGCCCGAGTAGGGAAGTGTGGGAACCGGGCGGTACCGCACTAGGCGTTGCGCCATGATGCCCAAGAGCGATTCCTGCAGGGCCGTGCGCGAAATGCCCAAGTCTTCGAGGCGGGTGAAACCGGCCTGGGCTGAATTAGTGTGAAGCGTAGAGACAACTAGGTGCCCGGTTTGGGCGGCCCGGAGGGCGATTTGCGCCGTTTCCTTGTCGCGGATTTCGCCTACCATAATTACGTCGGGGTCTTGGCGCAATATGGCCCGGAGCGCTGCGGCAAAGGTGAATCCGCATTTCTCGTTCACTTGCACTTGGGCCGCTCCTTCTAGAGGGTATTCCACGGGGTCTTCGATGGTTGTCACGTTCACCTGTTTGTGTAGAATTTCTTCTAGGCCTGCATGGAGTGTGGTGGTTTTTCCGGAGCCCGTGGGTCCAGTGACAAGAAACAGTCCTTGGGGACTGTTGAATACATTCTGCAAAAAATGCAAACATGGTTGGCTTAAATGGAGTGCTGACAGCCCTGCAATTTGTTTGGCTGTGGCTGGAAGAATTCGGAGTACGCATTTTTCGCCCCCTTGTACGGGGAGCGTGCTTACGCGGATGTTTGCGTTATGCCGAAATCCGTTGAAGACGAATGATCCGTCATGAGGAATTCTTTTGTCTGTAATGTCGATCTCGGAAAGGATTTTTAGTCGGACCAATACCGGTTCGCTAATCCATAAAGGCAGGTTTTTGTAGTCATTCAGCAAACCGTCTTGTCTCAGTCGCACCCTCAAGGAATTTGCACTGGGCTCTAAATGGATGTCTGTGGCTTTTAAATAGATGGACTGCTCAATTAGACTGTCAACAAGATTGATGATGGGTTCCGATTCCCAAGAAGAGGTTTGAACCAGTTCTGGCTTTAGAAGAGCCTCTTCAATATGGCTGGAATTTTGACTCAGAATCTGGTAAATTTCGGCCTTGCTTTTGATATAGGTCTGTATAGGCCCGCCGAGCTCTGTTCGCACCTTCTGCAATAAGAAGTCGTCGCTGTCGTCTGTGACGGCGATAGGGTAGGGCTGCTTTACATCGCTCAAGTTGCCGAGTAGGGCAACATCATGCTCGCGACACCATTTCGTAGAAAGTAAAGGTTCCATGCTGCGAAGATAAAAAACATTCCCGCCCCAGCGTGCAATCAGGTGTTTGCAGATTTTTGGCGCGAATGGTAATAAAAAGTCCCGGTCGAAAGTGAACTGACCCCAAAAAGTTGGACAGTTTAAAGTTAGGATAAAACAGCGTTATGAGTCCGGTATTGTACCGGGCTCATTCC
>JBGUWV010000054.1:0-19417 GCA_045221475.1 Fibrobacter sp.
AACCTATGGCCGAATCGACGGTCTATTAGGGTCAGCTAGTGGAACTTTTGTTTGCCCCAAGATGGAAACATACCGTGCTTTTCTACAGGGTATTTGAGGCTGTTTGGAGCCTATTTATATGCATATTTTTGTTATATTGTCAAATGATGAATAAATTCAAGTCTAGAACATTTTTGGTGCTCCTTGCGGCATTGGCATGCCTAGCTCTCTTTTTCTCGGGCTGTGCGGCTGCCAAGAAACTTTCTGCAGCTGATATCCTTTCCAAGACTAAATTGGAATTCGTGAGCATGTCCCTGGATTCGGCTACGCTCAACAAGGATCTTTTCCCGAAATCGGATGACTTGATGAAGGGGCTTTTGCCGAACCCCCACGTGGTTGCCTTGGTGCAGGATTTTGCACGTGGAATCCTCGAAAAAGAAATCGGCAAGGCTTATTTGACCGTCGGCTTGAACGCCAAGAATACGGGCGAAGATACCCTTTGGATTCGTGGATTGATGGCAAACCTGGTGCTGGATTCCTTGATGGAACTCCCTGTAGCGCTTCGTGATTCCGTGAAGCTGGTTCCGGGCGATAACCAGGTGATTCTGGTGACAGAAATGCCCATTGATCGTCGTATTTTCAAACTCATGGATGTAAACGTGGTTCACATTGTGGGCCGTATGGATGTGGCGCTGAAGGCTCAGGCTGAAGCGTTCACGTTGGATTTTGACATGGATCGAAAGATCAGCCAAGAGGAGAAGCAGGCCCTTGCAGACAAGGCCCGCACCTCGGTTCTGGACAATATTGTAAGCGATTGGGTAGGAGCAATCGGATTTTAGAGGATTTTATGCGCACTTTTGTACCTGAAAATTTTAATGTAGACAACGTCAAGGAAGTTGAAAAATTATACCAGAGCCTTCTGGATGAAAATATCCCGAACTCCCCTGATGCTCTCCGTGCCTGGATTTTGAAGTGGAGCGAGCTGGGTTCGGTCCTTTCGGAGGTTTCTTGCCGCCGTTACGTGGCCATGACCGTGAATACCAAGGACGAAGCCGCCGCCAAGGCCTATGAAGATTTTGTCAGCAATGTGGATCCGCTTTCTAATGAATTCAGTGACAAGCTGAACAAGAAGCTGATGGCCCACCCCGCCAAGGACCAGCTGAAAGATGAATTCGGCGTGTGGTTCAAGAGCGTGCAGGTGTCTCTGGACCTGTTCTCCCCCGCCAACATTCCCCTTGAAACCGAAGAAACCATTGCCATTCAGGCTTACCAGAAGATTACCGGTGGCATGAGCGTGGAATTCGATGGCGGCGTCAAGACGATGCAACAGTTGAGCGCCTACCTGGAAAAGACCGACCGCGACTTGCGTGAGAAGGCCTTCCGCACCATGTGGGACCGCCGCCTCAAGGATAAGGATGCCCTCGATGCATCCTTCGATAAGCTTTTCCAGATTCGCAATAAAATCGCGAAAAACTCTCACTGCAAGAACTTTATCGACTACATTTTCTTGGCCAAGCGTCGATTCGACTACACTCCGGCCGACTGTAAAAATTTCCACGATAGCGTTGAAAAGTTGGTGCTCCCGCTCCTTAAAGAAATCTACAAGAAGCGAGCCCAGAAAATGGGACTTAAGACGCTCCGCCCTTGGGATTTGAGCGTGGATCCCCTGAATCGTGCTCCGTTAAAGCCCTACAGCAACGGTGACGAACTCATCGAGAAGGTGGACCAGATTTTCGAATCGATTCATCCGCAGGCCGGCAAGTGGGCCCGCGAAATGCAGGCGAAAAAGTTGATTGATCCCGATAGTAGACTCGGTAAGGCTCCGGGTGGCTACCAGATCGGTTTCGACGAAAGCCGCCTCCCCTTCATCTTCATGAATTCGGCCGAAACCGACCGCGACATTTACACGCTCCTGCACGAATCGGGTCATTCCTTCCATCAGTATGCCCTGGCAAATCAGCCGATTCTGGCTTACCGCGATGTACCCTCTGAATTCGCCGAAGTGGCCAGCATGAGTATGGAACTTATTGGTACGAGCAACCTGAAACCCTTCTACGGCAACGATGAAGAGGCTATCCGCCGCAGTATCGAAGGCGAATTGGAAGACGTGATTTGGCTGTTCCCCTGGGTAGCAAGCATCGACAGTTTCCAGCATGAACTTTACAGCCGTCCGAACCATACGGCCAAGGATCGCGAAGAGATTTGGAAGGGTATCATGGACCGCTACGATGCCGGTGTGGACTATTCCGGCTTTGAGGCTGTTCGCAACAACCTGTGGCAGAAACAGTTGCACCTGTTCGAATGCCCGTTCTACTACATTGAATACGGGATTGCTCAGCTTGGCGCGCTCCAGGTTTGGGCAAACTTCAAAAAAGACCCGAAAAAGGCCATTGATGACCTGTTCAAGGCCGAAAGTTTGGGCGACAGCCGCCCGTTGCCGGAGCTTTTTGCCGCTGCAAATATCAAGTTTGACTTCACAGCAAAGACGATTGAACCGCTTATGCAGGTTGTGTGGGACGAATTGAGTCGATTGTAGGTGTACAATGTCAATATTTTTTGCTTTTTTTGCAAAAAATTGCAAAAAAACGGCAAAAATGGTTGACAAACGAAAAAATAAATGGTATATTTGGCGCACATCCTGGAGGGATGGCCGAGTGGTTGAAGGCGCACGCTTGGAAAGCGTGTTTACCTCACGGTAACGAGGGTTCGAATCCCTCTCCCTCTTCTAAAACATTTTCAGAGGTACCTTAATGGCTGAAGAACAGAGAGTCTATCTTGATGACATTTACGCAAACGAACAATGTCAAGGCTCCGTTTTCCGCGCAGTGGTCATGATGGCCCAGGAAGCCCGCTTCGTCAACAAGCAGGCAACTCAGGGTTATATCACTCTTACCAAGAAGCCGACCACCATCGCCATGTACAAGTTCAAGGAAGGCAAGCTTTCCATTTCTGAAAAGAAGGCTGGTGACCAGTTCGAAAACGAAGCTGTTGCCGCCGCTGAACCGGAAATGACTTCTGAAAACGTAGCTCAGGTTTCTGCAGCAGCTGATGACGCTTTCGGCGTATAATTGCTGAGACCTAGCAAAGAAAATTGAAAAGCGGCTCACTGAGCCGCTTTTCTTTTTCCTCCTTCCCCTTCTTTTTTCTTTCCTAACCCTATCTCTTACCCACAAACTGACCGCTCGGCTCTATCGCACAAACAAGAATGTGATATCGCCTCGCTCTCGCCCACACGGCTCATTAAGATGATCCGCTTTGGGCTCACATAGATCAATCGGCTCTATACTTCCGCACTTTTGCGGTAGTATGTCTCCGGGAATGCCTTGGCGGCGCAATGGTTGCAGAGCATGCGGAGTCTGGTCTCGGCGACAGAAGTCACTCGGATCTGGGCACCACAGTCGGCGCACTTGGCCAAGAAGACCATGGACAACGGCGCCGTCTGGTTCACGACGTTGGTGCCCTCGCCTACCCTGCGAACGGTATTGCGGAAAATGATTTCGCCATCGGCGTTCTGGACAATTTCACGTACGATACAGCACTCGAAGCTGCGCCCGCGACGGTTTCGCATACGGGTGTTGAAGCTGGAGTTGACCGTATCGTTGCGGAACTTTTCCCAGTCGCTTATGTAACGGTACAAGTCCGTCACGTAATGCCACGGGAGTTCCGACTGCTCAAAGCCGAACATACGGCAGAAGCGCCTGTTACCGCTAAGAAGGCGGCCGTATTCGTTAACTTCGAAATATGCAAGATCGATAGTGTTCATCATTGTGCGCCTCCTATTGATAGTACCTGTAGAGTACATCTGCTGAAGTGATTGCTTTTTCACCCAACCGCACATCCTTCAGTTTCAAATCCAGTTCTTCATCCCCAAATATAAACGGCGACGTATTGAAATCCTGCAGGGGCTTGTAACTGACGGCTTTTTCGGCAATCTTGAAGCCGTCCTTGTATAGTCTTGCAACTATTCCGTCAAAGGTTCCTGTGATGGATACATTTTTGCCGGTCTCGACTTCGGCTGTAGAAATCACGGCCTCGTTACAGTTGAAACCTTCTTGGTGGAGGACAAATAGGGCGTAGGAAGGAGCTTCTGTTCCGCAGACTCCTTTGATGATTGTTAGCGCCAATATGCCGTCGGAGCCCCTGGACTTACCGAAGATGTTTCTGAAGAAATTGTTATTGTAATCGATAGAGCCCAGTTCAAAGTTTACTTCGATCGTCCATTCATTATACCAAATGTGTTCTTTATCGATCTCTACTTCGGTGGAACCGTTTTCAATCGTATTCCAGCTGTAGATAACGCCGTAGTCGACATCATGAGGTAATTCGTTCGAGGCCATCACGCTTACGCCCGAGCCTGAGCTTAGATAAATAATCTGGCTGGAAGAACTTGAGGGTTGGTAGGAGCTAGATGATCCGGATTGCGGAACTGGTGGGCATCCTGCGCCACCAGGACCTTCGTCTTTATAATTAAAGTTTTGTATATCGGGTGCTTCGAAATCGGATTCCGTTATAGAGGAAATTACCGATGAGGGGACGGGGCCAAGCAGGTCCGTGTCTGTCGAGGAGTTCTTGAGCAAATAAGCGACACCGTCATTGGAATTGCCGGAGGAAACAATCAGCGGGTAAACGCCAACGGGCAAGGCGTTCAACTGGAAGTATCCGGCAGCATCGGTTTTTGTAGATACGTTGCCACCATCTTTGAGTTCCACTGTAATATTCAGCGCTTCACCATTGCCGTTGTAGAGCCTGCCGGTAAAATCGTGCAATTCTGTATCGTCGGTTGGAGGTGGAGAGGGTTCATCGTAGACAGGATCAGGATTGGTAATTACGAGCTGTGTTCCCGTTTCAGGGGGCTTTACGATTTCGATGGGCTGGTTAGTGAAGTACGACGTGTCAATGGTGGGAACAATGCTGTCTGCCGAAGCGATTGCATCGGGTTTGGAATCTTCTGGATCAACGCCTGCAACGGTATTGGTTTCTTCGTCGACACCACCGGCCCAAAAGACGCCACATGCCGACATGGTGAATGCGACAGAGGCGAGTGCCCAAAGCTCAACGCGGCTTGCAATTTTAAATATCTTAAGCATGGCGTTCCTCCTTCGGCAAAGTGCGTGTAAGGGGGAATAGCTGCACGTTCAGGCGGTAAACTCGTTCTTCGCCAGAATCTTCCATGACAATGGCGCTGATACGGCGACGGAAATCTGCGATTTCCTTGGAAATTTTTTCGAAAGCACTCTCGGAAATACCAATGGTGAGGCCGGAAATGTCACGTTCGTTAACCGGCACCTGATCCAGGCTTTGGACGCCCAGTTCGCCCATCTGGCGATGCATTTCACGAATGGCCAGCGAGGTGACGTCGAGGTTGCCCGTTGTTACGGAGCGACTGCTTTGGCTATAATGGCCCTGCTCGTCTTTTTCCAGAAGACCATTCTTTTCGAGTAATTTGAGAGAGTCTTTTACGTGAGCTGCATCGCTGTCAAAGACGAGCTCCCCCGCCATTTGGGCGGGTGTCGCGCCATTCAGGCGCGGGGCCATTTCACGGAGAACAGGATTCAGCCAACTTCCGTAATAGTCGTATTGATCCTCGCCCACCAACGCAAAGGAATTCTCGTTGGCAAGCTTGCGCATTTCGGCAAAAATCTTTTTCTTTGCGGCAGAGGACTTTTCCTGGTTGAAAGCCACAAGCTGCCGAAAATACTGTAAGTCCACTCCAACAAGACCCATAGCAGAGGCAACGCGTTCGATGCCCGCCTCGCTCAAGTTCGCCTTGCTGTCGCAGACCAGTTTCAGGAATACCGGTGAGGAATACCCGGCAGCTTTCGCAAAATCGCGCCACGTAAAACCGCAGCGCTCCTTGCGCTCGGCATAGTAGTCGCGAATATAGACGCGGTAGCTGGTATATTCCATTACGGGTTTCATATTCTTGAATATATATTCTTTTAGTTACAAAGTCAATAGATTATGATACAAAAAGTTAAAAATTGTTTAGGAATGCACGAAAATGGCCTTAATTGTATTAAAATTGCTGTTTTTCTATGATACAGCCATGCAAAAAACGATGATACAAGTCAATGATATGTGCAAAAAAAATGCCCCCGGACATCATCCGAGAGCAAAATCTTGTATCATAAAAGAGGAACAGTCTTTTTACCCACGGCTGTGGGCGTAGTTCGCCTTTTTGTCTTCGTACATCAAGGCGTCGGCTTCGCGCATCGCCTTACGGATATCCCCCGCTTTTTCGTCGTGGTAGAATCCGATAGCGTAGCTCACGTTGCCTTTGACCTTGGATTTCTGCCGGAGCTTTTCGACTCTTTCTTCAAGGCTTGCCTTGGGGACATCGATTGCCACTACGACAAATTCGTCACCGCCGGCACGGTAGATTTCGCAATCGCGGAATGTTTCCTTCAAAATCTCCGCGGCACTCTTCAAGAGTGCGTCACCAGCGTTATGGCCTTCGTTGTCGTTAATGGGCTTCAGACCGTTCAAGTCAGCGAAAACCACAGAAATAGTTCTGTAATTGACTTCGCCGCTGACAAATTGAAGCACCCTGTTGTTCATGGCGTTACGGTTGTTCACGCCAGTCAACAAGTCTTCATTGCTCAAGAATCTAAGGCGCTGCACCAGCTTGTAGCTGGCCACTTCGGAGGCGATAAAGAAGGTCACCAGTTCAAGAGTTTCTTTAATGCGCAAGACCTTGGAGGTATCGAAGTTCGTTACCCAAATGAATCCGACAAATTCGTTATTGTGCATCAACGGCAGTAAGACCAGACTTTCGACACCGGCTTCCACCATCGTTTTATGCCAGTTCGGGTTTCTCTGGTGAATAATTTCCATGTCCGCTTCGTTCTGGATAATCAGGCAATTGCTTCCCTTAAGAGTTTCTATCCATGATTCAGCGATATAGATATATCCATTGTTGAACACCCTATCAAGATCCAGCGGAGGCATGCTTTGTTCTCGGGCGCAGCTCAAAATGGAGCAGGTCCTCTCCTTGAAGTCTGTCAACAGCACGCTGCAAGTGCTTGCTTTGCAAATCGTGCGCACATCTTCAATCACCTCGTCCATCGTTTTTCTGAAATCCTTTGATCCGCGCAACTTGATGCATGCCTTGAGGACGTTTTGCGAAATTTCAGAAGAAAGCCTTGTGGAGGTGTCAAGATCTTCTTCGGGCTGGATTTCAAGGGTAAAGGCGCAATAGCCCTTTTCGTCGTCTTCGACGTCGATGGGCATCATGAACTGGTTAATGCAAAAATTAAAGCGCTCCGGACGGATGTAGGCGTGAATCGGCTTATGTAGAATGGCGCTCTGGTAAACGAACTTTTCGAAATTCAGTTCCTTTTCCATATACATTTCGTAATTGGAACCTGGAATGAATTTACGGCTAAATACGGAATTGCCGTCGCTGTCTCTTTGTTCCATTGATGCAACATACTGCGGATTAGCCACTTCGACGCGGATAGTCCCGATACTCCCATCTGTTGTCTTTTCAACAGAAAGGATGCTTGTCATAGCACGGAAAGAATCGACAAACTTTTGCAATTCCTCTTTTTTCATCTTAACCTCGACTCAGGGAAACGGTCATAGAATCGTTTCTTGTCTTCATACATATTGGCATCGGCCTCGCGCATCGCTGCGCGAATATCCACACCTTTGTCGTCAAAGTAAAAACCTAATGCAAAACTAACATTTTCTGGCTCGGTAGAATCCTTCCGGATTTTCTCGACCAGCGTTTCAAGTTCGTCTTTGGGCTTGTCAAAGGCTATGATTACGAATTCATCGCCTCCTGCACGGTAAATTTCGCAGCCTTTGAAGGTCAATTTGAGGATCAGGGCCGCTTCTTTTAACAGGCAGTCCCCCGCATTGTGACCTTCTTTGTCGTTGACAGGCTTGAGCCCGTTCAAGTCTGCAAAAATGATGCCCATGGTCTTGGGGGCCCGTTCCTTGCCTGCCACCAAGCGGAGAACCCTGTTGTTCATGGCATTGCGGTTCTTGACACCGGTCAGCAAATCCGTAGAACTCAGCATCTCCAGACGCTGTAACAACTGGTAGTTTGCGATTTCGGAAGCGATAAAGAATGTTGTGAGTTCAAGGGTTTCCTTGATTCGATCCGTGTCCTTGGTGTCAAAATCGGTTGCCCAGATAAAGCCGATGGTTTCTTCGTTGTATTGAAGCGGGAAGAGCACCAGGCTTTTAACATCTGATGCCTGCAAGGAACGGTACCAGCTTGGGTTCCTGCGCTTGACTTCCTGCATGTCTTCTTCGCTTTTGATAATCAGGCAATTACTGCCGGCAATGGTTTCCAGCCAGGATTTGGCGTAATCAATAAACGTGTCGGTCAAGATTTCTTTGAACGAGGGTAACCCAGAGTCGGGAGGGATGCTTTCGCTGAGCAAGGAACAGGTGCGTTCTTTGAAGTCCGTCAGCAAAACGCAGCAATATTTCGCATTGCAAATCGTGCGAATGTCGCCGATGATTTCATCCATGGTCTTCAAGAAATTCTTGGAGCTGCGGAGCTTGATACATGTCTGCAATACATCCGAGGTAGTCTTTGCAGACAAGTTTGCCATCTGTTCTGTACTGGCTTCGGCAGAGAGTTCCTGTGTATAGGTGCAGTACCATTTGTTGGGGTCATCGATGTTCAACGGCAAACTGAATATGTTGAACCAGACGGGAAACCGATCCGGATGGATATAAGCGTGCATCGGTTTTTTATCTACCGCACTTGCACAAATGAAATGTTCGAAGTTTAAATCTCTCGGAAGGTATTGGGTGTATTCTGCTCCCGGAACAAACCCGTTACCATCGTTCATTGTGGCTTGAGACTCGTCACCTTTTTCAAAGGTGGAAAGGTAGGCCTTGTTGCCGACCTCAATACGAATTTTCCCGGCAGATCCATCGGGGTTTTTCTCGACGGAAATGATACAGGTCATCGAGTCAAATTTATTGACATATTCCTGTAGGTCCATAAAATCTCCTTCTTTGGCGCATATGGCATTAGCCATACAACACCTACACATATAATAGCACATTTTCTATGAAAAAGTGCCATTATATCATAAAAAATAAGAGATTTTTTATTTCAAATTGGAATATTCACAGGTGAGATGACTACTTGGATAAGTCCTTCACCACCATGATTCCGCTGCGTTCAATTTTCGGGTATTGGCGCATGCCTTCGCCGCCGCGGCCCTTGTCGAGAATTTCCAAAAGTTCTCCCTTGGTGGAGTACAAATGTAATTCCCATGGGGTGTTCGGGGCGTTGAAGTAGCCGGAATTCTTTTGAACGTTGCGCTGGAAGGTGCGGTTCAGGCGGTCTTCTACGCTGCGGGCCTGAACTAGTGAGATGTCGCTGAGTTCCCAAGAAATGGGCACTCCCCCCATATCGTAAATCAGCAGGGCTTCCATGTCGGAATCTTCCTTCATGGTGAATTTCCAGCTGAAACTTTGCCAGCTGGTGCTCAAGTCCAAGATACGGCCGTTTGCGTAAGGCGTGTATTCTTCGGAATCGCGCTTGATGTTCACATTCAAGGTACGCGGCTTGTCTGCCTTGGCACGCATGCTGAAAATGTAGGTGACGCCTTCACGGAGTGAAAGCTTCTGCTTGAACTGCAAGTTCCAGGATTCCTTGCCGGCCTTCTTGATGTCAAAACGGACAACGCCATTAGTGACTTTGACGTCAGCCTTGCCGCCCCAGAAGTCCACTTGCCAGTTGGCCAGGGGCTCGTCGCCCGAAAATTCGCCGTTCTGGATCAGGTTCGCTCCAATAGCCTGGGAACCGGTGTCGAAATTCTTTTCTTGGATAAAGGTGGGAATGACGCTGGTATTCTGGATTCCGTTGGGGTTGTCTACGCAGACATCCTTGCCCCAGCCCACCAGGGTGTTAAAGGAGCTATGGACGGTCATGTCCATTTCGGGGCTGTCGAAATTGCCCGGGCCCCAGCTCCAGGCGAGCCAGCCGATGCTCAGGCGTTCGGCTTCGGACATGATAAACTTGTATGGAATTTCCTTCACGTCGCCGGCGGCCACGGGAGCGAACTCGCCTACGATCAAGGGAAGGTTCTTTTCTACGGATGCTTCGAGAACACCAGTAATGCGGTCCTGGACCGTTGCATAACCCGTTGCCTTGGGGTCGTGACGTTCCGTAGGCCACCACATGTGGAGCGAGAACAGAAGGTTATGTTCCGGATCGGCCTGCAAAAGCTTGGGTCCGACGTTCAGCAAGTTCTTTTCGCTTTGTCCCCACTGGTCGGCATCGATCATCAAAGGAATGCGGATGTTAGCGGCACGCATTCTGGTGACAATGGAATTGTACACGGTGAAGAATTCGTCGGGATCCTTCGGCTCGGCACCGGGTTCGTTACCGATATTTAAAATCAGGTACTGCTGATGATTCGAAATCATCTGCACGGTTTCTTCACGGAGCCAGAAATCTACCGCTTCGTTCAGGCGTTCCCAGTTGCCTGTAGTATCGTGAATTTCGGGAATGGGAATCATTCCGTTGGAAATGCACTGTACGATGATGTTGTCCAGGTCGCTGACCCGGCCGCGGGTATTCCATACGATTCGGACGCAGTTGGCACCCGTCTTGGCTATTTCGGGGATCGTCTTTCCTTCGCGGTCAGTCCAAATAAACATGTGGTTGATGCCGCGAAGAATGACCTTTTCGTTATCCTTGCTATATAAAAAACGATCCTGAACAAAAAATCCTGGTTTTGCCGAAACCATGTTCATAACAACTCAATCTCCATTTTATTTCAATGGAAAAATACAATTATTTATATCGACAAGGGTATTTTTTTTGAAAAATCACACAAAAATGGTTGGAATGGTATCAACAACGGGAATATTGTCTTTCGGGTAGGTGTTTCCAGTAATACACTGGAAGACAGCGTTTTAAAAGGCGGGGATTCTCGCGCTCCTTGATGGCGATGGACTTGTAATAGTCCTGCCAGAGCCTTACCATTTCGTCGGGAGGTGTGGCTTTTGTGACGTCTGCAAGGTTCGGGATGGAGATTTCTGCCAGTTGATGCCCCGCATAATACACTCCGTAACCGCGCTTGGAGTCGTATATCGCCCACTTTTCGTTGGCAAATCTCCCGCGGAAGTGCCCTACTATCAAGTCCAAAATGTCGTATTTTGGCTCAATTTCGGCAAAATAGGTGCCGTCGGAGGTCTTGCTGAAGCGAACCATTCCCAGCATGCCGCCGGCTTCGTGTCGAACGGCCCGCGCTGTCATGAACAGCGGAAGCATTTCGTCGGAGGTGGGGTTCTTGGCGTAATTCGGGTCTTTGCCGTCAAAGACTTTTCGGAGGTACGCAAGAATCTTCATCTCGATGCCCTCTTCTTCGGAGCGGAAGGCAACATGCAGAAGTTCCAGAATTTCGGCGCTGGCGTAATTTTCGATAGCCCGTTTTAGTCTGGTGGCGGCTTCTTCGGATGTCTCGATTCGGAAAGGTTGAGAAAACAGGTCGCATGGGGCGGTGCTTCGGTCTCCATGAAACTCGCCCACATCTAAATGTTGGCGATAAATCTCGAAAACAGCGCTCAAGAATCCGTCGAATGTTGAATCGTATGAGATAGAAAGCATGATTTTATGCCGGGAGTGCGAGGGGTTGGTTGGAGAACAGGTCAAGCTGCATTGGCTGGGGCTTGGGAAGCAGCAAGGGGCGCACCATTTCGGGGTAAAGCCTGCGCAAACAGGCGGGAGTATCCGGGTGGTATATAAAATACTGGGCTCGTTTCAGTACCACGCCCATCTTTTTCAGGTGCTCCAACCGTATTTTAGAGAATCTACGGCCCGAAGCAATTAACTGGGCCGATTTCACGCCAATGCCAGGCACCCGCAAGAGCATTTCGTAGTCGGCTGTCTGAATGTCTATGGGGAAAAATTCCGGGTGGCGTAAGGCCCACGCTGCCTTGGGGTCCAGCTCCAGGTCCAGATTCGGGTGCGCCTGGTCGACCACTTCGTCGTAACCGAACTTGTAAAAACGCATGAGCCAGTCCGCCTGATAAAGCCGATGTTCGCGTACCAGGGGCGGTTTTGTCGTGAGTGCGGGCAAGCGTTTGTCGGCATTGATCGGTACATAACCCGAAAAATAAACTCGCTTCATTTGCTGTTGCTTGTAGAATCCGTTAGAAAGTGTCAGGATTTGCAGGTCCGACTCCCCTGCCGCCCCCACAATCATCTGGGTGCTTTGGCCTGCGGGCAAGAACTTGGGTGAATAGCGTGATTTTTCGCCGTGGTATTCCAGTTTACGTTCAGCCAAGAAGTTCATGGGTGCAAGAATCGAGGCGTGATTCTTTTCGGGAGCGAGGTATTGTAAAGCCCTGTCGGTAGGAATTTCGATATTCACGCTGCTACGGTCGGCATAAAGCCCCGCTTGATACAAAAGTTCTCGACTGGCTCCTGGAATCGCCTTCAGGTGGATGTATCCGCCGAATTTGTGGACTGTTCGCAGTTCCTTGGCCACTTGTATCAGCATTTCCATGGTGCGGTCAGGTGACCCCACCACCGCAGAACTCAAGAAAAGGCCTTCGATATAGTTGCGGCGGTAGAATTCCAGCGTTAGGTTGATGAGTTCCTTGGGCGTAAAGGTGGCTCGCGGAATATCGTTGCTACGGCGGTTGATGCAGTAGGCGCAGTCATACTTGCAGGCGTTGCTCATGAGCACCTTCAGAAGCGAAATGCAGCGTCCGTCAGAAGACCAGGTGTGGCAAATGCCAGCGCTACAGGCGCTCCCGAGACCGCCCTTAGGCGCTTGTCGCTTGGATCCGCTAGAAGAACAAGACACGTCGTACTTGGCGGCTGCCGAAAGAATGTTCAGCTTTTCACGAATGTCCATTATATTGCCTTTTTGGTTAGTTGCACCTTTGTTCACTATTAAATATAAGTACAACTGCACAAAAAAGCAAGTGGAAAATGCGAGAAAAATGGATTCTTGCCCATGAATCGCTAATTTAATGGGTTATGAAGGTTCTGTATTTTATATTTTATGGGCATGGAATTTGTGAATAAATTGCGGGAAAAGCCCGCTGTTCAAAAGATTGAAAAGTTTTTCCCGGCAATAGCTTTTTTAGGCGGTTTTGCTTGGGATTCCATAACCTTGGGCCAGATGGTTTATGGCTCGGATATTCTGATTTTGTTGGCTTATTATACTGGAGCGCTTATTCTGGTAATCTTGCTTTCGGCTCAATTGGAACACCCCGAAGGCTGGACTAAGGAACGCTTGCAGGCGCTTGCCAAGGCCCAGCAGAAACCGGCTCCCACTCAAAAACAGGCGGCATCCCCTGCCAAACCGATAGAACAGCCTGCCAAGCCCGAAGAGCCTGTTGTCGAAAACAGCGTAACTGAAGAACCGGTTGCGGAACCTGAAGAAGAGCCTCAAGTTAAAACGGAAGAATCCCGCTTTAGACGAGCGGCCAGCTTTATCGCCCAGAAAACGCCGGCACGAGCCAAGGAAGCTGCGAACCGCGCCGCCCTTGAAGCTAAAGAAGCGACGGCTAAGGCCGCAGCCCTTGCGTCGGCCAAGGCCAAAGAGGCAGCAAACCGAGCTGCCATGGAAGCGAAAGACGCCGCTGTCAAGGCAAAAGGGGCCGCCTCCAAGTTGGCCAAGAATGTGGGTTACGAATCGACCGCGATTCCTGAAAATGCGATTGTTGTACGCCACCGTTTCTTGGACCGTGAATGGAGCGAAACCTGGAAACAACGCTTTACTTGGGCCGTTCAGTTCTTCTTCGGCGGCTTGTTCAGTGCCCTAGTGGTCTGCTACTTTAAGAGTAGCGGCTCGCTCGCCTCGTTCTTGCTTGTGATTTTGCTTGCCATTTTGCTTGTGGGTAATGAATTTCTGCAAAAGAAGTACGAAAGCTTTGGCGTGAGTCTCGCCTTCTTCTGCCTGTTGGGAACCATGTTCATGAACTTTGCGATTCCGCATCTGGTTCACCGAATTGGATTCATCTGGTTCCTGATCAGTACGGTGCTTTCGTTTGGATTGTGCCTGTTTATCTGGAAGATTTCGCACCGCAAGAAGAGCATTCTTGTCGCTCCGGCCCTCATCAGCATTTTCCTGATTGTGGCCTACATTATGAACTGGGTTCCGCCTGTACCGCTGGTACTCAAGCAAAAGCTGGCCTGCCAGAACTTCGATAAGGTGAGCTACAGCTGCGATGTGGACGACCCGAGCTTATTGCAGATGATTGGCCTCAAGATTCCGAGCGTGCACCGTGTAGACAGCAGTGAAGTCTACTTCTTGACCTCGGTTTATGCCCCGGCAAAGCTCAAGGCCGAACTGGAATACCTGTGGTATTATCAGGATCCGAGAACAGGCAAGTACATGCTTACGGATCGTATTTCTTCGGGCCGCATGACCATTAACGGTGGCCGTGAATCAGGCTTCAGGACATTTACTCGCAAGAAGAACACTCCGCCGGGCAAGTACCGCGTCGAAATCGCCTACAAGAACGGTGCCGTGATTGGTTCTGGAACCTTCGAAGTGTTTGGTGAACCTCCTGAAGATGGCTTTGTCCGCGATACATTGAGGTAGTTATGATCGATCCGGAAAATGACCCTATTCTTAACGCAAGTTCTATCAATAGTGAAGACTATTGGTTCTTGAAATTGAACAATAATAATCTAAATTTGGACCATGAACAAAATCAAGACAGCAACCCTGCAGGGCAAGTGGACGGGGAATCCCGAAAGCAATAATCAATGGTATGTGGAACAGGCGCTTGCACTTAAGGGTAAGGGAATCGACTTGGTCGTTCTCCCCGAGATGTTCCATACGCCGTATTTCCCGTTCGAGGAAAATGCCGACTTTTTTGACATGGCCATCGAAAAGGATAGCCCCATTGTCAAACAGTGGCAGGGCATTGCCAAAGAAATCAACGCCGTTGTCGTTTTCCCGTTCTTCGAGAAGCGTGCTCGCGGCATTTACCACAATAGCGCCTTTGTTTTTGAACGTGACGGTTCCATTGCTGGACTTTACCGCAAGAGCCACATTCCCGACGACCCGGCCTTTTACGAGAAGTACTACTTTATTCCGGGTGACACGGGCTTTGAACCTATCAAGACGAGCGCCGGTACGCTGGGCGTGCTGATTTGCTGGGACCAGTGGTTCCCTGAAGCAGCCCGCATCATGAGCTTGAAGGGCGCAGACATTCTTATCTACCCCACTGCAATTGGTTGGATGAAGTCTGAACCGGCTGAAATTTACCCGCGCCAGCAGGACAGCTGGGTCACGGTGATGCGTGGACACGCCATTGCAAACCGCACCTTTGTTCTTTCGGCAAACCGCATTGGTACCGAAGGCGAACTTACCTTCTGGGGAACGTCTTTTGTGGCGGCTCCTGATGGTTACCTGATTCACAAGTGCGATATCGATTTCTTGGGGGCAAGCATTGTGGAAATCGACCTGAAGGAAACAGAAGAAAACCGCCGCTGGTGGCCGCATTTCCGCGACCGTCGCGTAGACCTTTATGGTGACATTCTCAAGATTTGGTGCGACAAATAGATAAGAGATTTTTTATGGCAAAAGCAATTATTCGCTACCCCGCTGAATGGGAAGAACAAGCTGCAACCTGGCTCGCTTTTCCGCATAATAAAAAGAATTGGTACGGTGAACGTGGAGAAATGATTCGCAGGTTCTATGTAGACCTGATTCGCACAATCAGCGAATTTCAGCCCGTGAATGTGCTGGTTCCTAAAAAGGATTTTTTGACGATTCCGGAAAGAATTGCTGTTGCCGACCGCCCCTTCCCGGCCAGTTTCTTTACCGTCAAGACGGACGATATCTGGATTCGCGACTATGGTCCGTTCTTCTTGAAAAAAGGGAAAGAAACGATTGTTTCTGAAACGGTTTTTAACGCCTGGGGTGCAAAATTTCCGCCTTGGAAAAACGACAACCAGATTCCCGAACGCATTGCTGATATTTTCGAATACAAGAAAGGTACAAGCGTTCCCTACATTTTTGAAGGTGGAGCCATTGAAGTCAACGGCGACGGCCTCGGCATTACCACGCTGGATTGTCTGACGGGTAAGAACCGTAATGACATGAAGGATATCAGGAAGGTGGTTAGGGCTCTTTGCAAGGCTTTTGGCTTGCGCGACATGTTGGTGCTCCCCCACGGTTTGCATGGTGACCATACGGATGGCCATATCGACAATGTGGCTCGTTTTGTGGCTAAGGATCGCATTGTGATGTGCGAAGCCACTGACAAGCGTTCTCCGAACAACATTATTCTGACCGAAGCGAAGTACTTGATTGAAACTTGGGTCAAGAGTCATTACGGCAAGTCGGCGAAAGTCGATACATTGCCGCTCCCGCCGCAGCGCAAGCTCGACGATGGACAAATTCTGCCGGCCAGCTACATGAATTTTATTTATGTGAATGGCGCGCTCATTTTCCCGAAGTACAAGTCGCCGAACGATGCAAAGGCCAAGGCTTACTTTGAAAGCGTGTACCCAGATCGCAAGGTTATCGGGCTGGATTGCCGTACTGTGATTGAAGAGGGTGGCAGCCTGCATTGCATGAGCAAGCATGAAAGTCTTTAAGGGAAAACCTTAAAAATCTTTTTTATAATGCGGGAGGGGCCCCAGCTCGGAGTTGCGAAGGCCGCCCGGCCCCCTCCCTGCACCCTCCCCTTCCCTGGCCGACGCAGCCAGGACCTTGTCGATGAAGAACATTTGTTCTTTTTAACTATTTATCCTCACAACAAAAAAACTGTGACTTGAAAATCACAGTTTTTGAAGTGTTATGATTAACAAGAATTACATGATTTCTTGTTCTAATAATTGTTGCACGTGTTGTGCGAAGGATTGGAGGCTCGGGTCGCGGGCACCCATCAGCAGGATGGTGTCGCCAGGCTGGGCAACTTCGACCATTTTTTCGGCGCACTTGTTGCGGTCTTCGATGTAGATGGCTTCGCAACCCTTGAGGAGCAAATCGTCGGCAAGGTCACCGGCGCTGATGTCGCGGGTGACGGTGCCGCCGGCGTAGTAAATCTGGCTGAAGAAGATGACGTCGTTGTCGCGGTCGTCGTCAAAGTCCTTGGGGCGGAGCGTCTTGGCGATAAATTCCACAAGGTCTTTGCGAAGGAATCGCGTGGGGCCGAAGCCGTGAGGCTGGAACCAGGCGATGACGCGACCGTCGGTAAAGTCCTGGGCACTCTTGATGCTCGCGGCAATTTTCGCCGGATTGTGTGCAAAGTCATCCACCAGCGTCACGCCGTTGAAGGTTCCGAGAATTTGGTGACGGCGGAACACGCCGGGGAATGTCGCAAGGGCGTCGGCGCACGTATGGAGCGAGACTCCTGCGCGGAGTGCGGCAGCCGTTGCGGCCAGGGCGTTTTCCATATTGTGCTTGCCCGGGAGCGGCACGACGAACTTCACCAATTCTGCCTGGTGGCGCACACGGAACTGAATCGAGGTTCCGACAGACTTGAAGTCCGTACCTTGCACGCCCACGTAGTTTTCAAAGCCGAAGTCGAATTCACGGCCGGCGCTGAACTTCTTGGCCAGCGGGTGCGCGTCATTCACAATCAGAATCTTGCCGTTATCCAAAATGTTGTGGCTGAACTTGAGGAAGATTTCCTGGAGCTCGTCCATTTCCTTGTGGTCCTTGTCCACATTCAGAATCAGGCCGATTTCGGGTTCGTAGCGCACGAGCGTTCCGTCGCTTTCGTCTGCTTCGACAACGAGCCATTCGCCTTTGCCCGATACGGCGTTCCCAATCTTGCCTTCTTTCTGCAAGTTCACGAGGCCAGCGCCCGTCATCACCGACGGCTGTAGGCCCGCATACTGCAAAATATGATAAATCATGGCGGTTACGGTGGATTTTCCGCTGGTACCGCTGACAGCGATCGTCTTCGCTTCTTTAGAAATCTTCGCAAGCATTTCGCTGCGGTGCATCACCGGGATTCCCAGCTCCTTGGCGCGCTTGAGGTCCGGATTTGTGTCTTCGATAGCGGTACTCACGACCACCGCATTCAAGCCTTCTACGATGCCCGAGCCATCCTGCGGAAAGCACTTGACGCCACATTCTTCCAGCTGATTCATGACGAGAGGCTTTTCTGCCGCTCCAAACTGGCGGTCCGAACCGCTAATAGAAACTCCCTTGCCAACAAGATACTGGGCAATGGCACTCATGCCTACGCCCGCAACACCGATAAAAAAGTAAGATTCCATGCTCTTAAATCTAGTAAATCGTAAACAGAAGGTTGTTTTGGGGGCACACGGATTCCCCAAAGCCCTGTTTTTTTGTTAAACTTTTTTGAACGATTAATTAAGGATTAATAATCCTTTGTGCAACGGATAGAGAGTCCATAAAACTTTTCTTCTCCTGCACCGCGAGTCAGATGATCGTATGTAACATAGGCTACCAAGCCCCCGACATAACCATTTTCTTCATTCTTATATTCACCAAGCAACCAATGATAAGCTGATTTATCCATATTTATATAATATGAATGAGGACCATCTGAGTGCAGTTTTCCGGCAGGCAAAAGGGAGAATCCACGCTGATTGGATCCCCACAAAACAGCGCCCAAATACGAAGCGCCATCTCTGGAGCCGCGACCTTTCATTACCGTAGCCCATTCTTCCTCATTCATCACATGCCATCCCTCAGGACAAATCCCCCGATGAATGACAAGACTAAGGTTATTTTGATACTCGGGAATCGGATTACTCATCAAGTCGTACTCCTCCGGACATTGAGCACTTCCCATGGCAAAACTGTCACAAGCAGCAGGGAAATTCATCACCGTAGCCCAGGTATAAAGGCCACCGAAGCCGTTCTCGCAATACCAGGAGTCATCATCGTAGCAAAACTTGGTAGAATCGGTCATCTGGGTGCCCCCAGGAATCATCCTGCCATAGTTTAGGTTTTGGGCAAAAAAAGTTATAGAATCTATTCCACGAAAACCATGTTCATAGCTAATTGTCTTGTACACCTGGCCATCTCGAGGATCAGTAAATTCTCCATAACTGTAGCCTTCCTCGTTAACAAAAAGCCGGCTCATGTCGTAATACTTGCTACTACTCGATGAACTAACCGTGGAGCTAGAAGACTGAAGCACCCAATGGCCTTCTATACAACGGTATGTAATACCATATTTCGAAATATATTTTGTTCCACCTTCATAATCACTCGAGCAAAGTGAGTCGCGCAACACATAGCCACTGGAACTCGAACGATTATCATTTGTACCAGACGAGGAATAATCTCCACCTTCCGAACTACTGGAGTTGTCTTTTTTGCCACTAGAACTAGAATTCTTCTGCGAATCATCTCCTGATTTCACAGAGCTAGAGGATTTCGAACTGCCACCGGAAGACGTTCCTTTGTCCGTAACGGAACTCGAAGATTGGTTGACAGAAGACGAAGAATCACCGGCCGGTTCTGGGGAAACAGAAGAGGAAGAATCGTCTCCGCATGCAACA
>JBGUWV010000055.1:0-2876 GCA_045221475.1 Fibrobacter sp.
AGCGATACGTGCCATACGATCTCCTTATCCCTGCTTCTGCTTGTGACGGGGGTTCTTCGAACAGATGATGCGCAATACACCCTTACGGCGGATGATCTTGCAGTTTTCACATCTGGGTTTGATGGAGGCTTTGATTTTCATAGGTTTGACCTTTCTTTGAAAATACCTATTACTTGTAACGGTATGTGATTCGCCCACGGTTAAGATCGTAGGGGGAAATCTCTACCAACACTTTGTCGTCCGGCAAAATTCGAATGAAATGCCGACGCATTTTTCCTGAAACATGAGCGAGAATCTCGTGGCCATTTCCGAGTTGGACACGGAAGAAAGCGTTGGGGAGAGCTTCCAACACAACACCTTCTACTTGTATTCCTTCTTCTTTAGCCACTAAGACGCCATCCTGCCGCGAATACGGCCATGCTTGAGGAAACCTTCATAATTCTTGGTATGCAACTGGGCTTCGAGTTGACGGAGCGTATCCAGCGCCACACCGACCACGATAAGTACCGAGGTGCCCCCAATATAGAAACTCATATTGAGTGCGTCTTTGAGATGGAGCGGACCAACACTGATTAAAGCGAGGAAAAGCGATCCAGGCAAAGAAATTCTCGTGAGAACGTGGTCTATGTACTTTGCAGTTTCGTTACCCGGACGGATTCCCGGAATAAATCCACCACTTCTCTTGAGGTTTTCGGCAATATCGTTAGGGTTGTACTGAATTGCCGTGTAGAAGTAGGTGAAGAATATAATCAGGAGAGCGAAGATCACACTATAGGTAATGTGACCCGGGATGAACGCAGCCGCAAAGGACTGCATCGCAGAAACGTTCGGGAACCAGGAAGCGATCATGGCCGGAATGAACATGATGCAGCTTGCGAAAATCACGGGAATCACGCCAGCGGTATTCACCTTGAAGGGCAAATAGCTGGACTGACCGCCCACGACCTTGGAACCGACAGTCCTGCGAGGACTTTGGAGTGGAATGCGACGGTTCGCTTGCTCGACGAATACGATAAAGCCAACAATCAAGACCACCACTGCCAAGATAAAGATCTCGATAGCGAGGGGCTGGATGTCTTCCTTAAACATTTCGAATTCTGCAAGGGCAGCCCGCGGAAGGCCGCCGACGATACCGGCGAAGATGATAAGAGAAATACCGTTACCCACACCGTGCGAGGTAATCTGCTCGCCCAGGTACATCACGAAGATCGTACCGGCGGTGAAGGTCAGGGTAGCTAGTAAACGGAAACCGATGTTTCCGGCGCCCGTAGCGAAGTCATCAGCCAAGACAGACACTCCGGCACCGGTAGCGGTTGTCACCTTAAGGGACGAAAGCCACACAGAAATGCCCCATCCCTGCAAGGCAGCGAGAGCTACCGTAAAGTAACGGGTATATTGGTTCAGCTTGGCACGCCCTTCCTGGCCTTCCTTCTGCAACATCTGGATAGCCGGGATAACGGAACCCATCAACTGGATAATGATGGATGCACTGATGTAGGGCATGATACCTAGGGCAAAAATGGTAGCCTTAGCAAAGGCACCGCCCGTGAAGGAGTCATACAGGCCGAACAAATTATTCGAGTTACGGAAGAACTCCGCCAGAACGGCAGAATTCACTCCGGGAATGGTGATGTGTGCGCCAAGACGATAGATGATCAGAACACCAAGCGTAAAAAGAAGCTTTTTACGCAGGTCTTCAATCTTAAACGCATTAGCGAACGCATCAAGGGCTTTCTTGAGAGCTTCCATTAGACGATCTCGACTTTGCCGCCAGCAGCTTCGATCATGGCCTTAGCCTTTTCGCTGATGGCGTTAACCTTTACATTGATTGCCTTGTCGATGGTACCAAAAGCGAGGACCTTGATAGGCAGTTCGATGTTCTTGATGAAACCCTGGTCAAACATTGCCTGGGCGTCGAAGTCCGTCACGCTGCAAGAAGCGAGCTTCTTGAGGTTAACGATCTGCGTGTCCTTGGCGAAGTGAGACTTGAAGCCACGCTTCGGGATACGACGGTGGATCGGCATCTGGCCGCCTTCGAAGGCGACGCGACCGGCCTGTGCACTCTTACGAGCGCCGGCACCCTTCTGGCCACGGCCAGCGGTGGTGCCCCAACCGGAACCCGGACCGCGACCAATGCGCTTGCGGCTCTTGCCCTTGGCAGCTTTGCCAGGATTGAGAGTATTGAGTTCCATCTTAGATCTCCTCGACCTTCACCATGTCAGCCACGGCATTGATCATGCCCTGGATGCTGGGGGTCAAAACGTGTTCAACAGACTGTCCGATCTTGCGGAGGCCGAGAGCAGCCACGTTAGCGCGGTGCATCGGGAGACGGCGGACAGTACCCTTAATCAAAGTAATACGAACTTTCTTCATCGTGTATTACTCCTTAGGCATTGGCACCGCGGAGAGCGGCGCAGTCCTGTTTGTTCTTCTGAGCCAAGAGACCTTCGAGGCAGGCGCTCACGACAGTGCTCGGGTTGGAAGAACCGTGAATCTTGGTGAGGATGTTGCGCACACCGGCCAGTTCGAGAACGGCACGGGCAGCGGCACCGGCGATAACACCAGTACCCGGGGCAGCCGGCATCAAGAGGATGCGGGTAGCGCCGCTCTTGACTTCGATGTCGTGGGGGATGGTGCCGTCGAGAAGCTGCACTTCAACGATGTTACGCTGGGCGGCTTCGGTACCCTTACGGATAGCTTCGGAAACTTCCTTAGCCTTACCGAGACCAACACCGACCTTGCCGTTCTTGTTGCCAACGACAACGAGAGCGGAGAAGGACATACGGCGACCGCCCTTGACGGTCTTAGCGCAACGGTTGATGTGTACAACCTTGTCTTCAAATTCAGAAACTTGAGCTTCGCGTTCCAAAGTGTAC
>JBGUWV010000056.1:0-4174 GCA_045221475.1 Fibrobacter sp.
CACGTCGTATGCTTCGGCAGCTTCCTTGAACTTTTCTTCGGCTTCCTTGTCGCCCGGGTTCTTGTCCGGGTGGTACTTGATGGCAAGTTTCTTGTAGGCGTGCTTGATCTCGTCAGCACTCGCGTCCTTGCCGACGCCTAGAACTTCGTAATAATCTCTTTTTTCAGCCATTTTGCCCTCCGGGCAAATTAGACGAGAGATGAGAGACGAGAGACGAGAGATTAATCTCTTTATTTTTTTCTCTTAAATCTCTAAATACAGTCGTCATAACAAAAAATCTTCTTTTAAACAAAAAGGATTGCTCCCTAAATAGAGAGCGAATCCTTTCTATTTGACGGCAGGCCTAGATCCTTCGACTTCGCGCTGCGCGCTCCGCTCAGGATGACACCTCTTGTAACAGGCATCGCTAGTAACTAGTAACTCAGAACTAATAACTAATCCTGCCGCCTTTATCTAGCCTATTAGTCAACCACTTCCGCGTCGACGACTTCCGGGCCATCGCCCTTCTTGTCGTTCTTGGGCTGTTCAGAAGCGCCCGGCTGCGGACCCGGCTGAGCCTGGTTTGCACCGGCGGCCTGGGCCATGGAGCTGATCATGCCCTGGAGCTTGTCCATAGCGGCCTTGATCTCTTCCTTGGTGCCGTTGTCCTTCTTGGCCTTGATGTCGTCAATGGCAGCCTGCAGCTGGCTCTTGGTGTCGGCCGGCAACTTGTCGCCAAATTCCTTCAGCTGACCTTCGGCCTGGTAAGCCATCTGTTCGGCCTGGTTCCTGATGTCCACCAGTTCGCGCTGTTCCTTGTCCTTGGCAGCGTTGGCTTCGGCATCCTTCACCATCTTGTTGATTTCGTCTTCAGACAAGCCGCTGGAAGAAGTAATCTTGATGGACTGTTCCTTACCGGTTTCCTTGTCCTTAGCAGACACGTGCACAATGCCGTTTGCGTCGATATCAAAAGTCACTTCGATCTGCGGCACGCCACGCGGCTTCTTCGGGAGGTCGGTCAAGTCGAACTTGCCGAGCGTACGGTTGTCGCGGGCAAATTCGCGTTCGCCCTGCAACACGTGAATCGTCACGGCCGGCTGGTTGTCTTCGGCGGTAGAGAACACCTGGCTCTTCTTGGTCGGAATCGTGGTGTTACGGTCGATGAGTTTGGTCATCACGCCACCGAGAGTTTCGATACCCAAGGAAAGCGGGGTCACGTCGAGGAGCAACACGTCCTTCACGGAGGAGTCGCCGCTAAGCACGGCACCCTGGACGGCGGCACCGATAGCCACCACTTCGTCCGGGTTCACAGTCTTGTTCGGTTCCTTGCCGAAGAACTTGCGCACAGCTTCCTGCACGGCCGGGATACGGGTAGAACCACCAACGAGAATCACTTCGTCGATCTCGGAGAGCGAGAGACCCGAGTCCTTGATGGCCTTGCGGCACGGTTCCATGGAGCGTTCCACCAGGTGGGCGGTCAGCTGGTCAAACTTTGCACGGCTGAGCGTGAGGTCCAAATGTTTCGGGCCAGAAGCATCGGCAGTGATGAAGGGGAGGTTGATGTTCGTGGAAGTCGTGGCAGACAGGTCGATCTTGGCCTTTTCGGCGGCGTCCTTCAAACGCTGCAGGGCCATCTTGTCCTTCTTCAGGTCGATGCCCGGATTGTCCTTCTTGAATTCGTCGTTGATCCAGTCGATAATCACTTCGTCGAAGTTGTCACCGCCGAGCATCGTATCGCCGTTGGTGGCCTTCACGCTGAACATGCCATCGTCGATTTCGAGGATAGAAATATCGAACGTACCACCACCGAGGTCATACACGGCGACCTTTTCGCTCTTCTTGGAGTCAAGACCGTAGGCAAGTGCTGCAGCCGTCGGTTCGTTCACGATACGGAGCACTTCGAGGCCCGCAATCTTACCGGCGTCCTTCGTAGCCTGACGCTGGGAGTCGTTAAAGTAGGCGGGGACCGTAATCACGGCCTGGGTCACCGGCTGGCCGAGGTAGTCTTCGGCAATCTTCTTCATGGTCTGGAGAACCATGGCGGAAATCTCGGGAGGAGCGAACTGCTTGTCGTCCACCTGCACGCGCACCGGGTCAGAACCCGTGCCCACCAGCTTGTAAGGCATGTTCTTTTCGGCAGCGGAACATTCACCGGCCGTACGGCCCATGAAACGCTTGATGGAGTAAATTGTCTTTTCGGGGTTGGTGATGGCCTGACGCTTTGCCACGTGGCCCACCAGACGTTCGCCGTTCTTGCCGAAAGCGACAATGGACGGGGTGGTGCGGAAACCTTCCGCGTTAGCGATGACGACCGGCTTGCCGCCTTCCATCACGGACACGCAGCTGTTGGTCGTTCCCAAGTCAATACCGATAATCTTGCTCATAATGAGTCTCCTATTATATATTTTTACGCCCATTCAATAGCAAAACCCGTGCCAAAAGCAAAAAACGCCCATTTTGTTTCGTTCTGAAACAAGAAAAACCCCTAGAAAGGGTCAAAATCGCCGTGTTTCATATTAAAACAGTGACGGGAGAGTGTCATCCTGAGCGGAGGCGCGAAGCGCCGAAGTCGAAGGATCCAGTCCATGGAAAAGGGGCGGGGGAGGCTTCCCCCTGGTTCGCACTCCGTTGCTTTCCACCCCCACTCCTAGGTGGCTCCGCCCCCTAACACCCCCGTTCTATCTAATATTCTTCTTATCAAGACGTTGAATTAAATCAACTATTTCTTTATGGTATTCTTTTGGATCGAGAAATCGATAAGAAAAATGTCTTATTTTGCGAATAACATATGGTCCTGACAAGTATTTATTCAAATAATTAAAAACTTTATCACCCAAAGCTATCAATATCACATTATCTGAAATAAGAGCGATTTCATCCTCTAATTCTTTAACAGATTTTATAATGTCTTTTTCTTCTATTTTAAGACTATTTTGCCCCTCAGATGGCTTTCTTTTAAAAAGATCTGTAATGTAAGATCCCCAAAAAGATGTGCCGCGAATAGCATCTCTCAAATCACAGTCATTTGCTGATGTATGAAAATTATGTCTCCAGGGCGAAGTATTATCTTGTTCTTTTGATTGATTTGCGTTTTCGTTTCCGTGCGGGTTTAAGGCAACTAATACGTACTTCGTTTCAATGTTTTTCATCAATTCATCATCATTTAAACACCAATCTTGCCCCGATATGTCATCATCATCCCATATCGCCCAACTTGCTATATTACCGTATTTTTCCTTTAATATGGCATAGTTTTCTCTTTTTATCATACAATTAACCTCTCTCCTTTTTCGAAATAGGAATTTTTTTGCTTTGCAGGAATTCGATAACAGCGTCTAGATGTGCATTGAACAATTTTGCGGTCGTGTCCCTCAACTCAATTATAGCCGACAAAGATTCTTTGTATTCAGGAAGGTCCGCAAGATTCTTGTTTTGCTGTGACATAGCCACAAGTTGGTCAAGGAAATCAACGCAATAAAAAAATCGCGAACCCGCTTCCATGGACTCAAGCAATCTATGTTCCTGCATAGTTGTATCTATATGGAAATCGCGTGCGTTTATTACACCACATTTAGAAAAGAAATTAATTATGTCGCTGGACGCATGGTACGCATCATCAGAACCCGTAATAGGAATTTTCTTTGGCACACTTTGGTCAGAGTAATAGCGATTTAATCCTTCGTTTTCGATTTCAATAATCTTTTTCATCCGGCTTTTCATGCCTTCAACGGATTTGATTTCTTGCATAGCGAACACCTCTTGCAGTATATTCGCAATATACATTTTATTTGTTGTCATATACTGACATTTTAGGAAAATTTTGGGAAAGAGGTGTTGGTGTTTTTTTTAATGTATTGCAATTGCGCAAACAAATATGTATGTTGAATGATATGAACAAGCCTGAAAAAGCCGCCACATGGCCTAAAGAACGCTTCGATGCAGAACTTGAGAAAGGCTACAACGATATGCTAAAAGGTCGCGTCACGCCCTGGAACGACATATACGTTGAACTCTCCAAAGTCATTCTTGAAATGAAAAAAGGAGTACATCACCCCATACTGTAAGGCTCATCGCTTGCTTTCTGGCAGAGAAAAGTGTATATTTGTCTATGGAGTTATTATGTCATACGACGTCCTAGAAAAAGAAATTCGCCAGTTGCCGGAATCCTATCTCGAGGATGTTTCGAAGTATATCC
>JBGUWV010000057.1:0-13877 GCA_045221475.1 Fibrobacter sp.
CCCGCGTAACTACATTGCGCAGCCCATGATTTCGCTCAGCCGCGTGCCTTGCATTGTCGATGGCGGTTTCGAAGGTCGCCATGTGGACTTGCGCCCCTACATTGTACAAGGGCGTGAAACCTACATTCTCCCCGGCGGTCTCACCCGCGTGGCGCTCCGCAAGGGTTCTATCGTGGTGAACAGTTCGCAGGGCGGCGGATGCAAGGACACCTGGGTCATCGCCGAAAACGAGAAAGCCCCCGAACTTGGCCAAGCTAAACTTTGGATGGAACAGCAGCAACAACAATAGGAATTTAGAAGTAGGAAGTAGAATATGTTAAGTAGAGTCGCAAATTCCATTTATTGGCTTGCCCGCTATATTGAACGTGCCGAAAACGTCGCGCGAAGCATCGACGTGAACCTCCAGCTCCAACTGGACTTACCCGGCGAAGAACGCCCCTGGGAACCGGTAATCCAGATTGCCGGCAACGCAGACGCATTCTTCAAAAAATACGCCCACGTTTCCATCGAAAACGCGCTCATGTTCTTGACGTTCGACAAGGAAAATCCGAATAGTATCATTTCGTGCGTCGGGGCGGCCCGTGAAAACGCCCGCTGCGTCCGCGAAAGGATTTCTTCGGAACTGTGGATTGCCATCAACCAGTTTTACTTGAAACTAAACGACCCTGAAATGCCGAAGGAAGCGTTGGCAGGTCCCCACGCCTTTTACAATAGCGTCAAGGAATTCAGCCAGCTCACCGCGGGCATTATTCAGGGCACAATGAATCACGATGTCGCCTGGAACTTCACGCACCTCGGCACTTTGCTCGAACGCGCCGACCAAACTTCGCGTATTTTGGATGTCAAGTACTACATCTTGCTCCCGGACGTGAGCATGGTGGGCATGGCGCTCGATACGGTACAGTGGAACGCCGTTCTCAAGAGCGTCGGTGCGTACGAAATGTTCCACCGCCGCAATTCGAACGTGACACCGCATAATGTCGCGGAATTTCTCCTGCTTTCTGAAGATTTTCCGCGTTCCTTGCGCTACTGCCTAGAAAAAGCGGAGCTGTGCCTCAAGAATATTGCCTATCCTGTCAAAGGCAAGGCGGAATCTATCCGCCTCTTGGGAAAGTTGCGTTCCGACATTGCATTCACCACCATCGAAGAAATCATCGACCAGGGGCTTCATGAGCATATCGAAAAAGTCCAAATCCGCTTAAGCGAACTTGGAACTCAAATCTGGAAGGATTTTTTCTGCTAGAGTCTAGCCATCCGTTTTTGCAGGTTCCTTCGGTTTAATCCTTGCACTCAAATAGCTGAGCACCAGATTCTGCCACACCACATAGCAAGTCGGGGCGAGCGCCACGACAGGGCCTGCATACAAAGTAGCAATCCAGATGACGAGCGTGGTATTCTTCTGGCCCATGCTCTGCGCACTTTCAATCGGGCGGCGGTTCCTTTCGACATACCAGCCGAGGGCGTAAAGGAGAATGCAGAGAATCAGCGAGATGCCCGCCATCATCGGGAGCTTTCCGCTATTCCACAAATCAGAGAATCCCATTTCGCGAATGTCGTAGCTCGCCTTCGCGATAATTACGAATACCGAGAAGGTCCACACGAACATGGTGTACTTCTGGTATTTCGCCGCGCGGTCAGCAAGTTCCGGGTAGAATGCTCGCAGGCCCAGCGCAAACGCAAGCGGAATACTGATAATCGGCTGAATGGTATTGAAAATCTTCATCGCGATTTCGCTCAGGCCCGCATCGGTTCCGGTCAGGTAACCAAACACCAGCGGAATCGAAAAACACGCAATCAGGTTTCCGCTCAAGAAAATTTTCAAGGCAAGCGAAGCCGAACCGCCGAGCATTTTCGCCATGGCAGGGGCAGCATTTGCAGGCGGGCAAAGTGCAATAATCGCACCGCCCAAAAGAACTTCGCGCGGAAGGTCAAAGAGTTTTACGATGCCCGCAATGGCCGCCACCAGGATCAAGCTCACAATCAGGGCACGAATTTCAATTTTAAACGTGTAACCATGGGTTTGTGGCGGAATTTTCGTCACAAACGTCAAAAACATCATGGTACCGATCAAAAACGGCATTAACGGCGAAAGCACGTGTGCCTGCGGGAGCAAAATCCCGAGTAAAATCGCAATCGGCATCAAAATGGCACGTAAATTCTTCATACGGGCCCAAATGTAGAAAACCGCCAAAACCTAGGCAAGATAGGGATTAATTTCTATATTTACGCCCATGTTACGTTCTAGGTACGAAGCGTTTGACTTCGTGGAAAAGAAGGCCGAAGTCAAGAAAAAGTCGGGCAACCCGATTTTGATGATTGTGTCCGGCTACCTCGCGCTGGTTTCTTTGGGAGCACTCCTGTTGTCGCTCCCGTTTGCGCAGCGTGAACCGGTAGGCGTACTCGACGCATTCTTCACAGCTATGTCTGCCGTGTGCGTTACCGGCCTTACCACTATCGATATTAGCGCAAGCTTTACCACCTTTGGCAACTGGGTACTCGTGGTCCTGATGCAGGCAGGCGGTCTTGGAATCATGACGATTTCTACCGTGATAATCCTCCTTGCCGGTATGCACCCGGGATTCAACCACCAGTCAGCCCTCCTTGCCAACTACACGCAGGAAGGTAACGTCGACGCAGGCCGAATCCTGAAAGCAGTGCTCCCCTTTACCTTCTTGCTCGAAGCGATTGGCGCCGTGGTGTACTTTACGCAGTTCAGCGACATGGAACTTTACGACCGCCTTTTCTGCAGCCTTTTCCAGGCGGTAAGCTCGTTCTGCAACGTGGGCTTTACCCTGTTCCCGGATTCACTGGTTCGTTTCCAGTTGAACCCGATCATGAACATTACCACCTGCGTGCTCGCGCTTGCCGGCGGCTTTGGCTTCTTGGCCATTACCGAAATCCGCTACCTGTTCGACTTTAAGAAACGTGCCATCCGCAAGGTATCGCTCCATACACACATTGCCACGGGCTTTACCCTGATTATCGTTCTCGTGAGCATTCTCTTCTTCATGTTCAGCGAATGGAGTAACACTTTTGAGGGCCTGAACTTTGGGCAAAAGCTGGAATCGAGCGCCTTCATGGCCTTCACCAGCCGCACAGCAGGCCTCAATAACGTCGACACCTCGGCCCTGAGCGTGGGCTCGCTGTTCTTCTTTGTGATTATCATGCTGATCGGTGCAAACCCGGGTAGCTGCGGTGGCGGTATCAAGACGACTACGACCGCCGTGATATTCCTGCTCGGATTTAACCGCCTGCTCGGCCGCAACAAGACCCAGATTCTTGGCCGCACCATTCCCGAAACCACGGTCGATAAGGCCGTGCGAATCTTCGTGGTAGCTATCGTGGTCGTGGTGGTGGCAACCCTCGTGTTGCTCGAAACCGAGGCCGCCGGCAATTCGATTGAGCAAGTTTCATTCCTCAAGGTGTTCTTCGAAGTGGCAAGCGCCTATAGTACCTGCGGTCTTTCCATGGGGCTCACCCCGGATCTTTCGATTCCGGGCCGTATCGTGATTTGCCTTGTCATGTTTGTCGGCCGTATGGGTCCGCTGTTCTTGATTTCTGCCGTAGCTAAAAAGCAGGAACAGGGCATGTGGTACGCTGAAGAAGACATCATGGTCGGCTAATTCAGACGAAAGTGGTTTAGGAGGCCAAATGAAATTTGCATTTATCGGGTTTCTTTTCGCCGTGGCAATGGTCAATGCCGCCTCGGTCTGGGAACGTTCCCCCTGGGACACATCCCCAACCGAAGTAAAAGAACAAACCCAACCAACAGCAGTCCGCCAATCAAGCGATGCTAGACCCGCTGACGCGAACACATTTATTGATTCCCGTGATAACCAGCCCTACAAGACCATTACTGTCTACGGTACGACATGGTTGGCCGAGAACCTGAATTACGAAGATAGGCAAAGCTCCTGCTACAATAAGAAACCCCATTGCAAAAAAGACGGCCGTCTTTACACTTGGCACTTTGCCAAGAAAGCCTGCCCTCCGGGAACAAGGCTGCCGACCACCGAAGACTGGGAACGCGCACTACCAGCCGACGCTTTTGAAAGCACCCTCACTTCTGGCACTGGATTCCGCGCCTTTAACGGAGACTTTTACGACTACCACAGCACCGGAGTCTATTGGACTGCCGAAGAAAAAGACGATTATGCCGACTACGCCTACTATTTCAAGTGGAAAATGGGAAGTTGGCAAAAAGAAGCATTTTACAAAGACCAGGCAAATTCTATCCGTTGCATTGTAGAGGGTTCCAAAACGTCCGGTTCCCATACATGGGGCGACCAATAACTATCTTTTACCTATGGCTTCTAAACAATTTGTAGTTATAGGACTGGGTAACACGGGTTACTTTTTGGCCCGTCATTTGACCGCGCTCGGACACGATGTGATGGTCGTAGACCCCAGCCCCGAAAAAATCCAGGACATTTCGAACCAAGTGGCCCAGGCCGTGGTTGCCGACGGCACCCGCAAAAAGCAGCTGCAGTCGCTCCCGCTTTCCAAGGTGGACAGCGTTATCTGCTGTATCGGCGAAGACCTTCAGGCATCGCTCTTGACCGTGCTGAACCTCAAGGAACTGGGCGTCAAGCATATTATCGCCAAGTCCAGTAGCCCGGCCCACACGATTATTCTCGAAAAACTCGGCGTGGCAGACATCTTCCACCCGGAACGCGACATGGCCATTTCGCTGGCAGAACGTTTGAACCGCCCGAACATGCTGGACTACCTGCCCTTCATGGAAGGCTTCTCCATCGTCGAAATCGCCTGCCCCGACGCCTTCCTCGGCAAGACCCTGAAGGACCTGTCCCTTACCCACAAGTACGGCATCCAGGTCATCGCCATCCGCGACCCGCTGGAACGCACTCCCAAGATCGGCAACATCGCCGACTACGTACTCAAGGAAAACGACGTGCTGTTCGTGATTGGCCCCAACGAGGCCCTGGACAAGCTCAAAGCCTAGTCTAGCTCGAATGCATAAATTTAAAAGCCGGCGAAATTCGTCGGCTTTTCTTCTTGATTCTGTTTTGAACAAACTAGAAGACAGGCTTGTTGGAAGTAGCCCGTTCCGTGGCGCGTCCCGATCCCGAAGTCTTTTCGGTTGCAAGCTTGCGGTGCGTTACGGCACCCACAGCAAAATAACGGCCATCTTTCTGGACCAGCCCAGTATAGATGTTCAGAACCTTTTGAGAGAACCACTGCTGGTACAGGTTCAAAATGCTTTCCTTCAGGGCCGAAGTTTCGTCAATCGCCGGGTTGCCCGAGGGCTTGCCGTACTTGAGCGTAAACTGCTCGGACATGTAGGCTACCGCTTCGAAAGACTTGTTCAAGCGGGCGCGTTCTACACGGCCTGTTCGAATTTCGAAGGAATAGAACTTGTCATTCTTGTTAAAAATAAAGTCAACCTGGACCGGCAGTTCACCGAACATAAAAACGGGAATGACGACGCGTTCGCCTTCACCACTTTGACCATAAGGCTCATAACCGAGCTTCATCACCTCTTCAATGACGGTCTCGCGGGAGGCACCGAAGGGAATACCCGCAAAGTCATTATAACGCTGGGCGGCCGCTTCCAGAGAAAGCAGCAGGGTCAAAATCGTTATAATAAATCCAAAGTGTTTCACAGGATTCTCCTAGAATCTTTGTAAAAGATAGTAAACTTTGCCATGTTGGTAAGTCCTTATCTGATATTTTCTTAGAAAAAACGCCGATTATCTATATTTTGACTCATGGCAAGCACTTTTGGCAAAATTTTTAGCGTTACTACCTGGGGCGAATCCCATGGTCCGGCCGTAGGTTCGGTCCTGGATGGCTGCCCTGCAGGTCTCGAAATCACCGAAGAAGAAGTCCAGGCGGAACTCAACCGCCGCCGCCCCGGGCAGGGCAAAATGACCACCGCCCGCGACGAAAAGGACCAGGTAAAAATCCTTTCGGGAGTCTTCGAAGGAAAAACCACCGGAACCCCGATTTCGTTCGCAGTCTTTAACGAAGACCAGCGTAGCCACGACTACGCCGAAATCCAGAAGTGGTACCGTCCAGGCCATGCCGACCTGTGCTACGACCTCAAGTACGGGTTCAGGGACTACCGCGGAGGTGGACGCAGCTCCGCCCGCGAAACCATCGGACGCGTTGCCGCAGGTGCAGTCGCCAAAAAACTCTTGAAGCAGGTTAACGGAACCGAAATCATCGCCTGGGTGAATTCCATTGGCGAAGTCGATTGCGGCCCGCTGGACCTGAACAGCCTCACGCTCGAACAGATTGAAAAGTCCGCCGTACGTTGCCCCGACATGGACGCCAGCGCCAAGATGGAACAAGCCGTACTCGATGCCCGCGCAAACGGAGACAGCATTGGCGGCACCGTATGCCTCCTGATCAAGAATCCGCCGGTGGCGCTGGGCGAACCGGTGTTCGACCGCCTGGACGCGTTGCTCGCCCAGGCAATGCTGTCGATTCCCGCCTGCAAGGGTTTTGAAATCGGAAGCGGCTTTGCCTCGGCTCGCATGCACGGCAGCAAGCACAACGACGAACTTTACTTTGATGGCCACGCCTACCATACCCGCACCAACAATGCAGGCGGTTCCCTCGGCGGAATCAGCAACGGCGAGCCCATTTACTGCCGCATGGCCTTCAAGCCCACCGCCACCATTTCGCAGGAACAGAAGACGGCTGGTCGCGGTGGTGAAAACGGAACACTTGCCGCCCGCGGTCGCCACGACCCGTGCGTTGCAGTCCGCGCACCGGTAATCGTCGAAAGCATGGCAGCCCTTGTACTCGCAGACCTCTATCTACAGCAAAAGAGAAACTGCTTGTAATAGAAAGTAGACAGCGGTTAAGAAAGTGAGATGTGAAATGAAACAACCCTCATTCCACATTACACATTTCAAATTGTAGAATCTGTTTTAACTTCTATGCTCCGCTATATTCTAGCTCTCTGCTATCGTGCCGCATACTTGCTGCATCACGCGCTCCGCCTTCGGCCGGGCGCGCCTTTACAGTATTCGCAATTGATTGTTGTCGGAAGCTTCCGCACCGGAGGTGCAGGAAAGACGCCTTTCTGCATCTGGCTTTGCGATTACCTGGCCGCCCAAGGCAAAACCGTAGCACTCCTCGCCCACGAATACGCCTTCGACGAAGTCACCATGCTCCGCCAGAAATTTGCAAGCAACGAACGCATCCAGATTTTTGCAACTCGCAACCGCTACCGCTTGGCCCACGAACTCGACAAGTCGCGCAAGTTCGATTTTATCGTCTGCGACGACGGTTTCGAAGACAGCCGTCTTACAGGAGCAGTCACCATACTCTTGCAATGGGAAGCCTTACCCACCAAGATTTCGGAACTCTGGCCCTACGGTAACATGCGAAGCCTCGCTAAAGATCACGTAGGCAACTCATCGACCACAATCGCATTAAAGTGCTATGGCGAAAAGCCCGATATTCAGTTTATTGTAGACAAAGTATCACATATTGTCACAAAGGCCCAATGGGACGGCAAATCCAATGCGAATATTATATGCGGAATCGGTGACCCGGAAAGGTTCTGCAAGGATATTCAAAATTTCGGAATCGACATCAAGCACACCTACTTCTTCAAAGACCATTGCAAGGCGTTCTCTGCGAAATTTGAACAACTTCTCCGAGACTTTCCGCAAGATTCCTTTATCATCAGCGAGAAAGATGCGGCCCGGCTTCCCACTGAATTTATCCCAAAAAACGTAAAAAGCCGAATTTATATCGCCTACCAAGCCACAAAAATTTCTCCTGAAACGCTTCAAAAGCTCCCTTAAAAAAATTACCTATTTAAAATTCCTTCATCAGTTTTTATATTTCTGCAAAAGAAGGATGAAATCATGACTCTCACCTCCCGTATCCAGAACTTGATGCAGGCCCTTTGCCAGGAATTTCCAGAAAGGCAAGACAGACTCCAGCTGGGGTTCCTTGCTGCAATCAACAACGAGTCCTTTTATCTGTATGGACGTTCCGGTTCGGGCAAGAACTTCATGATTGGCCGACTGCTTTCGGCGTTCAAGAAAACACGCCCTCTGAAAATCGGCACGCACCTTCAAGAACGTCTGGCAAACTTCGAAGATTACGATTTTATCTGGTTTAAGGATTTCAATCCTATCGACGACATTACCAAAGACAATGTCCGTCATGCCCTTCAAGACAGAAAGCACTCGACCCTCATTCTCAGTAGCGATGTCAGGCCCGAAAACGCCATGGGCCGCGCCGATATTGCCGACGACATCACCCTGACTATTTACATGCCCGATAATCTTTCTTCGGACGCCTTGTGCACATTGCTCCAAAACTACAAGCTTAACGACAGCTTCAAGGTTCCCGAAGAATACACCATTTCAGAAGAAGAAAAAGCGGCCTGGGCTGACGAAATCAAGAAGGTGACCCTTTCTCCGGACACCATGGCCATTATTGGAAAGCTTTCGGAACTTTGCATACAGAATGCCATCTATGTACCCATCAGCAAATGGCTTTCTTTGGCAAACATCGCCCGCACCATCGCTTTCTTTAACGGACGCACCGAAACGAATTTCTCCGACACATTGTTCCTCGGCACTCCCATATGGGGCCGTTCTACGTCGAACAACGCCATTATGGAAAGCTTCAACAACATTGTCAAATCGGTCCTGCTCAAGGATCTGGCAAACGTTGTCGAAACCACCTATGATGCCCAAGCCCTTTACCGCAAAGTCAAGGGACTTCTGAACAGCTCCAATAATTTGTACGAAACCAAGGAATTCAACGGAGAGCCCTGCATCAGCTACCGCATTACCATTGCCGGCGAACAGGTTCCCCTGTACGTACCGCTTCACTTTGTAGAATCTGACGAAGATTTCAACCCCTACAACGAACTCCGTCAAATCGAGAAGCACGTACGTTGCAACTATCATGGGACCTCCAGCTGCACCATTTCCATTGATTCTGCAGTCAAAGGAATCGGCCTGCGTAACAACAATTCCAGAAACGGCAACAACACCTCCGGAAAGTTCGAAGACTTCGCAACGCTTCCCACATATATTCTTCGCGAAAACGACCCCGAAGTTGCCAAGAAAAAGAAAACTGAATTGGAAGCTAGCCAAAAAGAAGCCCAGGCACAAATGGAACAGCAGGCAAAAATTCTGCGTTCGCTACGGGACCTTTACCAGTCTAACAAGACTTTCCGCAACGACCTATTCTGCAATCTTGAAAACTTCGACAAGATTCAAGGCGACCTGAGCAATATATTCAACACCATCAATGGCGTTGCGACCAAGCTTAAAGAAACGCTCGAGCTGTACAACACGACAGCCCGAGCCTAATCCTTTAAAGTTCCAAACAACGCTAGAATTTTTTACTACGGCGGATACCTATTGTATAGGTATCATCGCTGCTTCCGGCCTTTTCGGGGCCACTCGTGATTTTTACCTTCATCTTGGTAATGTAGGCTCCTGTTCCCACGACACGGCCTTTTTCGCTGCGGGCGTTCCATTCAAAGAACAGGTTCCCAGGATTGTCATAGCAGTTAGACAATTCTGGATTAGACGCCTTGTAGAATACCGTTTTGTCGTTGCAGGCTATTGTCCCACTAGCCTTGTTCACGAAGTTCCCCAAGTGCGAGAAATAGTAGCCTTCCCACTTGATTCGTATGAGCGCAAGAGCAGAATCCTTATTGGCACCGCTAGGCAAATCCATAAGTAGCGTTGTTGCCAACTCGCCGATATTATAACTCAACAACAAGCCTGGCATACCCACACTGTCAATAATATCTTGCAGGGACTTGTTTGTCGGCACCACCATAGGAACAATCGATTCTTTATGCGGCCAAGCCTCAGGATTATTGGAAATCGTCACAACTCCAGGAGCCTTGATTTCAGTACGTTGTTCGCCCACAATGCGAACCTTGGGATTATTCACATGAGCGGCATTTCCGCTACGATCCTTCAGTTCACCCGGCAACAGCCTTACATAATCGCCCACTTCCGGAAGCGTCGTCTGAGCAGTCCGCTGGAAATACAAACGGAATACGTTTCCCTGGGGGTTTATGCTGAATTTTGTAATGTAAAGCGAATCCATAAAAATTGCCGAATCGCGATAGAATATAAATGCAGTCTTTCCGTCAATCGTATTGTCGCCAGTACCTTCGCTCAAGTTAATCGTCAACGAGCTCAGATCTTCGGACACAGGCTCAATGACAGCACTCAACACAATGGGAGCCACCTTATCCTCAATCAACGTGTTCATTGAAAGCTTAACTTCTTCGCCGGATTCCTCATCGGTATAGGTGTAATGGTACAGAAGGGAACCCGAATAGATCTGATCCGAAAGACCGGTAAACGCGTCTTTGCGAAGGCCATCCGGATTATAAAGGGTAATCACCGAGTCCATCACCACGAGAGGCCAAATATTTTCTTGTCCAGCTGTTGAATGGAATTCAGTACCGCCAAAGGCCCATGAAATGGTATCGGGCACCACGTCATCGAAAGGCTTACTGAACGGTATCACCAGACTATCGGGAATACCGTCGCCATTCACGTCGTACATTCTAGCACGCTGGGCAAAAGGCACCGGAGGTTCCTTAAAGTGAATGTCTTTCCAAATCAAGACGTTATTCACGCCATTACTTTCAATCGTAAAGAATGCATCCACCATGGCAGAATCACCCACCACATAGAAACTCGCATAACCCGTCGAGTCCGTTGAAATCGTAGTCACACGCTGGTTATTTTTATCCAAGAAACTCAGTGGAAATTTTGTATTCAGATTCAATTCCTGCACACAGTTTATATCGGCACCGGCAGCCATTTGTCCACAAGGAGTCGTTCCAAAAAGAAGGGCAATCTTTATAGGTACCGTATCTGGATACGTCACATGAGCCAGAAGCGTATCGTTCTTGCCGCCATTCAATCCCATCATATCGCCACGCAACGTATACCCCGCCGGATCGAAATAAGCGGAATCGGTCACGTGGAAAACATCCACAAAAGCAATATCGGGGAGAGGATATTCCGGTACCGTAAAGGTAATCACCTGATATTGGCTGGGATCCGAAGCCAGCATGCAATACAAGGCATATTTACCGGGACTAAGCTGACGGGAATTCACGAAAGCAGATGTATCAATAGAGATACCCGCCAGGTTTTCACTAATAAAGATACCGCCATATTGCAGACCCGTTTCCAACGACACACCTTCAGCAGGGAGATTACCACCCTTCAGAATAAATATGGATTGAGCCAATTGGTCACGGGCACTCTGCACACTAGATACGTCGCAACTGATAGACTTGTCAACCAGAAGCTGGTGGAATTCATATTCCACAGAACCATCCAGGTTCTCTTTCATCTTGGAGAAGTATGTTCTCTGGGTCTGCAAATTGATAGACGTGCGCATCTTGAAATTCGAACCCGTAGCATTGCGTTCCGAGAAGAAAATATGGAAGGGGTATTCCACACCCTCAACCAGACCGAGAGTATCCAGATCCACCGCACCCTCGATAGGACTATGGCAACCACCAATGTCCACCACCAAGCGATTATTGATATACACCCAAACATCATCGTCACCGCGGAATTCGAAGTACTGCCCTTTCACATATTTGAACTGGGCGGATACCTTCATGGAGAAGCTGTAATTGTGCTTCTTGCCACCAGCTGTCAGCTGATCGTCCCAGTCAAATTTCGGGTTACGCACCATCTTTGCGGAATCAAGGAATTCCAAGTCATCAATGGGGAAAAAGCCGCCATCTTCATGGGATTCCGAAATATCGGCCAACCAGAAACCTTCTTCATCCAAAACCAGATCAATATCTCGACAGACGGCGTTGGTATATTCCTTACCATTTGCATCTGTTGCCACAACCTGGGGCACAAACCATTTTTCAATTTCGTGAGCTGCCGAACACTTGCTCCAGGGATACACCAAGGAATCTACGCGGGCAGGAACGCCATTGACCAATGTATCCTGAACCATGCCAGTCACCAGATTCTGACAACTCTTGTATTCCACAAGAGTCCCCGTAGAATCTAGAACCGTTACAGTAGTATATTCATTCCCATCATAAATGCCGCCAAAATCCACATCCTGGCTAAAATCTGTCACACGGTTATATTGATCCGCTCCAGCCTTCTTTACGCCTTCACCAGCCCAGTCAAGGACCAAGGCAGAAATTTTCATGGAGGGGCACACACCCAGCACTTTCGGATACACGCTAGATATGCGGAAAGGAATGGACGTAACCCATGCCGTATCGGTCTCTGCAAAAATGGAATCCAGATTTATCATTTCGCCAGGAATAGAATCAAGCCCATTCCTCGAGAAATATTCAAAGCCAAAGGCCTGCCTAAAATAAACATCCCAAGAATCAATATGCTTATATGATACACCCTGATACCAACCGCAGGTATCGCTATGGAAGGGTCCCATCTTGATTGTGTCGCCTTCCACAAACATCGTAGGCGTCGTATTATCCCAGGGACTCATTAGGCGAACTACTTTCGGTTCGAGAGGACTGAACGAAAGATCCAAGACTCCGGCATTATTGGTAAACAACCAGGTTTCGTAAACGCCTGTGGGGAAAAGAACCGATGCCAGCGGACGGGATGATTCCTTGAAATAGGTCACCTGCGGCCATTCATTCTGACGACGATAAATATTGAACTGGGCCATGGAAGAACTCCAATTCGCGGACTTAACCGTCGCCGGTTCAAATTCATAGCGATACCAATAAGGGTAAGTATCTTTTTCCGTCGCCACGGGGTTGTTCAAGATATTGTTACCCACCGTAATGTAGACAGCGCTATCCTTATAAGTAGAATTGGTTCGCCACGGATGGTAGATATGCAGCACGTGAGTCGAATCAAAGCATTCTCCCAGCGAGCCAATTTTTTCCGTCAACACGGGAGAAGCGCCGGTTCCATCGATAAATAACGTATCCATCACGGCAAAGTAATCCGCAAGCTCCACCGCACCCGAAGCAGGGAATGACATATAGGGCGTATTCAAACGGATAAAATGCGCCGTCTGAACGGGATTACGCTTGATCATCGCCGGAGAAACCGCACCGTAAAACCATCCGCAACTGGACTTGTCATCATAGGCAAAACGCATCATCACTGAATCGTCGCCGAATATCATCTGCGGCAGAGCCTTGTTGCCCCACGGACTCTTGAACCACACCATCTTGGAACCCGGAGCCACAAAGGACTTTGTGTAACTCTTATCGGAGGGATCCGTATAAAGCCATACTTCGACATCGGTTCCGAACAGCGTGCCCATCTTGAATTCGCCACCGGCCTTCCACTGTTCGCCATTATTATTGTTGTAGTTACCGTCAGCAGTGTTCGGATAAATGCTTACTGTAAAAGATTCCCAATCCTGGAAGTCAGACACATTCTTGTTCCAGGTGTAGCTGAACCAGCCATCACCTTCGTCAGTCGTAATCGTCGATGAGCCTGCACCAAAAGAAGGGTTGTAGCCACCGCCCGCTCCACCCAGAATATGCAAGAAATAACCGTCTTTAGACGAATCATTACGCCACGGCGATTGAATATGCAACGTGAGTGTCGCATGAGCGGCTACTGCCAAGAAAAAGATGGTGCAAACAACCCAAACCCAATGCTTCATAGATAAGATTCCTTTAATCACGAAAGACTCTTCCAATCTCTCGCACAAACAACTCCGACCTATAAAATATATTCTGTATTCCAAATCGGAATAAATAACAGCTTTTTGGCGGAAAAACGTTGTGTAAAACACAATAAAACGCAATATTTGAAGAGTATAAAAAAAGCCCCCTACGAGGTTTACCTCGTAGGGGGCGTGAATCCAGCAGCGACCTACTCTCCCGGGCCCGTGGGCCAGGTACCATCGGCGATGAGGGGCTT
>JBGUWV010000058.1:0-14713 GCA_045221475.1 Fibrobacter sp.
CAAAAGAAGAATGGGACAAAGTCCTTGAACTCTATCAAAAAGGGTTCGGATCGGTTCATATTTCGAGAATTACAGGCATAGATGACAGGCTCATCCGGCATAGATGCCGACAATATGACCTTACTGGCGCCTGGAACACAAAAAGGAAAACGAATGCCCGCCCAAATGCAGAGCTAAAAAGGTCTGTCATAAATGCTGTCGAACGACAATCGCTATCTTTGGTCGAAGCTACAGTTAAATACGGAATAAGTCTTTGTTGCCTACAGTCCTGGTTGCGCAAGTTCCGTCATGGTGGCTACGAAGAACTTCTTGCAGTAAAGCCCCAAGGGAGGCCACCACAAATGTCGAAGCCAAAGAAAAGTTGTAAAGGAATGAGCGAGTTGGAACGGCTCAGGGAAGAAAACGAGTACCTGAAGGCGGAGGTTGCCTACTTAAAAAAATTAAAGGCCCTAGACCAGGAAGAAAATGCCGAGATGTTCGGTATAGGGCCCAAGTCGTCCGCGAACTGAGCGCCGAGTACGCTCTTAAACATCTCCTGAAGGCGAGTGGCCTGTCCCGCTCCACATATTACTACCACCTTAAACAGGGCTGGGACCGATATGCCGACGAGCGTAGCCGAGTCAAGGCTGTACATGCGCAAAACGGGGGCCGTTACGGTTACCGCCGCATCGTGGCTCAGCTTAGAAAAGAGGGATACTCGATCAACCACAAGACTGTCTACAGGCTAATGAAAGAAGAAGGCCTGAAAAATGTGCGCAGGCGCAGCAAGTACCGTTCGTACAAGGGCGAAATCGGCAAGACTGCGCCCAACATCCTGAACAGGGACTTCGACACGACGGGTCCGAACCAGAAATGGGCAACCGACGTGACCCAGATAAACATCGGCATGGACAAATGCTACCTGTCGCCGATACTGGACATGTACAACGGCGAAATCGTCAGCTACACAATCTCCGACCATCCCGACCTGAAGATGGTCTTGGACATGCTGGACCGAGCCTACTCCGCGAGGGAAGTCGGAACGGAACTGATGTTACACTCTGATCAGGGGTGGCATTACCAGCACTATGCCTACCAAAAGTCCCTCAGGGACCACGGTATAGTCCAGAGCATGAGCCGCAAGGGGAACTGCCTGGACAATGCCATGATGGAGAACTTCTTCGGGATAATGAAGTCCGAACTTCTTTACCCGAATACGTTCCGCGACATGGACCACTTCAAACAGGAACTGAGGAAATATATCAGATACTACAACAACGACCGGATAAAACTACGCCTAAAAGGAATGAGCCCGGTACAATACCGGACTCATAACGCTGTTTTATCCTAACTTTAAACTGTCCAACTTTTTGGGGTCAGTTCAAAGCCGGGGTTTTTCGTTACAGAAAAAATGTGATACACATCTCGCAACACACTGTCTAATAAAATTTTACGTGCATTTTTCCAATCATTTAACTATCTTTATGCGCGGATGGAATTGGAAGGGCTTTCTCAAGAAAGTCTCATTGGTTAATTTGAGGATGTATATGAAACACCAATTCCTAAAGTCAGCTCTGATCCTGAGCTCCGTTCTCGCTTTCATGAACTGCTCTGAAGAGGCCGCCAACGCTCTCGACAATCTCGATCCGGCCGCCACTCAGCCCACAGAAAACGATCCCAGCCCTGTAACCGCTGAAGAAAGCTGCTGGCTCTTTAATGCAGGCCAGGACTTGCTGATTTATCCTATCGGCATTGTAACCGACGCTTCAGGCAACATCATCGGTTCATTTGAAGACGGCTGCATCAAGGGCTTAGATGGAAACCCCATTGCAGTAAATATCGATGTCAATGATCTGACAGTGACGAGTAGACAGGAATTGAACGCCAGCGCAGCTCCGACTTCTTCTGCTACGACTTCTAACCCGAATTCTTCGGCGAACACGGCGGAAATCACTTCCAGCGAAAGCTCCAGCGTACCCGGCGTCTCTTCCGCAGTTGTCCAGAACCCGACCTCTAGCGAAACTGTCACCCAAAATTCTTCTGAATCCAAGCAAGAGAGCAGCTCCTCTCAACAACAACAGACTGTGGGCAACATCACCGTTACCGGAAGTCTGACCCAGACTGTCGCCAAGGGCCAGTCGATTTCTCCGATTACCTTCTCTCCCGTAAGCGAGAAGCCCAAGGTCGGTAACGACGGTCAATATTGGTTCCTCAAGTTCGAATACGACCAAGGATCCAAGAAGTTCACCATTAGCGGTGGCGAACAGTTCCAATATTTTCCGGAAAAGAAGATTAGCCAGCAGTTTACTGTTGACGGGCAGTCCTTCACCCTTTCTCTGACTCTCGACGAAAAGGCAACCGCCCAAAGCTCCAGCAGCCAACAGCAGCAAGCCAAATCTTCCAGTAGCCAGCAACAGCAGCAAAAGTCTTCTAGCTCCCAGCAACAGGCAAAGTCTTCTAGTTCTCAGCAGCAGCCCAAATCCTCGAGCAGCCAGCAGCAACAGCAAGGCGGTTCCTTACTGCCCAAGGTTGTTTCAGGCGCCCAAAGCAAATCCGGCTACGCTACCCGCTATTGGGACAGCTGCAAACCGCACTGCGCCTGGAAGGGCAAGGGCGGCCCGGTGGCAAGAACCTGCAACGTTGATGGTCAAACCACAGCTAGCCCCGATGACGCCTCCGTTTGCGACGGCGGCAATGCCGGCACCTGCTTCGATCAGACTCCGCAAATCGTGAACGACACTATTGCCTACGCTTTCGCAGCAACACCCGGTGGCGGCAGCGACTGCGGCAAGTGCTACATGCTCACCTTCAAGGGCACCGGCGCTTCCGCAACAAGCACTCCCACCGACGAACATCACCGCAAGATCAAGGGCAAGCACCTGATCGTCATGTCCAGCAACGTCGGCTACGACGTAAGCCACAACCAGTTTGACTTGATGATTCCTGGTGGCGGCCCCGGTGCATTCAATGGCTGCGGCAAGATGGGCATTTCTTGTGCAGGCGCCCAATACGGCGGATTCCTCACTACCTGTAATTACAAGAAGGACTGCCTTATCGATATGTGCAACAAGGAATACGGCAACAATACCAGCCTGAAGAATGGCTGCCTGTTCCTTGCAAACTGGATGGATGCTGCCAACAACCCCGAAGTGGACTTCGTGGAAGTGGAATGTCCGCAGGCACTGAAAGACAAGTACTAATCTTTACCAAATAAGAAAGCTGCCGCGGATAAAACCGCGGCATTTTTTTAGCTGCTAAAACAGATTCCCCTGTTTTGTATATTTAATCGTCAAGGAGTGTTATAGGATGTTTGGTAAAAAGCAATCTAAGGCGAATTATGTAGCGACGGTCCTCGCAGGGCTTGTCATGGCAAGTCCGTCATTTTCGGTCAACGTAGCCTGTGTAGGTAACAGCATTACCGAGGGCTACGGAATCTGGAGCGAAAAGAAATACCCCGACCACCTGCAAGAAATGCTTGGGGACGGATACACGGTCACGAACTTCGGCAAGTCTTCCATGACTTTCGCCGGAGCAACAATCAAGGCCGGCGAAAACAGTGCCAGCTACTGGAAAACCGAACAGTTCAAGGCCGCAATGAATTCCTCGCCGGATATAGTCGTCATCGAGCTCGGCACCAACGACAGTAAATACTTCATGGCCAACGACGATGCCAGGGGAATTTACAACTACAACTTCGGGCAATGCGAAAAGTCGCAGCTGTACACCGATTACGAGGCGCTCATCGACACCTTCGCACATTTGCCCTCCGCACCTGAAATTTTTGCCACGTTGCAGCCTTATTCAAACAACCTGGAATGGGCCATCATGGACACGGCCATCGTAAACCAGATTAACCCCATTATCAAGGAAACCGCAACAAAGAAGGGCGTGAACATTATCGACCTGCATACCCTTTTCAACACCCCCGAATGGTTCCTGGACGACAGCGTCCATCCAAATGCAAAAGGCGCCCAGGAACTCGCCAAAATCGTGAACAAGTACATTACCATGGCAAAGCCCTCACTCAAGCAAAGCGGGGCTACCTTGCAAGCAGAAGGAAGCGCCTATGGTTTCCTCTGGTATAAAGACGGCAAGTTGATTGAAGGCGCCGACAAGGCCACGCTTACGCTGACTGAAAAGGGCAAATACAAGGCGCTTTTAAAAGTTGAAAGCGACAACGATTCCTGGCTCCTAAGTAGAGAAATCGACGTAAAGGACATCGGCACTACGAAAATCAAAAAACGCACCATCGCCAAACCGAAAGTGCGTAAATTGCATCATAGGATAGATGTAAAAGGACGTCGCGCCGATTAAAGCCTGTACTCCAGGAATTTAAACATCTTGCTGTAGGCGTTGTCGCGGACCGGCTTGCGAGAAAGGAACAAGTCGTGAAGCCCGCCCTGGATTTCTTCCAACTCCACACTGGGTCCGAGATTCCGACCGTATTCGCGGATTTGCTCTACATCCAGGACGCCATCGCAATAGGTATATTCGTCGCTCCAGTCGTCATCACGGAAACTGCATCCGCTATGCATAACTAAAATCGGTGGCATAAGGCGCAAGCCTTCCTGAATGCGCACATGCCCCAAATGAATAGCACGGAGCCAGCCGAAATCTATAGCAAGACTGCCCGGCACCTTCAGCTTTTCATCATAATCCCATTCCCCATATTCCGACTTGCGCAAACTTTTGTCGTAATTCGGGTTTTCACCACGGGGAATCCCCAGGCTAGGCACAACGCTCCCGAAAGCCGAAAGTACGGGAACCGCAAGGCGGCGTAAGGGCCACACATAATTCATTTCCAAAAACGGGCTGTTGAGAACGATTGCAGATATGCCGGCACCGTTTTCGCGATCGGCAGCATAAAGGCATGCGATAAGGCCGCCAGTACTATGCCCCAGCAATACCAATGGAACAGAATCGCCTTCGATACCGCGAATCATCGCAATGGCGGAATCCAATTCGGCGTAATACTCCGAAATATCCCGGAGTTCACCCATTTTTTCGCCTTCCCGGTAAGAACGGCCATACTTATGCAAATCGATAGCATAGAAAGAATAGCCCACAGAATCTATCTTTTGTGCCAATTCCTGCTGGAAGAAGTAATCGTTGAATCCATGGATATAAAGAACGACTGCTTTAGGAATTCGGAGTGTTACAGAATCTTTTGCCAAATCGAATGGGTAATCGACAAGCGTTGCATGAAAGTTCCCCGCCTCGAACTCATGCATTCTAAAGGGTTCCCCGAGCATCTTATCGGGAGACCAAGCTATATCCCTTGCAAAAAGGATTGACGCTAATATTAGAACGATACTACACCATTTCATACGATAAGGCAATATAATTTTTTGTATTCGCGGTTATTCATATTTTTTTCGTACAAGCACAATTTTTTCTTAAAATACGCAAACCATAGTTGGCGTGTTTTTTAGGACTTCGTTTTTAAAATTGAAATATGTTCGATGACGAAGTCCATAAGAATGCAATGAAAGAGTTTATCGCTTTCTTAAGGACTCTTAATACCCAGAAGAACATAGCCTTTTTCAGCGATGTTTCCAGAGAATACATAAGACATTTGGGAAAAGGCGAAAAAATCCCCACCATAAGAGTATTTTTCAACATTATCGAAGCCGCCGGAATGGACCTGGAAGAGGGCCTCCATCTTTATATCAGCTATCTGCAAAAACAGAAAATGGCTCTTGCCGCTGACCGGACCAAGAACCTGGAATATGTCCAGAAGCTAAAGACCGGAAAAATCCGCCCCAAGAAAAATATCTAGAAGAAATCGACGTTGAACCAACCCGTCTTACCGTCGGCAGACAACGCAATCCCGCAAGCGACCTTGGTGTAGCTTGTGTTTTTCATATTCAGGTAGTGACCGATCTGGGCGTATTCCGTAACGCCCTTTTCGGCCTTGGCCTTTTCGTCTTCCCACATCATCTTGAGGTAGTATTCGGCAACAGCAGAGGCATTCTTTTGGAAGCTTCCGCTGAAATTCGGCCCGCTGTTCTGCGCGAATTCGCCGCAATCGCCAAAATGGCCGTGAGCTTCGTTCGTCTTAAGATCGTCGGCGGACTGCTTGTCAGCACATTTCTGCTTTTCTTCGGAAGCGAGCGTGAGCGGTTCTAAGTCTTCGGTAGCGCGATATTCGTTGATTTTAGCGAGGCAGTCTTCACGCCAATTTTCGTTTATAAAAGAATCATCGGACGTTTCTTTATCCGAAACAGGATTATTGATTTCGTTGCCGGAATTGGTATTGGCATCCGTGCCCGAAGAGGAATCATCGGAACAGGCGGAAAGCCCGAAGGCCATGGCAAATGCGAAAGGCATTGCAATCGAATAGAATTTCTTAATCATCATCAAACTCCTTCGGGGTGCGACACCCCTATAATCTTAAAGTATATTTTTTTTGTGAAAAATATTTAAAAAACAAAATGTTTTATAAATAAAAATTCATTTAATATAATGCGGGAGGGGCCCCAGCTCAGAGTTGCGAAGGCCGCACGGGCCCCTCCCTGCACCCTCCCCATCCTTGGCCATCGCTTTTTTTCTTTCCCCGTTTTACTCCCATCTTATTTTTCCTTCTTTCTCGCGACATTCATATTTATAATCACTAAACTCGTTTTCTAAATTTACCCTCGTGATTCAGATTCAGAACATTTCGAAGTCTTTTGGTGAGCAGGTGCTGCTTGACGGCGCCTCTATGCTTGTAGGCGACCACGAACGCGTGGGCCTTGTGGGCCGCAACGGTTGCGGTAAATCAACCCTTTTCAAGATGATTCTCGGCCAGGAATGCATCGATGGCGGAAGCATCGACATTCCCAAGAAATACACGCTGGGTTACTTGCAGCAGCACCTGAACTTTACGCATGCTACGGTTCACGAAGAAGCCTGCAGTGTGCTCAAGCCCAATGAGGACGGCTGGATCGAAGAACACAAGGTCGAAGCGATTCTGTTCGGTCTGGGTTTCGACGAAGAATCCATGCACAAGAGCCCCGCGCTCCTTTCGGGCGGTTTTCAGATTCGCCTGAACTTGGCGAAGGTCCTGGCTTCTGAACCCGACATGCTGTTGCTCGACGAACCGACCAACTACTTGGATATTGTGTCAATGCGTTGGCTCAGCCGCTTTTTGCGCAGCTGGAAGGGCGAAGTCCTTTTGATTTCCCACGACCACCATTTTATGGACGAGGTCTGCACCCACACGGTGGGCATTCACCGTCACAAGATGCGCAAGGTGAAGGGCACGGTAGAAAAGCTCCGCGAAACCATCGCCGAAGAAGAAGAAGTCGCCCAGCGCACGCAGGAAAACGAGGCGAAAAAGAAGGCCCAGCTGGAACAGGTCATCGAACGATTCCGCTACAAGGCCGCAAAGGCCGCCATGGTGCAATCCAAGATCAAGGCCGCGGCAAAGCTTGCTACCGGCGAACGCCTGACTCACGAAAGGAATCTTGACTTCAGCTTTACCGAAGCAGGATTCCCCGGCAAGCGCATGCTCCAAATCAAGGAACTGCACTTTGCCTATGGCGAAGGCCCGGAATTGATTACTGACCTCACCATGGAAGTTTTCAAGGGCGACCGCATTGCAATCATCGGTCCGAACGGCCGCGGTAAAACGACGCTTTTGAACTTGATCGCCAAGGAACTGCAGCCTACCGCCGGCGAAATCAGCCACAATCCGAATTTGCAGATTAATTACTTCGGCCAGACAAATATCAACCGCCTGAACCTCGACAACACCGTCGAAGAAGAAATCGCCTCGGCCATCGAAGAAGTGGCACAGAAGAGCCGTGCCCGCGGACTTGCAGGCCTCATGATGTTCAGCGGCGATGCCGCGTTAAAGAAGGTGAAAGTCCTCAGCGGTGGCGAACGTAGCCGCGTGCTCCTCGGAAAGATTTTGGCAAGCCCTTGCAACATGTTGCTGCTTGACGAACCGACGAACCACTTGGACATGGAATCCATCGAAAGCCTGATTGACGCCCTCGAAGATTACGAAGGCACGGCGATGGTGGTGACCCATGACGAAGAATTGCTGCACGCATTCGCTACAAGGCTCGTGGTATTCGATGGCGGCAAGTGCCGCGTGTTCGAAGGCACCTACGCCGACTTCCTCGAAAAGGTCGGCTGGGCTAGCGAAAAGAAACCGGGCGGTTCTGAATCGGCGAACATCAAGGTTTCCAACATCGACGTGAAAACGGATGCGCCTTCCAGCGCTCCCCGCGCCAAGGAAGACCGCAAGGCTCGCGCCGACTACATCGCCGAACGCAGCAAGGTTATCAAGCCGCTCGAAAAGCAACTCGCAAAACTCGAAGAAGACATCGCCAAGGCCGAAACCTTGGGCGGTGAACTCGAAGCCAAACTCGTGACTGCCTCCGAAAGCGGCGACGGCAATGCCATTACCGCCATCGCAAAGGACATGGACGACAACAAGAAGAAAGTCGACCAGCTCTACGAAGATTGGGAACGGGTCAGCGCCGAATTGGAAGCGGCCAAGGATAAATGGAAATTATAAGTTCTCGATTCCGGAAACGTCGTCGGGTACGTCCTGGCGCATGACCATGAGCACGGCGTTCTGCGAGATAATCACGTAGGTTTCGCCATCGATCTCAATTTCATGACCATTGGCATGCAGGTACAGCGCCTCGTCACCTTCCTTAACCTGTAGCGGCAAGTACTTGACTTCGTCGGGAGATTCCCCACGGAATACGGCGTCAGAATCCTGCGTCACAGGGAGCGGATATCCCGGCCCCACCTTGACCACTAAACCTGTATGTACGGCATCATGCTCGCGAACGCTTGGGGGCAAATAAAGTCCGCTCCCAGTCTTGTTCGATGCTTCAAGGGGCTTAATCAGGATTCGGTCACCAATGACCACAATATTCTTTAAGGGATCCAGCATACCCCAAAGATAGAATTTGCGCGCTTTGCTATAATGTAATCCGTGGTATTCATTATCCTGTGGACAATCATTTTTGCCTTCCTGGCAATCTACCTTGGGAAAAGTCCCAGGGTACGTAGCTGGCTTAAACTGATTTTCAAGGCTCCCAGGGTCTGGCGCACCATCATCGGCTCTGTCACACTAGTTCTAGCCATTGTCATTACCTACCTCATGGTTCCCAAAGGTACAGAAACGAATATTGACGAAAGAAGCCTTTTTGAAGACTACGCCGCCATCGCCGTCATGAAACTGGATTCCTTGCAGGCACTCAAGGTCGATACCGATTGCAACATGCAGCACCCGGAACCGGAACTGGTTTACGTGCTCCCGCTGATAATTGGCGCATACAACAATATCGTAGACAAGCCCACCATTCCCATTGTAACGCGGCTGGACGACACGCTCTACCTGGCCATGAAAGGCTACAAGCAATTCAAGAACAGGGGCATTCGTCTCAACAAGCTACTGCAAAAAAGGCTTGGCAAGCGCTACAAGACACAAATCGTGAGCGAAGGCTCAAACCACACCCTCATCGTGACTTATACCGGTGAACCTTGGGATACAGAACAGCTGATGGCACTTCCCGTCATGGAAGCGGCCCAAATCAACAAGCTGGACCCCGCCCTGCTAATGTCGCTGATACTGCACGTTTCCAACTTCAATTTCAACTTTCGCGGCCAAAAGGATTCCAAGGGACTTCTCGCCCTCAAGGAAGGAGAAGGTCTGGAGCAAGTCTTTATGGGCGCGGAACGCTTGGGAAAAATGCTCCAGGTGGGCGTAAGTCAAGAAAACGCCGTAGCCACTTTCTACCCCGATCCCGAAATCAATTCCAAACCCGATAACTGGAGCAAATCGCCCCTTACCAAAAGTTGGGTCGACCAGGTTCTTTCCGACGTGGAATTCTACCACGCCAACGGTCTAACCCGTTTTAGCAACTAATTATCTGGTCAGGTAAAAACTTTCCGGATTGATAGATATACCATCGATTCGGATTTCGTAATGCAGGCCAATGCTGGACTGGGTTCCACTTTCACCAATCAAGGCGATAGGCTGCCCACGGCGAACTTGTTCACCCTGCCGAACCAAGGCCTGTCCCAAGTGGGCATAGAACGAACGCACATCATGGCTATGGTCAATCTTTACCGCAAGTCCGAAACCGCGATGCTTGCGGACCTCGATTACAGACCCTGCACCCGTCGCATAGACCGTATCGCCTTCTACCGCTACATAGTCAATGCCCCTATGGGGCAGTTCGCTATCCGTAAAGGGGTCGTAGACCATTTCGAACCGCTTTTTGACGGCGTGATTATTTTTCATAGGATGCAGCACCGGAATCTTTTCGGCAAGCGTCGAATCACCTTCCAAGGCGGTAAGCAACTTCTTGAACGAACTCTCCACTTCGTTTACGCTCTTACGCTTTTGCATAATCGAATCGTCCATGGCTGCGGCATCCAGAACAAAACCGAGGCCGCCAACCTTCAAGGTACTGTCGCGGAGAGCGCGGGTCTCTTCGGCTTTTAAAATAGATTCATCTACCGAGGCACGGATTTCCTTGAGTTCCTTTCTAATGGCGGCATTCTGCCTATAGACATTCGTAACGTTTCCGCTTGTTATGTTGTCCAAAATCTGCACTGGCGAAAACAAGATAAACCCAAAGATAGCGGCCACCACAGCCACCACGGCAACTACCGCGCCAATAAACGAAAACTGGTAGCTTTTACCCGACGTAGTCTTGGTCGGGAATACGTGAACCTCAAGCTTCTTCACTTTCAGACCCGGAGTTATCGATTCGCTTGCGAAGCGATTCTATGACACGTTTTTCTTCTTCGATGGCACCCAGAAGCTCCACCACGGAAGGATCGTCCTTGATGGTATTCAGGAGGTCATCGCGAACGGCTCCGTGGAGCTTTTGACCAAGTGCCTGGAAACGTTTTTTGAGCTTGGATTCCTCGTTTGCAAGCTCCACCCGCAAAAGAGCGGTCGACGCATAATTCAGCGCCTTGTTTTTTATCTTATTTAGCGTTTTTTCAGCCATGCTTAATTCCTTTTGTCCGTAAAAAAATTAGTTTTTTACGCGTATAAAAAATGGAGATTTCCTATGAGCCGTAGCGATCGTAGACGCGCAAAGCAAAATGCAAAGCAATTTACACCGAAAAAGGCCAATGCGCTGGACCCGAAGATCATTGTAGTCCTCGGCGCTATTGCCGTTATCTTCTTTGTTGGAACCATGCTTATCCAAAGAGGCGCATAAATGAAGTTCAATATCAAGAAATCCGTATTGCAGGAAGCGCTCCAGATTGCTATCAGCGCCATCCCCAATAAGTCCACCCTGCAAATCCTCAACGACTATTCGCTGCGTCTCGAAGGCAACACTCTCGAAATTTGCGCTACCGACTTGAACTTGGGTGTGAGGATCAAGCTCGAAGTCGAAGGCGAACGCGATGGCGAAGCCTTGATTAACGCCCGCAAGTTCTCCGACCTCGTTAAGGCTCTCGTTCCCAGCTGCGAATCGGTGAGCATCGACGTGCAGGATCACCTGACACGCATCAAGTGGAGCGAAAAGGGCCAGGCCTCCATTACGAGTTTCGACGCTAGCGACTTCCCTCCGTTCCCCGAAGTCGAAGGCAACACTCTTACCCTTGCTGCCAGCGAACTTGCATTCCTGGTCGAAAAGACCGCATTTGCAGTCTCTACCGATAACACCCGCCAGAACCTGAATGGTGTGTTCATGGAAGCCAAGGACGGCAAGATTTCCATGGTCGCTACCGACGGTCACCGCATGGGCCGCGCAAGCATCGAACAGGAAGGTGCAAACCTCGAATCCGGCGTGATCGTTCTCCCGAAGGTTCTCCAGCTCGTGCTCCGCCTCGCCAAGAACGAAGACTCCGTCGAAATCTGCACCACCGAAACCCACGTGCTGTTCCGCATCGGCGCAACGCAGATCATCTCCAAGCTTATTGAAGGTCCGTATCCGAACTACCGCGCCGTGATTCCGCAGAATTTCGAACGCACCGTTCAGGCCAACGCTACCGAACTGTTGGACAAGGTCCACTGTATCTTGCCCATGGCCAATCCGCGTACGCACCAGATCCGTTTCCAGATGGACGGCAACAACATGGAACTTTCCGCTACCGACCCGGATGTCGGCGGCGAAACCCGCGAAGCCTTGGCTGTGACCCACAATGGCGAAGGCAGCTTCAGCATCGGCTTCGATGGTCGTTACTTCTACGAAATCCTCAGCATGTGCAAGAGCGAAGAAGTGGTGCTCAAGATGAACACCCCGATCGGCGCTTGCATCATCGAACCTGTTGGCGACGACATGGGCTTCAGCTTCTTGCTGATGCCGCTCCGCCTTGCCGACTAAGGATCAAACGGATTACAAACAAATTAAAAAGGGCTTCGCACTGGCGAGCCCTTTTTTCAAAACCACTTTATACGATTCTTTATGTCCAACGCCATCCGTAAACGCATCAGCAAGAAAATCACCAAGGCGCTCCACGACTTCAACTTGATTGAAGACGGTGACAAGGTGCTTATCGCCGTAAGTGGCGGTAAGGATTCCAGTGTACTGCTAATGGAACTTGCAAGCCGTATGGGAAAGTTCTTGCCCAATTGCGAAATCGGGGCGATACACATCCAGAGCGACTTTGCCGACAAGGCTCCGCGCGAATTCTTGCAGCGCATGGCCGAACAGTATCCGCAGATTCCGTTTTTCTTTAAAGACGTCGCCGTCGAAGGACGCCTTAAAGAAGGCCGCAAGCTCAACTGCTACTGGTGCAGCACGCAGCGCCGTACCGAACTCATCAAGTTCGCCCGTGAAAACGGCTACAACAAGATTGCGCTCGGCCACCACATGGATGACATCGTAGAAACGCTCCTGATGAACATGCTTTACAAGGGTGAATTCAGCGGCATGCCGCCCATGGTGCCTTACGAGAAGTACCCCTGCAGCATCATCCGTCCACTGTGCTACTGCGAAGAATCCGAAATCATCGAGTACGCCGAAGACGCCGACATCCGCAAGTTCACTTGCACCTGCGAATTCTCGAAGGCTTCGCACCGCAAATCAATCCGCGAAGAAATCAAGAGCCTCACCAAGGGGAACTCTACCCTGAAGGCCAACCTTTTTGAAAGCATGCGAAATATCCGCATGGATTACTTGCTCTAACCGATCGAGCATCTGAAAAAAATTCTATTATGCACTTATCAAAGCGCAATGCAAATGATTTTATAAGAGGGTAAAATGCAATTGGATACATCGAACATCCCCAGCTACTACAGCCGACTTGTCATGGCCAAGAACCAGGGACACTTTTCCATTGCACGCGCTCTGCTCAACATTATCGAGAACGCACCTGCTCCGGACACCTCTACCCCGGCAGGCCTCAAGGCTCTTGAAAAGATTAAACAGGCCAAGGGACATGCCGACGCCATAAATGCAGGCACCGATTCTACCGTCGTTCCGCCGGCAGGGGAAGTCGAAGAATGGGCCGGCTATGCCGTACAGAATCCGCCCATTACCAAGCAACTGGCCCTGGCCCTTGCACATTATTTTAGACAAGCTAACGCCTTCGATTCCTGTTACGAAATGTACCAGAAGGCAAACGAATTTGGAATAGGCGATACAACCGCTTTCGAAAGTGCTGCCCTGCAAGAAGTTTCCAATGGCAACATGGCAAACGAATTTGGCCAGCTTTGCGAAAATGCAGGCGACTACGCCCGCGCCGCCGAATGGTACAAGAAAGCCAAGGCCGCAGGATGCACCAGCGCAAATGAATCCTTAGAGCGTATGAACGCCCTTTACGGCATGGCACGCTATTATGCCCCCTGGCTCAAGATTGCGACTGCAACGGGCCGCAAGGGCCTGGCAGAAGCTATCCAGAACATCGTAAAGTCCGATCCCAAGCTATCTACGGCAATGGTTGAAGAAATTAACGTAGCGGAATCGGCTGTGCCGCCCTGCTACGAAGAAATCGAATACTGGGAAAAGGAATTCGAACGCTTTGCCAAGTTCAGCGACAGCGACAACGCAGCCTTTGCAGGCCTCTATGTCGCAATCGGAAACATTCTGGAACGCGCAAGAATCTACAACCTGGCACTGCGCTGGTACAAAAAAGCCGTCGTGAATCACCCGACGGCAAACCAAGATGCGCACCGTATGCTTCCGCTTAAGAGCAAGTCTGAGCCCATGCGCGAAGCAGAGGATATATACGATAGCCAAAGCTCTATTCCGGCCCTCTGGAAGGCTTAAAAGGGCCTTCGGCTACTAGCCGCCCACAAAAAGCAGCACAATACTGGACACTAAAATTAGGACGCCCCATATGGTTTCGACAATGGGACTGAACTTCCTGATTTTGATTTCATTCTTATTCATAACACAACCTCACATACCAAACGGGTTCGCAGAATTGCGCGCCTTTCTTGTATCAAATTACAAATCGGATGGAAAAATAAAATAGGGTGCAAGAAAATTGCAATGGACAGATTGTCAAAGTTCCAGATTGGAATATTCCATCTTGTATTAATTTGTAAGTAAAATAGTATATCCGCACAAGCAGGATATAAAAAAAGCCCCCTGCGAGGTTTACCTCGTAGGGGGCGTGAATCCAGCAGCGACCGGTACTGACCGGTCGTGATGGCGAGAGTGGAGCCGAAAGCGGAACGGTCTGTAAAAACGAAGAGGCCCCCTGCCTATTGGGCAGGGGGCCTCGAGAATCCAGCAGCGACCTACTCTCCCGGGCCCGTGGGCCAGGTACCATCGGCGATGAGGGGCTTGACTTCCGTGTTCGGAAAGGGAAC
>JBGUWV010000059.1:0-2143 GCA_045221475.1 Fibrobacter sp.
GAACTCGAAGATTGGTTGACAGAAGACGAAGAATCACCGGCCGGTTCTGGGGAAACAGAAGAGGAAGAATCGTCTCCGCATGCAACAAACATTGTCAGGAAAACGGACAAGACAAGAACGCTTTTAAAAATCTTCACAGAAGACCTCCAATTGTATAATCCCACCAAAAACCTCCTAACCCAATCTAAAAATAGTAAAAAAGGGCAAAAAACAGGAATTTTTAAGGATTTGAACCATATTTGTCTTTTTACAATCATTTTTGACAACCAGATGACTGTCAAATTATATATTCATACCATGAATTTCTCGGATTCAAGATTCACGACGATTGCGCACCGCAACTTGTGGGGTGAATGGACGTTCGTGTTCGAAAAATCCAAGCTGTGTAGCTTGCGCTATACGGGAGAAGGTGTTCCGAGTTCGGTTCAGGCCTGCGCCTACGCCGAGCCGGATGTGGTTCAGACTTTATCTTCGACAGTGGCCCGCGCCTACCGCAAGGCCGTACAGCAATTGAACCTGTACCTGGCCGGAAAGCTTCAGGAGTTTTCGCTCCCGCTCAAGGTGTACGGCACTGATTTCCAGATGAAGGTTTGGGATGCCATCACCGAGATTCCTTACGGAGAAACTCGCACCTACCAGCAGGTGGCCGAAGCGGTTGGAGAGCCCCGCGCCACACGTGCCGTGGGCGCCGCCCTCCGCGCGAACCCGTTACAGATCATTCTCCCCTGCCATCGCGTGGTGGGCAAGGGCGGAAGCCTGGTCGGTTACGCCCTGGGGCTCGATCTCAAGCGAAGGCTCCTCGTTATCGAAGGCGCAATCCCGCAGGAATTGCTGCTAGAATAAGTTTTCATAATTTGTAAAGAAAAACACCCCGGAGAACCGAGGTGTTTTCAACTAAAGGCTTATTTGCCCGTCGTCGAGGCTTTAGGCTTATGGCGTAGCGGGCGGAGTCTAATGAATTTCTTACCGCTGTGGACCGGGAGTGCTTTTGCTCCCTCGCCAGCATGCGACACGCGGACCTCCCCTGCTAGTTCCGTCTGCCCAGTAAATAGGTTATGATTGATAGCCATACTTTGAATTTACTAAAAAAATTTTATCTGTCAACCATTCCAAATTAAACTACTTGGTGAGAACTACTTCCATTGGGCTACACTCGTTTTTTTTATATTGTTAGGGCAAAATTTTGGTTGCGCCCCTGGCGGACCGCAAAAAAGGAACATATATGAGAAACTCGCTCAAGATCGAAGGTCAGGTCAAGACTTACCTTAAAGAAGATGAACTCCCGAAGGCATGGTACAACGTCCGTGCCGACATGAAGAAGAAGCCCGCTCCTCTCCTGAATCCGGGTACCGGCAAGCCGGTGACGTTCGAAGACCTTCAGCCGGTTTTCTGCGACGAACTCATCAAGCAGGAACTCGATAACGATACCGCTTACATCGAAATTCCGGAAGATATCCGCACGTTCTACAAGATGTACCGCCCGTCTCCGCTAGTTCGCGCCTACTTCCTCGAACAGGCTCTCGGCACTCCGGCCCACATCTACTACAAGTTCGAAGGCAACAACACCTCGGGTTCTCACAAGCTCAACTCCGCTATTGCTCAGGCCTACTACGCCAAGAAGCAGGGCCTCAAGGGCGTGACGACTGAAACGGGTGCAGGCCAGTGGGGCACCGCCCTTTCGATGTCCAGTGCCTTCTTCGGACTGGACTGCCAGGTTTACATGGTGAAGGTTTCTTACGAACAGAAGCCATTCCGCCGCGAAGTCATGCGCACCTACGGAGCCTCTGTGACTCCGTCTCCGTCCATGAACACCGAAATCGGTAAGAAGATCAACGCCGAATTCCCGGGCACCACCGGAAGCCTCGGTTGCGCTATTTCTGAAGCTGTGGAAGCTGCCGTGAAGCAGCCGGGTTACCGCTACGTTCTCGGTTCTGTGCTGAACCAGGTGCTCCTCCACCAGTCCGTGATTGGTCTCGAAACGAAGGCCGCTCTCGACAAGCTCGGTGTGAAGGCCGACCTTATCATCGGTTGCGCTGGCGGTGGCTCTAACCTCGGCGGTCTCGTGAGCCCGTTCATCGGTGAAAAGCTCCGTGGCGAAGCCGACTACGATATTCTCGCTGTGGAACCGGCAAGCTGCCCGAGC
>JBGUWV010000060.1:0-26977 GCA_045221475.1 Fibrobacter sp.
AAACGGAATGAGCCCGGTACAATACCGAACTCGTAACGCTGTTTTATCCTAACTTTAAACTGTCCAACTTTTTGGGGTTGGTTCACTAGAAGGGGTAGCGAGCGAGGGGAAGGCTTTCCCCCTCCTATTTTCACCCCACCAAATTGTTTTTCGATATTTTTTATACCGATTTTGAGTTTGGCCGCGACTTTTTCTGCCAATCAACCCATTCCAGGCATAAAAGCACTGAAAACAGCTTATTTTATAAACTAATCTATTAACAAATAAACAAATATATTGTATTTTTATGGTGGAATCCAAACAGGAGCATCAACCATGAATTACACAGCGAAAATTGAGAAAGACAGTGACATGGGTTTTGTGGTTTCGTTCCCTGACTTGCCCAACGTGAACGCATTCGGCGACACGCAGGAAGAGGCTCTCAAGCAGGCGAAGGACGCCCTCGACGGTGCAATAGAATGCGACCTAGATCTCGGTAACACGATGATTCTCCCCAAGACAATGCCCGATTCCGACAAGGGGCTCTACCCGGTCGAACTTTCCCCGCGAATCGAGATTGCATACAAGCTATTCGAAGCCCGCAGGGGCCAAAAGAAGAGCGAGGTGGCACGACGTGCAAACATCACCCCGCAAGCATACCAGCGCTTCGAGACTCCAAAGGGTTCACCTTCCGTCGAGACGCTCTACAAGCTAGCGCACGCCCTCGGCAAGCAGCTCATAGTCGAGTTCGTGTAGTATTTACGCGGTCATTTTTATCAAGGTTATAATATATCAATCACATCACGAAGTGTATTTGCGTATAAGTCATCGCTAAAATCTCGCATAACTTGAAATTCAAATCTTCTTGCGCGATAACCAATTTCATCTATTTCTTTGTTTAAAAAGAATAGTTTAACATAGTCTTCTTGTCGTTTGGGGTCATGTATCTGATACACTTCACAGTTCTTTTCTGTGCGACGTCCACGCAACACACTTACATAGTGATCACATTCTGACAAGCTCCATTTTTTCAAACACTCGCCTATTATGTTATCCTTTGGAATATAAAAGAAGTATTTGCAGCCATTTCTGTCGCTTGATTCGGTGTATATTTTCATTTTTGCTGATACATTTTTGAATCGGAAAAGGCTCTCAACCAACTCATAACAAAGAATTCCCAAAGAAGGTTTTTCTATTTCTCCCAAACGAGCCTTTGCAACAAGATGCATTGTTTTTGCTTGCCGGACAATGGTCTCGATATCGCGCATTGGCATAGTGTTAAGTACATTGCGAATAAATGCAGAAACGTATTCAATCTTAACGCAACCGGCATGATTGTATTCAGTCTCTAGCCCATTCAAAACATCTAATAATTTATCATTTAATGATGACTGCGGAACAGGAATAACAAGCTGAATAAACTTGAGCAAATAGTAGTCAGCAAATTGCGACTGAACATTACTTTTTCCCTTATCATTAACATTTCCTTCAACATGCTGAACATCATTGCCATTTTTTCGAACTGTCCAATCAAGAGTTTTTTCATTACTAAAATTTTTCCCAAACGCCCTAGATATAGATGCAGCAAGTTCGTCTTTATTGAGTGCAATCAGCTGAACAACAGGAATACCAAAGCATACGTGATGCAAACGTTCAAGAACTTTGATTGAATACTCAGGCAAACATCTATCAACTTCATCAACTATAATCACTATTCCATTAAAGCTTTCTTTTAACAGCATTAATTTTTCTCGAACGCCTCCAATAGCATCTTTCAAAGGAAGCATCGTGTCAAAATCACGAGGCAAAGCCTTTGATTCTTCATACTTAAAAGCTTCCTTTCCCGCATCAAACAACGCTGTAGCGTTTAATCCCGTCTTATATTCAAATACAGTCGCAGCAACGGATTTAAAAAATTTCAAACAGGATTTAGCACGTTTTTTTACGCCTGGAGCCATCTTGCTCTTTACAAGATGTTCTAATTCTTTAATTACAACAGAAATTATAGCTATTAATGGTTCCTCATAAAAGTCATTTTCCCAACAATTATAATGAAGTACAAGATATCCCTCATTTCTTAGTTGTTCTTCCAACATATTCAAAATAAATGTCTTTCCACATCCCCATTTACCATCAATAGCAAACGAAAAGCCATCATTCTCATTCAACGATTGTTGAGCGATAATATCCTTCAACAATGCAACAAATTTTTCGCGATTCAGCAAATCTTGGTTCATTTTTTTACTCATATGGCATATCCTTCCTTTTTAGCACATTATAGCAAACATATAATCGATTTTGTAGCAAATATCAAAACACTGTCTCATTGCAATGGCCATAATTGTGATACGTGGTTAAGCCAGACGTTGCGAGCTGACATCTGAAGCCCGCTAAAGAAAGGGTAGCGGAAAACGCCTAAGGCAGCTGCAGCAAGGGGAAAGCTCACTCCCTCCTCCAATAAAAACACCCGAAGTATTTCTCATAAAAGACCTTGAATGCGGAGATTTCTTCAGCTACGGAATAGGCTGTTTTTATATAACGATTGAACAATAGCGCCTTGAACCCTTCGGGCACGCCGTCGTCTTCCCGGAATCCCTCCACATAGCACCTGTATTCTTCAATCTGGTCTTTATCGTCACCCATGGAGGCGTAACACCGCTCGTAGAACCAGAGCATTGCCTTGTCCTGATCCTTACCTTCGAAGGGATTTTCATTTTTGAAGTATCTGAAGAATTGCATCATAAAAAAACATACATTTCTGCAAATAAGCGTATAATTATAAAAGTCCAACATATTGCTGGAGAACTACGATGGAGAATTCCCGATGACAATTTAGCCCCCAAAGTGGTGCAAAAATATAAAATGGTCATCGTTCTTCACGATGGCCTGTTTTTTATGATTTCTTTGCTTTAACTTTTACTTATTTTTTGGATTTAGGCGCATTTTTAGCTTCCGTATTCTTTTTTGCTTTAGATCTCCTTTTATCTACTTCATCATTTATTTTTTTTACATATTTTTTTAAATCTTTTCTCATTTTCTCATATTCGTTTATTATATCATCTTCCGTTACTTTATCTTTACCATTTATATTATTTTCACGCACCCACCTAATCACCTTATCAGAGCAATCCCATTCAAGTTTACCATCTTTCACAACATAAGGGCAAACTGTTCTTGGATAAGATACTTTTTCAAATAAATTCATTGGATCAGAATACCGCATTAAACAGTATATGTCTTTTACTTCTATTTTTTTATATTCATAACACGGCATTAAAGAACGACATCTTGTTTTTCTGTATTCTCTCAACCAATATTCCCAATCTACACTATCTTTAGAATCCTTTTTAAATTCAATTGCAACATCAGAACTACCATGCACTCCATTTTTCTTCGGGTATTGCTTAAAATGCATACCATACTTGTAATGCTTTTTTAAAACATATCCTAAAAATTGATTTTCTTCACTATAAAACGAGTATTCCATAATCTTTTGCATTGAATCATTATTTTTATCTTCTTTTTTTTGAGCACGATAATAACCTCCTGTTATAGTAATCGAATTATATTTTAATTTTTTTCCAAAAGTAATATCATCAATTTTATTGTTTTTCCATAATTTTCGTTTTTCTTCGTATTCTCCCTCTTTCCCATAATATTCAATAAATAATGCTGCAGTTTTTTTATCTTCACTATTAAATTCATCCCAATATTCAACTAACCACTGAATAATCATTTCTTTTATCGGTTCCTTTATCTTATTCGCATATTCTCTTTTAAGAGCATTTCTACTTACGGACAAAATATCATCTGAATCACCAGACAAAATATTTATATTCAGTCCTAAAAACTTAATATATTCTGACAAATCATGATGTTCTACCTTTTCGTTTCGATACAAAAGATTTACCCCTTCCCCCCCAAAAAAGCCATCACCAAATCTTAATAATCTATTTTCACAATTCAACGAAATCTCTACAATTAATTTTTCTTTCTTATCTTCGTATATTGACTTATATTTCCTTTTTTCTTTTTTCTCTTCTACATCCTTTACTCCATCCCCATGACAAGAAATTTTTAAATACGAACTTTCAACAACTTTATCTACGGCATTTAAAATTCTTGCAATTTCTAAATCACACTTTTTATTTCTTAAAAAATCATAGCTCTCTTTAAAACAATTATAATAGGAATTATATCTTAAATAAGCTTCATCGTTCAATATATTTTCCATTACATCAAAAGATATTATAGTACCTTTATCAGCAAAAGGATCCTTTTTTGTTTTTAATAAAGCAAAACCACCCTTCAATGGAGTTCCAACATCTACATCAATTACCTCATCGCTAAATGCGTATCGCGATTTAATATTTACCTTTTCTGCAATAAGAAAGATACTCTGAAATCCTATGCCAAATATTCCTGATGGCTTTGCGTATTCGGGCATTTTTTTTATAATATCAAATTTATCTTTATTGTTTTTTCCAGAACCAATCTTCATAAGATATTTCAAATCACTCTTTTGAAGACCGATTCCATGATCCTGAATTTCAAAATGCCAAACATACTTCTTTTTTTCGTCTTTATCTTCCACATCTATCTTTTCGTTTTTTTCTTCAAGTCCTCTCTTTTTACATCTTACCTCAATTTGATATTCCGATTGTTTACATATATTTAAAAAGGCTTCAAATCCTTCTTTTAGTTCTTTTTTCGCAAATTCATCCTTTTTTTCTAAATAAATTCTTAAATATGTCGCATCCACCGCATTTTGCAATATCTCACGAACACAATCAAATTTATTATTATATAGACCTGACCCCTGTAAAATTTTGATAGCCTTTTCATCATCTACTTCAAATTTCGGTTTTAAATTATTATCTATTTTTTCATGGTCCAATAAAATAGTTTCTAGCTTACCACACATTGGGAAACCTTTTATTTCCAGATCTGCAACTATATCATGCCATAAATTTCGCTGATTAGACATTTCTTCTCTAATCAAAGTAAACCACTTATCAATTTCAAAGGCAACTTCGACATCCTTACATTCTGCCAAAACATCAACTTTTTCTGGCGTTATCAACGCATGCTTAATACAATAATTTTTTTCATTATGAATTTTAGAATCTGATGGAATTGAAGACGATAAATGATCTAAAGAAAACCTCGAAACTCGGGATGAATCAAAATCTAACAAGTCTCCCAATCTTAACATACAAGCAACGAATCGTGGATGACAATAATCTTCAATTCCATTTACGCCATTTTCAATATCATTGCATTTCATTACTTCCTGAAATTTTTCACCATGCAAACGACAGATTTCAGCTATAGCTGTAATCAATCGCTTTATTTCAGAAAACATTTGCGCAACTGACGGATCAGCTTGCAAAAAATCCTTTGAGCGATCAGCATGGTTTACTCTGAAAAAGTCCGCCAACAAATATCTTGCTGCATTGTAGGAATCTAATGACAACTCACAATCGTCATAATTCAACTTACCATCTTTTATAGCAAAACAATTCGCAAATTTATTCAAAGGCAGTTTTGTATCATCTTTTAAATCGCATAAATACTTTTGAAACTTTTCTGACTTAAAACATTCCTGAACTTCATCCCCTGATATATACATTCCTATATCATGATAAAAAGCGGTACACAAAAGCAGCCACAAATCTGTAACAGATAGTTTGTCTATAGCCTCTTTGCCCAAAACTCTTTCAATACTATCTAAAATCGCATAAGAATGAGACACATCATGTTTTGTATAATGCGGAAAAACCAGAGAAACACACGATAAAATATTCGGTACATGAATCTTGATACAACTCCAAAAGTTTACCAAAACTCTATACGCTTCTTTTCCGCTTGATTTCTCTATAAATTTATTTTCGATAAGGCTCATCTTTTCCTCTTTTTAAATATGCATATAATTTAAATAAAAAAAAACTATATAAATTTTCTTTATCAAACAAAATTCATACAAATTACTTCCAATCATTCATTTATTAACAAATAAAGCATAATATCTATTGTATTTTCATATATTTTCCACCCACTTTTCCTTGAAAGACTACAAAACAGACGCCAGAAGAAGAATTTCTCCTGACGCCCTTCATTTTACCCTAACTGCCCAGGCAGCACGAGCTTTTCCTTCTGCGGAAATTCCTTATCGTACTTCTCGAATGCTTCGGGGTTGTGCATAGCGACAAAGTACGGTTCAGGGTCATGGTAGCTGCCGGTGATTCCGTCGAGGAACCCTTCCCGCAATTCCTTACAAAGGAAGTAAGGTGCATCGCTGTCGGGGTCGTCGGCGTAGCGGATTCCCTTGGTGCTTGCAACCACAAAGCCACTCTTGCCGTAGAACGCGATGTTCCCGCAAATCAGCAGACAGCCTGCACCCATTTCAGCAGCAATTCGCATGGAATGGTCGAGCAGAATTTTGCCATAGCCTTTGCGCTTGTAGTCGGGGCGGATGCTGATAGGCCCGAAGGTCATCATGCGGATTTTGCGTCCGTCGTCGGCATCGATGTGCGACCACGCGTACATCACATGCCCGATGATTTCGCCGTCTACTTCGAGCACGAGCGAGAGTTCCGGCAGAAAATCCGGTTCGTTCCTGTAACAGTGCAGCACATAATGCTCGGTGCATCCGGGGCGGTAAACGTTCCAGAAAGCTTCACGAGTAAGGTTTTCAACGATTTTAAAGTCGCGCGGTTGTTCCGTGCGGATGGTATAATTTTTCATTGAACCAAGAGATACTAGATAACATCCAGTCTCCGTTAAAAGTACAAGGCAAATATAAATAATTTTCCGCAATTTTGTCCAATTTTTCCACACACCCCTGCATATAGATTTCGGGCATAGCCGCGACAGAGTTTGCAAAAGTCGCGAACGAAACACAAACATAGGAGTAAAATCATGGAAAAAGACCTTCTCGGCAACGAAATTTTCGAAAAATTCAACGAAGGCGAGCTCAGGCTCCCGGGCAAAACAATCGCTTTCAAGGATATCGCCTGGTCCAAGCACCCGACTTTCGAGGGCGTAGAACTCAAGCATATCATCACCTCGAAAGAAACCGGCGGCACGTTCAGCTACCATTTGGTGAGAATCGCGCCGAACAAGAGCATCAAAACGCACATTCACGAAACCCAGCTCGAAACGCACGAGGTCATCGCAGGTAGCGGCGTTTGCATCAATGACGGTGCCAAGCTCGAATACACTCCGGGCGTCATCTCGATTATGCCGGCAAAGGTCCCGCACCAGGTTGATGCTGGCGACCAGGGGCTTTATCTGTTCGCGAAGTTCATACCTGCGCTTTGTTAAGAGATTGCGTCGCCCTTACGGTCTCGCAATGACGTATTAGTCATCTGTCTTCACAGCACGTTTATATTCTTTCGGAGAAAGGCCGACGACTTTTTTAAAGCAACGATCCATGTGGCTTTGGTCGTAAAACCCAGCGTCAAATGTCACCTCGGCCGCGGGCTTTTCTTCGAGCAATTTTTGCGCCTTGCGGACTTTGCACTGCATCTGGAACTGGTGCGGCGTGAGTCCGAAGGCCTTTTTGAATTCGCGTATCATGTGAAACGGGCTGATGCACGCGTCATGCGCCATTTGCTCTATCAGGTATATGTTCTCGGGATTTTCGAGAATACTTTTTTGCAATTCATCTAACCGCGCGACTGAACTTTCCACGCCAGCTTCCAAAGCGGTACACAATACCACCATCGAATAGCATTCATCGCCCACTGTCTTGATTTCATGCAATGTATTCGGCGGAATCTGGAACTGTTCTCCGGCGCCATAAATTTTTGCATCACCATTCAGTACAATGCAAACGCGGCCCTCTTCAATATAGCCGACAGTCATGTGCCCGGTATGTGTATGCGGCGGATACGACTTGCGCCAATCCTTGTAACGCACGCATTCAATCTGGTCATTCTTTTTGCTGTACGAAATCTCGCTCATTTTCTACCTAGCAAGGCAACCGCAAATTAGCTATTTTTGACGCATCGTCAACAATTTGCGGAGTCGATATGCCAGAGAAATTTTCGAAATGGGTCGCATGCTGGGGAAACGCCACCTCTATCACCGACCGTAAAGAGGCCACTTACGCCAAGGATTTGACTCTCCGTTACCCGATTCGCGCCTGCTTTTCGGGGAACAAGTTGCGGTTCCATTTTTCGAACCTCACCGGCACAGAACCCGTGACGATCAGCGAGGCATACGTCGCGCATTCTTCAGCAGCATCCACGCAGTCCTCGGTACAGCCCGTCGATTCAACCTATTCTCCGGTCGCGATTACATTCGGCGGGCGCACCTCCGCCACAATCCCCGCAGGCGAAGAAATCTTGAGCGACGAAATCGCATTCGACGTAACCGCTGGCGAAACCTTCGATGTCAGCCTCTACTTCGCCGACTTTACGCAGATGAACGCAGGCACGGCCATTACGGGCCCACTTTCGGGCGGCAAGTTCAGCTACGGCAATTTCGCAAAGTCCGCAACACTCCCCGACGATCTCACCCGCAAAACCAACTGGATTTATTTCCTGAACACCATCGACATCTTTACCGAAGAAAAGAATTTCGCATTGGTGTGTTTCGGTGATTCCATCACGGCACAAGACTGGCCCGATTACCTCACGCTGCGTTGCGCGCGCGAAGGCTTCAACAATGTCGCCATCATCCGCCGCGCAGTGAGCGGCACGCGCATTCTCCGCGAATACAGCTGCATCACCTACGCCGCCTACGGTCTCAAAGGTGCCACCCGCTTCCCCATCGAAATGAACGTGGCTGGCGCCCGTAGCGTCATCGTGCAGCATGGCATCAACGATATCATTCACCCCGTCGGCGTCGAAGTCAACAAGTTCCGCCCCTGGAGCGACATGCCCACGGCCGACGACTTAATCAACGGCGTGCGCTCGCTCTACATTACGCACGCCCGCAAACTCGGACTCAAAATCTACAGCGGCACGCTGCTCCCCATTTACGGCTGGCGCACCTACAACGAAAACCGCGACATTATCCGTATGGCATTCAACCAGTGGCTACGTACCGCACCCGACTTTGACGACTGCATAGACTTCGACAAGGCCGTATGCGGTCACGACAATCCCAAGGCATTCGCAAACGGATTCGATTCAGGCGACCACTTGCACCCTAGCGCCAAGGCATACGAGGCCATGGCCGAATGCGTTCCCGAAGAATTGTTGAAATAACAACTCTTTCACCCTAATCTTTGGCCCGCAAAAGCGGGCCTTTTTATTATTTTGTTAGATATCACGGAGATGCCTATGCTAGAACCTCTTCACAACATCATCACGACTCTCAGCGATTTTCTTTACCAGCCCTTTATCGTGCCGTTCCTTTTGGTGGCCGCGGGCTTGTACCTCTCCATTCGCATGGGGTTCCCGCAAATCCGCCTTTTTATCGAAACGCTCCGAGTCCTTAACGAAAAGCCGGTGCAAGGGAGCGGAATTTCTTCTTTCGGCGCCCTAATGGTTTCTACGGCATCCCGCGTGGGCACAGGAAACATTGTGGGCGTGTCGTCGGCCATTTGCATGGGTGGCCCCGGTGCCGTTTTCTGGATGTGGCTGATTGCAGTCATCGGTAGCGCATCGGCATTTGTGGAATCGACCCTCGCCCAAATCTACAAGCGCGAAGACCTAGTGACAGGCCACTCTTACGGCGGTCCCTCCTATTACATACAAACTGCTTTAGGGCAGCGCTGGCTCGGCATTATTTTCTCGGTGTTCATTTTGCTCACCTATCTGGTCGGCTACAACCTTCTAGCTTCTTACAACGTACAAACTAGTTTTTCGGGCTACGGATTTTATAGCGAAACCAAGACGCCCATTATCGTGGGCGTAGGGCTTGCTATTCTGTTTGCACTTTGCGTGTTCGGCGGCGCCAAAAAACTCACGAAGATTACAAGCTATCTCGTGCCTATCATGAGTATCACCTACATCGTGGTGGCCATAGGCGTTATCGTTTTCAATTTCACCAACATTCCTTCGATGTTCGCGACTATTTTGAAAGATGCCTTCTCGTTTGAAGCAGGCGCCGGCGGCTTTGCAGGAAGCTGCATTATGTACGGTATCAAGCGCGGCCTTTATTCTAACGAAGCCGGCATGGGTTCTGCTCCGAACGCCTCTGCGAGCGCAAGCGTTTCACACCCGGTCAAGCAAGGTTTGGTGCAGTCGCTCTCCGTGTTTATCGACACGATCGTGATTTGCTCTGCGACCGCCCTGATGTGCCTTTCGACAAGCGTGACCCCTTCCAGCGAAATTTCCGGAATCCCCTACGTGCAGGCATCGCTCCAATCCGTTTTTGGTGAACTTGGCCCGATATTCATTACGGTGGCAATTCTTTTGTTCGGTTTCACGACGCTTATCGGCAACTACTATTACACCGAAGGCTGCCTGCGATTCATCATGAACCGCCGCCCCGGAAAAACGGTCATAACCGTGTTCAGAGTCATCGCCTCTATTATCGTGTTTGCAGGCGCCCTTGCAAGCGCCGGCTTTGCATGGGATTCGGCAGACCTTTGCCAGGCTTTGATGGTTGTCGTCAACATCCCCTGCATCTTGATTCTTTCACCAATTGCCATCAAGGCGCTCAGGAACTATACCGAGCAACGCAAGCAAGGCAAGGAACCCGTTTACTTCGCCAAGGAATGCGGCGTGAATCAAGACACCGATTTCTGGAACCGCTTAGAATAAAAGCTCATACGCTTTTCTTTACGCTCCAACTGCCCATGGTCTTACCGTCATGGGCAATTTCACATTTATGAAACGTCTCGAAACCGCATTTGGTGTAGAATGCGATATTCTTCTCTGAATTCGTGAACAATGTGAGTTGCTTGCCGCCACGTTCGCGGACATAGTCTCCTGCAAAATCAAGCAGCCTAGTACCAATGCCCTTTCCCTGCAATGGCGGATCCACTGTCAGCGAGCCCACGTACCAAATATCCGGTCCGCTTTTCTTGTAATCGTGGCAAGGCTTGCCGGCCGATTCATCCATAGCGAGCCAAGTTTGCATGCGCTTGAAGTTCACGTCAAGATAAACCTGCAGCCAGCCGTGAATCAAAAACTGGAAAACCGACGGTCTCTTGAAATGCGGAGGTTCAAGCTCCGCAAGGCCTACTATTTTGCCATCTATCCGGGCCGTCAAAAAACGCGCCTGTTTAAAATACGTCAGCCAACCCCTGTACATCACGGCCCAAAGCATCTTCAGGCGTTCCGTTGTATCAGGGAAATAGTTTGCAAAATACGCGTAGTCTTCATAGGCCCGAACCGACATTTCCACGGCCTCTTTCAGGTCTTCGCGTTTCAATACTCCGAATTCGATATCCAAAATACACTCCTTTTTTACCCAACCTTTCCAAAACGGAAATACCCTAAATGTAATATACATTAAACATTACAATAAAGTAATAGTTTTTTCCTATATTATTTCATATGAAACTGAATCACTTTTTTACCCTCACCTGTGCCGTAATCTTTATGGCAGGCGCCATAACCCATACAAACGCAAAAGTCATACAAACTTACGACGAAGACATCAAGATCGTCAAGGTGAATGACAGCAATTTTGAAACTGAAATTCTGAATTCCAAGAAGCCGGTCATCCTAGAAATTTCTTCGACCAGCTGCCCGCCGTGCCTTATCATGATTCCGACCCTCATCAGCATCGCGAAAAATTACAGCGACATCAAGATTGCCTCGGTCGGCATCGACGAACCGGGCATCGAAAAAATCAAGGCGTCGCTCCCAATCCAGGCATTCCCCACGTTTTTCCTTATCAAAGACGGTAAGATTGTGAATAAATTAGTCGGCGCCGTCAAAGAAGAAGAATTGCTCGCGGCCTTGCAGTACACGCCCAAAAAGAACGCTGCCAAGCCCGCCAAGAAAGCAAAGAATTCTCCGAAGAACCTTGTGTGCAAAACGAACGGCCAGTTCAACGGCCTCAAGAACCTGGTGACCATCTCCTTCGTGTTCGGCGCCACCGAAATCGAAAATGTCGACATCGTGACCGACGTGTTCGTGCCGCCCGAACTTAGCGACAAGCGCGAACAGATGATTGAACACGTGCGCGCAAGCGGCAAGGGCGAAGTCTCGCCCACCATGACAGGCTTCCGCATGCACATCGACAACAATTGCCGATTCATGAAGGCCATGGACATGAAACGCACCTCGACTTACGGCGAGATGCGTGCAGGCCTTGAACTGCAAGGCTTCAGCTGTCAGTAATTACTTTTTCTCGTAGCGCACATACGCAAAGCGCTTACTGTCGGGGGCCCAGGAATTCACATTAATCGTTCCCTGGCCGCCGAAAAGCTTAAGAATCGTACGCGGCTCGCTCCAGCCGGTTTTGTCGCTACCCGTCATCAGGCGGATTTCCACATTCTTGTTCGGAACATGTTCGCCGGGGCGCACGTCGCGCTCATGGTAGGCGAGCATCACAACCTTCGTGCGGTCGGGCGAAATGTGCGGGAACCAAGTATTCAAATGAGCATCAAAAGTCATCTGAGTCTGCTCGGAACCGTCGGCCTTCATGCGCCATGCCTGCATACGACCCGTGCGCACTGAATTGAACCAGATGTATTCACCATCGCAGTCGTATTCCGGACCATCGTTCAAGCCGAACGCCGTCGTCAACTGAGTTTCGTTACCGCCTACAGTCGGAATCGTATAAATGTCGTACTCGCCATTACGTTCGGCACAGTAGGCGAGCATCTTGCCATCCGGCGTAATGCCGTGCAAATAACTCGGCGCAAGGGGCGTCACCATTTCCGGCATGCGGCCGTCATAGAAAATCTTGTAAATGCGGGAAAGCCCATCTTCTTTAGTATGGTGACTCACGTAAAGTCCCGTTCCGTCAGGAGCAAGCACATGGTCGTTGTTGCAGTTATCCACAAAATAGCTCGGCACTTCTGTCACGTCGCCCGAGGCAATTTCATACTTATAGATGTGCCCTTCGCTATTGAAGGTGAGGAACTTTCCGTCGGCGCTCCAGTTGGGCGCCTCGATCACGCAGTCAAATTCGTCGAGCACTTCGGACTTGCCCGTTTCAATATCGAAAACTTCGAGAATCGACCTGTCGCCGTTACGGTCCCAAACCTGGGCAGGGGAGAGCTCGAACGGGTAAGACACACCCCATGATGCGCGAAGTCCATCCATCTGCGTCATCATCTGCATGGTCTTGGAGTGCGGCATTTCGGTACATTCCTTTTGGCCTTTTTCAAGGGCAGCCTTGCAGGCCAATACCTCGTACTCGTAGCAGTTTTCGATGCGTGGGGGAGTAATCGATTCCAAAAGCGAGCCCGCCTTATCGAACAGCTGGATTTCCACCATGTCGTTCAGGTTCAACACGCGAATGAATCCGTCCATACCGTAAATCACGCCCTCGTTCTTGAGCAGCGCCACCATCGAAGTTTTTAAATGCGCCACCTGGCCATTTGCATAAACCAGGTCAATCCAGTCCGTGGCATCGACACCTGTATCGAACTTGACGCAATGTGTCTTCGTCTCTACAATATGATTTTCGGCGCCGGCAATCGCCTCGTCCGTCAAGAAGATATCCGCAAAAGTCAGGCTATAAATGCCCAAATCCAGAAGGGCACCGCCCGCAAGTTCGGGCTTACGCAAACGTTCGATATGCGAAAGTGGCATCGAAAAGTCGGCTTCCACGCTTTCGACCTTGCCGATCTTGCCCGCCAAAATCAGGTCCTTGACCATCTGGACCGCAGGCAAAAATCTCGTCCACATTGCCTCGCTCAAGAACACGCCCTTCTCTTCGGCAAGCGCAATCACCTCGGAGGCCATCAGCGCATTTGCAGTAAAAGCCTTTTCCACAAGCAAGTTCTTGCCGTGTTCCAGGCAAAGCAAAATATTGTTGTAATGCTCGGAATGCGGGGTAGCGATATAAATCAGGTCGACCGCCGGATCTTTCGTAAGTTCCTCGTAGCTGCCGTAGGCACGACCAAAACCATAATCCTTCGCAAATTTTTCAGCCTTGTCCAGCGAACGGGATGCCACCGCATAAGCTTCTACACCCCGATTTTCAATTGCCTTTACCGCCGCAGCCATCTTCGTGGCGATACTTCCACAACCGAGAATAGCAAATTTCATTCTAAAACCTCGCCACTAATATAGACTTGTTTAGTCGGTTCGCGGCCAATTAGATGCCCTATAAGTGGACTCATGCGTATACATCACGCCCCTTTTTAAGCTGTTGATAAATGCTCATTTCTGTGAACTTCTCTTTTTCCATTATCAACACATATGTAGATATAGAGTTAATACTATGTTTATATAAAAATGCACTAATTTTCAATTCAAACACATTATCCACAAACCCATAAATTTGTTTCACGTGAAACTTTCGTTTTTTGGAAAAATTAAACGGAGCAAAAATTACCTGTTGATACAATAGTGAAAATTATCCCAAATTTATTCACCATATTGAGAAATGTTGAATGAATTCAAACTTCAGTTGTTAATAGAATGTTTACAAAAATTATTCACAATAGGCTATCTTTTGCGGTGGAAAAAAGAAAATCCCGACTTTAAAAGCCGGGACTCTTTCAAGAAAAACTAGGACAAACGACTAGAATTTCACGACTCGCGGAGCAGCGCCGAAGGCATAGAACGTGGCAGTGGCATCCTTAAAATAGAGCACTTCGGTATTGGGGTCTTCGACAGAGTACATGGACCTGAGTTCAGGATAATGGTCGAGCATATGGGCCTTGGGTTCACGACGATCATCGCGAACCAGGGTGCCGGCGACACGAACCCACTTGGTACCTTCGCTATTCATGCCGCAAATTTCAACCTTTCCATTTTGCTGGATCTGCTTGGAGCAATCCTTAGTCTTGGACGTCTGGATATAGAGCTTGCCCTCAAAAATTTCGATGGTGCCGAAGGGGCGAACACGGGGCTGGTCACCTTCCACCGTGGCCAAGAAGTAGGCGCCACATTCCTTGAGAAAATTCTTAACTTCTTCCATGATAATTCTCCTATTAATGTTCTTTCATATTTATAATATAGTAAAAAGAGTTAATGTAAGGCTGTAACAAACCGCCTATATATTTCTTCCATCTGGGCAGAGAAGCAACAGAAAACAACCTTCTTCACCTTTTGACTAGAATATCCGCAAACCGTATTCAAGGCAATCTCGGTAGCCTCTTCCCAAGGGTAGCCATAGACGCCTGTCGAAATAGCGGGGAAGGCGACCGTCTCGCATCCATTTTCTTCGGCCAGGTCGAGGCAACTCTTGTAGCAAGATTTCAAAAGATCAGGTTCGCCATGAAGGCCGTCCCTATAAATCGGACCCGGAGTATGAATCACAAACTTTGCCGGAAGTCTGAAACCTGGGGTAATTTTAGCCTTGCCAGTTTCGCAACCGTTCAGGGGAATGCAGGCCTTCAAGAGCTCCGGGCCTGCCGCACGGTGAATTGCCCCGTCGACTCCGCCGCCACCCAAAAGCGAACAATTCGCCGCATTCACAATGGCATCGACTTTCAATTTGGTAATATCACCCTGGATAATTTCAATCTCAATCATAATAATCTCCAGAAGAAATATACATAATGGCACGCTACATTAAGTAAACTATTGCCACATTTTTTTGTATATTAAAACAACGGGGGTAAATTCATGAAATATCAAATAGCCTTAATTACCATTGTAGCGCTGGCGGAACTATCAAACGCTCAGCTCCTATATCCTAAAAAATCGGAAAGCATTCCTAAAATCGACAGTGCTCTCGTTTTCAGGGTTAACTACGGCGATGTATCGGCTCCGATAGAAGATTCCCAAAAAGAGGATGAACCGGCAACAGAACAATACAATGGAAGAAGTCATAGTGGTTTCGATATCAAGAGTTCCCTGATATGGACAGGAATTTGCGCCACAGAAGCAATCCTTTCAAAAGGGCCTAGCGCGAATTCCCTCTGCTTTCGTGGCAAACCGTAGGATTCTAAAAATGAAGATCGAGCATATTGCCATCTGGGTAAAAGACATCGACAAGGTCTGTGAATTCTACCGGAAGTATTTTGGTGGGGTAGTTCACCCGATTTACCACAATCCGACAAAACAGTTCACCAGCCGATTCGTCACCTTCGACGACGGCGCCCGTTTGGAAATAATGCACCGCCCCGATATTGACGCATTGTTCCACGTGAAACGTTTGCAAACCGAGGAAGCGGCGACAAACTCGTTTGTCGACATTTCCGAGGTGCAGCAAGTTGGCTCCGAAGGAGCAAACACGAGGGCGAGTGAAGATGCGCAACGCTCAGAATACTTGGGATATGCGCACCTATCTTTTTCCGTGGGTTCAAAAGAAGAGGTAGACCGTTTGACCCAACAAATGTCCAGTGACGGAATCCAGATAGTGGGGCAACCACGAACCACCGGCGACGGATATTATGAAAGTGTGGTCATCGACCCCGAAGGCAATAGGGTAGAGATTACAGTATAATTAATAGAAAGGGAGGAGATTTGCAAATGTTTGGACTATGACCACGTCATAGTCCGACACCCTGCGGTTACCAAATAAAAATATGCAAGCACATTTTTGCTTGGTAACCTTGGTTGTGTTTCACGTGGAACATAAATAATCTATATTAAATAGTATGAGGAGAACATTCATTATATTGGCAGTGGCATTTTTGAATGCCCATGCAGTCGATTGTATTAGGCACACATTCGATTATTTAGCAACGAACTTCCAGGATCATGCACTCACCATGCCCGGCGAGATGTTCCCGGATAGTCTCTATCAGGAACAAAACGGGCTGGTCTATACTATCAAGTATCATTGGACAGGCAACCATCTCGACAGTATGAACCTGTACCATTCTTGCCTTGCCCTCGATATCGAAGAAAGATCTACCTACATTCCCGACTGGAAAGTCGACTCCACCAAGGTAGGCAAGATCAAAAAATACGATTGGAAATCCCTAAAAGAAAAGGGTTGGCACTTTACGGTCTACCGCGCAAAGGATTCCGTCTATATCGATATAAACAAGGAACAGCACCAGATATTTTATATCAAGAACGATACCATCCACGAAGTCGGCAACTTGCTCCCCGAAAACTGGATTATCTATCGCGATCCGAAAAACGAAAGCAAATGTACCCGGAAAAGCGACAGGAATCTTCTCGACACCTACGAATATGAAATGAAGGGAAACACTCTCATCCAGAATTCAATCAAGTTCGACTACACCAGGTACATCAAAGCCCCCGGCCCCTGCATGGGCGGCAACGAGTATACCACTATATATTATAAGAAGTGAGATGTGGAATGTGTAGTGTGAAATGTTTGGCCTTTAAATATGTTCCACGTGAAACCTTATGAGGCGAGTGAAGCAGAAACAAGCTTGCTTGTTTCTATTTCCGAGCCGATTAAGGTAGGACACGAAGTGTCCAAACATGCGATTACGAGTGTCGCAAAATATGCTTGCATATTTTATGACCGAGTATGAGCATGTCGGACTTTGGCGAAGCCAAAGGCCAAACATTTTTAACTATATTTCCTCATATGAAAAAGTACATCCTCATTCTATCTCTGGCTCTCCTCTCTTTTGCATCCGCAAACTGCCTCGAATACATGATGAAATTCCAGGCAACCACACTCGCTATGTACGACAAAGATTTTGACGGACTGGTACTCGACAGCATGTACGTCGACAAAGGTACCGCCAACAACAGGGGCGAACACATTTACACCTGGAGAGGTTACTACAAAGATGGTGCTCTTGATAGCATCTACGAAGGTAATTACTGGAATGGAGAATGGCAATATCAAGGAACAAAAAATTCATCCAGTATCATGGTTACTCACGAAGATAATGTTTGGACTTTGATAGGGGAAACGATAAATGGAGACATCCTGACAAAATACTACTTTGATGAAGACTCCTTGACCATTGTTGCCAGTGATGAAGATGATGAATATGCCGATATATATGTTCTAAGAAACGACACCCTTTTTAGACCCTCCGATGATGAAATTATCGTGATGGATGATAAGGATACCAATACCTGCTATGTGAAAAACAAATACGATAACTATACAACAATATGGTACCGCTACGAGGTATCTTTCCAAGACGGCAAGGTTGTTCTCAGCAAGACATACATCGAAGAAGAACTTGACAACAAGGTCATGATATATTTCTACACCCCGCGCAATTCTTCCAACACCTCAATCCTCCGCAAAAACCGCCCGGCATTTATCCCCGAAAAGGACAAACATTTTGACCTCCTCGGTCGCCCTATCAAGAACAATTCCAAACTTGACCACACGATGCAAGTGACCAAATGACAATACCATAGGGCCGACAAAAAAATATTATTCACATAAAATCCACATCAATCAAAAACTTATCCACGAATATTTTTAAAAAGTGAAAGGGCGCCAGCCCTTTTTTGTTGTATTCACAAATCATAATACTAAATTATGTTCGGGATGTTATCGCTAACGTTCCACGTGGAACAATTTTTAGGTTTTCATTGAGTTATAGAGAAAACAAAAATCAGCAGAATCTTTTGAACCAGTTCTTGACAGAACATGGTGTGCAGCTGTCCGAAAATGTACTCGGCAAGCTTTATGATTTTGCAGACTTGGTAGTAGAGACCAAGCAGTTTGGTAATCTGATTTCGGCAAAGGACTCCGAGAAGTTTTTAAGCAGGCACATCGCAGATTCACTTGTTCCCTATATATATATAGTGAAGGAAATGTTGAAGGCTGTTCCTGCAGGTGCCAAGTGGGCCGACATGGGAGCCGGTGCTGGCTGCCCGATTTTCCCGCTGGCCATCGTAATGCCCGAAGTAGAATTCTTTGCAGTCGAACCCCGCCACATGCGCGTAGAGTTCATGAAGTACGCCAAGGAAAAACTGCACCTGGATAACCTGACTGTCGTGGGCAAGCGTTTCGAAACTTCGGGACTTGCCTATCTGGACTATGTGAGTTGCCGCGCCCTCTCCACTTTCGAAAACGACTGGGAACGTGCCCAGCCCGGTTTGAAGGGCGGTGGAAAATTCCTCACGCTGAAAAGTTTCAACAATATTGTTCACCTGGAAAATGATCCGGCAGTACACATATATAAATATGCACTCCCGCAGGAAGAACAAGTTTACGCCTTAGTCACTCGAGGTAATGAATGAGTAAAGTGATCGCTGTCTGTAACCAGAAAGGTGGCGTGGGTAAAACCACGACAGCCGTGAACCTGGCTGCAAGTTTTGCCGCATTGGAAAAGAAGACCCTCCTTATCGATATGGACCCTCAGGGTAACGCATCGCAGGGTCTCGGCTACAACGAAATGCAGGATGTGGATATCCACGAAATTCTGAACATGGCCGACAATCCGGACAATATCACCTACGACAACATCAAGGAAGCTATCCTCGATACGAGCCTCGACTACCTCAAGGTCATCACCTCCGGACCGGACCTCGCCGTCATGGAAATCGAACTGGTGAACGCCATGAGCCGTGAACGCCGTCTCGAACGCGTGATGAATGTCCTGAAACAGACTTTCGAATTCATCATCATCGACGCTCCTCCGAGCTTGAATCTTTTGACGCTGAACGTGCTGACCGCAGCTACCAGCGTACTCATTCCGGTGCAGTGCGAATACTACGCCCTGCAAGGTATGACCGAACTTTTCAAGACTATCCGCGAAGTCCAGAAAAACCTGAACCCGAACCTGAAGATCGAAGGCGCTCTTCTTACCATGTACGATTCCCGCCTCAGTCTCTGCAAGCAGGTCGCCGAAGAAGTCCGCGATAACCTGAGCGACACCGTTTTCCAGGCAATGATTCCGAGAAACGTGAAACTCTCCGAAGCTCCTTCTCATGGCAAGCCCGCCATTCTTTACGATGTACAGAGCAGCGGTGCACAAGCCTACATGAAACTCGCCGAAGAAATCTTGAATAAGGGAAAGTAATCAATGGGTAAAAAATCTTTCGCACTGGGTCGCAGCCTTTCCGATATCCTTAAGGATCACTCCGCACCGGCCGCGGCAGAAATTCAACAGTCCAATCCACAATCCGGCGAAAATAGCGCCGAAAATTCTTCCGCTGTTGATAACTCCCAAAAAGTCGTCGAAATCAACGTCGACTTGATCGACCCGAACCCGTTCCAGCCGCGTAAAGTTTTCAGCGACGACGAACTGGTGGAACTTGCAGAATCTATCGAACAGCACGGTCTGATTCAACCCATCGCTGTCCGCAAGGTGGGTGACCGTTACCAGCTCATCAGCGGTGAACGCCGTACCCGCGCAAGCAAGCTTGCCGGACTCCCGACCATCAAGGCCCAGGTTTACGAAAACCTCGACGACAAGGCCATGGCCGAATGGGCCCTCATCGAAAACATCCAGCGTGTCGACCTGAACCCGGTGGAAGTTGCCAAGTCTTATCAACAACTGATCGATAATCACGGCTACACTCACGAAGATCTTTCCAAGATTGTGAGTAAGTCTCGCTCTGCCATTACCAATGCACTCCGCCTCCTCAAGTTGCCGGCACAGGTGCTCTTATGGATAGAAGAAGGTAAGATTTCTGGCGGTGCCGCCCGCGCCCTCTGCAGCGACAAGATTGAAAATGCCGAAGAGCTGGCCAAACGCGTCATCGACGAAGGACTGAACGTCCGCCAGATTGAAGCCCTTGCGAGAGGCGAAGATATTTCCAAACCGCAGACTGTCGAAACGGCAGTTGAACCTAAACCCGAAGACCAGCCTGAAGTTCACAAGCCCGAAGTCGAAGCCAAGCCGAAGCCGGAACTCAGCGCCGACATGAAACAATTCGAGATGCGTCTCGAAACTTTCTTCGGAACGAAGGTCCAATTGAACCCCAGCGCTTCCACTGAATCCAAGGGTACTATCGTTATTAACTATTATTCCATGGACGACCTCAACCGAATCCAGGAACTCATGGAAAATCGCTAGGCGAAAATGAAAGGCAAGTATTACACCATACAGATTATCCCGGAAGATTCCAAGGAAATCAAGAAGTACCGCATTTCCACAAAGTGGTCGCTCTTCTTGAAAATTTTCCTTGTCCTGTTGATAATTTCATCTGGCGTGCTCATCTACAATGCAGGTCGCATCGGAAAAATTGTTGTGCAATACGAAAAGATGCGCACCGCCAACGCCCAGCTCGCCAAGCAGAATGCCAACTACGAAGAACTCTTTTCAAGAATCGATTCCCTCTGGGTCCTGGAAGAACGTATCCAGAATATCCTCGGCACCTTTATCGAGAACGATTCCAACAAGATCAATAGTCTCATAGACAAGAACCGTTTTGCCCATACGCCTTCCGAAAAGATCAATGTGGATTACGAGGGCATCCACGGGTGGAAGTCCATGGAAGAAAAGAGCCGACTGGAACATATCCCCAACGTGATTCCTGTCGTCGGAATCGTAAGCAAGAAATTCAGCGAAGAGAACGACCACCTGGGGACCGACTTCTCTGCCCAGTCCGGCGACCCTGTTTTTGCGTCGGGTAGTGGCATCGTGGAATTTGCCGGCCAGAAAGACGAATTGGGAAACACGGTCGTCATCGACCACCAGAACGGCTATGTCACAAGCTATTCTCACCTCAAGGATATCCGCACCCGCAAGGGGCGCTCTATCGGCAAGGGTGAAATCATAGGAACCGTCGGAAACACGGGAAACAGCAGTGCACCGCACCTGCATTACTCAATTACCAAAGATGGCAGGGAAATGGACCCCGAAGATTTTATAAATTATTAACTGCGCCGTCGAGCGCGTAACAACCAGAGGTAAATCATGGCTACAAAGGAACAGGAAATTACCCAGATTGGCCACAGCGTGACCATCAAGGGCGACATCAGCGGCAACAGTGACGTTCGAGTCGCAGGCAACATCAACGGCAGCATCACTATCGAAGGCGAACTTATCGTCGAACGTCAGGGTTTTGTCGAAGGTGAAATCAAGACCACTACCGCTGTCATTGCAGGCTCCGTCAAGGGTAACATCGACTGCTCCGACAAGCTGATCCTCGAAAGCACTTCCCAATACGAAGGCAACATTAAGACCAAGCGTCTTATCATCCAGGAAGGTGCCGTATTCCAGGGCAACTGCCAGATGAACGTCAAGGCCGCCGCCGCTACAGAAAAGCAGGCTGCAGCTCCCAAGAAAGAAGCAAACGCTCTCCTTTAATAGGGAGTCAAATATTTAACTAAGAACCCTCTTATCAGAGGGTCTTTGTTTTTTAAGAAAGGGCAAAAAGTTAAATCCACAGCTATACTATATAACATCAATTATTTATATAAATAGTAATGATAATTGAAAGGGTGAATAGTGAATATAATTGTGGAAACGAAAACTTAACTCAATGACAGTCAAAAAGTTATAAAACTAAAATTGAAGAAAATAAATGTTGAAAACTTTCAATCTGTTCACTTTTTTCAATGTTGATAAGTGTTGAAGGTGAGTTTTCAATGCCAATTCACAGGCGATACACCAAATTATGTTGAAAACGCTATGATAAGGGTCACATTTAGTAAAAAAATGAAAAAAATCATAATCATAGCCCCAATATAATAGTTATATTGTACAAACAAAATGTCATCGAAGATCCTGAAAATAGGTCAGATATCCGATATCCATATCGGAAACGGGGACGAGCTCGTACAGGGAATAGACGTATGCGCTAATTTCCGTAAGGCTCTCGAATCCAAGTCCATGCAGAACCTGGATCTTTTGGTGCTATCCGGAGACCTTTCGGAAAATTCCGAACCGGGCGCCTATAAATATGTTGCCTCCTTGCTCAAGGACTACAAGAGTCCCTACTGTATTATTCCCGGCAACCACGATGACCTCAACATCATGCGGAAATATTTCGACCTTGAATCCATGATTCACGGTGACAGGTGTTTTTACCGTTATGACCTCCAGGGCCGGACCATCTTTTTCCTGGACAGTGCCTGTGGCAATGTTTCACCGGAACAGTTGACCTGGCTCAAGACCGAAGCTGCAAAGATCAAGGATGAAGTCATCCTGTTCATGCATCATCCTCCTTGCTTCTGCGGTCACCGCTTTATGGACTTGCGTTACCATCTCGAAAATATGGTCGAGGTGCAGCAGGTTCTTGCAGGCATCAAGAACTTGACCCACATTTATGTTGGTCACTATCATTACCAGTTCGAAGTGAACATGGGTCGCCAAGTTGTGCACGTTGCACCGGCAACTCAGTTCCAGATTGATCCCAGTTTGCCCTATTTTAATTTGAAAAGTGCCGATCCAGGGTGGCAACTGATTGAATGGGGCGAAAAAAATGTAGAAACTACAGTTTATTTTGAATAGACCCCTTGAATTTTTAAAACTAATTGACTAAATTTGGGAAAAATTTGGCGGCTTAGCTCAGTTGGTAGAGCGTCGGAATCATAATCCGCAGGTCTGTGGTTCGAGCCCACAAGCCGCTAGTATTTTGAAAAAGAGGCTGATATGTCAAGACGAATCCTAAAAGTGGCGTTGTTGATGATCGCCTCTTTTTTCGTAGCTCCGGTGTTTGTCGCTTGCGATAACGCTGACGATAACGTACCTGAAATGAACCAGGTTCAGGCATCCACTCCCAAGACCGTGCCTATCGTGCAGGTCGATGCATTCACTGCTCCCGCTTCTTCGGAAATCACTTCTGAAAAGGCTAAGCTTTATGTGAAGGCAAGTGCCGCCCTCGTGGAACTCGGAGTCCGTTGGTCCGAACGAATCGACAAGGCTAACGATACCGAAAAAATCCAGATTCTCAACGCCTACAATGTGGCTCGCGACCAGCTCTGCGCTCGCGTGGGTCTTGCCGGTATTGCCGAATACAACTGGATTACCACGGTTGCTGTCCCCGATCCGAAAAACAAGGCGACATTCGAAGCCGCCGGTATGCGTACCAATACCAACAATAACTAGCCGTTTTCGGTAAGCTATTTAGTGTAATTATTACTAGTTTATTGTAATCAAATCAGTTTGACATGAACCACGCCGCAAATATATATTTGGCGTGGTTTTTGGTGTGTTGTGGTTTTTCCACGATGGGGTTAGAATGTACACACTTACCGATTATGCGACAACTGTCATGTTGTTCAAGCTGTTCTGCATTGCAGGCTTCACAATCCTGATGCTCATTTACCTTTGCTGGTATTCCAAATTTTGGACAGACGAAGATTTTCCGGGAATGCGTCCGGAACGCAAGGCTAGTTCTGCAGATCTTTCAAGTCAGGTGAATACACCTTGTGAGAATCCCTGCCATGTTCTTTTACATGGTAAAGTGCCGTGTCCGCAGCTCGGTAGAGGTCTTCGAATTTCTTACCATGTTCGGGGAATATGGATATCCCTATTGAAAGTGAAACGCAACTTCCTAAAGGTTCATGGGGGAAAAGGCGCTTTACTTTGTCAGAAATCTTTGAGGCAAGCTTAATAGCGGTTTCGCTCTTTTGCACGTCGCGCAGGTAGACCATAAATTCGTCGCCGCCGATACGTCCCTTGATATCCATTCCCTTGAAGGTTTTCTGCAGGATGTTTCCGATGGCTGTCAGTACCCGGTCTCCGGCGGCGTGACCGAATGAATCGTTGATTTCCTTGAACTTGTCGACATCGATCATCATGAGTGCACCACTGGTATTGTCCGTGGCGTTCTCGATGATATCGGTAATTTCGCTTTCTGTTTCCTGCTTGTTCAAGAGCCCGGTCAGGGAATCTGTCTTGGAACGTTTTTCCAGTTGCAGCTTCATCAGCTGAACTTCCGTCACGTTATTGATCAGGGCGACAATGCCGTTGACTTTTCCGTTTTCGTCAAAGACGGGGCGCTTAATCAGTTCCAGGTATTCGATACCGTCTTTTCCTTCTTCCTTGATAACGTAATTGGTGCCTTTTCCTGTGCGCAAGAGTTCCTTGTCGGACTCCATGGCTTTCAAGGCGTTTTCCTTGTCTTCGCGGATTTCTACATCCGTCTTTCCGCGGATTGTCCAGTTCGGATCGTTTTCGGTATGCAGATGATGCCAGTAGTGTGTTGCGAATACGTACTTGCCTTCGGCATCTTTCAGGTAAATATTGGACGGCAGCTCCTTCAGAATTTTTTCGACTTCCGAGAAAGTCGCGGAGTCCTTGCCCCTAATGCAGTTGGTGATTCGGAGTAGAACCAGTTCCTTCTGGAAAGGCGGCTCGAAAAATTCGTTTGCGCCGGCTGCAATGCAGAGCTTGTAATCGTCGGAATTCGGGACTGCAGAAACGGCAATATTGGGGATACCTACGAATCGTTTGTCTTCGTTCAGTTTTTGCTGTAACCAGAAACCGCTTTTCTTGCATAGTTCCACATTAAAGAGGACGGCAGAAATACTGTCGTGTTTTTTGTCTACCAGCTGTAAGGCTTCTTCTTCAGAATCTACATCTACAATGGGATATTGTTCAGAAAGCAGTGTGCGAAATTTCTTTAAGGCGTTGCCCTTTATTTTTACGAGAACAAGCTTGCGCTTCGCGATAGGTTGAACCACCTTCGCGTCCTCTAGATAGGATATATTTTCGTTCTCGAGAATTTGCATTTTTTCTTATCGTTTTTATAGGTATATATATTATTTTTTTTGATAAAGTAAATTCAAGTTATTCCAACTTGGAATATCACTTGCTATAAATATCCGGATTGCAACTGAAAAAGCGGCGGTGAGTCCATCCGTACCAAAGGGCGGGATCCTCTGCAATACGTTCTTCTAGCCAGCAGTTGAATATATCCGCCAATCTCTCTTCCTGTTTGCATTTTATTTCTATTGCGTGAAGAATCCTTTCGTTCCTGGATTTAGGTTCTTCGAGCCAGCAGATAAATACGGGTGTTTTGGGGCGGTGTTTCAGTAAAAAGTCTGGTAGCGGATTCACCTTTACTGTTTTCCCGAGAAATGTTCCGGTGGCAGCACTTTCGATTCGGCTGTCTTGATCCATTAACAGGCAGAACAGATTTTTTTCATCGAGGAGTCGCAAGAACTCCCGCGGGTTCTTTGCGTTCACGGAATAATTTCTCTTGTCTACGGATCGGATTCTGTTCTCGACGATATGGTTGAGCCATGCAGGTTTTAGTGGAATGTAGCTAGCCTTGAGCGGAATACCCAAGCGGCAAAGCCAGGGGCCAATGGCTTCGTAGTCGCCATAGTGTGCCGTCAGGAATATTCCGCCTTCGCGCATCTTGTCCAGAACGGATTCACTACCTTCTGCTAGCTTGTATGTAATACTGTTTTTCTTGAAGGGATAACTGCTAAAGTCATGCGGCAATTTCTTGAATGAACCGAAGTCAAAAAGGATATCGCTGACATGGCGGGATAGATTTGAAATAATTTGTCTATATTCTTTTATATAAATTATTTTAGACGGACTGGAGTGTACAAAGTTCAAATTAGTTTGTACGACATCGCGTTTCCAGCCTGATACAAGCAGGAGCCTGTAAAGGATTTTCTCGAAAATGTAGCCGGGCTTGAACAATGTAAGTTAGTCCTTGTCCGGTTTAGGCTTCTTTTTACTAGAGTCGTTGGCGGATTCGCTGAAGGGAAATACGAACCGTCCGCGGAGAACGCAACCGGGGGCTCCGGGGTCGCATTCCTTTTTCCGCTTGTTGCAGAATGTGTTTCTCAAGTGTCTGCATTCGTAACTCATATATTGAATTATAGAAAAGAACTGCAAAAAAAGAAAAAATGGCTAGAAACAATGCCTATGATTGGCCATAGTCAAAATAAATATGTTAATAGAGTGTTGATAAATTGATTATTATGTGGATATAAAACAAAAAAATGGAAAAAAGTGAAAAAAAATGAAAAAAATGCGCAAAACCACTTGACAATCGTCACAGAAAGTTCTATAATTGGCCTCACCCTCGAACGAGAGAGCTGAAGAGCTCAAACGAACGAGAACGGAGGCCCGCGAGGCCGCCGGGAAGATTGAAGGAATCGGAGATGTGCTTAGTGACGGGTCCAAGAGATTTCTTGGAATAGTCAA
>JBGUWV010000061.1:0-18242 GCA_045221475.1 Fibrobacter sp.
CCGGAAGCTGTCGAAGAACTCGCCAAGTGCGGTGCCAACATCGTCAAGGTGGGTATCGGTCCGGGTTCCATCTGCACGACCCGTATCGTGGCCGGTGTGGGTTACCCGCAGTTCTCCGCTGTCGTGGAATGCGGCAAGATGGCTCGCAAGGTCGGCGTGAAGATTATCGCTGATGGTGGCCTTAAGTTCTCTGGCGACATTGTGAAGGCTCTCGCTGCTGGCGGTCACGCCGTGATGGTGGGCTCCCTGTTTGCCGGTACCGAAGAAGCTCCGGGCGAAGTGATTCTCGCCGATGGCCGTAGCTACAAGAGCTACCGCGGCATGGGCTCTCTCGGCGCCATGAAGGCTGGCTCCGCTGACCGTTACTTCCAGGGTGGCGTTCAGGAACCGCGCAAGTTCGTTCCGGAAGGCATCGAAGGCCGCGTTCCGTACAAGGGACCGCTCCGCGACACCGTTTACCAGCTGATTGGCGGTATCCATTCTGCTATGGGTTATGCCGGTGCTGCTAACCTCGAAGAACTCTACAAGAAGGCAACCTTTGTCCGTATCACGGGTGCAGGTCTCCGTGAATCTCATCCGCACGATGTGACCATCACGAAGGAAGCCCCGAACTACCGCACTGGAGATTAGGCGCTTAATGTCACCCCGGACTAGTCCCGGGGTCGCCATCTCGAAATACTTTAATCCGTTGCATACAAGTGCGACGGATTTTTTATATTTTAACAAACTAATTTTTAGAATTGCATAAAAAAGGAGTTGAGAATGAGAGTCGTTAAGTTGTTCGTTGTTTTTGCTTTGTTTGGCCTAGCCTTTGTTGGCTGTTCGGGATCAAAGCAACACAAAGATGCTTCATGGACGGCGAAACCATCGAATTTGCAGGTGGTTTTCACTGCACCTGTTGTCGTAGATTCGACAAAGGATAATTGCCCGATGTTCCCTTGGTATTTTAAAAACGCTAGTGTAGCTGGGAGCGCAAGGACGCCTATATGTGAGAAGGATGTTCTCATGCTGCCCGAAGAAATGAAAAAAATGTCGGAGTGGTTTTCGAGTAATGTCGATAATACGCTTAAGTTCAATTCAAGCTCTCATTATAAGATCAGTGAAATTTCCAAGGATCTTGTTTCTTACTCCGAAAAAGATGCTGATGGTGAAAAACTTCGTGTTCCCGTGCTGAAATCTATGTCGGATAGTGCCGATGTTTATATGGTTTTGGATAGTATTCGGTTGAAGTCCAAAATTCGCGTGATGGAAGGGGCTTCTACATATATGGCGTCTGTTGACATGAATGTTGGATCTACCATAAATAATAATTGCGTGTATATATCGGCTTCGTACGCTTTTTACGATGTGAAAACCGCGAAATCGCTGGATTATGGTTATCTGGAAGAATCCCAATGTTCGGACCAGATGGTGATTGAACATGACTGGATAAATGTTTTACGAGACCTGATTTTGCATATGATAGACAAAACTCCAGTTGCGCAGTTTTAAATAAGAAAACGCAGCTTCGCTAGGCTGCGTTTTTTGATGTATAATTTAACGAGAATTGCGGCATTTGTGAAATGCGCGACTCTTGAAAAATGTGTGAATTTTACTTGTTCAGCTTTTGACGCCTTTGGCGTCCGCTGCTGCGTTCGGTCATACAGTCAAGTAAGCTTGACTGTGCGACTCTCACTTGGCAAGCTTTTCCGTTGCAGCGGCGACGCTGAGCAGGTCGGCTTCCTGGAACGGCTTGCCGATCCACTGGAGACCCACGGGGAGTCCGCCGGCCATGCCGCACGGCACGCTCACGCCCGGGAGACCGGAAAGATTCAGGCTCACGGTGTAGATGTCGCTGAGGTAGACGGCCATCGGGTCGGATTCGTTCATGCCGCACTTGAGCGGGAGACCCGGCATCGTGGGGCTTGCGATCACATCGCAGCTTTCGAATGCCTTGTTGAAGTCGTCGGTAATCAGGCGACGGACCTTCTGGGCCTGCACGTAGTAGGCGTCGTAGAAGCCTGCGGAAAGCACGTAGCTGCCGAGAAGAATACGGCGCTGGACTTCCTTGCCGAAGCCTTCGCTGCGGGACTTGGCGTACAGGTCAAAGAGCTTGCGGGCTTCTTTGCTGCGGTAGCCGTAGCGAACGCCATCGTAGCGGGAAAGGTTCGAGCTAGCTTCGGCGGTTGCAATGATGTAGTAGCTGGACACGGCGTAGCTGATGTGCGGAAGGCTGATTTCCTTGAGGGTAGCGCCTTCGGCTTCGAGCTTCTTGAGCATGCCTTCGATGGCTGCCTTGCATTCAGCGTCGAGACCTTCGCCAAAGTATTCCTTGGGGACGCCAATCACCTTGCCCTTGACGCCAGCGCCGAGCTTTGCGGTAAAGTCTTCGGTCGGGCGAGTGCTGGTGGTGTTGTCGTGGGGGTCGATGCCGCAGATAGCGCCGAGGAGGGTGGCGGTATCCTTAACGGTTGCACCGAAGGGACCGATCTGGTCCAAAGAGCTTGCGTAAGCCAACAGGCCGTAACGGGATACGCGGCCGTAGGTGGGCTTAAGGCCCACAACGCCTGTGCAGGCGGCGGGCTGACGAATGGATCCACCGGTGTCGGAGCCGAGCGCACAGGCGACCGTGCCACTGGCCACGGCTACGGCCGAACCGCCACTGGAACCACCCGGAACGCGGGATTCGTCGAGCGGGTTGATGACCTTACCGAAGTAGGAGGTCTCGTTGCTCGAACCCATGGCGAATTCGTCCATGTTGGTCTTGCCCACGATGATTGCACCGGCAGCTTCGAGCTTTTCGATAGCGGTAGCGGTGTAGGGGGCCACAAAATTTTCAAGAATCTTGGACGCGGCCGTGGTGCGGGTGCCTTCGATGCACATGTTGTCCTTGACGGCAACCGGAATACCGTCGAGGGCTCCGAGAGTCTTGCCTTCGGCACGACGTTTGTCGGATTCGGCGGCCTTCTGCAAGGCGCGTTCGTTCAAAACACTGATATAAGCGTTTAAATTCTTGGTAGATTCAATCTTTGCGAGGGATTCTTCTGCGAGCGAAACGGCGGTGGCACCGCCAGCGAGCTTGGCTTGAAGTTCGTCAATAGTAAACATTACCTTTCTCCGGACCATTTCATGATGTAGATGCCGAGAACCATGCCGATGACACTGACCACGTTCAGCTTGATGCCAAATCCAAAGGCAAATTTGACGAGGTACAGGTCAAGAACAACCGGTTCGGGCCTGTCAACAAAACCGATGTTAAAGTTGAACGATGAAACGAAGAAGTTGTGGACCACGTTGTTGTATCCACCTGCGTTCATCAGTTCGCCGAGTTGGCCAAACAGCGTACCGAGGCACTCGCCAAGGATTCCGCCGATAATCAGGCCAAGAAAAATAAAAAGCAGTAAACGGCCAAAAGTATTCTTGCGATTCATACTGTTTAATATAGAAAATTAGACTGGCACGGCGCTACTTGATGCTCCAGTCGATGGGTTCCAGCCCCTTACTGATTAAATATTCGTTGGCCTTGCTGAAATGTTTACATCCAAAGAAACCTCGGTAGGCCGAAAGAGGGCTTGGGTGGGGGGCCGTTAAAATCAGGTGGCCGCGGTTTTTCGCCACGAGATCCTGTTTTTTGATGGCAAAACTGCCCCAAAGCAAAAATACCAGGTTTTCTCGGGTTTCGGACAAGCGCTTGATGATGGTGTCGGTGAACTGTTGCCAACCGATACCGGCGTGGCTTGCTGCCATGTGGGCGCGAACCGTCAAGGAGGCGTTCAGCAAGAGGATTCCCTGGTGTGCCCAGCTTTCCAGGTTCCCGTGGGGTGGCGGGTTAATGCCCAAGTCATCGTGGAGTTCCTGGAAAATGTTAATCAGGGATGGCGGCGGTTCGATTCCCAGGGGCACCGAGAAGCAAAGCCCGTGAGCCTGGCCCGGGTTGTGGTAAGGGTCTTGTCCGATAATGACTGCTTTCACCTTGTCTACGGGGCAAAAGTCCAGTGCGGCGAAGATTTTTGATCCTGGAGGATAAACCACATGATGCTCTGCCTTTTCTTGCAAGAGCTTCTCTTTAATTTGTTTAAAATAAGGCTGTTCGAATTGATCGGCGAGCAGTTTGAGCCAGGATTCTTCGAGTTTAACGGACATATTTAGAGCTTCCTTGCGAGTATGGCGATTTTTTCGCCGAGGGCGCGGGTGTAAAAGAGAATGGCGGAATTCTTGCCCTTGGGCTTAAGGCGCTTGATTTCTGCATCAGGGTCCAGCTTTACGCCGCGGAGCTTGAGAGTGATTTTGCCGACATCATGTTCCTTGAGCATGGCGCGGACGGCACCTGTTGCAATTTCGGCGTGGGCCAGTACTTCGTAGCAAGAAAATCCTGGTGCGGGGAGTGGCTTTTCGCTGGTTACGTAAGCGATTCCTTCTGAAATCAGACGAGCGTTGGTGTCGTTGGTGAGGGCGACCGCATTGAAAAGGTGGCTACGAATGAGTACCGGCGCCGGTTCCGAAAGATACTTGCCCAGTTCGCCGAGCGGAAGGTCGCTTTTGCTTGAGGCGGTGCGGTAGGTGCGATCTTTGCCTTCGAGGGCGTCGTTCTTATCCAGCTTTTCTTGAAGCTCGTCGTCCAATGTTTCGATTGAACGGTCGCGCTTGCGCCTCCATTCAGCAAGGGTTTCGCCCGCCTTGTTTACGATAACGGCTTGGACCGTGTCTGGATTCTTGGCTAGTTTTCCAAAAAGCACCAGGCATTCGCGGCAGTCGCTGTGTCCGCCTATATATATAATCTCGGTTCCATCAGGAATTTCTGCTGGGGGGTAGCCGGGAGGGAGCTTTGCCATGCCGCCCTTGTAGTGCTTGCTGATTTCAACCACTTCTTCTAGGGTGGGGGTCAGGTTTCGCAAATCCCGCTGATTTTCGCCTTCCAAAGCGCGACGGGCGGGGTCGATGGTAAAAAAGTCTGCTTTGGGGCTGCCTGCGGAATCGTTGCTGTTGGCGACTTTTCGGACATCGGCACAATGCGTATCGACATTTTTGCCGAATGCCTGCAAGTTGTAGCGGTACATGGCTAGACGATTTTCGTCCAGGTCTATGCCGGTCACCTTAAGGGTTGGGGGCAAAAAGAAACTGTCGCCGCCCATGCCGCAGCATAAATCGTTTACAGAACCTTCGCTTGGCCAGAGGTTTGCTTTCCAGCGGCCAATATCCTGGGCGGTACTTTGCTCCAGGGCCAGCTTGTCGCAGAGCAGGAATTTGTCCTTTCGCTCCGATTCGCTAAAGAACTTTTCGCGGAACTTGGGAACAAGTGCCATGTAGTCCATGATGGTGGCCCGGTCTTCGTTGCTGTAGCCGTCTTTGTTCAGACGGGTTGACACTTGAAGGGCGTCCATCTTGCGGACAAAGGCTTCTTTGATAAAGCCCTGGGTTTTGTCGGATGTAAGCAGTTCCCAAATGTTCATATTTATAATGAGCTGGTTCTTCTGTGCAAAGATAATTTTATTTGCATTAGTTATATTAGGGACATGACGAATTCCTTGGATTTTATCGGTGATGTTCATGGACATTGTGACGAGCTGCGTGCCCTGCTAGAAAAGTTGGGTTACGTGGAATCGAATGGTGCCTACCGTTATCCAGGGAATGAACGTACGGTGGTATTTTTAGGCGATTATGTAGATCGTGGCACCAAGGTGCGTGAAACATTGAACCTGGTGCGTGCCATGCGGGATGCGGGAACTGCCGTTGCCCTCATGGGAAACCACGAATTCAACATGCTTTCCTTCTGGCAAAGAAATGGCGCCGGTGGTGGACATTTCTTAAAAAAGATGAAGGATTGCTACCTTCGCGAGCACAGCTTCAACAAGATGGCGATTCATTCACGGACGGTAAGCGATTTCGTAGGCCACAAGCAGGAATTTCTGGATGCTCTAGAATTTATTAAGACCCTGCCGATATACTTGGAATCGGATTCCTTTAGGGCCCAGCATGCCTGCTTTGACGGGGCCGCCGTGGATGCTTTGAGGCGTGAAAATATCACTTGCTTTGCCGACGGTAATTTTGACGAGCTGATTGCCCGGGCTAACGATGAAGATTTTGAATACGAGGACAGCCTTTTCTTGCCCATGAGTACCCTCTTGAAGGGCCCGGAGATGCCGTTGCCCGAGGGTGAACATTTCACTGATGCCGAGGGTGTGCGTCGCGTCAAGACCCGCATTGCCTGGTGGGTGAATCCGGCAAAGGCCAGTTTTCGGGAACTGTGCTTTCAACCGGGCGTGTCCATGGATGTGCAGGCGGATGTTTTGCCGCAGGTTCGTGCAAGGAGCTATTACGGCGAACAGGAACGCCCCGTGTTTTTCGGCCATTATTGGTTGACGGGCCTTCCGAAGCTGATTCGCGATAACGTGTGCTGTTTGGACTTTAGTGTGGCAGGTTACCGTGGAAACGGTCGCTTGGTGGCGTACCGCTTTGATGGTGAACAGCACCTAGATGCGTCTAAATTTGTTTGGGTCGAGGCATCTACACGATGAAAAAGATCTCGTCTCTCGTTTTTCGTCTTTCGTCTCTGAAACTGACTGCCGCGCTTCTTGTGGCTTTTCTGCTTTTGACTTTTTGGGGCGTGCTGGCTCAGGTAAATGCCGAATCTGCAGGGGTGCCCACATCGGTTGCGGTGGACCGCTTTTTTAATAGCTATTTCCTTTGGATCTTAGGAGTGGTTCCTCTCCCGGCCTTTAAGGGGCTTGCCTTGTTGACTGCCGTGAATGTGGCTGCGTCCATGATTTTCAGAATGCCACGTGGACTCAAAAATGTGGGGCTTTGGTTGATGCATGTAGCCCTTTTGTTTTTGCTTGTGGGTGGCGTTGTCGAAAGCGAAGTCAAACGGGAGTACAACGGCTATCGGGATATTTCGATTGTCAATGCAGACCCTTCTTTTTTTGCTGTTGACGATAGCCTACGGGTTACGCCCATAGAAATTCCCCAAAATGATTATGCCTATTCCGTCCATTATCATGGCAGGGTTGATAATGTCATGGGAACGGCGGTAGATTTGTATAAGGCGACTTACGATCCCTGGCGTTTTGTGCCTTACGCCTTTATGGCGATGTTTCTTTTAGGGGCGTTGATTCACTATGCGGTAAAGGTTCGTAACAAGCAGGAACCTAAAACCGCTGTGTACAAGATGTTGCCTTTCGCTGTGGTGCTTTCGGTTTTGCCGATGAATGCCCATGCTTCGGAACGTCCTATTCCCATATGGGAAGCTTTGCGCAGTGATACTCCGGTTTTAGTGGAAAATTCGGTGCGCCCTTTTGATTCTTTTTCTCGCGGATTCCTCGATGAACTTAGCGGCCATGTGAAGTATAAGAAGCTTGCGGCAGCCGATGTGGTGCGGAAAATTCTGTTGGCGCCCGAAGAGGCTAGGCAGTATTCCATATTCAAGGTGCTTCGTAGTGATGTTTCCGTAATTCTCCATTTGCCGCAACAAAAACGGTATGTGAGTTATGCGGAATTATCTCCGTTGAAAGACTTGCTTAAACTTTATGCAACCCGTAACGATGATCACCCGGCGACTGCCGAAATGCGGCGGTTGTATTCCAATGTTTTGCTGTATGAGTCCGTTGCGGATCGGTCGGCTTTTTCGATTGTTGCGAAAAACTCCCTGACCCACTCCGATATAAACTATCGTAGGCTTAAGGCCGAAGTATTGTACCATCGGCTGAATCTTGCCTTGTGGGCTTTTGCACTGGCGTTGTTGGCTGGTATACTGGCGTCCTTGAATGTGGTTTTCCGATCCTTAAAGCTAGATGCAGTGGCTAATGTATTGTGCATGGTTGCTACTGTGATTTTGCTTGTGATGCTTGCCTTGCGTGCCTATATTGCGGGGCGTCCGCCGATGTCTAGTTTATATGAAATTGTATTGCTAGTGGCTTTGATGCTTGTGGCCTTTGAATCAGGGGCATTTGTATTCTGCAAACGTCGTACTTATACATTGATGATTCCTGTAACCTTGATGGCGGCTGCACTTCTGTTTTTTGCCAGGTTCGTGCTGGAACAGGGAGATACCTTCCAGCCGCTTCCCACGGTGTTGAATTCTTCGGTGTTTTTGACCGCTCATGTGTTTACGATTGCCCTGGGCTTTGCCGCCATGATTTTGTCAGGGGTGGTTGCCCACTTGGTTCTGTACCGTGGGGCGAAATTGACGCCGCTTTATACGTTGATGTATGCGACGCTTATTTTTGGTGCCGTATTTACGGTTCTTGGAACACTCCTTGGTGGCGTTTGGGCTGATTTTGCATGGGGACGTTTTTGGGGGTTTGATCCTAAGGAATGTGGAGCCCTTTTTGTGATTCTTTGGTCTATTTTGACTCTTCATTTACGGGCGGGTAACTTGGTATCGCTACGCGGCTTTGCGATAATGAATTGCTTTAATGTGATTGTTACGTTGCTTTGCTGGTTCGGCGTGAACTTGCTTGGCGTTGGTTTGCATAGTTACGGATTCCAGAGCGACTCTGTGGTTTGGCTTGCCGCATTTGTGCTGGCCGATTTGATTGTGATAGCCCTGCTTACGTATCGCTCTCGGCGAATTTCTGCCTACTAATTATCTATATTTTGCCCATGCTTCAATGGGATACTTTGCTTTCTGCGACGCGTTACGGGCACCCCGCCGATTTGGACCCGAACCGTTCTGATTTTCACCGCGATTATGACCGCATTGTTTTTTCGACGGCATTTAGGCGCCTTGGCCGTAAGACTCAGGTGCATCCGTTCTCGGTGAATGACCATGTGCATAGCCGCCTTACGCATAGTATCGAAGTGTCGAGTGTGGGCCGCAGCCTTGCCATTACGGTGTACCACCTGATTAAAAAGTATCTGCCCAAGTACATCAACGAATATCATTTCGGAACCATCGTGCAGTCCGCTTGCTTGGCTCACGATATCGGCAACCCGCCTTTTGGCCATGCGGGCGAAGCCGCCATTCGCGAATGGTTCCGCAAGAATCGCAATTCTGCACCGCTCCGTGATTTGAGCGAAACCGAAATTGCCGACTTTGAAAATTTTGATGGCAACGCCCAAGGTCACCGCATTTTGAGCAAGCTGGAATACCACTTTCTGGATGGTGGCATGCGCTTGACTTATGCGACTTTGGGCGCCATGATCAAGTACCCGCAGCTTGCCAAATTCGGTTCTCCGACAAGCTTGTTCGCGACTGAAGCAGACCTTTACCGCGTTACAGCATACACGCTGGGCATCCCAGAAGTGGAAACGGGCAAGTGGGTGCGTCACCCACTAGTGTACTTGATGGAAGCCGCCGACGATATTTGCTACAGCATCTTGGATGTGGAAGACGCCATTGAACTTGGCATCTTGAGCTATGGCGATGTGCGTGGCATGTTCAGCTATTTATGTGGTCCCGATGTGGACATTGACCGCGAATTCCAGGAAAACGGCCAGAATTTCCGCGACTTCTTGAGCAGCGTGCGTGGACGCGCCATCCAGAACTTGATTGACGATGTGGCTGTAACCTTCGTGAACCATTACGAAGAAATCATGGCGGGGGAGCGTGTCAAGCATTTGACGAACCTTTCCCGTTCCGATGTAATGGAAGGTATCCGCATTGCAAAGCGCCTCGGCGTGGAACGCATTTACCCGGACCGTCGCAAGACCGAACTTGAAGTGGGTAGCTACACGACGCTTGCTACCGTACTCGATGCTTTTATCAACGGTGTTTACGACTTCCGTTTGAACGGAAATAATTCTTACCGTGCTGACCGTATTGTGCGTTTGATTGGTCAGGCAAAAATTGGTCAGAGCGTGACCGTTGCCGAAGCTTACCACCAGGTGTTGGACTTTGTGAGCGGTATGACGGATAACTACGCGACCTATTTGGCTCGTCAGATCGGCGGCCTTGCCATGGGATACTAGTTCCCTATGGTTTGGCTGTTTGATTACGACCTGACTTTGTATGGAACCGAGGAACGTTGTGTCATCAATTCCTTGGACCACCGCATTTCGCTGTTTGTGCAGAAGACGGTCGGTGGCGATTTTGAATCGGCTCACAAGATTCGTACCGATTACCTGGAAAGGTTTGGGACGACTCTTGCCGGGCTTATGGCCATGAACAATACGGATCCCGACGATTTTTTCGACTTCATTCATGAGCCCGAATACTTGATTTATCCCAAGAAAGCTCCCGAAAAATTGGCCTTGTTGCGAAGCCTGGAAGGACCTCATTTCGTGTTTACCAACGGCCGCCACGACTGGAGCGAGGCTGGGATGGCGCACATGGGTATTGATTCGGCAATCGATGGAGTGTTTGACCTGAAACAGCTAGACTGGATTGGAAAACCCCACGATAGTGCCTATGTGAAAATGGAAAAATGGCTTGTCGAAAAGCTTGCTGGTATGGGTGTTGCCTATCCCGAAAATCCAAAGGAAATCGTGCTGCTCGAAGATTCGCTCCGTAACCTGGAACCGGCACATCGTCGCGGCTGGACCACTATTTTCGTGAATCCGACTACCGATACCCCCAATTGGGTGGATTACCATATTCCGCACCTGATGAATTTGGTGAATTTAAAGCTTTAATTTTTGTATTTTATTCTACGTATGAAAAAAGTTTCTTTGTTTGCTTTGATTTGCATTTTGGCGGTGTCGTTTGCGCAGGCGATGCCTGAACCCGCAAAACGTAACGGTTTTAGTAACATGACCGTTGTGACGGAATATTCCGAACTTCTCAAGGAAAAAAATGCTCGCAACGATTCCCTTTTGCCTGCTCTCGATGGTGACAAGGCCTTTGCCGAAGTGCTTCGCCTGAACCCGAATTTCTGGAGCCTGGGAGGAGCGCTTGATAAAGAAGCCTCTCTCGTGACCAAGCTTAATGCAAAAGTCATTTTTATTGACGGTATTCGTGAAGACCCCTTCTGTGAAATCGACAAGAATGCGGGTAATACTGCTGGCGAATGGAACATACGAATTGGTGTGGACTTTGTGTCTGGTGGTTCCAATACGGTGCATATCCACGTGCAGCAGTGCCTAGATTACGTGCGCGACCAGTTGGGCTATGCCATCAAGAAAGGTGACAAGGTGGTCTTTGTGCCGCCCAAGAAAGTTCTCGATAAAATCAAGGAAAGCGAAATTCCCGACGCCATTGATGTGGACTTGCAACAGACTCTTTTGAAGGCCCACGAAGATGTGAACCTGACGGGTAAATGCCCCAAGGATATCGAAGCGTACATCATTTTGATGAATGTCTACGAACAGGTGAAAAACCAGAAGATGGATTATGTGGTCATCAACGACCAGCTGAACAAGCAACGCAACGGGGCTGGTCGCGTGCAGTCTTGTGCGTTCAGTCGCGAATGGAACAAACGCTACCATGAAAGCGCCAGTTTCGAGTGCGATATCGACAATGACCGCTGCACCTACCGTCAAGAAAACGATGGCAATTCCGAATGGTCTATCAATTACGAAAAGGATCGCTTCGAATACATCAACAAGAAGTTCCTTTTCTTCAACCTGAATCCGAAAAGCATCCACAAGGGCGGTACCATGCTGGATCTCCGCCTGCTTCGCCTTTCGACCAACCTCTACCTGGAAGCCTATTTGAACATGAAGGGCGACCCGGTGACTCTCGGCCTAATCATCGTCCCTGGCGACGGAAAGTCCATGGAAGACTACGATGATGGCGCTGAAGACGAAAATGAAGGCACAATGTTCGAATAGGGATGTATTTTAACGTTTTTTTCGACATTTTGCTCCAATGAGACTGATTTTAGAATAATCTAGACGATTGGAGTTGCCGAAACGATTAATTATTATATATTTAGAGCGTATAGAATTTATAAGGAGTTCCTATGAACAAGTTTATCAAGGCTTCTCTTGTTGCAGCTATGCTTGCTGCTCCGATTATGGCCGACGAAGAATTCGGCGGTATCGGTGTGACCATTTATCAGATCGGCGACGGTGTCAAGGTTGCCGAAGTTATTCCGGGTACTCCCGCGGCCGAAACCAAGATTCAGGCTGGTGACGTGATTACCGCTGTCGACGGTGTGAGCCTCAAGGGTAATGATATTGAACAATCCAAGTCCATGCTTCGCGGTCAAGTGAACAAGCCGCTGGAAATCACCTACGTGAGCGAAGGCGAAACCTACACGGCCACGATCCGTCGCGCCCAGATTACTGTAAAGGATTTGGAAAGCGCCAAGGTGGAATCCTGGTACAACAAGGCTGAATTCAATGCCCAGGAACTTGAAACCTACGCTAGCGCAACTGAAAGCAACAATAAGCAGTTGGTGGCTGTGCTCCAACAGGGCTCGCTGGTTGCTTCTGATGCCAAGGTGAAGGCCACGAACTTGAACGGCATTTATGTGGAACGCGTGAACGAATTCGCTCCGTCCCCGAAGATGAACAGTGGCGTTAAGCCGGCTTCTGCAAAGCTCAAGGGCTTTACCCGCAAGGCTATCAGCTTTGACCTCAAGTCTGCCGGTACTGCAATTGTTACCATCTTGAATTCCGATGGTGCCGAAGTGGCAACGCTCCGTGCCGAAAATGCTCAGCCGGGCTTCAATACGCTTCGCTGGAATGGCGAAAATATCCCCAGCGGTCGTTATCTTGTCCGTATCGACCATAACGGTTCGGTCTCTGGCAAGAACGCCGTGTTGAAGTAATCAAAGGAATTACAACAAATTAATAAGGAGCCTTCGGGCTCCTTTTTTGTGTTGCCGAACCTGAAACGGTGAGTCCTTTTTCTATTTGATTTGGATTGCTTTGCCTTCGGCTTGCAAAGGTGTGTCGTCGGAGCCTTAATTTCCTATATTTGCCGCGACGTGATTTTATCTAGAACCCATCGTCTTCTGTGGGCTTTTTTGGCATTATGGATTTTTGCCATCGCCGCTCCGACCGCTTTCGGCCAGGAGATGACTCGTTTTGAACTGGAAGAACGGGAACAGGTCGAAGAAGATACCACCGAAGTGGATTGGATGAATGACACGACCGGTGTAGATACCATTGAATACCGTGCAGTGGACTTGGTTTACGATGTGGACAAGTCCACCTTTAACCTGAATAACAGCGCCCAGCTCAAGTACCGCTCTGCAACCCTGGATGCGGACACCATTTTGTTCGATCAGGAAAACAGCATTTTGGCGGCGACAGGCGACCCCATATTGCGTGAAACCAAGAACCCCTCCCTTTCGGGTATGCGGCTCAAGTACAATATGAAAAGTCGCATTGGCGAAATCTATTACGCTACGACTTATCAAGACAACCAGCAGCTGAACGGCATGGAAGTGCGCAGGCTACCGGACCAGAGAATTCAGATTGCCCGTGGCGACTTCAGTACCTGTAACGATTCCACTCACCAGCACTTCTATTTCTACGGACGGCGCATGGTGGTGAAGCCTAAAGAGACGATTACCGCGCGTCCGGTGGTGCTGAATATTGCCGATGTGCCTGTGGCGGTGCTGCCTATGATTGTGGCTCCTTTGAAGAGTGGGCGTAAGTCGGGTCTTTTGACTCCCAAGTTCGGTGGCGACCAGAAGCAGGGTTATTACATGAGTAATCTTGGCTTCTATTATGCCGCAAACGACTATTGGGATGCAACGGTCAAGGGTGACATTATCGAAGGTGATGAGGCCCGTTTCGAACGCTCGACTTTGACCGGTGAAGTGCGTTACAAGAAACGCTACGTACTGGACGGAAACTTGTCTTATACGGCGTATCTCGAAGAATTCGATATGGCCAATAGTGGCTACGATATTCGCTTTACCCACAACCAGAACCTGACTCCTGATGGCAAGCAGACCTTGAGTGGCTCCGGCTCCTTTGTTTCTAGCCAGAGTATCCGTAAAGATAAGGCTCTCGATGCGGAAACCATCTTGAACCAGCAGGCCAATGCACAGTTGACTTATTCTGGCCGTTTCGGAACCAACAAGAGCCTTACGGTGAAGGCCCGTCAGAACCATAACTTGGTCACGGACATGATGGAACGCGAAATTCCGGATATCCAGTACCGCATGAGTGGACAGCTCTTTACCTTCGAACTGGATGAAGACGAAGAAGCTTACGAGGATGGTTCCTTTATAAGCTACCTGGAAAAGTTCAACTACAACTTTAACAACCGCTTCAACTATTACACCAAGCGTGCCCGCGATACGGTGAATGCGGTGGATACGACGGCGGAGTACGTGGGTTATACGGGTACCTACTCCTTGGATTATTCCACCTCTATTTTCGATGTAATCAACTTGACTCCGCGTGCAAGCTTTACGGGTTACTGGACTGGAACAGGTTGGATTAACCCCGAAGATTCCCTGAAGTACCGCAAGCGATACATGAGCCTGGATCCGGAACATGATGAATATGGTCAGGTGGCCTATAACCACAATTACAGCATTACGGCCGATACTAAGTTGTACGGAATCTGGGTGCCCGAAATAGGGCGGTTTACCGGAGCCCGTCATGTGCTTTCTCCAAGCGTTTCTTATACCTACGCCCCTGAAATCGATACGGTGAAAAAGTTTGCGCCTCATCCGCTTTTGGGCCAAACGCCTTACCAGATCAAGCAGAAAACAGTTGGTTTCGGCCTTAACAACGACTTTGATATCAAGTACCTGAAGGTGGTGGGGCATGCTGCCGATACGACCAAGGGCGAAGATGGTCGCGCGGTAGAAGACCAGTATGGTACTAGGCGTCTCTTGACGACTCGCCATAATGTATCCTATAACTTTGCTGCAGATTCCTTGAACTTCTCGGATATTACGTCTTCTTTCGGTTTCCAGATTCTGCCGGATTATCTATTCACCATCAATACCCGTCACAGCGTTTATCACAAGTTTACTGAAGAACCGAACAAGGTGCAGGTGCCGGAACTTACTTACTGGGGTTACGATTTCTCGAAGCGCTTTAACTGGAGTGGCGAATTTAATGGTGGCTTGCCTTCGCAGATGGGCAAGTACGAAATGCTCAAGTGGACCTTCGGGTTTGATTACAGCTATAGCTTCAGCAGTTCCCGCGTGGCCCGCGACTTGTTCCAGGATCAGGTGACGCATTCTACGGGCATCAGTGCTAGCTTGCAACCCACCAAGAACTGGGAAATGACTTACAGCACCCGTTACAACTACAATGAAGGTCGTTTCGTGACCCATAGCTTTACCTTTAACCGTGTGCTGCATTGCTGGCAACTTGACTTTAGCTGGACGCCTACCGGGCCTGCTGCCGGTTGGAGCTTCTCGATCTATGTGAGGGATTTGCCGGACATCAAGCTGAATGCGGGTAGCACCGAAACGAACTAGACGAGAGACTAAAGAAAAATTGGATGGAATGTGATGGGTAAAACGAAAGTGATTTTGGCGAGCGGTTCGCCGCGACGCAGGGAAATCCTGCAGCTGATCGGCGTGAATTTCGAAGTGGTGGTTTCCAACGAAGAAGAAAAGCCTACTTCGACAAATCCCCTCGATTTTCCGAAAGAAAATGCTTCTATAAAGGCCTTGGCTGTTTCTCGCAAAATGCCGTCGGAGATTGTGCTGGGCTTTGACACCCTAGTATTTTTGGATGGCAAACCCTTGGGTAAGCCCCACACCGAGGCGGAAGCCCTAGAAATGCTGAGAAGCTTAAATGGAAGATCGCACAAAGTAATTACCGGCGTAGCCATAGCTCATGGCGGACAAATTATCAAAGCGGAATGTGAGGAAACGGAGGTGTTTTTTAGAAACTGCTCCGGCCAGGAACTTGAAAATTATGTAAATTCTAAGGACCCGATGGACAAGGCTGGCGCTTATGGGATTCAGACCGGAGGCGCAAGGCTTATCAAGGAAATTCGGGGGTGTTATTACAACGTGGTGGGGTTGCCTGTAGCGCGAATGCTCCAGATGTTGGCTGATTTAGAGGTAGAGGTATAATGTCGAACCCGACAGAAGAAAAAAGGCCCGATGAGAAACTTGGCCAATTTATTGCAAGAGTCCGCGAAAGTCGCAGGATGACTGTTGAAGAACTTGCTGATGCGATTAAGCTTGGTGTTCAGTATATCAAGGCTATTGAAGCAGATGACTGGAAAGTTTTCCCGGTTGCTGCCTATGTGCGCGGTTACTTGCGCTCGATTAGTAATAAGTTGAATTTGGATGCGGATGAGGTGCTGAGGGCCTATAGCATTGAATGTGGTGGCACTGCAGAACCTGTCTTTGAAAAATCCTCCAGCGAAATAAAGCTTTCTCCTTTGAAAGAAGGCGAAATCAAAAAGAAAAGCTATGCCGTGCCGGTTGTGATTTTGCTTCTCGTACTGGCATTCCTAGTCGCATCTCATTTCTTGGATTTGGAATCTATCGCCTTGAAACAGACCCAGGATTCTCAGCCGGCCGAAAAGACTCCGGCAGCACAAGAAGAATCTGTCGGTTCCCAGGAAATTCCCGATGGCGCAGAAGCTGTTCCGGTGGATTCGTTGGCTGCGGCCGATTCTACGGCTGCCAAGGATTCTTCGGCGAAGGATTCCTCTGCCAAGCAGAGTGATGCTACCGTTAGTCAGGCTGTCGTAGACGAAGCTGTGAAGAAGTCTGATCTGCCTGCTTCTGCAACGATTTTCATTTCGTCTGATTCCAAGAAAGATGAAAAGGCTGCCGAAAAGGACGCTCCGAAAACCAACAAGACGAATTTCGTGTTGATCGGTTCCGGCGAATCCCTCTCTTGGGTGGGCCTCAAGCGTCGCGAAGATGCAAATGAATTCCTGAAGGAAGCGAATATTTCTAGAGCAGGAGTCCGCATGGTTTATAATACCAGCGATACCTTGTGTGTAACCATTGGAGATCCGACGGCTATTGCCAAGATGCTCTTGAACGGTGTAGAAACTCCGCTGCCCGAAATGAAGTTTGGCCGCGTGACGCGCTTCCGCGTGTACGGTGGCAAAATCGTAAAGTAAAGGTTCTATATGCGTAGCACGAATCTCTCTCGCAAGACTGGCGAAACCGATATTACCCTTTCTCTTAACCTGGATGATTCTACTCCCGGTAAGATTGATTCCGGTAACGGTTTTTTGGACCATATGCTTAATTTGTTCCAGATTCACGGTGGTATCCACCTGGATTTGACTTGCAAGGGTGATGTCTATGTCGATATGCACCATAGCATGGAAGACATTGCCATTGTGCTGGGACAGGCTTTGGTGGAATGCCTTGGCGACAAGAAAGGGATTGAACGCTATGGTTTCTACTTCGTTCCGATGGACGAAGCCCTGAGCCGTGTATGCATTGACTTTAGCAACCGCATTGGTTTTGTGTGGAACGTGAAACTCCCGGCTGCCATGGCTGGCGGTATCGAAGCTTCGATGTTCGAACACTTTTTCAAGAGCCTTTGCGAAAACGCCCGCATGAACTTGCATGTGGAACTGTTCTACGGTAACGATAACCACCATTGCCTGGAATCGATTTTCAAAGCCTTTGCCCGCGCAGTCGCTATGGCGATTGCTCCGAGCAGGAATGTGAAAGGCATTCCTAGCAGCAAGGGTGTGCTTTAATAATTAAAGTTTCGGTACTCTGACTTTGTCGCCGGCGTTCAAGTGCTCCAGCACGACGCCGGCGTTTACTGATTGTAGGGCAGAGAGAACGTAGAAGCGGGGGAGTCCTTGGACTCCGGCTCCGTAGGTGCGCTTTAACAGCTTGAACAGGTCGTCGCCTTCGTTTGCGGTGACGGTCTTGTATAGACTTGCGTTAGAGGGGTCGGACTGCAGCTTGGAAAGGGCTGTGGAGAAACGGTCTGCAAATGCTTCGGCGCTGGTGTCGGCCGGCTTGGCGGCGTTAGCTTGTCTTGTGCCCGCGGACTTGCCTGCGAGGTTCGTCTTCTGATTTTTGGATCCCTTGGCGGCGGAAGCTGTTCCGGGGAGCTTGAACAGGGGCGCATCGAATACGTTCATGTTGATTTTTGCGTCTGTTTCGGCGGTCTTCTTGATGGGCTCCAGCGCCAGAATGGAATCTAGACTGGCGACGTAGGAGCTGTCGGGCCATTCGATAAGGGGCATTTTCTGGTCGGTGACGATAATCTTTGCGACGGGGCTATCGTTGCCGCAGCTCACCAAAAGTGCGGGAATGACTGTAAAAAATGCCTTAAAAATTCTGTTCATGCTCCCAAAAATACTATTTCCCTTGCCAAAATGGCCGAATTCTTCTAAATTTAGGCTCTCAAAATTAACTGCTTCAATAGGAAGTTTAAAAATGAAAGAAGGTATCCACCCTAACTATCAACCGGTCGTGTTCGTCGATGCGAATACGGGTAAAGAATACATCACCCGCTCCACG